>JAJECO010000075.1 GCA_022822005.1 Candidatus Poribacteria bacterium
GAAGATGTCTTATCTATTTTAGAACACGCATACCAACTAATCCTCCGAAATTCCCGTTATTTGACTGAAGCAAACACACCTAAAATCATTTACGACTGAACATACATGAGCAATTTGTGTGCCACTTTTCCTCTTATACCCTATCTCTTCCATCGCTACGTCGCGATCTAACGCCTAAAGTCCTTACGGAACCTGAATTTAGGCGACCCTCACACCTCCTTTATTTTTTTTGTTAAGGGAGATTACGAGCACCGTATTCAGGATAGGGTTGTGTCGTAAATGGCGCAAATTGTAGCACTCTTGACACTCGAAGTGCTATTTCTGACACAACCCTCGTTTATAAATTGTACTTGGCTAATTTTCGGTAAAATGTTCGGCGGGATATATGCAGCAGACGTGCCGCTTCTGCCCGATTTCCACATGCCCGTTCCAACGCGTGACAGAGATGCTGTCCTTCATAATGGCCCAACACATCTTCCAACAGCAAGAAAGTATCTTCGTTCATTTCTGTTGCATCGTCTAAGCCATCGGTAAATCGCAGTCCGACCAACATTAAACCGTTTAGACGCTTCTGATTTACTGCCACCATTTTCTATAAACTCAAGGACGCGTTTGCGTAAATCTGATGAATATGCCATAATTGCATGCAATAGTATAGCATTATTCGAAAAATTGTCCCTTTATTTCTTGGGTTTACTATAGAACGGAATTTTATGTTATTCTACACGGGGATTCAACGGAGCGCTGAGGCTATCCTACACGAGCAGAAACGCTCTGCGAGTCCTCAAACCCTTCTAAAGCTCAAGAAGCTCGTGCCGCAGCTTTGCAATATCCTCGTAAAGGATCGCCACGAAAATAGCTCCTACCAGATCGGTCATTTGTTAGATTGCGCTTGGCAACTGAAACGCTCCCTCTGCGATAGTATCTCAAGCCCAAACTGGACGCCATCTATGAACGTGCTATCGCTGCGGGTGCGCTGGGAGGCAAGCTTCTGGGAGCGGGTGGCGGTGGTTATTTTCTGTGTTATGTTCCGACGGAAAGACAACAGGCAGTTACAGCCACTCTGTCTCATTTGGGACTCTCGCGACTGGTGTTCCGCTTTGAAAAGAAAGGCAGCCATGTGACCGAAGGAAGGAATCCCATTGAAAGTCATTATCCCTATCGCAGGGAGCGGCCCACGACTCAGACCCCACACTTTCGCTACTCCTAAAGCGCTTCTACAGGTTGCGGGGCGTCCCGTCCTTGACTACATCCTCGAACCGCTCCTCCAACTTCCTGATCTTTCCGAAGTAATCATTATCGTTGGAGACAAGGGAGAACAGATTCTCGAGTATGTCGAAAGGTACTATGATCTGCCGACAACGTTTCTCTGGCAAAACGAACAGAAGGGGCTTGGACACGCCATTTCATTGGCTAAAGCACGCGATAATGGAGAACCCGTACTTATTCTGTTAGGCGATAAAATCTTTGAACCCGGTTATCAGAAGATTGTCCAGAATTCCCACACGGTTATCGGAGTGAAATCGGTCGAAAACCCACAGGCGTGTGGTATTGTCGAGACAGATGGGGAGTTTATTACACACCTCATCGAGAAACCCGAAAATCCGCCGACAAACCTTGTGATTGAAGGCGTGTATTACATCCAGAATAGCCAACTGTTGTTTAACTGTCTGGATGAAATTATCGAAAAAGATATCCATACCCAGAACGAATATCAGTTGACAGATGGGTTGCAGTTGATGTTAGAATATGGCGAGCAGATGAAGGTTGAGTTTGTCAATTCATTGCATTGCGGAACGCCAGACCAACTGTTGGACGCCAATCGTTCAATTTTACAGAAACAGGCAACACAAATTTATAGCTTTGCTAATAGCCTGATTATCCCGCCTGTCTTTATCGGAGAGGGCGCAGTTGTTGAAGAGGCTATTATTGGTCCGTTTGCCTCGATTGGCAGCGGGGCACGGATCGTCAATGCCATTGTCAGGGATGCGATTATCCACCCGAATACGGAGATACAAAACGCGTTGATCAGCAGATCGCTCATCGGTTCGGACGCACGGGTGCATGGAAGTTTCCAGCGGTTGAACATTGGCAATTCAACACAGATAGATCTCTAAAACCCCTTTTGACGTTCGACAGATCTACCAAAATCGACTTATAGAAAGCCAGCCCAAAATATTTAAGTGCCTGCATTAGATCATCCACGCTGATTTCAGAGGAGAAAGTATTTGAATCCTGTTACGTTTCAAGGTGTTTTGGCGGCACGCCGCATTGTTTATCGGTATCTGAAACCGACGCCGTTAATTCATTACCCAGAACTGTCAGAACTGTTTGGATTTCAGGCTTACATTAAACACGAAAATCATCAACCGACAGGGAGTTTTAAGGTTCGGGGTGGCTTGAATTTTATGAGTCAACTTCCGGCAGATCAGCGGGAGCGGGGTGTGATAACCGCGACGCGGGGCAATCATGGTGGATCGATTGCGTATGCGGCAAACCAGTTCGGTGTTCATGCCACGATTGTTGTCCCACACGGCAATAATCCGGAGAAGAACAGTGCCATGCGCGCTTTCGGTGCAGAACTAATCGAGCACGGCGTTGATTTTGATGAATCGCGCGAGTTATGTGAAAAGCTGCAAACCGAGCGCGGTCTCCGCTATGTGCATCCCGCCGACGAACCGCCGCTATTCCACGGCGTCGGAACCTATTCCCTTGAGATTTTTGAAGACCTACCGGAGGTAGATACGATTATCGTGGCAATCGGGGCAGGGAGCGGTGCGTGTGGTGTAATCACGGTGGCACGAGCGATTAATCCACATGTAAAAGTTATCGGTGTGCAAGCGGAGAACGCGCCATCGGTGTATCGCTCATGGAGGACAGGAACGAAGGTTGAGACAGACTCAGCAGATACAGTCGCCGACGGTTTGGCAACCCGTGTGACATTTGACCTGCCGTTTTCAATTCTCAAAGATGGGATTAGCAAAATTGTACTGGTAAGCGAGGAGGAGATTCGAGAGGCAATTCGGATGGCGTTACGGTATACACACAATCTCATAGAAGGCGCTGCTGCGGCACCGATTGCCGCTGCTCGCAAGTTGAAGGCAGAACTTGCAGATCAGAACGTGGCGATGGTTATGAGCGGTGCAAACTTAGATACGGAAACCCTCCGATGGGTGTTAGGTGAGGAATAGGGGACGGGTGCGGTGCCCCAAACTTTTCTTCTTACATTTGGTGGTTTAGGTATCAGATTTCTGCTTGATGGAAACAACCAACTTTTCCACTTCCTCAAATTTGGGGCGGTATAGAAAGAGACCCACAAGCGCAATCGCAAGGAACAGCAAGAATACCGTCAAATTACCTTCCATGAAAAAGATTGTTAATCCGAAAGCCGCAATGCTTTCCGCGATAGCAAGAGAAACAACCACCGCAGGTTTATATCTGGCGATGTATAGCGAGATTTGACCCGATGTGTTTGCAGTCTCTTCGGGGAGCGGCTTGGAAGACGCCCTGTGTAGCATATATTTCCGTATGAAATAAGCCAAGATCAGTCCAACGACCGCCACACCGTATAGGATTAGTGTTATCCGTCTGACAGTTGGTAAATGGTATAGCTGCTCAACATTTCTACCAAGTAGGAATACAAAAATCAACGACAAAACGAGGGTCAAGAACATCGCGATCCAAACAGTCCAGACCTTGAACATCCCCGCCTTTAATTGCCTTACTTCCCTTGTAGGGTCTAACATATTCCTCCCTTTCAGCTGATGGCTCGCAGAACCGTTCCATCAGCTCAATGAGCCACCGTACCAATACCCTAACTTACGTTTCACGCATCAAACACACTTATTTCAATATCAGCATCTTTCGCGTCTCTGAGAAATCGCCTGCGCTGAGGGTGTAGAAATAGATACCGCTTGTCACAAGCTGACCAATATCATTTCGTCCGTTCCAATACACAGCTTCCGATTGGCTGGTGTAACTACCCGCTTCCCTAAATCCAATCGGTAGTCCCCTGACGGGTTGTCCTTTTACGTCATAGATCGAGATATGAACTTCTGCTGCTTCGGCGAGTTGGTAAGGTATCCACGTCTCTGGATTGAACGGATTCGGGAAATTGGGATATAACTTTGTTTCTTTCGGAACCGTTCTGTTATCAGTTAACCACCGACGCAGCAGATTAGCAACGAAACGCAGATCGGGATTTGTGTCGGCTTCGCCCTCTATTTCGGTTAGCGCAGCACTCACACGGCGATTGGCTTCCTGATCCAGTGCAAACCGATGCGGTGTCTCCGCTTTGGCAAGCACGGCAGATATGGGGAGAGAAACCAGTGATGGTGCGCCCTGTGTGCCCCCTTCGCCAAAGTGATTGGCAATATCGACCAGATCAAAAATGTTGACCGTGCCATCTCCATTGACATCCTCCGGCAGGTCCTCGCCAACTGTATTGAACTGGCTGGCAACAGCAACCAGATCGAAGATATTGACCTCGCCATCTTGGTTGACATCATAGGGAGGAAACTGGGGTGCCTCGATATATGTGAAGCCGTCCGCAAGAGTGTCTGATTCACCGTCAGGGTTGGTTACTATCACATCGACACTTCCTGCAACTCCCGCGGGCACTTCAACTGTCAACTCAGTTGGCGACACAAAAATTATATTTAATGCTAAATTACCGCCAATTGTAACAGTCGCTCCATCCTGAAAATTCTCGCCGATGATCTTAACGGTTATCCCGCCGGTTACATCAGCGTTGTCTGGATCGACGCGCGTGAGGGTTGGTGGCGGCTCAATATAGGTGAAGCCACCCCCAAGTGTGTCAGATTTGCCATCAGGGTTGGTTACAACCACGTCAACGCCTCCCGCAACCCCCGCTGGCACTTCAACTGTCAACTCAGTTGGCGACACAAAAATTACATTTAATGCTAAATTACCGCCAATTGTAACGGTTGCTCCGTCCTGAAAATCTTTGCCAATTATCGTAACGGTTGCCCCACCGACCACCATGTCGTTGTCTGGATCAACACGGGTGAGGGTTGGTGGCGGCTCAATATAGGTGAAGCCATCTGTGAGTGTATCCGATTTGCCGTCAGGGTTGGTCACAACCACATCGGCGCTGCCTGCAACCCCCGCGGGCACTCCAACTGTCAACTCGGTTGGTGAAACGAAAACCACGTTAGATGCCGTATTACTGCCAATTGTAATGGTTGCCCCGTCCTGAAAATCTTTGCCAATTATCGTAACGGTTGCCCCACCGACCACCATGTCGTTGTCTGGATCAACACGGGTGAGGGTTGGCGGCGGTGGTTCAATATATGTGAAGCCACCCCCAAGTGTTGCCGATTTGCCATCAGGATTGGTCACAACCACATCGGTGCTGCCTGCAACCCCCGCGGGTACTTCAGCTATCAACTCGGTTGGTGATACGAAAATCACCTTAGATGCCGCATTGCCACCAATTGTGACGGTTGCTCCGTCCTGAAAATTTTCTCCAATTATCGTAACGGTTGCCCCACCAGCCACCATGTCGTGGTTTGGATCGACACGTGTGAGGGTTGGTTCGACTGATTGCGCGGACTGCTGTAGGCTATTTGCTTCCCGCAACATCGGCGCAGCGAACCACAGTCCAATAAGTACTAAGCAGGAAAAACAGATTGTGTGTCTTGGCAACTTCATCCCCCATCTTCTCAATAACTGAGTATCAACTTTGTCTCCGTCTTTATCCGTCATCTCTCGCAGCCTTCGTTAACTCAGCAAGCCGTTCAGCAAATCTAAGCGCGCTATTGTCTTCAGGTTGGTAGTCAATCACTTTGCGTGCATTCACAATGCTCCAGAAGCTGTGTGAATTGTCACTGATTCCATAGAAGATCTGAAACGGAACTCCATTCTCATCTTCGATGTTCGGCGTCTCAATGCTTTTGATGAAGAGTTGTGTCTGATCTCGTGCACTCAAATAGGCACCAAGTTCCCGATGGATGTGCTTCAAGTCCTTTGGATCTGCGGCATCCAGAATTGTTTCACGCGGTGCACCAATTCGCACCTGTACGTTTTCCAACTTCTTCTCATCGACGTGCCCCGTTGCAAATACAAAACCGAGATGTTCATAGGTCTCTTTCGCCCAGCCGTAGAAATTGTCAGATAACGGGCGCATGTCGGGGGTTACCACATCCCATTTATCTCCCCAGATCAGGTTTTCATAGTAGTCTGCGGCATGATTGGAACTACATACGACCACTCGACGCACCTCTTCTTCGAGACAGATCTGATAGAGATTATACGCCATCTGGACGTTTTCCAACTCGTTCTCAAAACTACCACCCTTAAAAGCACAATGAACGACAGCGTCAACACCCTTGAAATAGCCACGGTACTTGTCTCGGTCCGGATCGGTCAAGTCAGCTATCTGAATCCCGTCGACCGCCTCGCCATTCCGATCGGTTGTCTTGACATCGAGCAGCACCAATTCATATCGTTCACGAAAAGTAGGCAGCGTTCTGCTGGCGATGTATCCTGACGCCCCTGTAACAAGGACTTTCTTTTTGTCAGCCATGTAGCGTGTTCCTCCTTGATATGGTGAGCATGATAGCATAGCCGACACTATCGGTCAAACAAAATTTCCAGATAAAACTCTTGACAGACGGACTAGATCTTGTTATAATTTATTCACTGGTTTTGCCGGGTCGTCTAATGGTAGGACGCATGGTTCTGGCCCATGTTACGAGGGTTCGAGTCCTTCCCCGGCAGCCACCTAATGGCGCTATCGTCTAGGGGTTAGGACGGGTGGTTCTCAGCCATCAAACCGGGGTTCGATTCCCCGTAGCGCTATTCCATTGGTTTGAAGAAATCACACTGCATATATAAAGCCGCTGTTGGGTGGGCAACGATCTCGTCGATCAGTCCCCTGACGGCGGCTTTTTGTATTTTTGGGGTGCGGAGGGTGTAGTACGCGTGTCTTGGGAGGTAGGTGTGTCTCGGAGATTTGGGTTTCTGCTTCGCTGGCAGTGCGCCACGAATGTTTGGCCGGTCGTCTTGTCGTGCTTGGATGTGAGAGCTGAATCGCTTTAACCATCATTAGGATTACAGTAGAAGTTGAGCGGTTAGTCAGCTGTTTTCCAGAGGAGTACCGTCCCGTCTTCACTTCCACTGGCAAGTAACCTTCCATCTGGGCTGAATGCCACACCTAAAATCTCCTCTGTATGCCCGGTGAGTGTCCGTTTATGCGCACCCGTCGCCGTATCCCACAGCCGCACCGTCGCGTCCAAACTCCCGGTAGCAAGCACACTGTCATCGGGACTGAACGCAACACTCTTGACCCTCGCTTTATGTCCGAGGAGCAGCAGCTTGGGTTCACCCGTCGCTGCATCCCACAAGCGTACCCTCGAACTATAACTCCCCTCAGCAATCGTGGTGCCGTCTGAACTGAACGCGACGCTATTGCCCCAACCTAAGCGCACAGTCAGCGTCCGCTTGAGTTGCCATGTCGTCGTATCCCACAGTCGCGCGGTATTGTCCGCACCCCCAGTACAAAGCGTGGCGCCATCTGAACTGAACATCATGCTTGAGACCAAACCCTTATGCCCGGTGAGTGTCCCCTTCGGTTCGCCTGTCACAGCATCCCACAATCGCACCGTCTCGTCTGTACCTGCAATGGCAAGGGTGCCACCATCCGGCCTAAAAGATATGTTTAAGACCCCATTTTTGTCCCCACGGAACACCCCCTTAACTTCCCACGTCGCCGTATCCCACATTGTGACGGTATCCTGCTGCAACCCGCCACCACCGGCAAAGGACGTGCCATCTGGACTGAACGCCATACCGTAGATCTTATCTGTGTAACCACCGAGTGTCTGTTTATGTTTCCACGTTGCGGTATCCCACAACCGCACTGTCCCACCCCGCCGTTCATCGGCAAACGTCGCCCCGTCCGGACTGAATACGACATTCTTGATCTCACCCGTAAATCCGGTGAGTGTCCCCTTCGGTTCCCGTGTCTCGGTATCCCATAACCGCACCGTCGTGTCATCACTCCCACTGGCGAGCGTCTTCCCGTCCGGGCTGAACGATAGGCTTGTAATCTGTTTCGTATGCCAAGTGAGCACCTCCTTGAGTGCACCGGTTTCACCATCCCACAGATACACCGCATGAGGTTCATCTCTTTCCGACCTCGTGCTCGCAACCGTGGTGCCGTCGGGGCTGAACGCTATGCTGTCGATCCAGTTCATGTCCGCTGCGAATTCCAACCTAGGTTCCCACGTCTCGGCATCCCACACCCATGCTGTGTTTACCGGACTCCCAGTGATTAGCACACCCCCATCGGGTCTGAACGCCACATTATAGACCCCACTCGTATATCCGGCGAGCAGCCGCTTCTGGTGCCACGTCACAGTCTCCCACAATCGGACCGTCTTATCCTCGCTCCCGCTGGCGAGTACACTGCCATCCGGACTGAATGCCACGCTATAGACGGGACCTGTATGTCCATAGAGCGTCTGCTTGTGTTCCCATTGCATGGTATTGCCCCGCGTCACTTCCTTCCACAGCACCACAGTTTTGTCCCAACTTCCAACGGCAAGCGTTCTGCCATCTGGACTGAATGCCACACTATAGATCCAACCCCTATGCCCATAGAGTTTCGTGATTTCATCGGTCTCCATATTCCACAGTCTTACGGTATTGTCACGACTACCACTGGCGAGGAGTTTCCCGTTCGGGCTGAAAGCTATGCTCAAGACCGAGCCGGTATGCCCGATAAACAGGTCAGCTTCTCCGTTCCGAGAGTTTTCAACCTGATAGGTCGCTGTATCGTAGAGCCAGATACCGATAGAAGTCGCAACTGCCAAGTAGGCGCCGTCGGGAGAATACTGGACCGCATTGATAGTGCCTTTACCAAGGCGGGCAATCGCACCTTCGGGAAGGTTCAGCTGCGTGTAATCTTGGGGGTAAGTGTTCGGTAGAAATAGAACCAAAAGTATCAGTAATGTCGTCGTTATCTTCATCTGAAACCCTTTCATTTTGGTAGGGGCGAGGTCCCCTCACCCAACCCACATTCTGTATCAACGACGGAAGTCAGACTCCCGTACTACCATCTGTTAGATTGTGAGCCGAACATCCAAACTAATCCCGACACGTCGGGAGGCTACATTAGGAGTCGGGATTCGGAGATCCCTCCTACCGGACCTAGTGGGCGGATTTAATCTGATATCTTCCACAACAGCACTGTCCCATCCGAGCTGCCACTGGCAAGCATCGTGCCATCCGAGCTGAACGCTACACTATCCATCTTGACCGTGGGTCCCGTGAGGTTCTCCTTAAGTTTCCCCGTCTCGGTATCCCACAATAGCACACCCTCCCAACCGCTACTGGCAAGCGTCTTGCCATCCGGGCTGAACATCACACTCAGAATGTCCCACGTATGTCCTGAGAGTACACCCTTATGTTCACCTGTCTCGGTGTCCCACAACCGCACCGTATAGTCCGCGCTCCCACTGGCGAGCGTCACCCCATCTGGGCTGAACGTTAGGCATACGACCGGCTCCGTATGCCCGGCGAGTGTATCCTTCAGTTCACCCGTCTCGGTGTCCCATAGCCGCACCGTCGTGTCATTACCCCCGCTAGCGAGCATCGTGCCATTCGGGTTGAACACTGCCCTATTGTCTCCGCCCGTATACCCATCAAGAAGCGCAACATTGCGCTGGGTCGCTGTGTCGTAGAGCCAAATACCGATGGAGCCGCAAACAGCAAGCCGCGACCCGTCCGGAGAATACAGAATCTCCTCTACACTGCCTTTGCCGAGACGCGCAACCGCACCGTCAGGCAGATTCATCTGCGTGTCCCCTTGCGCGAAGGCGGTCTGTAAAGATAGCGCTAAAAGCATCAGTAATGTCATCGTTGTTTTCATCTGAGATGTTGCCTTTCTCTGAATGTCGTAAATGGGCATGTTGTCCGACCGCCGTCGGTCAATCACCAATGAACTAATGAAGTGAACCGGTAGGGGGCGTGCCCTGGGAACCGCGACCCTCCAGATCATGGACAATGTAATAATTCTCACATACATCGCATTGTTGCATATCTTCGGCATTTGTTCAAGAGGCATTTGACAAGCGGCTTAACGGCAACGGGGTCTCGAAAACTATATCAATGAGTGGGCGGAGACGCATGAATAGGCATGTTGGCACGGGTGAGAATTTGGCACTGGTTCGGCAGTGTCAGGAGTGTGGAAATTGTGGATAACTTTTCCTGATGCGTGAGGTCTGTATGTTTTTTTGTGGTAGGGAAGGGAGGCAGACCCCGCCTCCTGTGGACGGACCGGGAGTTGTAAGGCAGTTGGGGGTGTGTTGGTTCATCGAATGGTAGCGTTCTGGTATCTCTTGGTGATGTGAAAGAGGGTTGGCAAGGGGCTTGCGCGGGGAGTTATCCACAGGTTATCCACAATTTTGGGCACCCACACACCCTGATAACAAGAGGGTTTTCAGCCTAATCAGGAATTATCAAAGGCTATCACACTTAGATTCTGTCGAGTATTGCGTGGAAGTGTATGCGGGTCTTATAGAACCTGTTGTTGAGTGTTTTATTTATCAACCGTAATCCCAAGTCTTTCCAACAATCAAAGGTAAGCAGCAGGAACAACTACACTTGTGGCTTGCCTTTTCTATTTTCGGGAAGCGTGCAGGGCTATTCAGTTTTAGGCTTTTTACCCGTTTTGTTTGAAAAGTCGGAGTCGGGAAGTCGCTCATAGAGCGACGTGTCGGGATTGGGAAATCCCTCCCCGATAAATCGGGATGCAAGCACCTACAGAAAAACTAAATGACCCTACGGTTGGGCTTCGCCGCTTGACATTTTCTTGGGGTATCCACTATAATAACCGTAATAGCCAACGCCTCGGCGGTTATAGAGGCTTACGGTGTTTGCTTGATGGGAATGGGACAGGTTGGAGGGGAATCTGCACGGAGGTACAACTAACCCCCTAAATCCCCCTTGTCAGGGGGACTTGGATAAGAAACCCCCTAAATCCCCAACCCCCCTAGCCCCCCTTGTCAGGGGGGAAACTTGTCAGGGGGACTTGAAGAGGTTGATCCAGAATGAGTAAAATACAA
>JAJECO010000050.1 GCA_022822005.1 Candidatus Poribacteria bacterium
ATCCCTTGAGCCATTGAGAGATTTGATTCAACTTGAGGTATTAAACTTTACTAATAACCGAGTCAAAGACATCACGCCACTTGCCAACATGATACAGTTAAAATACCTAGAATTAAGATACAATCAAGTGGGCGACCTCACCCCACTTGTCAACCTCGTCAACCTTGAAGAACTCTACATAAAAGACAACCTTGCCAACGATATAACACCTCTACAAGGGCTTAACCTCATTAAGTTATCCTACGATGAAGTGTGTGATATTCCACCTCTCCCACCTCCAGTTCGAGAACGGATAGAAAGTCGAAGTTTTCCCTCCGTCTTCCAGACATGGGGCCATGTCGTTGGACAAGACGACCTGACAGTAGATCAACGCTATGCACTCCATGACCTGTTTTGGAATCCAATGCCTGAATGGGGCATAGGTTGGGACGCCACACCAACAGAACCAACTTATGGGCTTGCAACTTCGCTTCAGGATAATTCTGAATATATCCGTCAAGTGCGTCAGCAATGGCTCGAGATTAACCCTAATATGATTTTTTTGGGGGATATGAATCTATCCTATCATTGGGAAATTGAAGCCTTCCCACCAGGTTCCGATTTCTGGATCAGAGATGATCAAGGACAAATACTTCAAAATGATGTTGGCGAATATCTCATCGATTTTTATAAGCCCGAAGTCCAAAATCTGTTTGCCAAGCGGATCATTGGGATAGCACAGTGTGGGCTCTTTGATGGCGTAATGTTAGATAGCTTGGATCGTAGAGCAGATCCAGATATATGGATTAACATGTTTCGCACTGTCCGTTCACAAGTACACGAAGATTTCCTGATACTTGTCAATACGAATAGAGACAAGATCCCGCATTACGCGGAGTATGTCAATGGCACCTTTATGGAGACGGGCAAAGACTACCCCGGCGGATACACCCACGAGGGACTCAAGGAAATCGAGAGCACCCTCTTATGGTCAGAACAGAATTTTAGATCCCCTCAGATAAACTGTCTTGAGGGGTGGGGCATGAGTATCGAACCGCCCGACGGACCCAACAATCGCCGCTGGATGCGCGTCTTTACCACCATGAGCCTCACCCTGTCCGATGGATATGTCCTTTATACTAATATTCATGTCGGTCATCACGCGCATTTATGGTACTCCTTCTGGGACGCCAACCTCGGTCAACCCATCGGTCCCAAAGCCCAACGCCACCAAAACATTGAGGGCTTGTTTGTCCGTGAGTTCACCAACGGATGGGCGGTCTACAACCGCAGTGGAGCAGCCCAAACAATCACGCTCCCCGCGTCTGCTACCCCCGTCTCCGAGAGGGGAAACAACGCTGCGTCGTTGACCCACCTGCTCCCTGACCTCGATGGTGAAATCTATCTCAAAGCCAAAAACCCCGCCGATGTCAACGGCGATGGGCAAGTCAATATCTTGGATTTAATCCAAGTTGCCAACGGACTCGGTAAATCCGCTCCTGACCCCAACGGCGATGGGGTTGTCAACAGCCTCGATCTGGTCTTTATCGCCCAGCAGTTCGACCAGTGATATTACTTCGCTCTGCTATTTGATATAATGTGCCAACGAACTCATGAACTAAACAAAGGAGCTACCATGAAATTCTCGTTTTCTCGTTTTCTCGTTTTCGCAGTCGCGGTCGTTTCTCTTATAACCCAAGCCCCTGCTCAAGTCGTTGAGATACCTGATCCAAACCTCAGAGAGGCTGTCAGAGCGGCTCTCCAACTGCCTGATGGAATACCAATCACTCAAAACGGAATCGAACAATTACAAGAACTCTCTGTATGGGGCAAAGGCGTCGCTGACTTAACCGGCATAGAACATGCAGAATATATAGAGCATCTTGCACTTCGAGGCAATCACATAACGGATCTATCTCCATTGGAAAATCTTGTGTACCTTCGCGTCCTCACGCTCGATGGAAATCCGATTGCCGATCTCTCCCCATTGGCTAAACTCGTCAATCTGAAAACCCTCTCCTTAGCCAATATCAAAACGATAACAGACTTTTCCGTACTCGCCAATTTTACAAAATTGTATCGCCTTCACCTCAACGGGACACTTATCTCTGATCTCTCGCCATTGGCAAATCTCACCAATATAGAAATACTCAGGGTTCAAGAAACCCCTGTTACCGATTTTACGCCAATTCAGCACCTAAATCTCACCGAGTTTCGCTATAATGAAGTCTGTGAGATTCCGCCATTCCTACCCTCACCTGCAGAACGCATAGAAAATCGAACGTTTCCCTCCATTGTTCAATTCGGGCGAGTCCTTGGTCACGAACACCTCACACAGGAACAACGCAGCGCGCTGCATGATCTAAACTGGGAAGGAATACAAGAGACATCATGGAATATAACCCTGGACGAGCCGACACCTGGTGTTTCAAGGCAGTTAGCAAGCAATTTACCCCTTGCATATGAATTCCGACAACAACAACTTGACCAAAATCCTAACATCGTGTTTTTGCTCGGTGTTTTTGTCATGGCACATCACTTTGACGACCAATTTCCACCCGATTCCGATTTCTGGTTGAAAGATGCCAACGGTGAAATTCTCAGAAAATGGACAGGGGCACCCCTGATCGATTTTATAAAACCTGAAGTCCAACAGTTGATGGTAGATCGTATCGTCGCTGTTTCACGTTGCGGATTTTATGACGGTGTTTTTATTGATGATTTCAATAACAACGGCTTAAACTTCTCGGGGCGGGAGTTGTATCCCGTCTCCGATGAAGAGATTATCCACGCACTTCGCAATATTTTCCGTAGGGTCCGCTTACAAGTTCGGGATGACTTCTTGATACTCATCAACGCAAACGAAACAAAGCCCACCCGCTATGCAGAGTTCATAAATGGTATCTTTATGGAAACCGGCAAAGATTATATCGGTGGATACTCCCGCGCTAAACTTCAGCAGTTAGAAGATGTCCTCTCTTGGGTTGAACAGAATCTCAGAGAACCACGAATTAACTCTCTTGAAGGTGAAGGGATTGGGGTTGAACCAACCCATGGACCTAACAACCTTCGCTGGATGCGCCTCTTTACCACGCTCAGCCTCACCCACTCCGATGGATATGTCCTTTACACCGCTGGTCATAGCGATTTCGGAGGCAATGACCACATTCACACATGGTACGACTTCTGGAATGCTGACCTCGGTCGTCCTGTCGGACCTAAAGCCCAACGGCATCAAAACATTGATGGACTATTTATTCGCGAGTTCACCAACGGCTGGGCGGTCTATAACCGAAGTTATAAAGCCCAAGAAATCTCACTGCCACAATCCGTAACGGGTGTCTCCAGTGGTAAAGGGGGCATCACCCACCTGCTCCCCGATCTTGACGGCGAAATCTACCTCAAAGCCAAAAACCCCGCTGATGTCAACGGCGATTGGGAGGTCAACGTCTTGGATCTGGTTCAGGTTGCCAACGGACTCGGTAAATCTGCTCCAGATCCCAACGGCGATGGCGTCGTCAACATCCTCGATTTGGTCTTTGTCGCCCAGCAGCTCAGCCAGTGATATTATGGTGAATTCTATAATTACTTATACACTTTCGATACACAACCAACCCCCTAAATCCCCCTTGTCAGGGGGACTTGATGAGGCTTCGATAAGGGGCACTATTAGTGAACGTCTACATATTTATATTGTTCACCATAAGAGTATTTGGTTCTGCTGTAGAAGGGGTTTCCAAATCCCGACTTGTTACTCAGACAGGGAGAAAGTCGAAAACGAAATAGCCCTAAGATCTGGGGAAAAAACTTGACAAAAAAGTAGGAGTCTGCTACGATTTCTCCTCTCTAACATGACCTGTCTCTACTATGAAAGGACAACAGAATAATGATCACCGAAAAAGTTTTAGGCGCGTATACCATAGTTGGAACGCTTTCACCGTCCGAGCAGGCGGATTGGTATCGCAAGGCGGTGGAAGAGTGGAGTATCAATACCTTTGAAGTCCCGATTTTGGCTGGCGTGCCGGTGGTGCCGGAGGTCGTTGACGTGCTTACCGAACTGTCCGCGTCGATTGTGGCAACCTTTGTAGCACAGTGGGCAACGGCTGGGCAGAAGAACCCCGCGTACGGTCTGTCCGCGCTGGACGAAACCACTCGTCAGACAGCAGTGGCGGACACCTGCTCCTCCTTGCAGCAATGTATGACCTTATCTCAGGAGGGCATCCGTGTTCGCAATGTCTTCGTCCACGCCGGGGGACGCTCCGGCGAAGCCATCCCGCACGCCCTCGCATTCCATAAGAGTTTGACCCATTTACACCAACTGGCTGCGTCTATCCTGCCGGACACCACATTGGCGGTAGAAGTAACGGACTGGCTCCCTTCTGACCATCCGATACCGTTTCCCGCAGCGAAGAAAGCTTCATTGACGCTATCCGATCTTATCCAAATCTTATCCTTCGCAAACCGGGAAAGCACATCAGGGCATCCCATCGCACTTATGGTCAACTGGGGACGCCTGCTGGTGAACGGCGACGCGCCACTGCCAATCATACACCAGATATTGGAGTCGGACGTGCCGTTGTCGGGTGTCATTTTGTCCGGAGCCGGTCCCTCGGCAGATGGATTCATGGACTCTCACAATTCACATCTCGATCCCGAAAGTGGCTTTACTGAAGAGGAGGCGCTGTCTTGCGCGTCTGTGCTAACATCAAGTCCTGATCCCATGTTCCTCGGCACTAAATGCAGCACCGCCAAAGGGGACGAAGAATTATCGGTCGCCACTGTATTAAACGCACAAGCGGAGCTACTGAACAAGACAAATTGATGATGACAAAATACAAACTGATTGCCTTGGATATTGACGGTACACTCGCCAATTCGGACGGAAAGATTACGGGGCGTACAAAGCAAGTTGTGCATTCTGTCGCCCGGACAGGGGCAATTATTGTTGTTGCAACCGGA
Source organism: Candidatus Poribacteria bacterium (assembly GCA_022822005.1). Lineage (GTDB taxonomy): Bacteria > Poribacteria > WGA-4E > WGA-4E > PCPOR2b > PCPOR2b. The sequence goes on from JAJECO010000050.1 coordinate 4,939, forward strand.
CGGCGTTTTATCACAGCCAAGCCGAGGGTTTTACAGCTTGACTTCCCAGACCTGCTTTTGGCAGCACACAACGGCGCAATCCTCAAGCGTCTCAACGGCGAACTGCTCCATCACCAATTACTTTCCTGTGCTCTCGCGAAAAAGGTCGTTCATATCTCAAAGGAACTTGGTCTTCGCCCAGTTGTTTTTGAAGGGACGCAGGATTCAGCCAATCTCTTTGTTGAGGATTATGGTGATCGACTTGACGGCTGGGAACGTGGATATCTTGAGGAAAATGCAGCTCACTTGAAATGGGTTGATAATTTGGCAACCGATCTGCCGGGCGATGTGATTGAAGTGATCTCTGTTGTTCCTGCCGAGAAAGTGCATGAAGTCGCTGCCATTTTCCAGACGCGCTTAAACGGACAGGTCAAACCAATTCTTGTAATCATTAATAACGGACGACACGCCTTTCTCGGTCTCTCACACGCAACGGTTGGCAAAGATCTGCCATTGCGCTACCTTGCTAAAAAGATGGAGATAGACGCGTCCGAAATCCTGGCAATAGGCGACAACTATAACGATCTGGACATGCTGCAATTTGCGGGAACAGGCGTGGTCATGGAGAACGCGGACGACGCGCTTAAAGAAGCAGGGTTCTATGTGACCGCCTCAAACGATGCCGACGGTGTTGCAGCGGCTTTGGAACGATTCGTGTTGTCGGGAGATGCCGTTTGACGGAATCCTTCCGTCCATCCAGAGGTTCAATCTCAAATTGAGGTTTTGATATGACAAATCCTCCAAATATTCTGCTGATTATATCAGACCAGCATAGCCCACGTTTCCTTGGCTGCGCCGAAGACGAACTAGTCCGGACTCCCATACTGGACCGATTGGCATCCCGTGGTGTTCGCTTCGCCAACAACCATTGCGCCAATCCACTATGTGTGCCGTCACGGATGACGTTCTTGACCAGTCGGCATAGCTCGGATATCCGTGTTTGGACCAACCGTTGCCAGCTCCAATCCGATATACCAACCTTCGTCCATCATCTTGTCAATGCCGGGTACGAAACAACCCTGTGTGGACGCATGCACTTTAACGGTCCCGACCAACGACACGGTTTTGAACGACGCATCATCGGAGATGTCAGCCCACAGTTGGGACATATCCCCACCGCTACAACCGGTCAAACCGCTGCCGGCGTCAAGGTTGCAGGACCCGGGCGCACCGCTTACACCCGCTACGATGAAGATGTCACGCAGGTCGGTTGCCAATTCCTTGAAGCGATGGACAAAAATCCGGGCGATAGGCCCTTCTTTATGACAGTTGGATACGTGCTGCCACACTGCCCCTTCATTGCACCCAAGCGACTTTTCGACGAATATTTTGAGCAGGTCAATGTGCCACAGCTCCCCGACGGCTATCACGATTCGCTTCACCCGTTCATGAAATTGTGGCGAGAAAGACGGGGAGTCGATGAATTGACGGACGAGCAGGTGCGGATCGCACGCGCGGCATACTACGGGTTGGTAACGTTTATGGATGAGCAGATCGGAAAGCTCCTATCCACGCTCGCAGGCACCCGTTTCGGTGATAATACGCTCATTGTCTACACCTCTGATCACGGTGAAATGGCAGGGGAGCACCGGATGTGGTGGAAGTCCAGTTTTTATCAAGATTCGGTAGGTGTACCGCTGATCTTTTCGTTGCCCGGACAACTTGTCGAAGGTCGCACAATCTCTGAAGTGACCAGTCTGCTTGATATTGGACCGACACTCGTTGACCTCGCCGGAGGCGAACCTATGTCCTGCGTGCGTGGGCGCGGCCTCAAAGAATTTTTGGTCGATGATGGGAGGGTCCCCACATGGACTAATACTGCGTTTGCAGAATTGGGCGGTGTCCACGGCGATGCGCCCGCTCGGATGATTCGCCGTGGGGAGTGGAAGCTCAACTATTATCACGGCCACGATCGACCGCAACTATTCAATCTTGAAGCCGACCCCGGTGAGTGGAATGACCTCGCGGACCACGCCGCTTATTCAGGGGTTCGAGATGAACTGCTCGCCGAAGTCACAACGGACTGGTCTGGTGAAACGGTGCTTCGCACACTTGAAACAACCCAATATGACTCGCAGGTGCTTGAGGAGTTTCGCACGAATAGCCATGCGTCCGCAGAAGTCGTACCCGAACGCTGGACCGCTCCTGAAGGGTGTAACGTCTTTCCTGAGATGTAGTCGAGGGGTTTGCTTCAAAGTGTAAGTCGAGTTGAGATAGGAACCAATCGGTAGGAGAACACAATGCCGTACTATGTCGAGCTTCAACCGCAGCACCTGGACGAATTGGCTGACTTTTGCAACAGAAACTTCCAATTTCATTCCGGTCAATTTGAGAGGGAAATTTTACAACGGCGGATTTTCGACGACCATCATTACTTACCTGATCACGGCTTTCTACTCCGTGATAATGGAACAACTGTTGGCTTTATGGTGGGTGTGTTGCGTGGCAATGAAGGGGCATTGAAGCTCTTTGCTGTGGATAAGCAACACCGGCGATCAGGATTGGGCAGCATGATGCTGGAGGAAATAGAAACACTGTTTCGATCCGCTGGTGCGGAGCGTGTGCGTATCCTGAATTGCTCACCCTGCTACTTCACGCCGGGTTTAGACCCACGATATACCGAGGCATTCTGCTTTCTTCAGTCGCACGGTTATACTGCTGAACGCTATGTCCACAACATGGAGGTAGACCTAACCGGGAATGAGTTTGAAACCGCACACTTAGAGTCGAAACTTGCCAAACAAGGCTTCGAGATAAGGCGTCTGGAGCACGAAGATGAACAGACCTTTTACGAGTGGATGCTGGGGACATGGAGCCAGAACTGGACTACTGAAGCGTGTAATTCGCTGAAAAACGCACCGGTAACGACTTTTATCGCTCTCGATTCAAGGGACAACATTCGTGGCTTTGCCACCTATGATGTGACCCTTTTCCGCGGCGGATTCGGACCCACCGGGGTGGAAGAGTCGTTGCGCGGTCTTGGCATCGGGAAAGTGCTCTTTCTTCGTTGTCTGCGGGATATGAAAACTCGTGGCTATCCCCGCTGCGAGATTGCTTGGGTTGGACCCATCTCGTTTTATGCGCACACCGCAGACGCCAGGATCTGCGCGACGTTTATGCAGGGAAGTAAAATGTTGTAGTGAGGAATCGTTTGTCCCGTGAGGCGCACATGACAACAACCAAAATGCATGACGACGAGATCGATACCAGCGTATCGCTTGTTGTTCAGTTGCTCCATGCACAGTTTCCGCAGTGGGCGAGCCTTCCCATCGAGCCAGCCCGTTCCGCCGGCACCGGCAACGCGCTCTATCGACTTGGCGATGACATGGTCGTTCGCCTACCCCGTATCCCCTCGGCAGTTGACCAAGTGGACAAGGAGCAGAAATGGCTGCCTATACTTGCACCGCGCTTACCCCTTAGCATTCCGACCCCACTTGGGCGGGGGAAGCCTAACGAAGACTATCCGTGGCATTGGTCCGTATATCGATGGCTCAAAGGTAGGGACGCCACGATTGAACCTATTGTTAATCCACTCCAAGCGGCGACGGATCTGGCTCAATTCATAGCTGCCCTCCAGCAAATTAAGGATATTGATGGACCACCGCCGGGGCAACACAACTTCTACCGCGGCGTGCCACTGGCAACGCGGGACCAGGAGACTCGCGCTGCCATCGCAGATCTGCATGATGTGCTCGATCCGGACGAAGTGACTCGGTTGTGGGAGACAGCCATTGAGGCACCAGTGTGGAATGATCAACCTGTATGGTTGCACGGCGATCTACACGCTGGTAATTTGCTTGTGCGGAAGGGTAGACTGAGCGGGGTTATCGATTTCGGTGGGCTTGGCGTAGGAGATCCGGCATGTGACGTGATGGCTGCGTGGGTGTTCCTTTCTGCCGAAAACAGGGGCGCCTTTCGTGCAGCCCTACAGGTGGATGATGCGACTTGGGCGCGAGCGCGTGGCTGGGCGTTGTCTTTCGGGCTGATCGCGCTGCCCTACTATCAAACTACCAACCCGGTACTTGCCGCAATAGCCCGCCGCGCAATCAATGAAGCCCTCGCCGATTATAAATCTGCTTAACTTATACCGTTAAGTCCTTGCGCTCTGCACATTCTCTTGACAGAAACCTCACAAGCTATCACTTACATCAACGCAATCCGCTCAAGTGATTCAATCATCCGCTGAAACGCCTCTGCCAACCGCTCTACTTCGATCGCCGCCTGTTTTTCATCCTTCATTTCTAACGCATCTTGGATTCCTGGAAAAACGGTTGCAGCATATCCGCTATAGAGACCCGGCGCATAAGCAAGATGCTTAAACCACGGGCGCATCGGTAATCCCGATTCAGAAGTTAATATTCTTTCTAAGTCTTGTAAGCTGCGATTAATTTCTACTGTTTCACCGATCTCTCCATTTTCCAGCCGAATGCGGAGTGTACGGTGGACCTTGGCTGCAACTTTTTCCCACTGTCGAAGTAATGCACGGAGTCGTTCCGGGTTGTCCTTAGTGATGATGCTCTGCTTATTTTCATTTTGCAGTGCTTTCAAATAACTTAATAATTCGTCAGCGTAGGTTGCATAATCGAATGGTAAAATATCCGCATCTGCAAGCCGTAGCGCCATAATCCCCCAGATTTGTGCCATCGCTACGTGATACCGAAATGTTGGATCGCCGAAATGCTCCATCCAGTAGAAGGTGTCCTGCATAGCGTGATATACACCGTATGGACCATAAAATCCCATGCTGATGGAGGGAATGCCAAGATGTCCAATAAAGGGGGAGTGGTCGGACCCGCTGCCGAGATTACCAACCCGTGGAACATGATTCTCTTGATCTTGTCGCCACGCCTCATAAACCGTTTGATGGGTCTGTGGATCCATAACGCTCTGTGTGACTTCCCTAACCAAAGGTTTCAGGGAGGGCACTGCACTCGCATAAAACTCTGTTCCCGTTGCTGCGGTGTCGACATTCAAATATGCAACTGCCTTCTGTTGAAGTTCTACTTTCAAATCTTCAGCCCACTCCGCTGAACCAAGGATGCCGAACTCCTCTGCGTCCCAGCTTGCAAAGACGATAGTCCGTTTTGGGGAGTACCCTTTCTTCGCGAGTTGTCCCAGACAACGTGTGACCTCCAAGAGGGTAGCAGTGCCGCTACCCGGATCTGCGGCCCCGTAAACCCACGCGTCATGGTGATTGCCGAGTATCACCCACTGATCTGGATTTTCCGTCCCTTTGAGCTTGGCTATGACATTATAGATTGGCCGATTCTTATGCTCACTTCGGACTTTGAGATGTACTTTCGCAGGCCCCGGTCCCGCATGATATGCGAAAGGGAGTCCTCCCTGCCAATTTTGCGGTACATTTGGTCCTGCCAATGCTCTGAGCAACGGCTCCGCATCTCGATACGCCAACGGCGCGACCGGAATTTTCGGGAGATCTATTGCCTCTGAAATTGGGATGCGATGTGCGTCTTTTGTCGATGCCCAACCCGGCGTTAGCGGATCGCCAGCGTACTGGAAAATATACTTCACCGTTCCCCGTTGAATTGCGTCGGCAGATCGCCAAGGCCCCTTTGGATAAACATCGCCCTTTAGATATCCATCGTCCGCCGGATCCGAATAGATGATTAGCCCCACCGCCCCCTGTTCTCCAGCAATTTTCGCTTTGACTCCGCGATAGCTACCTCCATACCTGGCGATAGCGATCTTGCCTTCGACAGAAATTCCCATATCCGATAATCTCCGATAATCGTCAGCCAATCCTCTATTGACATAGACAAGATCAGCGGTCACCTCCCCGTCGGGAGAATATGCGTTGTAGCCTGCTACGATGTTTGTGTCATACGTATCCTTATCCCACTCCCAGCTTTCTTCCTTCCCAATTGCGAGATATCGGGTTGGTGCAATCATCTCGACACGAACTTCGATTGGATACGGCAGATAGACCTCATATTCATAGATTTTCGCGTCTAATCCGTATTCTTGATACTTATTATAGAGATATTGCGCGATTCTGTAACTGTTCTCTGTGCCGGCAAGGTGCGGTTCCTCTGTTAGACGCCGCAGCTCCCGGCGACATATTTCAGGCGAGGTCAGTTGCTTAAACGCTTCCTCATATTTTTTTTGTGAAATTGAACTCGCAGGTGTAAAACCACGAAGGATGGATGACGTTTGTGAAAATAGTGGGAAAGCAGTGATGGTAAGATAAGATATCAAGCAGAGATGTAACCCAAGGTGACGGTTTTCTTTGGTTTGGCAAGTCATTAAGATGCGACCTTTCTATAGCTGGAACGGAGGGCTTTGCCCGCAACAGTTAGGAATTCAGAGTGCCTGCAATGATAGCATACCTGTTGCCGGTTGTCACTGAAATTTCTAAAACCCACTTTGGTTCTGCTATGTGCTCGGTGCACCACTGCAAAAGCAGTTGACAACCTTATCCGGCGAATGCTATTCTAACCTCAACCGTCGGACATTGAAGACTCGTGTCCGCGATAAATGGATCAATGGACAAATCGATTTCGCGTTTCCCGTTTTCTCTTTTCAGTCCTCAAGTGGACGATTGGATTGTCTTAGTTCTAATTCTTTGTGTAATGGCCTCCCTTGGCTGCTCAGATGACTCGGAGGTGGATACCGCAGCTGTGCAAAAAACACTGAGGCAGGGATGGACAGCCTACGATACGGGGGATTTTGCCGCTGCACTGCTCCATTTTGAGCGCGTGATTGAACTGGATGCAGGTCTCGCGGATGCGCACAATGGGCTGGGGTGGACGTACCTCAGTAGTTCACGCGAACCTGTCGAGATGGCAGAGGTGCTTGCAAAAGCGCAGGGGGCATTTGAGCGTGCTATTCGCTCAGACACCTCCAACGGAGATGCCTGGATTGGGCTAGCAGAAACACTATTTCTCCGCCGTGAAAGCGACTCGGATTTTCAAACCGCCTTGCGTGCTATCGACAACGCGTTCCAGGGTGATCACCGCACCCTCTTTCGACATGACTATCAGTCAACTGCGGATATCTATACATTCAGAGCTACCTGCTACTACTATCTTGGAGAGACGAATCTTGCCAGATCGGCTGTTGCCAAGGCACTCCAAACCGAACCTTCAAATACCGCTGCACTGTCACTTCAACAGTTGCTACAATAACCAAAAATCCATTCTCTTTGCGCTAAGCGAACAAATTGAACCAAAAACAGTAAGTATCTAATTCATGGGAGAATTCAGTATGTTATTAGAGGGCAAGAAGGCATTAATTACCGGCTCACGACGCGGGATTGGGCGAGGGATCGCTCTTGCGTTAGCACAAAACGGTTGTGACATTGGACTTAATGATATTGAACATGATGAGTCCGCGGATCGGACAATTGGACTTATTGGTGAAACGGGCCGGAAATGTACCTTCACGGTCGCTGATATCAGTACTGGTGATTCAGTAAACGCGTTGTTCGACGAGTTCCTCGCCGAACACGGTCGGATCGATATTCTGGTAAATAATCCGTATTGGTCGGAAAATATGCCATTCCTGAAAATCACCGAACAGGTTTGGGATCGAACGATGGCGGTGAGTTTGAAGGGATACTTCCTGTGCAGTCAACGCGCCGCAAAAGAGATGATTAATCAAGGATCCGGCGGAAGAATTGTCAGTATCTCGTCTATACATTCCGTGCGTGTTTGGGAGGAGGACACCGCCTACGGCGTTGCAAAAGCGGGAGTGATTCGCTTAATGATGAGCGCTGCGCGGGATTTAGCAGGAACCGGTATCACGGCAAATGCAATTGCGCCGGGCTGGATTGATAGCCGGGAGTTACCTCCAGAACAGGAACATGAACGGGCGCAAGGTGGCGTTGGTGGCGAAGCATTAGCGTCAATTCCGAGTCGGCGAATCGGCGTGCCGCAGGACATCGCACAAGCCGCTGTTTTTCTATGTTCCCCGATGGGTGATTATGTCAACGGCACTTGCTTGACGGTCGATGGTGGATTTCTCACACATGGAACTACTTAGAGTGGCGGGTTATGGTAAAAAAAAAGAGATTTGCGAAGTACCTAAAGTTCCTCCGTTAGGGTCATTTAGTTTTTCTGTAGGTGCTTGCATCCCGCCTGTCCCGATTCATCGGGGATTTATCGGGGAGGGATTTCCCAATCCCGATACTTCGATATAGGAGTGACTTCCCGACTCCAACTTTTCAAACAAAATGTGTAATAAGCCTAAAACTGAATAGCCCTAGTCCCTCCGTTCCGCCTGGCCCGCTTGCGGGGGGAGTCTTCGACCTGCAACTCCCCCGACAAATCGCTTTGGATCCCGCCTGTCCCGATTCATCGGGGATTCTATTGGGGGAGGAGAAAATCAAAAACTACACCCTCGCAACACGCAGGAGCTTATCTACACTATCCGATCTTGCCCTATCTGGTCTCACATCTTCTCTAACGTTGAGGTCCACTATAACGCAGTATGTCTCTCATTTTGCAAGGAACGCCCATTTGAATAAATTACATCTGCTTCTCTGCACCATACTCTCAATCCCGATTACCTGTTCGTCTGTGGATGCTGCTTCACCTAAAGTCGGTGTGCTCCTCCCTTCTAATTCAGTGGCTATCAGCGATGATGCATTTGCTACCTTCTTTAATCCTGCTGGTTTAGGTGCTGCACAGCGTGGCTTCAACCTCCACTATCTGCGTGCCTACGAAAGCGATTTCGGGGCTGACGACGCCCTTTTTTTATCGGCGTCAAGGGCAGGATTCGGTATGGAGTTCGCCACCGGGAAGGATGGCGTTGATTTTAATCGATATACCCTTTCGAGTGGCAGCAGCATCGGACCTTCGATCTATTGGGGCACCGGTTATAGTTGGACTAATTCAGATGACGATGCTTACGATGAACTTGCATCGTGGTCGCTGGGACTAATGTTTCGTCGACGATTTTTATCAGCCGGTATAGTTGCACGAGACCTCAATCGCCCCCATTTCCACAGGGAGAGGCTAGGCAGGACCTACGATTTCGGGGTGGCGATTCGACCTAGTACCTCACGCATAACCTTCTCTATGGATGCGCGGAAAACGGAAAAGGTTGCAGGCGTGGACTTCAACTTGGCTGTAGAGGTGCGTCCGTTCCGTTGGGCGACAGTGCGTGCCAGCGTGAACGATGATACCAGCTTTGACCTCCGTTTTGGGCTTAACTTCCGGCAGTTTGGGTTGGGAATGTATAATCGTTTCGATGAAAATCAGGAGTATCAGCGTAGTGCTGGATATCTTTCTCTCTCGCGCGGTTTACATACAACCCGACATATCCGTCGCAATGCTTTCCTCGACGTACAAATGGGGCAAATTGAAAAAACGCTCAAAGTTGCCAAACGAGATAAAGAGGTCGCGGGTGCATTAATCAGAATTGGTGGTAACCGCTACGGGATTGGCAGGTCACAGGAAGTTCGCCAAGCAATCTTGGATTTTAAGGCAAGCGGCAAGAAGGTCGTTGGCTATATGACCAACTGTTCGACTGGTAATTATCTACTTGCATCAGTCTGCGACCGGATCGTACTGCATCCGTCTGGCGAGGTGCGTCTGATTGGGTTGCGCTCAGAGACCTCGTTCTACAAAGGCGTACTGGACAAATTCGGAATCCGAGCCGATTTAGAGCATATTGGTGAGTACAAATCGGCGTCAGATATCTTCACGCGGGAAGCTATGTCGGACGCGCATCGCGAAGTACAAAACGCAATCCTTGATGACCTCTACGATCAGCTGACCCAATCAATTGCAGAAGAGCGGAGCTGGACGCAAGAGGACGTGAAGCGTCTGATCGATCAAGGTCCCTTCACAGCAAAACAGGCGTTGAGTCACGGTGTTATTGACCAACTTGCTTACGGCGATGAACTCAAAGGCATAGCGAAAGATGTAACTGGAAAAAACTCCGATTTACTCAAAGCGGGCCAATACTTGGGTATCTCCGAGTATGAAAATGACTGGGAAGTTCCTCTGCCAAAGATTGCTATCATTGAAGCAGAGGGTATGATGATGACGGGCGAAAGTTTTACCGATCCGTTCACAGGCACAAGAACGATGGGCTCCACCACGATTGCTCGCGCCATCCGAAATGTACGCAAAGATTCGTCAATCAAGGCAGTTGTGCTGCGAATCGATAGCGGGGGCGGACTGGTCATCGCCGCCGATACGATTTGGCGTGAACTGATCCAGCTTAAGGAGACTAAGCCACTGATCGTTTCTATGGGCGATGTTGCTGGATCGGGCGGATACTATATCGCTGCACCAGCGGACGTTATCGTTGCTGCGCCGGGAACCATTACCGGTTCCATCGGAGTCGTCTCCGGCAAATACAGTCTCAAGGGGCTGTACGACAAGATTGGTTTGCATAAAGAAATTATCAAACGCGGGAAACATGCTGATTTTTACGCAGACTATGGGGATTATCCGACCGAAGAGCGCGCTATCATTCACGCACAGATTCAGGAAATCTATCAAGACTTTATCGCTAAAGTGGCAGAAGGACGCGGAATGACAAAAGAAGCGGTAGATCAGGTTGGTCAGGGGCGAATCTGGACAGGAAAACAGGCAAAAGGTATAGGACTCGTTGACGAATTGGGTGGTCTAACGCTTGCCCTCTCCATTGCCCGAGAAAAAGCGGGGCTTTCTCGAAAAAAGGTACAACTCCTCCGGTTGCCGCGGCAAGGGGCGTGGGAACGGTGGTTGGATGCCTTTCACGCAGCAAGATTGAGCCGTACTCCAGCGGATTGGAGATTTCCCGCGCTCTTGGACGCACTCATGGAACAACACACTTTTTTGGTGATGCCGTATAGCATAGAGGTGAACGACTGATACGGGGCAATTGGTTATAGATCCACCGTGTCTGATCCACCTTCGTGATTGCTGCATCAGTTGCAGCAACCACACTGCTTCTTATATGTATTCTACGATTAGGAGAAAGGCCGATATGAAAGTCACTAACGTTCAAACATTCCTTGTTCACCCCGGTGGCGGTAAAAATTGGTTGTTCGTCAAAGTCGAGACGGATGAGGGAATTCACGGTTGGGGTGAATGCTACACACAGGCCGATCGTGACCAGACTATTGAGATCCATGTGCATCAGCTTGGTCGTTACCTCGTTGGACGAAACCCGTTCAATATTAAGCATTTTACCTTCATGGCATATCATGATTTTGCCGGCAAGCGTGGATCCATGGAGTTCTATTGTGCAATCAGTGGAATCGAACAAGCGTTGTGGGACATTGCTGGGAAAGCACTCAACACGCCAGTCTATAACCTGTTGGGCGGTCCGTGCCGCGAAAAGATTCGCGTCTATGCCAACGGCTGGGGAGGGAGTACCATAGAGGAGCGCGCTGAACGGGCTGTGCAACTGGTTGAGCAAGGCTTCACCGCAATGAAGTTCGATCCGTTACCCAATCCTTGGAGAACACACATCAGTCGCGAGGATGAACGGGAGGCTGTTGCGTGTGTTCAAGCCGTGCGGGAAGCAGTTGGACCTGATATTGATCTCTTGGTTGAGATCCACCGTCGCCTTGCACCGATCCACGCGATCCGTCTGGCGGAAATGATGGAAGAGTTTCAACCATTTTGGTACGAAGAACCCGTGTCTGCCCGAAATGTAGACGCTCTTGCGGAGGTGCGCCACTCGATTAACCTACCCGTTGTCACTGGTGAAGAACTTTACACCAAAGCAGAATTCCGTGAGGTTTTCGAGAAGAGTGCCGCCGATATCCTAAACCCGGATGTCTGCAACTGTGGAGGCATTTTAGAGCTTAAAGAGATCGCAGCAATGGCGGAACCTTATTTCGTCGTCATGTCGCCACACAACTACAACAGCACAACGATGGGGCTGGCGGCGACCGTGCAAGTCTGTGCAGTGATGCCTAACTTCCTTATCACCGAATACTTCGTCAATTTCACTGAGTGTGGGAATGAAATCTCAGCGCCACCTATTAAGGTTGAAGGTGGCTACATCCAACTGCCGAGCGCGCCTGGATTGGGGGTATCGCTTGATGAAACGGCGTTGGCAAAATATCCATATCAAGAATTTCCTCCCCGTCATCTGCGTCAGTTTAATGAGGAAGGACCATAGAAACACGAGGTGCCCTTTCAGTTTCCGTTGCCCTGAGATTTCATCTGCTGGCGACCACAAAAATCCCTCTATTCTGGATTCGCGAACGGAACAGCGCTGCATTCCTTTCGCCTTGACGGAGCATCAGAGGGTGTGGTACAGTTGAAAATAAGAACGCTGGATTGAGAAACCAAAAGGATGTGGTCTGATGCAGCAGCGTACACAAGGAAGGCGCAAACTATCGAGAGCCCTTCTGGTTTCACTGATATTGCATATTGTTTGCATGGGGACATTGAATACCGTTCAGCGGGAGGCTAAACCAGAGAAAGATGAACTCTTTCTCCAAGTGGAGATTATCTCGCAGACACGAAAACCGACGCCCAGAAAATTGCAGCGTCCGCTACATGTCCTTCCGGTTGCCAATGTCGTGGTTCCTCAGTCTCAGCCGGTTGTCGCGACCAATCCGGCGCTTACTCCACCCCGTCCCCAAATCGCTACAGCCGCACAGCGTCATGATTCGGACGAACAGTCGTTTTCAATGTTGACAGAAGAAGCGATTCCGCTCTCGGCAGCGTCGAAGTCTGTTGCCGATGCCGCCTTCACTCAATCAGGTCGTGGGGTTGCGCGGGGAACGCAGACACGGTCTGCTACTGGATTGGTTCATGGCAACAAGACTGTTCCAGCGCGAGGTTCGCTCGGCCTAGAAAACGAGACGATGCTTTCAGAGGTCAGCCACTTGACACAGCCGGATATTGCGCTCATCAAGATTGGTCATCACCTGCTAAGAACACGCAAGAGCGATACGCTCGACATTGTTTTTCTTATTGACGCCAGCAAAAGCATGCGGAATGATATTGACGCAGTGCGAAAGCATCTGAACCAGATGGCTGACCTGCTGAAGACGGAAGACTTAGATTTCACCGTGGGACTGGTGGCATTCCGAGATGGCACCAGTTTTTCCTTGCTGGGTTGGGATTTTCAGGTAACTCCCCAAACGACCTCGATTCAAGAAATAAAAGCGGAGCTGGCTGCGATCCATTGTCGGGGCGGGGAAAAAGCTCTGGATGCGCTCGTCCAAGCAGCAGCCAAAGTAAAGTTCCGTAGAGGCGCCGAGCGACGATTCATCTTGGTCACAGATGAATATGTGAGTGGCTCATACTCTCCGAAAAGAGTATTGAGAAAGCTGAAATCGGAGAAGATTGGCGTCAACATCATCGGGCGCGATGAACCTTTCCAAAAAATGTTGGCGCAACGCACCGGTGGACTCTGGATGCCGATCTCCAGTTTGAGAGAATGAAACAAGACATAGGACAGTTAGGCACTCATACGATAGCAAAAACCCCATAAACGGAGAGTAAAATGGCACAACAACCAGCTGTAAACTACTTCTTACCCCCAGCAATCCAGTTTGGTGCTGGGGCAGTCGAAAATTTAGCGGAACATCTCCTCGGCTTCGGTGGAAAAAAGCCGCTCATTGTCACGGATGAAGGGGTGACGAATGCTGGAATCTTGTCACAAACCGTCGAACCATTAAGCAAAGCGAAGATCGATTTCGCAGTTTTCGATGCTGTTCAACCAAATCCGACAGACCTCAGTGTTCTTGAAGGGCTGGCGGTGTATCAAACCGAAGGCTGCGACGTGGTAATCGCCGTCGGTGGCGGGAGCGTTATGGATGCCGCCAAGGGGATTCGTATCCTAACAACCCACGAGCCGCCGCTGGAAAATTACTACGTGGATGTAGGTGGGCTTGACCGGATTACCAGCAATCTACCGGCACTAATCTGCATACCAACGACAGCGGGGACAGGCAGCGAGCTATCCCAAGGTTCAATCATCACCGATACGTCTGGACGCACAACCGAAGGACATCGCAAGCGAGCACTCAGTACGCCATATAATATGGCATCTCTTGCACTGCTCGACCCGGAATTGACGGTAGGTATGCCACCCGGTTTGACAGCAGCAACGGGCATGGACGCCGTGACGCACGGTGTTGAGGCTTACGTGGCGACGCGCTATCACCCCATCGCCGAGGGGGTTGCGCTGCAAGCCTTAAAAATACTCGGCAAAAACATCCGCCAAGCCTATCACCATGGACATGATATTGAGGCACGGGGCGAAATGCTAATCGCTTCTGCGATGGCGGCGTTTTCCTTCCAGAAAGGACTTGGTGCTGTACATTCCCTTGCACATCAACTTTCAACGGAAGCCAATATCCCTCATGGAATTGCCAACGCGATCCTGCTACCAGACGTAATGGAATTCAACATGTCTCATGCCGTTGACGGTTACGCCGACATCGCCGCAGCGTTAGGCGTTGACACATCAGGCATGTCAACAGAGGATGCTGCCGATGCCGCTATCGCTGAAATTCGATCGTTGAATGAGGAGTTTGCTATACCCAAGGGACTTGGGATCGCCGGGTTGAAGTGGGAACGAATTCCGAAAATAGCAAAGGATGCCATGCTCGATCACTGCTATAAATTCAATCCACGCCCTTGCGCCGAAACGAATATGCGTGACCTGTTTCAAGCAGCGTTTTAGCAGGTTGACTTCTTACGCTTTTATTAGGAACCATACGCGGGGTACAAGCACTAGCACACCCAGAGGAAACTGAACCCATGTATCACAACGAAAATCAACGAAAAATTACCTGGTACAGATCACGATTAGACCGTGAAACGCTCAAGTCCCTCAATCAACGCAGCGATTGGAAAGGATGGCTTGAGGTGCTCGGCCATCTGGGCTTGGTCGTGCTAACAGGAACTGCCGCCGTGTATGCTGAAGGAAGGTTCCCGCTGGGTGTACTGTTCGTGATTTTGTTTTTTCACGGCACATTCTACGCGTTTCTTGGTAATGGTTCCCATGAACTCTCCCACAACAGTGTTTTCAAGACGAGGGTCCTCAATACATTCTTTTATAGATTTTTCTGCTTCCTCGTCTGGCGGAATCATAGCATGTTTTCAGCAAGTCATGGAGAACACCACAAGTACACCTTGCATCCTCC
The DNA here is from genome assembly GCA_022822005.1 of Candidatus Poribacteria bacterium. GTDB lineage: Bacteria > Poribacteria > WGA-4E > WGA-4E > PCPOR2b > PCPOR2b. Next base: position 20,051 of record JAJECO010000050.1, read on the forward strand.
GGACGACCTTGAAGTTGTGCTGCCCGTGGAATTGTCAGTCAAGGGTTTCCTCAAAAATGCTGTTATAAGCCCATGGACACTCTACAGTACTCTCTACACAACCATCCGTCTCAGTTTTGGCAAGCTAACAGGTGACTGGGAGACTCACCTCTTTACCGAATCTAACCCAGCGAGGCGGCGTCATCTGTTCAGTTGGCCCCGTATCATGTTCTTAGGTCATGTTCTGCTTGTTGGGTTCTCGTTCTACTTTGGCTTTTGGATGCTGCCGATCTTGATCACCTTTGCGCCATTCTACGGCGGTTGGCTGCGCTATCTGTGCAACGGTACCCAACATGCAGGGCTTGGGGACAATGTAGCTGATTTCCGACTATGTACCCGAACCATAATTCTGAATCCATTTCTGACCTTTCTCTATTGGCACATGAACTATCATATTGAACACCATATGTATGCTTCGGTGCCCTGTTACAACCTTGGAAAACTACATAAGTTAATCAAGCCTGAACTCCCGCATTGTCCTAAAGGGCTCCTGACAGCTTGGAAGCAGATTATTTCGATCATAAAAAAGCAGAGGACGCAGCCGGAGTATCAATATGTGCCCGAACTACCCGTACAGGTTTAGTCAGGCGTCGGCTGTACGTGTTTTATGAGTACGTTTCGCAGACGCCCGATAGGTTAGCCCACAAATGGTATTAGTTGCGTACTGCTGAGGTTAAGAGATCGTGCAACAGAAACCGAGTTTTTCTTGAAAACTCAGCTTCTCTTTCCGTTTTGCTCTTTCTTTTTGCATGACCCTAGCGGGCTAACACCCTCCCCTGCTATTAATTCCAAAAGCTTCTGTCCAAGCTTCGGTACTGAATAGCCTCCGAAACGTGCTCTGCTTCAATGGTGGGGCTTGCTGCAAGATCTGCAATTGTCCGTGCGACTTTTAAGATACGGTCGTAGGCACGGGCACTCAAACCTAACTGCGTGATGGCAACCCGCAACAATTCTTGGGCAGCGTCTTCAACTTTGCAGAATTCGCGGAGGTGACGGGATTCCATATTGGCATTGCAGTAGATCTGCGCCTGCGTGAAACGTTCCTGCTGAAGGTCACGTGCCTGCTGCACCCGTTCACGAATATTCGCCGAAGGTTCTCCAGCTAGATTACTTGCCAAATCCTTATATTGGACAGCGGGTACTTCCACCTGTAGGTCTATTCGGTCGAGCAGTGGTCCCGAAATTCGGGAAATGTAATTTTGGATCTGTTGGCGCGAACATCGGCACTCACGGCTGGGGTCGCCAAAAAAACCGCACGGACACGGATTCATCGCTGCAACGAGCATAAAATTGGCGGGATAGGTGTAAGATGCAGCGGCGCGAGCGATTGCCACCCGCCCATCCTCCAGCGGCTGACGCATTACTTCTAAAACGTTCTTGCGGAATTCCGGTAATTCATCAAGGAATAGAACGCCATGATGGGATAGGCTTACCTCACCCGGACGTGGAAACTTCCCACCGCCGATTAATCCAGCATCAGAGATTGTGTGATGGGGAGATCTATAAGGACGTGTTGCTATCAAAGGGCTATCATTCCCTAACAGTCCCATGATGCTATGGATCTTCGTTGTCTCAAGTGCCTCCTCCAGTGTCATATCTGGTAGGATAGTTGCGATGCGTTTGGCGATCATGGTTTTGCCAGAGCCTGGGGGACCAATCATGATGAGATTATGTCCGCCGGCAGCGGCAACTTCGATTGCTCGCTTGACATGCTCTTGTCCTTTAACATCCACAAAATCAACCGGGTACTCTGAGTGTTGATCAAAAGCTTCCCGAATATCGTATTGGAAAGCGGGAATGGTACGCTGTCCGTTTAGGTGTTCGACTGCCTCCTGTAGCGATTCCACCGGATAAACTGCCAAGCCATCAATCACCGCTGCCTCTTTCGCATTCCCCTTGGGCAGAATAACTCCCTCGAGTTGATTCTCTTTTGCAATGGCAGCCATCGGTAGGCAGCCCTGCACCGATCGGACACTTCCATCAAGTGCTAACTCTCCCAGGACTAATATCCTCCCAAAATTCTCAGCCTGAATTTGTCCGGTTGCTGCCATCACACCCAATGCGATTGGCAAATCAAATGCAGAACCCTCTTTCCGAACGTCAGCGGGGGCGAGATTGGCGGTAATTCGGCTAGGTGGAAAATAGAATCCTGAATTCTTGATCGCAGCGGTAACCCGTTCTCGACTCTCTTTAACAGCGTTGTCCGGAAGGCCAACCGTTGCAAAAGCGGGCAATCCATCCGAGATATCTAACTCGACCTCGACGATATAAGCATCGATCCCCATGACAGCGCTGCTCAAAACCCTCGCAAGCATGTTGAATAATCTCCTTTCCCTATGAAAGATATTTCCGCGGACATTTAGCGACCATAGTGAATTTCGGATCCACCATATTGCCCAGCCGCATCTGCCCAACCTGTCCGAGAAAATGATAGGCTCTCATCCGGTCAAATCCGTAATCTGCCACCATCCAATCTATCAATTCCACCCACGCAATCCGCGCTGCCGCGTCCAACGGCCTCGCACTTCCAGCGACCATGATAAAGTCATCGCTCACAATACGGGGCCACCCGATCGAATACCCTTTCTTTAGATCAAGTGTCACCGTCACTTTTGCCGGAATTTCGAGCGCGACACCGGTGAGTTCGCCATCCCCTTGACTCGCGTGTGCATCTCCGGTAAAAAAGTGTGCGCCCTCCACCAAGACCGGAAACCAGACCTCATTCCCCGGAGACGTATCGACGCAATCCATATTCCCACCGTAGTAATCCGGCGTCAACGCATTAACAGCCTCAATCTCCGGTGCAACGCCCATCGTCCCCATGAAAGGTTCGTAGGGGATCACCCGTTTTTCATCGAAGCGGATACCCTCCTCCTCAAAGGGCAGGAAAAGCCACTGTTCCTCTAACGCCTCCTGAAGCATCGGATCCAACCGTGTGGAGGTGAGCCCCCCAAAGTACGGTACAGTTCCAGTGACCGCGTGGTCTCGTGTGGGTTCGATAGCGTGAATTTTGACAACAAGCGTGTCCCCCGGTTCAGCACCTTCGACAAGAATCGGACCCGTCTGCGGGTTTAAAAAAGGATAGGTGCAAACATCCTCAAACTGTTCTACTTCGGGTGTCATCTTGTTTTCAAAGGCGTCTACCGTATGGATGCAGACCGTCTCGCCGGGCATGACCTTTGCAATGGGTGGGTGGAAGGGGGAGTAGGTGTAACGGTAAGGTCCAGTCTGTTGAATCTCACGAACAGTCATCTATCTCCTTCTTTTTCCTTTCTTAAGGCTTAATTCTGATGAAAAGTTGGGTTAAGCATATTCCAGATACGCCTGCTTGATGCGCTCCAATGCCTCTTTTTGATTGCCTTCCCATAAGCGGTTGGAGAAAATCTCGACTTCGTGGAAACCGTTAAACCCAGCAGCTTCCACCCAAGAACGAATCTCCCGAAGCCTAATAACCCCCTCACCCATCAACCCTCGATCATTGAGCATATCTTCCATATCCATCTTCCAGTCGCAGATGTGGAAAGCGAACAGGTTGCCGTGGTCACCACAACGCTTGCATTCTGATTCCAAGTCTGGATCCCACCAGAGATGGAAGACATCTACCACAACACCGATGTACGGAGAATCATATCTCTCGGCAAAGTCGTTGGCGGTTTTCATGGTGCAGATTGCAGAACGGGAATCAGCATACATGGGGTGGAGCGGTTCAATTCCCAGTTTCACACCGCATGTTTCCGCATAAGGTAGGAGGGTTTCCAAGCCGGTTTGGATCTGCGAAAGCGACCGCTGAATCGACTGTCCGGGGATCGCGCCACAGACTAACACAATCATGGGGGCACCTAATGCACTTGCCTCGTCGATTGCGCGTCGGTTATCGTCAAGAGATGCTTGTATTTCGCCCTCGGTTTTACCAGTGAAGAATCCACCACGTACTAAAGAGGCAACTTCCATGCCAGCGTCCCGAATCTGTGCGCCAATTTTCGACGCATCTCGGTTCTGCAAAAGATCGCGCCAAACCGAGACCGCTTTCACCCCAGCCTTTGGATAGTTTTCGATGATTTCTTCAATTGACCACGGCTTGGTTGTTATGGTGTGGACACATAGGCGGTCAAGATTTGTTAGTTTTTCAATGCTCACCCGCGATCCCCCGCTAACCGCTTCTTAAAACCCTACCCCGCTTCGGTTTCAACCTTCTGAATCAGTGCCTTGAGATTTGCATAATTGATGCGCATCGCTTCTTCCGCGGAGCCACTGGGTGTCTGGAAATGTGTGGCGACTGATAGTACAGCATCACAGCGATGATCGCGCAGATTGCGCAGCACCGTCAGATAATCAACATCTCCTTCCCCCAGAGGACAATACTCGAAATTGAGGTGCAATCCATCGATCACATGCAGGTCCTTTAAGTGGAGGCCGTGTAGGTAAGGACGCACATTGTCAAAGCCGGTGGTCTCCGCATCCGATTCACCACAGTTCGTGTTATCTGCCGGTCCCCACATAACCTTAATCCGCTTGGAGCCAACCGCCTCGGCGACGCGCCGAAAGTTGCCCGTCGTATTGGTATAGTTCCACGGCATCATGCTGAAAGCGACATCGATATCGTGTTTCTCCGCCTCTGCTGCGACCATTGAAAATGCCTTTACCAGCTTGGCCATGTCAATTTCCGCGATGACACCGCCGCGCGTTCTCCAGCGCATGGGCCAGGTGGGCTTACCTGCGGTATATTCGCCGGGCCAAGCGAATGTGAAGATATTGACCGCGCTTATTCCCAAACGGACAGCAACCTGTAAGGAACGCTTGAATTTCTCAAACTCCTCACTAAATTCGGGATGCGTACTCATCGTATCAAGATCTAAATCAGTCAGATGAAGTCCCTTGAAAGGGTTGCTTGCGCCTATCAAGAAAATCTCTAAACCGTGACGTGCGACGCGCTCGCCCATACGATCTATCTCAGCATCGCTCATCTCAGCGATTGGGGGTTCATCGGGGAGATTATTAAACCAAACACACTCTGCGCCAATGTCTTTTGCCTTTGCCAATGCTTCGTCAAATGGAAGGCGTAATTCAGGGAGATACATGCCAAGTCTGAAGCGATAATCAGTCATTGTTCGTGTCCTAATTGGGGTGACTTTGGTAGGTTTTCAACCTTTGGACTATCGGCGCCACATTGTGCAACAGTCCAAAGTTCAGGGGTGCATAAGTCCATGGATGCCTCCATGAACCAGATGCGTTCATGCTTCACGCGTAACTCTGGGATGCAAAGTTGTGCCGGGCCAGTTCGTGTCAGTTCCATTGACATCGACGGTAATCCCATCCGGATCTTCCACCTTGAACGCCGGTTCTTCGAGATTATCCGGGTCCAGTGGCTCCTTGCCACCCAGTCCATCCGAAAAGATTTCGTATCCCATCTCTCGCAGACGCTTCGCCGCCGCGGTCACATCAGGTACGCCCACGCCGATATGCAAATAATCGAGCATACCGCCTAAATGCTGCGGACGTTCCCCGCCTTCGTGCTGAAACACAGCGAAGTTATGATAACCGTCTGTAAGGTCATATCGGTTCTCGTGCTGCTTAGCGACCTTCAGCCCCAAACCGTCGCGCCAGAAACGGATTGAACGCTCAAGATTGGAAGCGCGTACTCCCACATGCAATAAGGTACTCATAAACACACCCTCCTTCGTTCGCAAGGCGTTTCTCGTGAATCAAAATTTCCACCTGCTCTGACATAACCTGTTTTTCTGGTTGCTTCCGTAGGCATCCAGCACTATCAACTGTATTATAAGCCATCGACAAAAATGAAACCAGTCAAAAGCGAATAACTACTAATTACGCCGGATTCACGACCCAGCAGCTGCAGGTGCGAGCACGACCTAATATTCCCGATCCATTTTGCCAACGGGCACCTCAATGACCCCCGGCGCATCTGCCGCCAACGCCTCACCTAACGCCAATTCCAGCTGCCCGGCATCGCACGCTCTAAAACCCCGCACACCATACGCCTCCGCCAATTTCACGAAGTCGGGATTGTACAGCTGTGTGCCCAATATATGACCGTCGAACTGTTCGACTTGGGCGCGGAGAACATTTCCGTAAGCGTTGTCGTTGAATACAATCACTACTACATTGATGCCGTACTGAACGGCTGTTGCTAATTCGCCCGAGTTGTAAAGAAAACCACCATCGCCGGAGACCACTACCACCGGCTTCTCCGGCTTTGCTATCTTTGCGCCAAGTGCCACAGGAAACGCCACACCGAGGTTGCCCGCCGAAATGAGGTAACTCCTCGGTTCGTACACCGGAAAGTAGTTGCGGCTATAGTATCCCATCTGATTCATGCCTTGCACAAAGACACTGTCGTCAGGAAGCGCTGACCGGATTGCCTGCATGAAATCCCATTGAGGCTGGAGCTGAATTCTTGGATCGAACCTCGTTGCGTTAATGGTACGTACCTCTTCTACAGACTGTGCTGAACGAGCAGGTGCCGTGGTTGAGACAATACGATAAATTGCCTCCAGAGTGGGACAAGCGTCTCCCAAGATATTGAGGCAGTTATCACCACTATGCTCAAGTTCTTTCTCATCTATATTGATCCGTATGATCCGCTGTTTAGCGTTACCTTCACCAAACCGAGACGATGTGCCGACCGCGAGGATAACATCTCGGTGTTCGAGCCATTCTCGAAGCGGTCCAAAGCGGAGTTCTGCCATACCCAAACAAAGCGGATGGCGATCTGATATTACCCCTTTGCTTTCCCGCCCAGTTACCACGGGTGCCTGTAGATGTTCTGCCAGTGCTTGGAGCGTCTTCCACGCTCCCGCACGCTGTACACCGGTCCCCGTCCAGATCGCAGGGCGTTGTGCTTCCGAGAGAAGCTGTGCTGCTTGTGCAAGCTGCTCTGGGTCACCGACAGGTTGATCGTGGGCTTCCGAGTCAAGCAATTTCACCTCTTCCTCCGCTGCGAGCACCTCATGTGGCACCTCAATATAGACCGGACGCGGCCGACCAGTTTTCAAATGACGAAATGCTTCATGAATAATCACCGGCACATCCGCAGGGCTGGACGCACGTGCTGCCCACTTGGTAATCTGTTGTACTGAAAACAGTTCATCACCCGTGCTCTGATCATGCTTGCCCGTTACCACTAGTATCGGTGAGGACACGGAGTGAGCAGTAGCCATGCCGGTAGATGCGTTAAACGCGCCTGCCCCTGGAATTACCAACGCCGCAGCAATGTTTCCACTAACACGCGCATACCCATCGGCCATGTGAGTGGTCGCCTGTTCGTGCCGGGTAGTGATATAGCGAATCCCCGGTTCCTCGTAAATTCCATCGATCGCTTCATACTGTCCGGCACCGGGCAATCCAAACACGACCCGCACTCCTTCGCGGTAGAGCGATTTCGCTAGTGCCTGACCTCCGGTCATCTTCGTCATTCCATTACTCTCCTATGATCCCAGCCGAAACTATATGGGTTTAGTGTCTGTAATCCACATGTATAATTCCAAACCAATTGTTTCAGACACTCTATCATATATGGTGCCACCTGTCAAAGCTATTCGTTTATCTCTTAGGGCCAGATGCTATCCCTTAGGAGGGATCTGCTGTTCCCGGCCATCCACTCATACTCTCCTATCTGTAGTAGCCTGTTAATTCCGGCTTTATTCTTCCAATTTCTCAATCTTCTACCGCATCTGCTGTCTTCATTTTTTTTTAGATGCTTCTCCTATCTTTCTAGGCAGTTATACGGACCGGGTGGGTCTGTAATACTGCCCGAAACTGTTGAATTTATAGACATAATATGGTAAACTTGACTTCGCACTCATAAAGGATTTCTACCTTCGGTACTATGCGATCACTCGCACACCTAGGCAACTCGCTAATCACAGCGAGGATCACTATCTGTTTCATTGACCAACCTATTAAGCAGATGGTTTTTGCAACTATCAACCTAATCAGAAGATGACGTAGAAACTTCTAATAAGATTCATCGTTAAATGTCAGTAGTCGCTTATCTTCTATTGCCGGTGGGTTTACAGCCGATCGTTTGTTTATGTATTCCTATATTGCTCCGTTTCAACTTGCAAAATGTTGGGGCGTATGCTACCATTTGCACACTACTTTCGTTTGACTCACTTAACCAGCTTGGCAGAAGGGACATGATTGATTCAGACGTTGATTGAAAGGAGAAAACCATGGACGCACAAACTCTATCTTTACCGATTAGCATACTGAACCTCAATCAACCGTGCACTGTGGAGCTGGGCACACCTATTTCCGAGGTTATCGACCTGATGCAAAAAGGTGGGTTCGGGTGTGTGTTAGTCGTTGATGAACTGGAGCGGCTTACGGGTATCATCACAGAACGGGATCTACTCGTGCACATTGCCGAAGTACGAGAAGATCCCGACGCGGTTCGGGTCGACGATATTATGACTCCGTCGCCGGAATCGCTGCGCCCTAACGATTCGATGGCATTTGCCTTGAATCTCATGCATCTGGGGCACTTCCGTCATATCCCTTTGCTTGTTGGGGAATCCGATGAGGATGAAGGTGTATATCCCGCTAGTGTTATATCAAGCAAGGACATTGCGAACTATGTCGCCGCGTTTTTGGAGAGAGGTAAGGAGGGATGAACCGTGCTGTACCAAGAAATTGTTGAAGAAGAAATGGCTATCATGGACGAGGAAAACCCTGATGAGCCGTCAAAAACCTTAAGCCCTGGCGAAATTCACGTGCCGCTGCACTCTCTGATGCATCCCCCTGTCACGGTTGACAGTGGTGCAAGCACACAAGAGGCAATCGATCGGATGCTCGACAATAAGGTCGGTGCAATCCTGATTGTATCCGATGGGATTCTCAAAGGGATTTTCGGGGAACGGGATGTGCTGCTAAAAATCCTGAACAAGACTGTCGGTGATTTGACCCAGATTCCGATCGAGCAATTTATGAAAGCCGATCCCCAGACCGCGTATGTAGAAGATTCGCTCGACATGGCGATACTGTCTATGGCACAGGGCGGTTACCGACATATACCCATCGTAAATGAGCAAAATCAGCCAGTTGGGATGGTGTCAATTCGCCACATAATCTCTTATCTTGTCGAACATTTTCCACAAGAGGTGCTGACCCTGCCGCCGAAACCGGATAATGACGCGATGCAAGCCCGTGAAGGAGCGTGAGACCTGCTTTTGTGAGGACAGGTATAAATAGAAAGAAGGATAGATGGATGAAAAAACAGAAACAATCGATAGAGGAGGCGACGATTCTGTTTGCGAGCGACTCTGGCGGTGGCGCGCAGAGCATTGGAACGCAAATGACCGAGGCTTCCGCAATCGCAGGGAATGATGTTGCGACGTTGCCAGATTACCCTGCGGAGATTCGCGCACCGGCGGGCTCGTTGGCTGGGATTTCAGGATTTCAACTCCGCTTTTCCAGTTTGACGATTCATACGCCCGGTGATCTCTGTGATGTTCTCGTTGCGATGAATCCGGCAGCGCTGAAGGTCAACATTGATAAACTCAAACCGAATGGAATCCTTATCGTCGATACAGATAATTTCGCCCCCCGCAACCTCAGACTGGCTGGATACAGTAGTAATCCGCTTGAAGATGGTTCGTTGACACAGTTTCAGGTATTCCCGATCGAACTGACCCGCCTCACCAGAGAAGCGTTGAAGGACACCGGCCTCACGCAACGTGAAGTTGATCGCTGCAAGAACTTCTACGCGCTTGGGATGGTGTGTTGGATGTATAACCGCCCGATGGACTATGCGTTTCAATGGCTCAAAGAAAAGTTTGCTACAAAACCGCAATATATCGAAGCCAATACCCTCGCGTTGAAAGCTGGCAATATTTATTGTGAAGTTACGGAGCAATTTGCGACCTCTTATGAAATCAAACCCGCCAAGTTTGCGCCGGGAAAATATCGTAATATTGAAGGGAATATGGCGACGGCGCTGGGCTTGGTTGCTGCGTCTCAAAAATCTGGATTACAGTTGGTCTACGGCAGTTACCCAATTACGCCTGCAAGCACCATCCTCCATGAACTGGCAAGATATAGAAACTTCGGAGTCAAAACGATGCAGATGGAGGATGAAATAGCAGCGGTGGGGGTTGCAATTGGCGCTGCATTCAGTGGGGCGTTGGGTGCAACTGGAAGTAGCGGGCCTGGGATTGCCCTTAAGGCGGAGGCTATCAATCTCGCTATGATCGCCGAATTGCCAATGGTTGTCTGCAATATTCAGCGAGCGGGTCCCTCTACAGGCATGCCGACTAAGACTGAACAGGCAGATCTCCTACAAATGTTTTATGGACGAAATGGTGAGTCCCCACTCCCTGTGATTGCTGCGTCACGTCCATCCGATTGCTTTGAGACCGTCTATGAAGCCTGCCGAATTGCAATCAAATACATGACCCCCGTTATTTTCATGTCGGATCTTTATATTGCCTTTGGTGCCGAACCTTGGCTCATTCCGCACGTATCGGATCTGCCCGCAATTGATGTGGATTTTCCGACCGACACAAATGGATTCGAACCCTATCTACGAGATGAAACCACATTAGCACGTCCTTGGGCGATACCCGGCACCCCCGGTCTAGAACATCGGATCGGCGGTTTGGAGAAAGCAGACATCTCCGGAAACGTAAGTTATGATCCTGACAACCATGAGAAGATGGTACATCTCAGAGCAGAAAAGGTCGCACGTATTGCAGACGACCTCCCGCCCACAGAAATATTTGGTGAATCAAGTGGTGAGCTCCTCGTGTTGAGTTGGGGCGGGACCTTCGGTGCCGTTCGAACAGCCGTTGAACATAAGCAGGCAGAAAGCAAGTCGGTCTCGCATGTACATCTGCGCTATCTCAACCCGCTTCCGAAAGAAGTTGGTGACATTATGCAAGGCTTTAAAAGGGTACTCATTCCTGAACTGAATCTTGGGCAATTACGCCTATTAATTCGTGCAGAGTATCTAGTAGATGCCGCCGGTCTAAATAAGATTCAGGGACAACCATTCCATGTATTTGAAATTGAGTCTAAAATTGATGAGATGTTAAGAGGTGATGTATGAAAAAAAGGGCCTCCCGTCCAATACCTGTTGCTGTCCAGACGCTAACTAAGGGTGATTTTACCTCCGATCAAGATGTGCGCTGGTGCCCAGGTTGTGGGGATTACTCGATCCTTGCCCAAACCCAACGGATTTTGCCAGACTTAGGCATCCCAAAGGAGGATTTCGTCTTTATCTCCGGTATAGGCTGTTCAAGTCGTTTTCCGTATTACATGAATACTTACGGTTTCCATACCATCCATGGCCGCGCACCAACTATTGCTGCGGGCGTGAAAGCATCTAACCCCGATCTATCAGTTTGGGTAATCACCGGCGACGGCGATGCGTTGTCAATCGGGGGCAACCACTTTATTCACCTGATGCGTCGCAATCTTGATATTAATGTCCTGCTGTTCAACAACCGCATCTACGGTTTGACAAAAGGACAATATTCTCCGACTTCCGAGCAGGGCAAGAAAACCTACTCAACCCCAATGGGATCGATCGATAACCCCTTCAATCCAATCAGCTTGGCGCTTGCGTCAGGAGCAACCTTTGTCGCCCGTTCACTCGACAGAGATCCCGAACATCTCCGAAGTGTCATCAAATCTGCTTTTGACCACAAAGGCACCTCATTCATTGAGATCTACCAGAACTGTAATGTTTACAACGACGGTGCATTCTTTACGTACACCGAGAAGGAGACAAAAGCTGAGAATACCGTGTTTTTAGAACATGGCGAACCCTTGGTCTTTGGAAAGGACGGTGACAAGGGGATCTGCTTGAACGGATTTAAACCAGAGGTTGTTTCCTTGAGCGATGGCACACATAGCAACGGAGATCTTATTACCCACGATCAGTTTACCGAAGACCGAACGTTAGCGTACTTCCTTAGCCGTATGACTGAGGTTCCCGGATTACCCCATCCGATCGGTATCTTCCGTAGCGTTGAACACCCCTGCTACGAAGAGATGATGACGGAGCAGATAAATACTGCCAAAGAACGCATGGGAGACGGTGATCTTGATGCGCTCCTCAATGAAGGCGATACGTGGGTAGTTGAGTGAGATTCACGTGCAGTTAAGTTTCTGCAGAACGCGGTTGCAAAACTGAAAAAGGGGCGGCTGGCACACTACCGGTCGTCCCCTTTTTTTCGCTCCTTCCTAATTTTCTTCCCCTGCGCGCTATGTTCCTTCCGATCCTCATGCGTATCAAATCAACCCAGATCTTCTTTCCAATCCTTATCACTCTCTTAGCGCTTGTGATCAATGCGCTGATTATGCTTGCCTGCGGTTACCAACCGATTAAGGCGTTTGCCGCCATGTACCAAGGCGCGGTGGGAGGACCTAGAGAAATCACTGAAACCTTTGTAAAAACTTGCCCTTTACTACTGACAGGGTTGGCTGTTGCGTTTGCATTTCGGTGTGGTGTTTGGAACATCGGGGCTGAAGGACAGTATCTCATCGGAACGCTTATCATCACATGGATAGCCACGTCAATTTCCAACCTGCCGTCATTTCTTTTTATCCCTCTGGTTCTTGGTCTTGGATTTGTTGCTGGGGGATTTTGGGGCATAATCGCGGGGCTCCTCAAAGCCTATCGAGGCGTACAAGAGGTTATCAGCACGATTATGCTCAACTTCATCGCACTTGAGTTGGTTCGTTACTCCATAGATGGGGGACCGCTACAAGAGGCGACGGGCGCTTATCAGCAGAGTGAGAGGATTGCATCAAACGCCATCCTCCCCCGGTTAGTTCCGAAAGAGTGGATCCCGCACAACCGATTCCATTTGGGAATCATCTTTGCGCTTATCCTCGCCGTTATCCTATATTGGATTCTGTTTCGCACCGTTCTCGGTTATCAAATCCGCGCCGTTGGGCAGAACCAAGTCGCTGCACGGGTCGCAGGAATCAATGTATCTCAAAATATCATCATTGCTATGTTGATCAGTGGCGGGTTAGCCGGGCTAGCAGGCACTATTGAGTTAATGGGCTTGAGTCCCCATCGACTCTATCAGAATGCGCCCGGATACGGCTATACAGCTATTGCCGTTGCACTGCTTGGGAGACTTCATCCAATCGGCGTTATCTTTTCGGCACTGCTCTTTGGCATGCTGCAAGCCGGATCTGAGGAGATGCAGATCATTGCACAAGTCCCCTCAAAATTGACATGGGTGACGCAAGCCACCGTCCTCTTGCTTGTGTTAGGTTTTAGCGTATATGAGACAGCACAGAGGGCTGAGAAGACAGGTGGAGAAGGAGCACTTTATACAAGGGTTCGGTCTATACTAACTAACGCCTTGAAGAGATAGGACGTTTTTCGACTGAATCCACAGACTGTTTTTCTACTACATTATTCCCTACATTAGATACAACGATTCAAGGAGATACTGATGGCACAACCCCGTGTGGCACCCTACGGATCATGGGAATCCCCAATTAGTGCGGATCTAATTTCAACCGAAGGTCGCAGAATAATAGAAACCGTAGCCGATGGAGAAGATATCTATTGGATTGAGATGCGTCCTGACGAGAGTGGTCGGTATGTCATTGTTCGATGGACGCCGGATGAACAGACTGCCGATGTGATACCAGCACCTTTCAATGCACGCACACGAGTCCATGAGTACGGTGGTGCCGCGTTCATCGTGAGCGATGGTGTGGTCTACTCCTCAAACTTTGCAGATCAGCGTCTCTACCGCCAAACTACTGGCGCAACACCACAACCCCTTACTCCTGAAGGAGATCTGCGTTATGCGGATGGTGTCCTCGACGCGAAACGCAACCGCTTAATCTGTGTCCGCGAAGACCATACCGATTCCGAAGCCGAGGCTGTCAATACGCTGGTAGCTATCGGATTGGATGGGACAGATAACGGGGAAGTACTTGTCAGCGGCAACGATTTTTATGCCGCACCGCGCTTGAGTCCTGATGGTACTCGGTTGGCGTGGATGACTTGGAACCATCCAAATATGCCTTGGGATGGTGCCGAGCTTTGGATAGGCGAGATAGGCGACGACGGATCTCTGAGTCACACTGAACGGGTGGCGGGTGGCGTTGATGAATCGATTTTTCAGCCCGAATGGTCGCCAGATGGGGTATTATACTTTGTATCCGACCGAACTGGTTGGTGGAACCTCTATCGTTACCAAGCCGGGACCGTCGAGCCATTATGCGAGATGGAGGCAGAGTTCGGGAGACCGCAGTGGATATTTGGCATGTCTACTTATACGTTCGTCTCTGCCGATCAGATTATCTGCACTTACACACAGGATGGTGTCTGGCTTCTGGCAAGTCTGGATACCCTAACACGCCGGCTTGAACGGATTGAGTCACCGTACACCTCGATCGCGAACCTACAATCTACCCCCGCAGGCGTCCTTTTCAACGGGAGTTCGGCGACGGAGCCAGCTTCAATCGTTCGGTTCGATCTCACGACGAGACGATTCGAGGTCGTATGCCGAGCGAGCGAGATAGAGATTGATCCCGGATATTTATCAATCCCACAAGCGATCCAGTTTCCCACCGAGGATGATCTAAGTGCCCATGCCTTCTTCTATCCGCCGAGGAATCGGGATTACGCCGCACCTGCCGACGATCTGCCCCCGCTGCTCGTCATTAGCCATGGAGGTCCGACCTCAGCGACTTCGACTGCACTCGATCTTGAAATCCAATATTGGACCAGCCGCGGGATTTCCGTTCTGGATGTGAATTATGGCGGTAGCAGCGGCTACGGTCGTGCCTATCGAGAACGGCTTAACGGTCAGTGGGGGCTTGTTGACGTAGATGACTGTGTGAACGGAGCACAATACCTTGTCGAGAAGGGCTCGGTGGATGGCAGTCGGTTGGCTATTCGAGGCGGAAGTGCCGGCGGCTACACAACACTCTCGGCGCTGACGTTTCGTGACGTTTTCAAGGCGGGTGCCAGTTACTACGGGATCAGCGACCTTGAGGCGATGACAAGGGACACACACAAGTTTGAGTCCCGCTATCTGGATAGTTTGATTGGAGCTTATCCCAAAGAGCGGGGTCGTTACCGAGAACGTTCGCCGATCCACTTTACAGAGCGCCTTTCATGTCCGTTGATTCTCTTTCAGGGGTTAGAAGATAAAGTCGTTCCGCCGAATCAAGCGGAAATGATGGTTGAAGCGTTGCGCTTGAAAGGGTTACCTGTTGCGTATGTTCCATTCGAAGGCGAACAGCACGGATTCCGTCGCAGCGAGAATATCCGGCGTTCAGTTGAAGCAGAACTCTACTTTTATGCACAAGTCTTCGGTTTCACCCCTGCCGATGCTCTGGAACCAGTCGTGATTGATAACCTTCCGCCACAGTCGTAAGGGTTCAACCCCAAGCGGTGTCAATTTTCCCTTGCCTTTAGATAAGTGAGTATGCTACAATTAAATTGTCTTTTTACCAAATAACATAGATAGGTGAATTAGAAAAATGCAAGGATCTCACTTCAGTTCCTCTCGGATTGCTAATTCTGTTCTCTTTGCAAACATTACCATGTACATGCCGGGCATGGGCATTGCTGCTTTTGCGGTGTCCATGCGTACGGGGCAAAGTGAGAATAGGCAATTCTAGGCGTGGATTGGGATCGATTTTAACATATATACTTTGCGGGATTGCCTATTATCACAGCCGTGATAATAGGCTTTTTTATTGTCTACATTTTTAGCCAAACAGTCAGCCGATGCGGCTTCGCAGGATAGACCGACTGTTTACTAACGGAACTTCCTTATATTTTGAATTAACGGAGACGAGCATGACAGAAAAAGTATTGGGATTGAAGTGTCGTGAGTGTGGGAGACAGTATCCTAAAGAACCGCTCCATGTGTGCGAATTCTGTTTCGGCCCACTTGAGGTAGACTATAACTACGAGGCGATCCAGAAGTCAATCTCACGGAAATCCATTGAACAAGGTCCAGAAAACCTCTGGCGGTATGCTGATCTGCTGCCAATTGATGGTGAGCCGACCGATGGAATTAACTCGGGATTCACCCCTTTGATCCGTGCGAAAAATCTGGAGGCAGCCCTCGGTGTTGAAGCACTTTATATCAAAGATGACTCAGTATGTCATCCGACCCTGTCCTTCAAAGACCGCGTTGTTGCGGTTGCGCTGAGTAAGGCAAAGGAGTTTGGGTTCGATACCGTTTCGTGCGCGTCGACCGGCAACTTAGCAAACTCAGTGGCAGCAAACGCAGCCATCGCCAACCTAAACTGTTTTATCTTTATTCCTGCTGATTTGGAGATGGGGAAAGTCGTGGCTTCGCTCGTTTACGCGCCAACGGTAGTCGGGATCACAGGAAACTATGACGATGTCAACCGTCTATGTAGCGAGATCGCTGGCGTGTACCCTTGGGCGTTCGCTAACATCAACATCCGTCCATTCTACGCAGAGGGCTCGAAAACCTTCACTTACGAAATCATCGAGCAGCTCGGTTGGGAGGCACCCGATCACATGATTGTGCCCGCAGCGGGGGGGTCGCTCATCACAAAAGTGGGTAAGGCGTTGAAGGAGTTCCATATGTTGGGGTTAATCGACAAGCCACAAACCTGCATCCACGTCGCACAGGCTGAAGGTTGTGGTCCGATTGCAACGACTGTCAAAGAGGGTAGCAATTTTGTTAAGCCTGTTAAACCAGATACCATTGCCAAATCTCTTGCAATTGGTAATCCTGCCGACGGGATTTATGCTGCGGATACGGTGCGGAATTCGGGTGGATACGGAGAACATGCAAGCGATGATGAGATTGTCGAAGCAATCCAACTCCTCGCTGCTACGGAAGGCATCTTCACTGAAACGGCGGGCGGTGTCACGCTCGCAGCAGCGAAAAAGCTAATCGAAAGTGGTCATATCAGTCGAGATGAGCGCATCGTGGTCTGTATCACCGGTAACGGACTGAAGACCATCGAAGCGCTCGAAGGGCGTGTGCCTGAACCTCATGTAATTCAGCCGCAATTGAACGCATTCCGAAAATTGATGACGACGCTATAGACGTGCCATTCCTGTCACCCTCTTTTTTTGATTATGGTGAATTGTAAAAACAGATAGACACTTTCGTCTCCGGTAGGTGCGGTTAGAAACCGCACCGGTTTGGAGTGTCTCATTAATTCTAAGGTCCACTATAGTTTGGCTAAAACACGAAAACTTAGGAGTACGCGAAGATGAATTTTTTCGACACAATAGACATGGCGCCCCCCGACCCTATCTTAGGGCTTAACACGGCTTTCAAGGAGGATCCACGGTCGAACAAAGTAAATTTGAGCATTGGTGCCTACAAGACTGACGACCTTCAACCACTTGTGCTCACAGCAGTCCGAAAAGCGGAGCAGCAGATCCTCTCGCAGGGGATGGATAAGGAGTACCTCTCTCAAGATGGCAACCCGGAATATGTAAACCGCTCCATCAAGCTGGTATTCGGCGCGGAGCAAGATAATATCTTCGGTGCACAGGCACCGGGTGGAACTGCCGGCGTCAGACTTGCTGCCGAGTTTCTCGCCCAAATCGGAAGCAGTGTTATCTACATACCTGATCCGACGTGGGCAAACCACAATCAGGTGTTCGCAAGAGCGGGGTTAAAAGCCGAATTATATCCGTACTACGATGCGGAACGCAGGGAATTTACCAAGTCAGGTATGGTCGAAGCGATTAAATCTATCCCCAGCGGCACTCCAATTCTGCTTCACGCCTGCTGCCACAACCCAACTGGACTCGACCCCACACCAGCGGATTGGAAGGAAATCTCCACAGCCATCAAGTCGCAAGAATTGCTGCCGGTGTTTGACTTTGCCTATCAAGGTTTTGGACGCGGTATTGATGAAGATGCAACAGCAGTCCGTCACTTCCTCGCCGATGGTCACCAGATGCTCGTTGCAAATTCCTATTCCAAAAACTTTGGCCTCTACGGCGAGCGGATTGGGGGATTCTATGTTGTTGCGTCTGATGGAGAAATCGCGGAACGGGTGAAGTCCCAGGTCATGCGAATCATCCGTGCCAACTACTCTAACCCCCCGCTACACGGCTCGCGCATCATTGCGGCGGTGCTCGCCTCTGACGCGCTCAGGCAGGAGTGGGAGAGTGAATTGGCGGTTATGAGGAAGCGAATCTCTGGGATGCGCAAAGCGCTGGCTGAAGGCTTAAACGCAGGCGGCAGCTCCGTGGATTTCAGCTTCATGTACAAGCAGAACGGAATGTTCTCGTATTCCGGGCTTTCCAAAGAAGCCGTGGGCAGATTGAGAGACGAATTTGCCATCTATATGCCCGCCAATGGTCGATTGAATGTAGCCGGTCTTTCGCCCAAGAACTTGGATTACGTAGTAGAAGCAATCATAGCGGTGCTGTGAGCGAAAGGATGCTATCATGAACCAACAGATTGAAAACCGATCTGAAATCATTGAACACCAACTGATTAACGGCTTGAAGGTTTTAACCAAAGAGGTTCACGCCGCTCCGGTTGCCAGCAGTTATATCTGGTACAAAGTTGGCTCGCGCAATGAGCGTCCCGGACTTACAGGTGTTTCTCATTGGGTCGAACACATGCTCTTCAAAGGCACTCCTAAGTTTTCCAAAGAGGAGCTCGGACGCTTTATTGAGGGCAACGGCGGCAGATGGAATGCGTTCACGAGCAATGACTATACCGCCTATTACGAAACCCTACCCGCGGACAAAATTTCGGTCGCGCTTGCCTTGGAATCGGATCGGATGCAGAACAGTGTTTTTGATCCGGAGGAAGTTGAAGCGGAACGCACAGTAATCCTTTCGGAACGCGAAGGGTATGAGAATATGCCCCAATTCGTGCTGAGGGAGGAGGTACAGGCGACCGCGTACAAAGCTCACCCGTATCAATGGGGTATCATCGGTTGGCCCTCAGACCTCAAAACGATGACCCGCGATGACCTCTACAACTACTACCGCCAACGTTATGTTCCGAACAATGCAACCCTTGTCCTCGTCGGAGATTTCGATACGGCGGACCTAATGGAACAGGTTGAAACCCACTTCGGGGCGCTTGCCCCCGGTGAACCAATCGCAGATCCAACAACCGTGGAACCTGAACAACGAGGTGAAAGAAGGGTTACAGTTCGCAAGGAAGGAACGCTCTCTTACGTCGCTATCGTCTATCATATTCCCGCAGCCGGGCATCCGGACTTCTATCCACTGGAAGTGATCAGCACCGTGCTGAGTATGGGCAAAACTTCACGCTTTTACCGCGCTCTGGTTGATAAGCAGTTAGCAACTTCAGCTTATTTCTATCCTGATTTTTCCACAGATGCCGGACTCGCTTGGGCGTTTGCAGAAGCGCAGGTTGGCGTTGATCCTGTTACCCTCGAAAGAGGGTTGTTGGACCAGATAGACTGTATCCAAAACGATCTCCTTGCAGAGACCGAACTGGAAAAGGCAATCAATCAGACGGAGGCACATTTCATCTTTTCTCT
This sequence comes from Candidatus Poribacteria bacterium, assembly GCA_022822005.1. GTDB lineage: Bacteria > Poribacteria > WGA-4E > WGA-4E > PCPOR2b > PCPOR2b. The sequence goes on from JAJECO010000050.1 coordinate 39,569, forward strand.
TGACAGTGTCTCAAATCAAGCAGCACAGATCGGTTACTACGCAACTGTCTACGACTACAAATATCTCGATACCTATCTCGACAATATTCGGTCCGTCACCCGTGAGCAAATTCGAGAAACCGCACAGAAATATCTAACTGAAGATAACCGCACTGTTGGATATTTTCAACCAACGCCACCGGGGCATGGCGGGACATCGGGCGCAGATGCCCCACCTGCGCTGCATCACACGGGACAACCCGCCTTTTTTCGATTTGGGGAGGGCTTAAGAAATGAGTAAGCAGCAATCCCTTACCACACGGCACGTTTTTGACAGCGGCATGACGCTGCTCGTTCAGGAGAATCATTTCAACCAGACAGTTGCTATCAGTGGCAGACTGAAAGCGGGCAGTATGTACGATCCCCATGATTACTACGGGCTTGCAGCAGCTGTGGCGAACATGCTGACAAAAGGCACCGAAAACCAAACGTGGGAAGATATCGCCGAGACGACCGAGTCTGTCGGTGCGAGTTTAAGTGCTTTGGGGAGCACAGAGACGGTAAGTATTGAGGGACGCCTATTGTCAAAAGATTTTGATCGTGTGTTGGGCGTTCTCAACGACATTCTGCGCGCTCCGAACTTTCCACAGGAAGAGATCGAAAAATATCGCCATCAGGTTCATAGTTGGCTAAAGGCGTGGGAGGATGAGACGGATGACGTCGCGGATCGCCTGCTCAGAGAGGCGGTCTACCCCGATGAACACCCATACCATTGGCGTGTGCAGGGGACGGAGGAGTCGGTCACACGTATCGAGAGGGAGGCACTCGTTGACTTCCATGCGTCCTATTACCGCCCCGACTCACTCATCTTGGCGATTGTTGGCGATGTGGATACACAGGCTGTTATCGAAAAAATTGACGCCGCAATGGGGGATTGGAAGGTAAATGGTGAAAAACCCTCCTTCACCATACCGTCGGTAGAATATGGTGCAAAGCAGGTTTTGGTCAAGCCGATGATGGACAAATCACAGGCGAACATTGAGCTGGGACATAAAGGGATCGCCAGAACAAACCCAGACTTTTACACCACCAATCTGATGAACGCTGTTTTAGGCGGAAGCGCGGGGATTGCGCGTTTGTTTGGACGCGTGCGCGATATACAAGGCCTTGCTTATAGCGTCTGGAGCTCTTTCACACCGTCGATGGGTGAAGGGCTCTTCCATGCGAGCGCAGGCGTCAATCCAGCCAACGTCGATAAAGCCATTAGCAGTATCCTGCACGAAATCGAATTGATGAAATCTGATGGTATCACCGAAGAAGAATTCTCAGACGCCCAGAACTTAATTGTCGGAAATTTCGCCCTTGCTCTCGAAACAAACAGAGGTCTTGCCACAGTTCTCCTGACCGCGGAATTGTACGGATTGGGACTCGACTATCTTGAGAAGCATGAATCAATTTATCGGAACATCACCCGCGCCCAGGTGGCTGCCGCTGCCGAAAAATATCTGCACCCTGATCTGTGCAGTATCGCAATCGCGGGACCTTATCGTGAAGCACAATAGACCTAAATTTGCTGAATTTTTGCTTGAGGATGGGATTACATGTGCTGAAGTAATCGAACCTCCTCACATTATCAAATCTTGTGGTCAAGATCTTGTTCCTTGAGGTTAGGTAAAGGTCAGTTCGTGAAAGAATAATGCGAGCAAAGAGAAGCAGAAATGGTCCTAAACAGTAATAATTTTGAGGATTTACCAGAGAAGGAGCAGATTGATAGATTACGTAAACTTGCTGATGTGGCTTTAGAAGAATTCGGTTTCAACGGGTACCGGCTCACTTTTCTACAGCATCTCGTAAACACAACGTTTCGTCTGGACTGCAATGAAGGGCGCTACCTTGTACGAATCCACAGAGCGAAAACACAGGCAGCGGTAGAATCCGAATTGGGTTGGCTTGAGGCGCTTGCGGACGAGATAACACTATCTGTGCAGATACCACAGCGTTCGATCGACGGGAAAATGATTGTAGTAGGAGAACAAGCGGGGGTGCCAGAGCCTTATCCGGTAACAGTCCTCTCTTGGCTTGAGGGGCAGATACTTCCTCAAGATCGCCGTTCACCAGATCACTTCTATCGGCTTGGACAGCTTGTTGCCAAACTCCACCATCACGCCCAACATTGGGCACCTCCTGTTGAACTGACTCGCCCCATTTACGATGCTAACAGTGTGCTAGAGTCTGATAGCGTATCGAGTAGTCAACTCCCAGAGAACGTGCGGGGACATCTGCAAACGCTGCATAAGCAATTACATGAAGTCGAACAACATTTGGGGAAAAGCCCTGAACGATTTGGACTGATACACTCGGATCTCAGCTTTGGCAACGTACTCTTCACGCCTGATGCGGTTTCGGCCATTGATTTTGACGACTGTGGGTTTGGATACTATCTCTACGATTTGGCTGTTATATTAGCGGGACCTTGGGAAAGACCCGGTTTTCAACAACGTCTCGAGGCACTTTTTGAGGGGTATCGAGAAATTTGCAAATTGTCCGATGAACATCTTAGCCTAATTCCCACTTTCATGGCTATGCGGGCTGCGTCGCTAGGACAGTGGGACCGGGTTAGAGCTCTGTTGCGTACCTCCTACCTCCAGCTTTGACATACCTAGGGAATTAATCTTCTCACATCGAGCGGTGAGAATCATGTCCTCCCAGCTGCCATTAACAGATCTGGACGATTCGAGCCGATGGCGTCAACTCCCAGATCGATGACACGCTGTATCTCCTCAACAGTGTCGGGATTCCATGCGCGGATCTTGAGCCCGTGTGCATGTGCTTTCTCGACAAGTTGAGAGTCAATGTTAAGATGTTGGATATGTATCGCCTCCGCCCCCATATCGATTGCCTGTTCACACGCATCGGGTGGCGGATCCGCCCACAAGGCTCCTAACCTCAAGTTCGGGTTAAGCTGACGCGCTTCCCGAAGCCGGTCATGGACAAATGAAGTAAGAAGTACCTCGTTTTCCATGCTGTTTCTGTCAACGGTTTCGATGACCGGTTCAGCGGTGTCGGGACCTTTCAGTTCAATCTGAAGAATCACTTTCCCGCGCACTAAGTCTATTACCTCCTGTAGTGTCGGAATGCGTTCTCCCTTGCCCGCATCCAACTGCTTCGCTTCTGCCAAAGTGAAGTCAGCGACTGCCCCTTCGCCATCTGTTGTCCGATCTACTGTGGTATCGTGGATAACCACCAAGTGTTGATCGCGTGTTAGGTGCACATCGATCTCAATCTGATCAACACCGAGGTCTATCGCTTTCTGCATGGATAGCAGTGTGTTTTCCGGTTCAAGTTTTGCTGCACCTCTATGTCCAGTTAGTATCATTCCGATCCTTTCTTCAGTTGGTGGTAGCTTCAAGCCTTTTCAGGGCTGCGACGATGTCCGTATGCTTAGCAAGATCAAGCTGATGTGAGCCAACATACATGAATTGGATAATTAAGTTCTTATCGATCACGAATGTCGCGGGCCGAGCGATGTTGTACGCATCAAAACCTAACCAATGGTACACTCCGTAGCTTTTAATCACCTCCCGGTCCTTATCTGTGAGCAATGGAAAGGTAATATCATGGGTTTCAGCATACCGACGCACTTCACGGGGCCATTGACCAACGATGCTAAGGACAGCAGCCCCTAATTCTGTGTATTCATCGCTGGCGTGCTGAAGGTCTCCTAACTGGCGACGGCTGTTCGGTCACCAAGTTCCTCTGAAGAAGGCGAGGATAACGGGCTGTCGACCGAGATAGGACTCTAAAGCTACGGTTTGACGCTGAACAGAGGGTAATGTGAATAACGGCGCCTTATCACCGATGTTGAGAATCTTGTTTTTTCGTGGCATAATATATCTTACTTCATAAAACGGTAGGCGGGTCATCCCCGATAAATCCCCGATGAATCGGGACTCCGACAAGCCGAGAGCAGGCAGGCGGGATTCAAAGCAACTTGCCCCGCCCTTACGTGCCAAAAACTCGATTTCTGTTGCACGTTTCCTTGACACGAACGTCTTAATTTCAAGGATTTAATTCTTGACGAATCCGCTCCGCAAGGGTTTCGGTATTGCCATCGGTCAAATGTAGTGGATTAATCAGGAGTTTACCCTCTCTGAGACCGCCGTGGCTGACATAAATCGGTGGCACACCATTTCGAAGACTTTGGCAGATCTCCATCGCTCCTCGACCGACTGCCGCCTCATTAATTGCGATCTCTAACAGTGGGAGGCTTTCACCATCCCCTTTATCACGCATACTGCATGTTACTGGAGAGTTTTTTAGCGTATCTACTATCCTATCGAGCCGGGCATGTGCTTTCGATACCTCTTCATCATAAGCTCCAGAGGTGAAAAGCTGTAACGCCACAAGCAACGCGATAATCTCCTCTTTTGACACCTTAAAACCGCGTCCTATACCGTGGCGTGGGATGCCACAGAGCGTTGTTTTATCGATGAGCGATGCCGGTGGATTCCAAAGTTCTAAGTGATCGTCCATATCCAACAACTGTGCGACTGCAGCGCCTATCAGGTCTCGACGACCGCAGAGAATCCCGGTGGATTGAGGACCCCGAATGGATTTCCCCCCGCTGAACGCTACCAGATCTGCACCTGTCGCAGCAATCGATTTAAGGTTGCTACGCGGGGGAAGTTCACCTGCTGCATCCACCAATACAGGAAGTTGATGCCGATGTGCGACATCGACAAGTTCTTCAAGCGGAGGTCTGGAGGTCGGGCTATACACATAAAGGACGCCTGCGGTGTTCGGTCCAAAAGCCGCTTTATACTCCCACGCTTCAGTGCGCCGGACCCCTGCATTTGCAACGATCTCGTTGAAACCGACCTCAACCAACCGCGCGCCAGCGGCTCGGACAGCGTGATCATAACCGCTTCGCTGCTCGCGAGCAACGACGAACTCGTTAGGAAATCCGTCACAGTGTGGCAACCGCTCCATCCGCCCCAAGTCATAGCCTGTCAAGATTGCAGCGGTTCCCAAGGTCAGGGCAGATGCAGCACCGGCGGAGACCAAACCGGCTTCCGTGCCCGTTGCCTCCGAGATAACTTTGGAGGCAGCTGCCTGAAGTTGTTCAAGCGGCACCGACGCACGGGCAGCTTCGTTAAACGCGTTCAGCACCGCATCGGGCATCGGTGCACCGCCGAGGCGGGTCACCGCTCCGGAGGCGTTGATAATCGGGGTTACTCCAAATTGTTCGTAAATTCCCATAGATATTTCCAATCCTATCAATTACTAAGGCTAATATGAAAACACCACACACACGCGAAACACTCGCTGATGATCTCAAAAACTTGGGCGTTGAGCTGGGGGATACACTCTTTATTCACTCCTCCTTTAAGAGTCTTGGACCTGTCGAAGGGGGCGCAGGAACCGTAGTCAGCGCACTGGAGGACGTCGTTGGACGAGACGGGCTTATCCTGATGCCGTCATTTAATCTCTTAGATGGAAGAGAGTTACGGGTGAAGGCATGGAACATCGAAACTACGCCCTCCACAGTCGGCTGGCTCACCGAGTTTTTCCGTCAGATGCCCAACACCTACCGATCCGACCATTACTCCCATTCAGTCGCTGCACGGGGTAAAGATGCGAAAGCGTTTGTCAGTACGCATCTCAGTCGTGAGGGGTATAAATCACCGTGGGACATTGAGCCGTGGGGGAAAACTTACGGTACGCATTCCCCAATGCAGAAGGCGTATAAAGCTGACGGGAAGCTACTCATGCTCGGCGTGGACTACAATACTTCGACGTATATCCACTTCGTGGAAGTTCTCTATTGGCATGAGTTACTTAAACAGGACCCCGAAACACCTTACCCCGCACTGGACAGACCGTTACTTGGAGCGTTTTGGGACGAAGTTGGTACGCTAGACCAGGGGTTGTTGGGAAATTCTAACTGCCGACTCTTTCGTATTCAACAGTACATCCATACCCTCCTGCGCGAAGTTAAGAACAACCCCACACCCTATCTGAGGGGACGCACCTAAATCCCTTCGCTCATATTAAGAAATTGTGCAGCAGAAACCGTAGGGGCGGGGTTTCCCCGCCTGAATAAATTGTTTTCACGTTTCACACATCACGTTTCACGCATCACGTTTCACGCGCTTAGCATTTTGCACTTTCTTTTGAGATGAGGCTAACATCTTTAATCTCTCAGCGGAGGTTTGATCTCTTTGTTGATAGCCCAATCGGGATAGTAGTTATACACTTCAGCGCCGGGATATGGCGTGCCGAGCGGCTGCGGTGCTGCATAAAACGGGCCGGGCATTCCTATCATCACCGACATGATGAACTGCAGCCCCACGGATCTAAGTGTGCGCGCAGAGCGGACATTCCAAGGGGCGGTTGACGCAAAAACGAACCGATTATTTTCCAGTATCCAGCGTCCCGCTGCACTCGTGACGGCACGTCCCAACCCACGTCCTTTGGCCTCCGGTGCCGTATCAATGCCGATCTCCCAAACACGGTCATCTTCGGCGCGGACCGCTGCAAGTGACACTAATTTGCCGTCCTCAAAGATGCCGAAACCGGTCATCGCCTCATCCTCAAAGCAGTGCCAGAAAATACGATGATCAACCGTTTCAGCCAATTCGTCCGCAGACAGCTGTACGGGGCGGTCATCCCCCGCATCGCGAAAACAGTTCTCATCACCAACGTAGAACCAACTCGGTCCCCACACCCCGTAACCGTTGGGCAACAACACACGCGCAAGCTCATACCCACCAAAAGTGGAAAACAACTCCTCCAGGCTCAGGTTTGCCACGATCGGTTGAAGTGCTTCTAACCACTGTTTTTCCGCCGTGACAAGGCCCCGCTCGCCGACCCTTGCCGCGAATAATGGGCTCGGTGCGCCTTCCTCAGTCTCAACTACCGGTATCGGATCTGAACCTATCAGATCCAGCTTTGCCCCAATCTTCTCGTCCAGCCACGGACGAAGAGGCTCAATAAGGTTTGATATGTTCATTGCTGTTATTTCCCTTCAGATTCGTGCGTGGCATATCTATGTTTCGTTTCAGTACCTTCCCCCTGTATGCCTACGCGTTACCATCTTGTATTTCTCGTACATCTTTGCGCCTCGATTTTTCGAGGATGATAGGCGATGATAAGTAAATAATCAAGGAAAAAGTAAGAGATTTGACTGCTAGTCAATCTGGTGAACATGATTATTGGAATCGAATCATCGAAGCGAGTTTTCAGCTCCTATGTATATTTTTTGTTAAAGATTTTGCATGATAGTTAGCAACTAACTTCAACAGAAGGAACATATCCCACGATAACAACCTTGACGTTCAAACTCTGGGAGGATTTTTCTCTGTTTGGAATTTCACACGGTCAGAGGTATGAGATAGAGAGAAAATTATTGGTGGGAAAACTCCACAGAAAGGAAAAAACAGTGCACAGAATGTTAAGAGCTACCATTTTAATCACTTATGGGCTGTTTATCATCTGTATAACCAACGGTTGCTCCGATGATGATCCAATTGAGACTGGTGAGATTAGGCTGCTATCCACCGTGCCTGAAGATGGAGGGATAGTTTCACCAACTGGAGAACTCACGATAATCTTCGATGGTTTTCCCAAATCCGTTTATGTGAATGGAAAATTGGCTTTAATCCAAGACAGCACTGCTATTGTGAAAGTTGCCGATTTGCCTAACCTAATTCCCGGCACTGATAACACGATCACCATTGAATGGAGAAATCAGGAGAATTTCCTTGCCGGATCTGAAACGATTACCGTCACTGTCTTAAAGCCTGTAACAGTCGTGGTAGATCCGGCATCACGCACCATCGCATATTTCAACCGTGGAGTGGAACTGAAATTACAGTTTAGTGATGAAGTTATGTCGGTGGAGGTCAATGGTAGATCGGCGACGGGCTCGGGGCTTGATTGGAGGGTGGATTCCGACCATGTGCCGTATGGGAAGGCAGAATTCTTGACTATCGAGTGGATAAACCGAGACGGTTCAAAGGGCTATAGCACAGTTGGTCCTTATGCAGTTGTATATAATAGTGGGGAGCCTCCTGTAATTACAAGTGGTACAGTGTGGCATGGGGACGTAGATGTCGACCCTGCTTTAATCAATGCTGGGGGTCTCCGATATGACTTCGACGAACCCATCACAGGCACCATTAAGCTGACTGATGAAGCGGGTGTTGATCTCAACTGGATTGGAAACGTGGTGGGGCAAACAGCAACGCTGACCGCAGTTGCAGGACAGGAAATGGTCAACGAGACGACCTACAAGATTGAAATTGATGTCAAAGATGGTGCTGGCAATAAAACTCAAGCGACGATTAATTTCGTCACCAAGCCCAAGTGATATATCCTCTTTAAGAAAGGACTAAAACGATGCAAAAATTTTTAGGAGCGGGCATTCTAATCACATTTGGGCTGCTCATTATCTGTATAATCAGCGGTTGTGCCGATGATGCTCCTACTGAGGATGTTGTGGCTCTTCCACCATTAGAGGAGGCTGATGTTGATCATGATCATTCTGTACCGAGAGCGCATACGGTCAAGGTGCATCCAGATCCAGATCCCTGCCTTCGTGTTTTTCCAGATACAGAATTCACGTTGAGCTTTGATGAAGGTATCACGGCTGTGATGGTCAATGATACACCCGCTACAGGTGCAGGACGCAATTGGATGGTGATGCCGGGTTTAGAGGTGGGAACAGCATGGCTAAATATCGAGTGGTTCAACCGGGACGCCACCCGTCGCGCTACAACGATTGGCCCCTATGTAGTTGTGGCAGGTCCGGATGCGCTAGAATCTCCCGCAATTACGCATGGTACAGTGAGAAATGGGGAGGCCGATGTCAACCCTGCACCAATCAATGCAAGTGGTTTGCTGTTTTTTTTCGACGAACCCGTCATAGGAGCCATCAAGCTGACTGACGAGGCGTGTGCTGACCTCAACTGGACTGGAACCGTCGATGATCGGACAGCAGCACTCACTCCGGTTGCAGGACAGGAACTTGCCAATAACACAGTCTACAAGGTTGAAATTGATGTCCAAGATGGCGGAGGTAATCGATTTAGAGCAACAATTACTTTCGTTACCAAACCCAAGTGATATATCCTGTTTAAGAAAGGACTAAAACAATGCACAGACTTTTAAGGGCAGGCATTCTAATCACGTTTGGGATGTTTATTATTTGTATAATCAGCGGTTGTGCCGATGATGTTCCCACTAAGGATGTTGATCATGCTGATTCTATACCGAGAGCGCATACGGTCAAGGTGTATCCAGGTATCTGCCTTCCTGTTTTTCCACATACACAATTCGTGTTGGACCTTTATGTTGGTGTAGCGGCGGTCAACGTCAATAATATACCCGCTACCGGTGCAGGACGCTATTGGATGGTGATGCCGGGTTTAGAGGTGGGAACAGCACAGCTAAATATCGAGTGGATAAACCGTGACGGCTCCCGTGGTGCTACAACGATTGGGCCCTATGTAGTGCTGGCAGGTCCGGATGCGCTAGAATCTCCCGCAATTACGCATGGTACAGTGAGAAATGGGGAGGCCGATGTCAACCCTGCACCAATCAATGCAAGCGGTTTGCTGTTTGTTTTCAACGAACCCGTCACAGGAGCCATCAAGCTGACTGACGAGGCGTGTGCTGACCTCAACTGGACTGGAACCGTCGATGATCAGACAGCAGCACTCACTCCGGTTGCAGGACAGGAACTTGCCAATAACACAGTCTACAAGGTTGAAATTGATGTCCAAGATGGCGGAGGTAATCGATTTAGAGCAACAATTACTTTCGTTACCAAACCCGAGTGATATATCCGCTTTAAGAAAGGATTAACACAATGCACAGACTTTTAAGGACAAGCCTCCTAATTCTGTTTGGGCTGCTTACTATTTGTATAATCAACAGTTGTGGTGATGATTCATCCGAAGAGGTTACAGATTCTCCGCAATTAGAAAATGATGTTCCACCATCCCCTACAATAAAGATCGTGATAGATCCAGCATCAGGAGGCTATATTTTACCCAACACAAAATTCACGCTGACGTTTAATGAGGAAGTTGTAGCGGTGACAGTCAACGGTACAGCCGCTACAGGTTCGGGTCTCAATTGGAGATGGAGCGCGCAGCCTTATTTACCCTCTGGATCTGTAACTCTGAAAATCATGTGGACAAACCGAAATGGCTCTAGGGCTTTTGCAAAAGCAGGTCCTTATGAAGTTGCATGGGGAGGCGGAGAACCTCCCATAATAACGGTTGGCACAGTGGCAGATGGGGAGGCAGATGTTAACCCCGCGCCTATCAATGCGGGCGGTTTCCGGTTTGATTTCGACGAACGCATCACGGGAACCGTTCGGCTGACCGATGAGGCGGGTGCAGATCTCAACTGGATTGCAAATGTGGCTGGTCAAACAGCAACGTTGACCGCAGTTGCAGGACGGGAACTTGTCAATGGGACAACCTACAAGATTGAAATTGATGTCCAAGATGGTGCTGGCAACGCACTTCAGTTGACGATTACTTTTGTTACCAAACCCAAGTGATATATCCTCTTTAAGAAAGGATTAACACAATGCACAGACTTTTAAGGACAAGCCTCCTAATTCTATTTGGGCTGCTTACTATTTGTATAATCAGCAGTTGTAGTGATAATCTACCTGAAGAGGTTACAGATTCGCCGCAATTAGAAAATGACGTTGGACCGCCTGCCACAGAGGTTGTGGTGGATCCACTAGAAAATGACGTTGGACCGCCTGCGACAGAGGTTGTGGTGGATCCACCACCCCGTGCAAGCACTGATGCAGTTCTTATTCCACGCAACACACAATTCACTCTGACGTTTAATGAGGGGGTCATAGCAGTGACAGTCAACGACACACCTGCTTCGGGTTCAGGGATCAATTGGGAGTGGAGTGCACAGCCTATTTTACCCTATGGATCTGTAACTCTGACAATCAAATGGACAAACCGAGATGGTTCAGGGGGTTTTGCAACAAGTGGTCCTTATGAAGCTGCAGATGTTGACCCTGTGCCCCCCGAAATTACGAGTGGTACAGTGGCAGATGGGGACGCAGATGTTGATCCTGGACCAATCAATGCGGCTGGGTTCCGGTTTGATTTCAATCATGCTGTCACAGGCACCATTAAACTGGCCGATGAAGCGGGTGTTGATCTCAACTGGGTTGCAACCGTGGCCGGCCAGAGAGCAACCTTGACCGCAGTTGCAGGGCAGGAACTGGTCAACGAGACGACCTACAGGATTGAAATCGATGTTAAAGATGGGGCTGGCAATCAATTTCAGACGACGATGACTTTCGTTACGAAACCCAAATGATACACTCCCTCCGAATCCGATACTCCTTTCGTTTCTAGGGTCATTTAATTCTCCCGTAGCTCAATCTCTTGGTTGAGGCTACGGCGGGGCAAGATGCCCCGCCTACGGTTCGGGTCATTTCAAAATCGGTCAAAAAACGGAAAACTAAATAGCCCTATTTGGTTTCTGAAATTATAGACTTCCCGATAAACGTATGGTATAATCCTACACCGTTGATTACTCAATTTACCCAATCGAACTTGATCTCCCATTTTAAGTAGTGGTGTGGCATTTTTGCGACGGCGGTGTAGCAGAGTTTCGACAATTGCTTTGTGATCACGAGGTTCTCTTTGAAATCATAACTCATGTCAAAATACCCTCAAAATCGGCTTAAGAAAGCGTTTGCCGAAAAACTCGGTTATTGATACAATACGTTATGTATGATTCGAGATAACTGTGGCATCTAAATTGCTCGTAGTTAAGTTGTTATGTAAACTTTGTTTGGTAACGATTCGTATCAAATCTTATCTAGTTAGGTTAAAACCTCAACATAATCTATACACTTTCAAAAATTAGGAGGAATCATGAAACAGGTAATCATCCCAATCAGCTGCATTCTGTTCATCATCCTTGCAGGATGCGGTTCAAAAAAAACAGTCGAGCGCATCGAAGTCGACACAACCATCGATCTATCCGGACGGTGGAATGACACCGACTCTCGCCAAGTCTCTGAGGCGATGATTGCGGATTGTCTCAATCACCAGTGGATTGCACGACACATGACCGGTGCCCAAGGCAAAAAGCCGGTTGTCATCGTCGGTGCGATCCGCAACCGCAGCACGGAGCATATCGCAATTCCTACGTTTGTCAGCGACATTGAACGGGCGTTCATCAATTCCGGTTTGGTCTCCGTCGTTGCCAGTGCCACCGAGCGGGGCGAACTGCGCGATGAGAAGGGAGATCAGAGCAAGTTTGCCAGCCTCGAAACGGTCAAGGCAATGGGGCAAGAGTTGGGCGCGGACTACATGATGACAGGACAGATCAACACAATCGAAGACCGTGAAGGTGGGAAGCAGGTTACGTTCTATCAAACCGATCTGACCTTGACCAACATCGAAACCAATGAAAAAATATGGCTTGGTCAAAAGAAAATTAAGAAATTCATCGAACGGAAGCGAGCAGCTTTTTAGAAAGATCAAGCCATGCACACTGTGAAAATCCTGCCGTTCTTGGCACTGCTATGCCTGAGTCTTGGGTGTAGTCCCTATAGCATGGAAGAGGTGCGACTCGCTTTTGAACAGGGCGATTTTGATGCCGCGCTGATTGAACTGGATGCAGATGGTAAGGGAGAAGCCAAACTACCGTACCTCTTTGAACGGGGGCTGGTTACTCACTACGGGGACCAATTCGATGAGAGCAACCGCACGTTTGAAATCGCTGAGATTACCTCGGACGACCTGTATACCAAAAGCATCTCGCGGGAAGCTGTCTCACTAGTCACTTCAGACAACCTTCGATCCTACGCCGGGTCCCAGTATGAACGGCTACTGATACATTACTACCGTGCATTCAATTACGTCTATTTGAACATGCCGGACGACGCACTTGTTGAATGTCGGAAAGCGAGTAGGCTGCTGCAGTTCTACGCCGATGCCGATGAGAATTACGAATTTGTCGGCGCCGCTTTCATCGCGTATCTATCGGGTATCCTCTACGAATGGGCAGGGGATTGGAACGATGCCTTCATCGCTTATCGATGGGCGGAAAGGGCGTATAGACAGTATGAGGAAGCGCTGGGGATTCCTTTTCCACAGGATGTGGGGGAATCTCTGGTACGCCTCGCCGGGAAGTTAGGTTTCCAAGAAGAATTTGAGCGATACGCGGCAACTTACGGCGAACCGCCGGAGAACATTCCCGATTCAGGTGAACTTATCCTACTCTACGAAACGGGTTTCGTGCCCCCCAAAATTGAGGAAAACATCGTTTTTCCCATTCTCAAGGTCGATCCTATTGTCCAAGAGGACGCCGATCGAGATGAAAAAGCGGTTCGGGAATATGGGCGGACATTGATACGCAGACGTAACCGACAGTATAAAGAAGTCGAAATCGAATACCTCTTGCGCGTCGCAATTCCCGCCTACCGTTCAAATCGTCCAAGAATCGTCGGTATTGACGCAAATACAGCGTATGGGGGTGCCTCTGGGATCTTGGTTGAGGATATCGAAGCCGCAGCGATGAAAACGTTTGAATCCGAGCTGCCGACGATTATGCTCCGCACAGTTGTGCGTGGTGTGTTGAAGTATCTCGGTTTTCGGCGTGCGAATCAGGAGGGGGAAGTGGTTGGCAGGCTTGTCAACTTGCTGAATGTTGTCACTGAAAGCGCAGACACCCGTTCATGGCAAACCCTGCCGAACCAGATTTTTCTTGTACGCATGCGTTTACCAGCCGGCACGCACAATATCAAACTTTCATTCTCTGACCGTACCAAACGGCAAGTTAAAACGGATAGGTTGGAGGAGGTCGTAATTCGGGGAAATGACAAGACGTTTCTGAATTACCGCACCTTTGAGTGAGACCTATCCTTCGTACGCTCATGTTAAGAATTAGTGCAACAGCACCCACTTGCCTGAAAAATCGTAGGTGCTTGCATCCCGATCTATCGGGGCGGGGCCTCCCCGATAAATCCCCGATGAATCGGGACAGGCGGGATTCAAAGCAACTTGCCCCGCCCTTAACGCTTTCACCGTAATTGCACTCTGTTTTTACATGAACCCTTTCGTAAAGTCCAATCTTTTACAACTAGGACTTACGAGGTGAAGCGGATGTAGGGAACAACGATCGTTGTTCCTTACTACTCATTTTCTTCCTTATCGTTTCAGATTCCCTGCCCCCGAATGTGAGAATTGCTTTCATTGGTTCACCTCTATCTCAAGCTGCTGGTTTTGGGGAGCTGCCCGCTCTGCCCTGCGGAATGTGACATCAATAGGCGTCTGTGGATATTCGATACCGTTCCCCGCAAGCAGTTCATCAATCGTCCGAATCTGAATCTTTGGATATGTCGTGTGGGAGACATGAAGCCATTGAAAACGCCCCGCTGCTGCCGCTTCCTTAACCATCGGCTGAGTCGGTCGATTCAGCGTGATAAAGACACCAATCACAGCATCTTGGCTATCAACAACCGATTTCAGTTCTCGTATGTCCTTGACAGAGACCTTCCCACTTTTGACCTGAACGACAATTTTCTGGGTCAGCGTCTTTTTTGGCTTGTCTGGGTCAACGTCCTCATAATAGATTACCCCGTCTACACCCTCGTCCGCTCCCTTCTTTTTGCCCTGATACGGTCTTGCCCGAATCAGACTCAACGCCCACCACTGGAATTGATACCGATCCTGAGCCGCTAAAGCCTTCGCGCTGGCTGCGTCCTTTGGCTCACCGATAATTTCGTATGCCACATCGTCACCGAAGGCATCGGCGAGGCGATATTTCAGTAAGGCGATGGCAAGGTGTGTAATATCAATTCCAATCCATTGACGATTTAATGTCGCAGCTGCTTCAATCGTTGTACCGCAACCAGCAAAGGCGTCAAGCACTACATCACCTTCATTAGACGATGTCTTGATGACACGCTCTAGTAATGCAAGGGGTTTCTGTGTGGGATAACCAAGGCGTTCTTTGCTGGTGTTTCCAATTCGTGGAATATCATTCCAAATTGAAGGCACCTGTTTTCCCGGAAGCTCGTCAAGATACACTTTTAACCCGTCGAGTCGCGGGGTTCCATCTTTTTTCAGTAGTATGCGTCCTGCCGCATACCATTCCTCCAACTGTGCTAACGATGCTCCCCAGCTTCGATGAGTAGGAGGTTGTGCCCCTCTCCATTCGAAGCTACGGCTTTCCATTATTGTTGACATGGTTAAGTCTCGCCCTGTGTACAAACGCCCATTTTCATCCGTCTTATAGCGAGATAACTGTGCGTCCGAATATTCGATGTATTGTTTATTCCAAGTATAACTATCGCTTTTAGAATAAAACAGAAGTAAGTCATGGATTTTAGAGTAGTACCTTGCCTTCATGTTATGGGCATTGGTTCTTTCCCACACTATCTCATTCTGAAAATTCTCAACACCAAAAATCTGATCCAAGATAATCTTCAGATAATGCGATGCCGTCGGATCGCAATGGAGATAAAAGCTCCCCGTCGGCTTCAGGACGCGGTGGAGTTCCACCAACCGCAACGCCATCATCACAAGGTATGCCATCAAGTTCGTCTCTGTAAGGAAGCCACGAAAACTCTTGATTGTTTCCACTAAAAGATGTGGCGCAGTCCCTATCAACTCATGATACGCCTGCTCAGTGGTTTCACCCCAGCGCCATGTATCTTCGAACGCTTGGATCTGCGCTTGCGACGACGAGCCATCCGCTTCACTGAAAATCACGTTGTACGCTTGGTTCGAGTTGAACGGCGGATCAATGTAAATCAGATCGACACTTTCGTCAGGGATGTGGGCCCGCAAAATATCTAAATTGTCACCATAGTAGAGTTGATTCGTAGGCATCGATTACCTCTTGCTCATGGGGTAAGATACGGCTTGAGAAACTGTCCGGTATACGAATCGGGGTTTTGAGCAACCACCTCTGGCACTCCTTCCGCGATAATCGCTCCACCGCGATGTCCACCTTCTGGACCAAGATCGATGATATGGTCGGCGGTCTTAATCACATCGAGATGGTGTTCGATCACTAACACCGTGTGCCCCGAATCGACTAACTGATTCAAACTATCCAACAGCTTCTGAATGTCGGCGATATGTAGTCCGGTGGTAGGTTCATCAAGGATGTAGAGGTTATGCTTGCCTCGTTTGATTTTGCCAAGTTCGTTCGCCAACTTCACCCGTTGCGCCTCCCCACCTGAAAGTATCGGTGCTGGGTGTCCTATCTGTAAATAGCCCATACCTAAATCGTTGAGGACGCCAAGTTTGTGATGGATGAGACGCTGATTTGCAAAGAAATCAACCCCTTCCTCGATTGACATCTCCAACACTTCCGCAATATTTTTCCCGTTGTAGGTAACCTCAAGGGTTTCGTCGTTGTATCGCGCCCCCTTGCAAGCGGGACAAGGCACCTCTACATCGGGCATAAAGTGTAATTTGGTCGTGATTTGACCTTCGCCGCCGCATTCCTCGCATCGTCCACCTTTGACGTTAAAACTAAATCGAGAAGCGGTATAGCCGCGTGCTTCCGATTCAGGGGTGCTTGCAAAGAGCTTTCGGATGTTATCGTAAAACCCTATGTAGGTCGCCGGATTGGAGCGTGGGGAGCGCCCAATCGGCGATTGATCGATGTTGATTACGTCACTGATATATTCATAGCCCTCAAGGTTGTCGTGACTCCCCGACAAGACGCGGCTATCATGGAAGATTGAATAGAGTTTCTTGTACAGAATCTCGTTGATCAATGTACTCTTGCCCGATCCCGATGCTCCTGTGATACAGATAAAGAGACCAAGAGGAATCTCCACATTAATGTCTCTAAGATTGTTCTCTCGTGCCCCACGTATAATGAGCGAAGCACCGTTCGTTTCACGCCGGTCTTCCGGGATTTTGATGCTCTGTGCACCACTCATATACTGTCCGGTTAACGATACAGGATTTTTCAACACCGTATCAGCAGGGCCTTCTGCAACTATCCTACCGCCGTGAACTCCGGGACCGGGACCCAATTCAATAATGTGATCTGCGGCGCGGATTGTGGCTTCGTCATGTTCCACCACAATGACACTGTTTCCAATATCTCGCAGCTGTCTCAACGTTTTTAGCATTTTCGTGTTATCTTTTGGATGGAGTCCAATCGTCGGTTCATCTAATACATATAGCATACCCATCAGACCGGAACCGATCTGTGTTGAGAGGCGAATCCGCTGCGACTCCCCACCGGAAAGCGTGGCTGAGCGTCGGTTTAGGTTGAGGTAGTCCAAACCGATTCCGAGCAAGAGTTCAATCCGGGTGGTAAGCTCTTTAATCACCCGTGTTCCGGCTTCTTTTTTCTGCTCTGGAATCGACTTGATTCCCTCCAGAAAAACTTTCAACTCTTCAAGGTGCACATCGCCCAACTCATGGATGTGCTTATCATTAATGGTGACAAGCAGGCGTTGCTTCTTAAGCTTACTACCGTCACAATCGGGACAGGTGTGCTCAACCATCACCTTCCGCAGATATTCCTCCATGCCTGAATGCGCTTCACCTCGCTTGCGATAATGTCGATAATGTCGATCGATCCGGTTGATAATCCCGTCAAACTGAAATTCTCTGCCAACATGATGGTGCGTCGCCTGCTTCGCACCGTCCGGCATGACGATCGTAATCTTCTCCCCTCTCGTCCCGTAGAATACGAGATCGATAACGTCATCGGGAAGATCTTTGAAAGGTGCGTCAAGGCTGAAGTCATAATGTTGTGCAAGGCTATACATCATCCGACCATCCCAACGGTCTGGGTCGTAATTGAATGCCTGTTTTACAAATGCCCCCTCGCCGATGCTTCTGGTCTTATCCGGGACGAGCAGGTTAGGGTGAACCTGGAGGTACGTGCCCAATCCAGAGCAAGTAACGCAAGCACCAGTCGGTTCGTTAAAGGTGAGGTGGTGCGGTCCCAGTTCTCCCATAACGATGCGATGTTCAGGACAGCCAAAATCTGTGTAAAACGCGTCGATCTCATTCTGAGCTACATCCGAACTCAGGATGTGGAAACTCATGAAGCCTTCACCAACCAGCATGGCGTGGTCAAGGGCAGCAAGGATCTGTTTGTCAATATCTGGTTTGATAACAAACCGGTCAACGATAGCTTGAATGTCATATTCGCGCTGTTCGTCCATCTCAATTTCTTCGCTGAGGTCGTGTAGATCACCATCGATCCGAACCCGGCGGCACCCTTTCAAGCGAACATCATCAAACAGATAGGGGTAATCTTCGCCGTAAATCTTGAAAACCGGGGCATAGATTTCGAGTTCGGTCCCTTCAGGTAATGATAGGATATGCTCCATCAACTGGTAGGGAGTTCGGGTTGGAACTTCGGCGCTGCAATAGGGGCAATGAGAAATCCCAATCGTGGCGAACAACATCCGCATATAATCGTAAAGATCTGTCATTGTTCCTACGGTCGAGCGCGGATTCATGGTGATTGTCTTCTGCTCAATCGAAACGACAGGGGACAATCCATCGACAAAATCGACATCTGGTTTTTTTAATTGTGCCACAAAACGTTTGGCATAGGTAGACATTGATTCCAAGAAACGACGCTGCCCCTCAGCATAAACCGTTTCAAAGGCAAGTGATGATTTCCCCGATCCGCTAAGACCTGTCACTACGATCAGTTTATTTCGAGGGATTTCGATGTTGAGGTTCTGCAGATTGTTCTCTCTCGCTCCTCTTACACTGATTGTCTCCCGCATCCCTATCTCCTTCGTGTGTGATCCGAAAATCCCTGCTTTCGTCCGCTGGGTTCACTTACATCGACATACGTAAAAAATCCAAAACGCTGCCTTTTACAAAACACTATACATAAAATAAGTATATCATTTCCTGAAGCACTATTCAAGGGGAGACTTCTGCTAAAATGAAATTTCTCCAAATCTATCAATCACTTCGGTGTGTGAAGCGGTGCCTGTTGTTCCAATTTTAGTAACGGTAATCGATGCGACCAGGTTTCCGACCTGTGCTGCTTCAAAATAGCCAGAGCCGCCGCAGAGCGTCGTCGCAACCGCAGCAGAAACACTGTCCCCTGCTCCGACTGGATCTGTGTCTGCATCAAGCGAAACACCCTGTACATGCTCGATACGTCCATCGTGGAATACCAAGATGCCCTCCTGACCAACAGTGACAAAAAGTGGCTTCTCGGTCTGTTCCGTTAAGATTTGTCCGCATCGCTTTGCCTCTTCTATATCAACTTCTCCGCCAGTCCAATCCGGATCAACCGCCCGTTTCGCTTCAAATCGGTTCGGTTTGATAGTGACATAATGGTATTGTCCTATCCGTGTCCGGGAATCAACAAAAAACAGCTTATCGGGAAACTCCACTGCGAGTTGGCATATTTCCGCACGCACCCGATCTGTGACAACTCCCCAATTATTATGCGGCATCTGATCACCCACAATGATTCCCTCCACCTCCATCACACACTCGCGCAGAGCACGAAGTAACTTATGCTCTACCTGAGAGGGCATCCTAGATTGGTTCTCTATATCAAATCGAGGACCCTCCGTCTCAACCCCTTCATATCCACGGTGGATGGGTTTGAGATAGGTCGGGGTGACCCTGTCCGCAGCGGTAATCATGAAATCTGTGATACAACCGTTGGCTGCCAAGCACTCCAGCATAGAGCTGCCAAATCCATCTTCACCAATCACGCCCAACGTGTAAATTTCTCCCACTTCTAACGATGCCAAGTTGTTAGTCACGGTTCCGGCAGCGCCAGGACTGTAGCGTTGTTCTATGACAGGGTTTGTATGCCAAGGGGTCTCTAACGACAGGGTTGATTTCGTTTTATCGACTATCCAATATGCGTCAAGGTAAAAATCGCCGACGACCAGAATCTTTCGTTCGCGAAACCCTTCCAAGATTGATTTCAAGCGTGCTTCATCCATAAAGCTTCCTTCCGTGTTAATCAGTATCTGTCTGTTTCTTACACACCTATTTTTGCATTGACGGGGGATCTTGCTTGTGTTACATTGCTAACTATGGTGAATTCTAAAAATAAATAAACACTTTCGCCCCGGTAGATGCGGTTTCCAACCGCATCGCATCGGCACTGTTGGAAACAGTGCCTACCAAACGGGAGAACGGTAGGCGCGTTTTCTAACCGCACCGGTTTGGAGTGTCTCATTAATTCTAAGATCCACTATATGTCTGATAGTAGAAAGATATTTGCTTACTTTAGCAGGTTTTCATTGTTAGTTCAAGAGGGATAAAAATGGTCACGAATGTTGCCCATCGGGGGGCTTCCGGAAACTACCCAGAAAATACGTTACTCGCCTTCCAGAAAGCCTTGGAAATCGGCGTTGATGAGATTGAGTTGGACCTCTATTTGACAAAGGATGATCACCTGATCATCATGCATGACGCAACTGTAGATCGAACAACGGACGGTACGGGTGCAATTGCAGAACTCACACTCGCTGAAATCAAGGCTCTGGACGCCGGAAGGGTGCTTGGTGAACAGTTTAGAGGAGAACGTGTGCCGACATGGGAGGAAGCGTTAGACCTTGTGCAGGGAAAAGTTGAGCTCAATGTCCATCTTAAGGAAGGCGGCAATCCAGATGGACACTATGAGCGCAAGGTCGCAAAGGCATTAGACAATTTTCAAATGGTGGAGGCGTCTATCCTAACGTGCAGCGATGCGAGCGTTGGAATTTTTGCTGAGATTGACTCCCGGATCGAGTGCCGTATCTTTCGTGCAAATCGTACACCCGAGGAATACATCCGAAAATCGGTAGAGATGGGGCTTCGGACAATGCAGCCGGGACGGGACATCACCACTCGGGACTTTGTGCAAAAGGCACATGACGCAGGCAGAATTGTGCACGTCTTCTACGCGGACACGCCTGAAGATATGCGGGAGTACATCGACATTGGCGTTGATGGGATTTTGACCAACTTCCCGGAACGACTAAAAGCCGTTCTCACGGAGATCGAATAGAACAGGACACGGTCAGCATTCAGTGCCGTCAATTATCAATTATCTTCTTCTCGACGGATTCCACCGCTAACTTTGTAAGCGTATCAACGTCCAGTGCTGCCTCTGCCTCTTGAACGGCTTCAAGCGATGCATTAGTCGTTGGGTGATCAGGGACGAAGAGCGAACAACAGTCATCATGTGGTAGGGTCGAAATCTCAAATGTCCTAATCTTCTCAGCCAAGTCCATAATCTCCGCTTTATCGTCGCCAATTAAGGGGCGCAAAATCGGGATCTCTGCAACATCCTCAATTACGCGAAGGTTACCCAACGTTTGTGACGCGACCTGTCCAAGACTTTCCCCGGTAACGAGGCACTCCGCCTTTGCAGCTGCTGCAATCTGCTGTGCGATGCGCACCATCATTCTCCTATAAAGGATAACCCGATATGGGGCAGGAGTTTGCGTAACAATTTCGCGCTGTACCTCGGCGAATGGAACAAGGTAGATCAGTGTTCGATAATTCCAAGCCGCCAAAATCGAGACGAGTTCTTCCACCTTCTCAAGGGATGCCTTGTCGGTGTATGGATAGCTATAAAAGTGAACAAAGAGTGCCTTAACGCCACGTTTCATCATCCGCCAAGCGGCAACCGGTGAATCAATTCCACCAGAGAGCATGACGAGAACTTTCCCGCTTGCCCCAACGGGCAGACCGCCCACGCCTCGGATTTTTTCCACATAGACGTACGCTGCTTCATCGACAATTTCAATGTTGCACCGCAGGTCAGGGGTGTGCATATCCGCTGATGCCCCTGTTGCGCCGAGTAGGGTTGCTCCCACCCTCGCGCTAATCTCAGGCGAGGTCAGAGGAAAACGTTTGTTTGCCCGTTTCGTTTCAACTTTAAGCGTCTTGAACTGTTGGTCTTTAACGAGTTCCAATGCGGCATCTTGAATAGCATCAAGGGTTTGTTCTACTGCCAAAACGAGTTCAAAATGGGCTATTCCCATCACTTTGCGTAACTGCTCATGAATCGCTGCGACATCCGCGTCGGGATGCAACATCACTAAAATCCGTCCGTATATTCGCCGCACCTCTGCACATCCCATGCCCTTCAATGCCAGCTTTATATTCTGAGCGAGTTTCTTTTCAAAATACGAGCGGTTCCCGCGTTTTAGTCCAATCTCACCATAGTGCACCAGAAATAGTTTTTCCATAACGCTTGTTAAAGTCCTGTCATTCGGTATCACTGAGGTTAAACAGTAGCGGCTGTATATCAGACCTATCTATGATCCTTTGATCTCGTTTTAGCTTTGATTTGGGTGACGTGGTTTGGGCAATGGTAGGTCCTAGATAAGCCAACAGTTGATCTTTGGATACAGCAGCTACCTCCGGAAGTGCTGCTGCCCGCCAGGTGTCTGATAGCCAGCTAAAGCGTACTCCACGAGATCCTCGACTATTGTGCCCATCCTCTGGCAACTCGGCAATCAGAAGAGCGTCATCGAAAACTTCCTGCACAACAGACGGGGAATGTGTACTAACAATTACTTGGCGTAGAGGATTATACGGTCCGACGGGAATAGTTAGGTCGGTGGCGATATCTTGAAGGAGTTGTAGGACCGATGGAATCCGTGATGGATGGATGCTCTGGTCGGGTTCTTCTATGCAGATGAGGCCAGTTGCCATTGGGTCTGATTCTAAAACCGATAGTGCCAGAAAGCGCAGCATCCCGTCCGACAGCGAGCGCGCCGAATAAACTGTGCCGCTATGGTCTGTGATTTCCAAAGTGAGCAGCTCTCGTTTTTCGTCCCGATCAATCCTGATCTCAGCAACGTCGTCAACCAGTTCAGATAACCGAGTAGCGACCTGCCCATATATCTCTGTCGCCTTTGAAGCAGGATTGTGATCTCTTTGAGAACGCGCTAGGTAATACAGAGTTGCAGGCAGATGAGAACCATCGCTGCCTAAACCGATGGATGCTGTGAACGGATCGGATTCACGCAAGGAGGAAGTTTCCAGTTGCAGTAACTTCCACGACTGCATTTCACGGCGCGCTAACAGGGCTGTTGGGCTCGCTGCTGTGTTGATAGTAGAAAGAACTGTGCGCGGGAGGGACTTGGATAAAATGGTTTCAGGGCTAACGCTATTACCCCCGTCTTGGTGCACTCTGACTACCCGATCTCCCCCATGAATCCTAGTAGAGATGAAGGGGACCGTTCTCTTTCCCTTTAGTACAGAATCGCGCCAATCTTTTCTATGGTCAGCGAACTTCAGATATTTTCCCCAATCGCCCAGTTTCACGCGATCAAGTCGCTCCTCAATGAGTTCAAGGGTTCCACTCGAAGGGAAATTGCCATCCACACGATACGCCAGCACAACGCGGTAACGGAGAAGCGTCGTCGTTGCGCTCACTTGCTGTCCTAAGTCATCTACCCCTGCTTCGGGGATTATCATCTCCGCTTCAAAGGACATCTCTGTGCTCTCGGTATCGTCACTGCGATTAAAGAGGCTATGCACATCGCCTATCCGTCCTTCCTCACTGCGGACTGACCGGGCTGCATCAATCAACGTCTGGTCGGCTAGGGCACTTAGAAACTGAATCGCATCGAACAGATTTGATTTACCTGCTCCGTTCGCACCGGCAATACACGTAAAGGGACCCAGGGGGACATCGACATCGCTAAGGTTCTTGAAGCCAGAAACTTTCAAACGGGTCAGCATAACGTCCTCCACCATCTAATCGTGCTTACGGTCTATTGTTCCTTCCCCAAAATATCCATCGTTGTGCGAAAGTGTTGTTTGGCAACATGTTGCAAAGCCGCCGCGCCGTGTCGGGCAACGAACTGTTTGCCTGTGTCAATTACCTGAAATGCCCCTTTAGGTAGTTGGATCTGATACTCTGTGGAGAGTTGCTCTAGACGCCGGAGAAAAGCATCACGTGCAACAATCGATGCAGCAGCGACACCAATATCACTTTCCGCCTTCGGAATTTGTACCAAACTGACACTGGGACTCATATCATGCTGTAACTGGGTAGCCAGTACATCCTCACTGGCAAAACGATCTACGAGGACGTAGCGGCAGTCTGAATGCTTTTGGAGGAGATTCCGGATGACTCTGGCGTGAAGCGAGGCAAGGAGATTATTCAGGTTTTGCCCCTTGTTTCGGAAGGTATCGTATTGTTTGTTATATTGAGACGGTTCAAGTTCAGTCTTCGCAATACAATCACCGCAGTATCTATGAATCTGATCGGCGAGTTTCCTGACACGCGAATCTGTGAGCTGTTTCCCGTCGCGCACTCCCAATTCGTGCAATATCCTACGAGTTTCAGGCGTGACATATACCCCGGCTACCGCCAGCGATCCAAAATAGTCCCCTTTTCCCGCTTCATCCGTGCCAATCCACGCGTCCCAGTGGTGTGCATCAGGTGAGTGTTGTGTGGGTTTAGCCATGCCACCTCCTTACTTCTGCACTACCCTTGCGTACGCGACAAATGTAGTTGTCCCCATTTAGTGCTTAATATCCTTCGCGTTGTAAGCCAGCGTCCGGCACAGGGGAAGCACGAGGATCTAAAACCTCGTCCACGCCATAGAACTGTCCACTTTCACGTCCTGTGCCACGATCAACTACTTCGGGTCCGATTTCCTTGTTCCCACGAAGGTAATTTTCACGCAGGCGTCCGCCATCATATACCGCCCAGCCGCCGTTTAGGATGATGTTGTTGGAAGTTATCTCCGGCGAGGCAGAAGCATAACACCTGACCCCATCTTGGTAGTTACTGGCGATTTCGTTGTAATAAATTGTTGGTCGGGAGTCATCATCACAGACAACCCCGAACTCATTTGCTTGGATTAGGTTCCGGGTGATTTCTGGCGACGCATTTTTGACGCATTTAATCGCCGTTCCGTTCTTGTTAATCTGGTTATCGCCTATCGTTGGAGTGCTGTCGTCGCAGAGAATTGCCACCTTGTTATCTTGTAATAAGCAGCTCTCTATCTGCACGCTATCGGACTGGCAAGAGAGTGCTGTTTCAGCTTCCTGAATGCGGCAGTAGCTCAGATGGGAGTTGGGACTGGTATCTTCAAATCGAATGCCAATCCAATCGCCGGTCTTAGGTGGGTTTTGCTTGGAGTTGAGAAGGCCAAATATTATCATACGATCCGGCTTGCCCTCCGCATACAGCGATCCCCGGACGATAAATTCGTGAGCACCTGTTTCCGAATCGAGACCGACCACGGAGTCGGGCTGGATGGTTAAGGTCTTCCCTTCAGGCACGATAACATCACCCACGATCTGAATTCTTCCTCCCCACACCTCATTCTCCACCAACTCACCTGATTTTTTTAGTGGGTTCTCGCTCGTACCTACCTCACCCATGTTGAACGCACCACCTTGGCAACCGGCGCACAGAGTTACAAACCATATCAGGAGGGTAAAGTGAAATCCGTTCTCTGTAAACTTCATCAGAATTCCTTTCGTTGACTCAGCTTTGGCGGGTAAAAGAGGCTGGGTTGATTATAAGTCAAGTTTTAATGTTCTGTCAAGCCTGTTTTTGGGTGACCCAAAGGAGTGCTTGACTTTGCAGCATGTCGTCTGATACAATATTACCAAATATCTTGAGTGCACACATAAATTTCGTGTTGTGC
>JAJECO010000088.1 GCA_022822005.1 Candidatus Poribacteria bacterium
GCTCGGCTTGGATAGGCATATCCAAGCCATCTTTGTAAACATGCAGTGGATTTGGCAATCCACTGCGAGCAGTGATGGGGTGAATTTAGCGTTTATTCGCTCGATTTGAATCGTTTCCTTATAACTGGCAACTTAGGTTAAGCTAAGAGTTACGCACATGTCACTCCGCTGGGGCTTTGATGTGGGTTGATTCGGTTTTTCTATATACATATCGCCCTGCTGGGGCTGCGTGGTTGATTGAACTAATGAACCCTATACATTACTGTCTACTTTCACGCATCACGTTTTACGCATTCTTATCCGCGCTATCCGCTTCACCTGTTTATGGTGAATTAGATAAATAAGTAGACACTTTCGCCCCTCGTGTATGGTAGGCGCTGTTTCCAACTGCGCCGATGTGGTGCGGTTTCTAACCGCACCTACCGGGTCTGGGAGCAAGGCGGTTTGGTTTAGAGTGTCTCATTAATTCTAAGGTCCACCATAGTTCGTGATTCGGATCGATTCGCCTCTCTTCCCATGGGCTAAGGGGCTTGTAGGAGGGGTTTCCTATACCTGATGATAAACCGAAGCGAGATCCCAAACTGGCGGGACGGGGGAATAAGGAGGCTAACCTTCCAATCAACTTGGATCAAGATAAGTTTCCTATCGACAAACCAGCGTATTCAGTATATCATACCTCCTATATTCCATCGAAGGATTTTATCTCAAGGGCAAAGTGAGGGAAAGCCGCCGGTATTAGCTCCCAAGCAACCGCCATAGAGGAGGAAAACGATGAAAGTAACTGACGTGGAGGTCATTCAGTTTCGGACAACGACCCGGGGGCACCCGACCAAGTGGGGCTACGGTGTCTGGGGAGATGAAGTGGAAAGCATCGATTCAATCACCAGGATTTCTACTGACGAAGGCATCAACGGACACATGCTTGGGGGTGACAAAGCCACAATGGAGGGGGTTATCAAGCCACTCATCTTGGGCGAAAACCCATTAAATCGAGAGCAGATCTGGCACTGGATGGACCAGATGTCCACTTTCAGTCATAGACCGTCGGAACATGAGATGGGGATAGCCGACTGTGCGCTGTGGGACCTATTGGGCAACAAGGCTGGCGTCCCGGTCTACCAACTCCTCGGTGGCGCGCGTGATAAGGTCAGAGCCTATGCAAGTACTTTTCCCAACCTCGGCGGTCCCGAAGTGTATGCTGAACACGCACTTGCCTGTAAAGCAAAAGGCTATAAGGCATACAAAGTCCATGCCTACATCTGCTGGAACCCACACACCGAGGAACCCGCACCTCAACTTCCCGGCTTCCCAAAGGAAGATGTCGAAGTATGCAAGGCAGTGCGCGACGCGGTAGGGGATGACATGGTACTGATGCTTGACCCGTTCGGTGTCTATACCTTAGATGAAGCGATTTGGGTGGGGCGGGAGTTGGAGAAACTCGATTACTACTGGTTGGAACACCCCATGATTGAGACCCGTGTCGAAGCGTATCGGCGACTCACTCGCGAATTGGACATCGCCATCTGTTCCCCCGAACACGTGCCGGGCGGCGTGTTCAGCCGAGCAGAGTGGATACTACAAGGCGCGTCCGACATGATGCGTATTGACATCTTCTATGGTGGGATCACAGGGTGCTGGAAGTTAATCAATCTTTGTCAGGCTTACGGTATACAGTGTGAACTACACGGCACAGGTGCGCCGCACGTCCACCTCGCCTGCGCCGCGCCCGAAGCCACCTGTCGATATTACGAAAGGGGGCTCCTACGTCCCGGTGTCGATTATGAACAACCTTCTCCCGGACTGAAAGCGATTACAGATCCAATCGATTCTGAAGGTAATGTGATCGTCTCTCAGAAACCCGGATTGGGTATAGAGTATGATTGGGATTATATTGAAGCCAACCGGATAGACGCCTAAGCTGCTCTAGTGCTCTGTCAAATAAATCGTGATAAAGCACTCACGGCTCGGCTTGGATAGCCATATCCAAGCCCGATTTGCGGCGGTGTTGTGGTTTTGTCAATCCACAACGAGCAGAGGGTATTAACAATTGTATGACTGTGTACTAGTGCTCTGTCATATAAATAATGGTTAAGTCTCTCACGGCTCGGCTTGGATAGCCATATCCAAGCCTGATTTGCGGCGGTGTTGTGGATTTGTCAATCCACAACGAGCAGAGGGTATTAACAATTATCTGACTGTGTACTAGTTTGCGGGGAAAATGGGGTGTTCTGTAATAGAGGATAATGATGATTATCCTCGGCTCATGTAAAAACAGAGTGCAATTATGGTGAAAGTGTTGAGGGCGGGGCAAGATGCCCCGCCTACGGTTTTTGAGGCAAATCGGTGCTGTTGCACTAGTTCTTAACATGAGCGTTATCCTCTACTTCACCCCATCAACTGTGCCTCCACGGTTTCACCCGCGGCTATCGTGGCGCCTGCTGGGATAACGATAAAACCGTTGGCTAACACCAGCGAATGCAGGATCCCCGATCCTTGAGGTCCCGTTGTCTTCGCATAATACTTCCCATCCCGTGATGTGATAACTGAGCGCATAAAGCTAACGCGGCCGTCCCTATTGGAGACATCTTCCTCCAAAACCGCCTTGAAGGTCGGACGAAGCAGCTCCGAATGTCCACCCATTTTGAGGAGAGCGGGCCGGACAAAGAGCTCAAACACCACCAACGACGAAACTGGATTCCCCGGCAACCCAAAGATAGGTTTGCCGTCAGCGATACCGTAGGCTTGTGGCTTCCCCGGCTTCATTGCGACTCGCCAGAAGTTGATTTCACCCAGCTTGGATAGCACCGTCTTCACAACGTCGAATTCTCCCACAGATACCCCGCCACTGGTAATCAGAGCATCCGCTCCTTCCAACGCTTTCCGGAACTTATGCTCTGTCTCTGCCTCATCGTCGCGCGCAATCCCCATGTCAATAGGATAGCAGCCAGCCTCCTCAATCTGGGCGCAGATACCGTAGCGGTTGCTGTCCCGAATCTTACCTGCCGCGAGTGGCTCTCCGAGTGGCGTGAGTTCATCACCAGTGGAAACCACTGCAACCTTCGGACGCCTGTAAACCTCGACCTCCGATCGATTCAGTGAGGCAAACATAGCAATTTCTTGTGGGCGAATAAGTTTCCCTTGCGACATAACCAGATCGCCTTGCTTCACACTCTCGCCGGTGAATCGGACATTCTCGTCTGGATCGACCCCCTCAAAGATTGTGACCTGCTCCCCTTCCGATTCCGTCACTTCCTTCATAACGACAGCGTCCGCACCTTCAGGCATCATGGCACCCGTCATAATGCGGGCGGCATTCCCGCGTTGAATGTTAGCTGTTGGTGCATAACCCGCCTGAATAGTCTCTACAATCGAAAGTCGGACCGGACGCGCTTTGGATACATCCACCATATCCGCAGCAACTACCGCAAAGCCATCCATAGCTGAGTTGTGAAACGGTGGTATGTTCTCGCAGGCATACACATCCTCCGCGAGTACCATACCGAGGCTGTCAAGGATTCCGACCGCTTCTGTGGGCAGAACCGTAATGGTATCTAACATCCGCTGACGTGCTTCTTCAACTGTTAACATGATGGTTTTCTCCAATATATCTGTTAGCTATTTCAAAATCTTCAGGTGTATTGATGTTGAAAAACGAAAGTCCTTGTGGATCAAACAGCTGCCATTCCTCAGGTTGTACAACGCGGGTGTCAACCCGATCATACAGCGCATGAACGCGCAATTCGCCGTCTGCTAACATGCTATCAATGGTAGGCAAGCACCGTTTGGAATAGACGGCGGACAGGGTTTGGAATATGCTGGCGGACTGATCTTTCGCTTCAACACACGGGACTACAGTATCATAACTGTTGAGAAGGGTGGTCAGGTGAGATAGGAGGCTCGGTTGTAGCAGCGGCATATCGCAGCCGACGCAGATAACAGTGCTGTTTCCAGCGTAAGTCAACCCTGTGTAGATGCCGCCCAATGCCCCCATACCCGGTAGTATGTCTGCGTACATCGGCAACTTCAGGGAAGTGTATAAGTCCGGCTCATTTGTAATCAGAAGGAGTTCGTCCGTCACCGATTGCATTTGGTGGACGACGTGTGCGATAAGCGGTTTCTGTCGCAAAGGCATCAACGCTTTGTTTCTGCCCATTCTGCGGCTTCGTCCGCCAGCAAGTATAACGCCTGTGACCGGAGCATCAGTAGTTCCCATGATGATTTATGATATTCTGCTTCTGTTTTGACTGAAACAAACACACATTCACACCGCCGCTTCCCGGTAGATGCGGTTTCCAACCGCACCCGGTTTGGAGTGCCTCATTAATTCTAAGTCCACTATAAATCCCGTGGTATTCAACACGCTTGACATGTGCAGTATATAGTACCTCCAATCATATCACTCGAGGACAATCGCGTCAATAAAAAACAGTTCAAGGTCTAGGGCTATTCAGTTTTAGGCTTTTTACCCATTTTGTTTGAAAAGGTGCAACTGGAAGATCACACCTACAGTGAGATGTCGGTTCCGTTCCCCCGATACATCGGGGGATTTATCGGGGGCGGGATTTAGGGGGGGGTTGTGCATTGAAGGTGTATGAGTAATTGTAGGTTTCACCATAAATGACCCTAGTTCAAGGGCCCGGTGGCTCCAAAATCAACAGCCCCAAATCGCTCGGAAAGACTGGACCCGCCTCAGGCATCTGTGACACCCAATAAATCGCTTGGTTGTTAGATCGGTGGATAACAAAGTTAAAACCGATGCGGTTATGCTGTTTCGTTTTCAGCGGATGGAATCCACGAAGGACAGGGAAAAAAGGAATACGCGCCTCTATCACATAGTAATTCGCATGCTGCCTCACCGAAACATCGAGATTAGCTGCTTGATAGTTGGGGATAAATTCAGGGGCACCTTGCCCTATGTAGGGGCGGTCTCCATGGAACCCTCCACCTTTCGGACATATCCAGATGACATACCGGTCCGGATGACGCTCCGCCTGCAAGTAGCTTGGCTTTTTGGCTGAGTCTGGCTGCAGATCCAAATGCAATTCTAATGCATCTCCACCCCGATAATACTCTATCACATCTGGCACCCTGATCTCGTCGTCGTAAATCTGAGCCAAAAGGTATAGGTTATCTCGATCCCACTGTAACCAAAGAATTCCTGCATCTTGAGGGGCTTTGATTACTCTCTCAAGGGGCCATCCATCCTCATGGCCATCAATCAGTACGGGGCGATTTGTGAAAGGTGCCCAAGCGATAGAGTTTGCGCGACAGCTCACGCTTATTTCCACATTTGTCTCCCCAGTGTCGGTCAGTCCATCTTCATAGGTTGCTCTGACAATATCTCCGCCAAGCAGTCCAAGCAGAGGGGATTGATCATTCTCCCCTAAAGAGGAGATCGATTTCTGACTGATCGTGCGCCCATACTGCGTGGGAATTTGCCCACGGAAAATATGCGAATTAGAGTTTTCCTCACGCAGTATAATTGACAGTTCCTGCGCTTCTGTCACAACCGTGAGGACGGTTGATTCGACCTTAAAGAAATCGAGATTCAAGTCGGCGTCCTCTACGCGAAAGTAAAGGGGGCGCCCTATGTTAAAGTGCCGAACCGGTGTCCCGTCTGCACGCGTGACTGCAAGATAGCCGCGTACGCCTTGGTTGGTGTAAGCAGAATCTTCGACGATAGGATAGTTCACTCCCAAAAAATTTGGCGTATAAGTCGCACGTATCTCTTCGTCACCTTGTACGTCCAATGTTCCATCTGCAACGGGGGTTGTACCGTATCGGGTCGGAACAGAGCCGGTGAAGATCGCCTCAGTTCCCGGCTTCTTTTGGAGAATAACCTCCACCTCATCTTTTGTTTTCTCACTGGTAACCATAATCTTGACTTCGTCGGCCTCGACAACTGTGCTAAGCAGCAAATCCTCGAGCCAGAAGTAAACGATTTCACCAGCGTTGAAGCTGCCTAATTCATGGACGGAAGCGAAATCTGTTGGCGTAACTGTGAAACTTGGTATTGTTTCCCCCGGATTAAGCAGTGGATCTACGACATGGGCATCAACAATGCGTAACATGCCCGCACTGCTCCCCAATACAACCGCTTGGAGCTGAGTCCGCACGCCCGTTTCGCCAATAGTAGTAATTTTGTCAATATATTCGGCGGTTATCACCTCTTTATCCGTAATCTCCAGAACCTTATCTGTGGTGGCTGGTGCAGTGCCTTCGGCGATCATCGGTTCCCCTTTTTGAGTCAGTAGGTCGCCTTCAAAAACCGCACTGTTAATTGATGTCTCGCGTAAAATAACCTGAACTGTGTCAGCGACGACATTGCCCCAGACCGATACCATTGCGCTATCAGATACCTTTGAGGAGCGGTTCATGTCTTTATCTGCTAACCGTATCCTTAGTCTTTCACCTACGCTGAAACTCCCGGTGCCCACAGCAGGTCCACTAATAATGGTACCACTGTCGGCGCTATAGATTTCCAATTCTCCTTTATCCCCCGTCTCGATTGACAGGCTCTTCTGAATAGGTGCCAACGTTGCTCCCGTATACTGCAGCATATCAATATAACTGCATGTCACAACGCCTCCTCCCTGCACCTGCAAAATATTGTCGTCTGGGATAGAAACATCACTGTAGCCGGTTCCTATTTCGCCGCGAAACATGTCCACAGTGCCCTCCGTTTTCGCCAGGGTCACACCGGCTCTATCCCGAGTGACGCTTTCCGTAAAATCAGACTCAACCATCTGTACAGTTACAGATTGCGTCTCAAGGTCGGCGTCTTGGACCTCCAAAATAAGCGTATCACCCGCTCGAAAACTGGACGCCTCGAGGTTCTGGGCAAGAGCATAATCGAAGTTTTTCTTGTTATAGATTTTGAGCTTTCCTGTGATACCAACGTTTGCCTCACAGGTATCGTAAAATGCGACGTCAGTCTCGCCGGTAGACTGCAGCCCATCCACGTAAATGGCACGTACCCGCTCAGTGCCTTTTACCTGTAGGATGCCATCGTTCTGTTGACGTTCTGTGCCATACGCAGTCTGGATTAAACCGAAGAAAGTCCCTTCGACTGGGTAAATCCGAGTCCCTTCCTCCATGGATTGGAACAACTGTACCGTTTCTTGGTCTTGCAGCGTTTCTCCGACCAGCGTGATTTCAACCGATTCATCAGTGATGTCCGTGTCATGGAGACGAAAATAGAGTCTGTCACCCGCACTAAAGTTCTCCAAGTCTGTGACGTAATTCGCTTTAAGGATGTCGAGTATCCCATCTTGTCCTGCGCTGATCTGTGCTCTGTCTATGACACTAACCTGCGTATCGCCGGAACCCGTTAAAGCGTCAGTATAACTGATCGTTACAACTTCGTTACCGGTCACCTCAATCGCACTGTTGGTGGGGTCTGCAGCCGTTGCATAGTGGGTGGGGAACGTTCCAGTGAATTGGCCCGAAACATCATGGGACTCTTTCAACGTCAGTTTATACCGGTCATTGAGCCGATTTCCATTCAGCAGCACATCAACTGTTTCCCGTTGATCCTCGTCACGGTTCAAATCTGCGTCCCGTAACAGCACAGTGAGTGTGCTCCCTGCCTTGACAAACTTCTGATTATCCAAGGACAAGGTACGATCTAACCCGACTAACTCAATTCGTCCGGTGTCGCCGACGTCGACGGTCACCTGTGCGCTGACCGGAACGTCGGTTTCTCCACTGGTCTGGATCTGATCCAGATAAATCGCTGCGACTCTCTGTGCGCCCACCGCTTCCAAACGACCATTATTTGGGATTGGATTTTGACTGTAAGCTGTGGTAACCGATCCAAGATAGTACCCCGGTTCCGGTTGATACATGAGCTTCACAAATTCAATCTCTTGCATCTCTGGTACAACACACCTGACAGTTATCTCCATATTACGATGCCTTGATGCCTCAACCGTTTGATCTGTTGAGCTGTCTTCCGTCGCGAGTCTGTCGATTGTTTCAAGTAAATCGGGATCTTCCACCCGTATGTATAGGGCTTCATCGAGACGGAATGTCTTGATTGGTACGCCAGACTCTGTCGTGATTGCAATCGTTCCGGTTATTCCAGTGTTGACCGCTACGCTGGTATCCACGGCGCGGTTTCGTACGATGTTACTGTAGTACGGATCGATGTATTTTAGGGACACTGCCTCCTCTCCACGGACGAGGAGTGTTTGCAGATCTGCTGCCCCGGGATTGTTTGATCTTGCACTGTCCGCTGCGTTTCCGCCAAATGCGGTCGAGATTTTTACGGCAAAAAGTGAACTGTTTTGGCTGTAGTCGTTATTCGGATTCTCGTCAGCAAGCGCGGCAAAATCGGATTCGTGGAGGCGGATCGGTAGTAATTGTCCTGTCGTATCGTTCCGTAACTCTGCTTTGATGGATTCCACTCTGAAGCGATCTGCATTCCGATCAGCATCCCATACACAGAGAGTCAGTGTATCGCCAGCATTAAAGGATGAAATTAATTCGCTCACAGACTCATCCATAAACACAGGCTGTCCACTGATCCGGCTTACAAGTTCAACCTCATTCCAGCGATTTGGTGCGGCAGTGAATTCCTCCGAAGCGTAGGCAAACCATCCAGACTGATCATTCGCCAGTCTAAGATTAGTCATGATGTAATTCAAGCCAATGGAGTTATCGATCGCTGGTCGAAACGCATTTAATGCCAGATCTCTTGGGATTCTGGCTTCAAGGTTGTATCCAATCTCTGTCTTGGTCGCACGCGCTTCGATGGACTCGTGGAAGTCGATATTCCTCGGAATAGCGTCGAGGTGATGATGGATCTGCGAGGGATCCACACGGGGTTGAAGGCTATCTGGATTGTGGATTGTGAAAACGAAGTGATGTTCGCTGGGCGTATACATACCCGGAGAACGTGTCAGGGTTGTATCGACAAACAGGTGTAGTGCTTCGTTACCGCTCGATTTTCGAGGGACCGGAGGCGACTCTGCCTGTCTGTTGATAACTCCCGCAATATAGAAATTCTCGTCATCCCACTGTGTATAGAGTGCCACAGGGGAGTCCACTGGACTGTCGTAGTGTTCAGGCAGCATTGCGTAGAGGAGGGGCCATTCACCTAATACGCCGTCAATTGCTACCTGCTCGCTCATACGAATTGCCCGCCCAACTGTTTTCTCCTTCGATATGGCTGATTCAGTCGGACTGCTTGCCGTTCCGGTGATAGGAGGGGCTTCGAAAATAGAGATCTCCGACACCGCAGCGTTCGGACCTGCCAAACGGTTAAAATTGAGGACAACCGCGCCATCAGCGTATGCCTCTCTTGGAAGTGCATAGGTGTGAGACTCCGCCCTGCCTTTCGGCAGTGTGATTGCATCGTGCAGCAAGAATCCATCGACATCAAGATTCTGGATCCGAGTGCCATCCCTACGCTGAAGGTAAGTTACTTTTAGCCAGTACAATAGCGATGGCTGGAGATCGGTAAATCTCATCCGAACCGTATCGTAGTGATATGCAAAGCTGCGTTGGCTCGGTGTATTGCCCGCATCTACCCCATCTGATGTGCCGCCCTCCAGTAGCCTGTAGCGATCTGTGTCTCCTGTATCTCGATCAAATGCAAAACCCTGTTCAAGATGCGGTGCGAAGGCGTTGCTGTCCTCACCCAGATTCTCATAGTGCATCTGCGCTGCGTTGTATTCGTCTAATCTGTTATCAATAGACGGTGACAGCCGGTAGGTGTCCGTGAACACCTCCAACTCTCGAATCTCAGGATAATCGCCGTACCAATCCCCCTGTTCAATTCGTAGGCGGATATAACGCCCCGATATTGGAGGCTGGAATTGACGGAGAAGGGTAACTACCTCATCGACGAGCGCGTCGGAGACATAGACTTCCGTGTACTCTTGTCCATCATCGCTGACAGAAAAGTGGAATCGCTTCAGGTTGTTTCCAGGTCCATCTGTTATCAGGCGCACGCCGTAGATCGGTTGATTCGCCCCCAAATCGCCAATCACCTGAATCGCGGTCGTTGGTGTTTTATAGGAGATTTCTATCGCTCTTTTCCCGTCTCCCTGTTTAATCTCTGTTTCTATCCGTTCAGCCGCAATCCATTTAGAGTTCTCAGAGCGAAGCAAATCTGTAAGTCGTTTGAGTCCAGCAGCGTTGTAGTTTGCATCAAGAGCCACGATCGGACTGTGGGATTGATACCGGAGACCAACGCGAAACGTATCTTCTTCGAGTTGTGGCTTGCTACTGAACCAGTCATTGATGACAATTTGCACCCATCGCGCTTCAATTGGAAGGGGAAATGCTTGGCGCGGATAGGTATATTCGCGGGAACTGCCCGTGTAAGAAAAAGCGCGTTCAAACCGCTGTCCCGTGCGTTCGGTATGCACAAGAATATCATACTGTTTGGGGCCGCTCTCATCGGAGTTTTCAAAGCGGATTTCTGCCCTGTCAATTCTATACACATACCCTAAATCGTATGTTGTGATGATCGGATCTGTGCGCAGAATACCGGTGTAGTGGAGCGGCTCATTTTCGATCGTACGAACGGGGGCGATGAAACCTTGATCGTCAATGACCGCTACCTCTCCACGCGGAAAGAATAGGAATCCAAGCAGCAGCGCACTTCCGCCGAGTATCAGATACTTTATCATAGGCGCGGGATCTCCTTACAACCGTGAGACACAATCTGTTTGAATACACTCCCACCGAAGCAAACGATAAGAGTATATATCGCACCCCACAAAATGTCAAAAATCGTAATACTTTTTTCGGAGTACCGAGAGGAAATGCGAGAAGCAATATGGTTTTGATTGGTGGTCTTTAGGATTGAGGCTAAGGAAGGAGTTGTTAAATGAGGTAGAACAAATCTGTATTAAGATAACACATGTTGCTATTAGTAGGCATACTCCATCCCGATAAATCGGGACGATGGCGCAATAGGGCTTGCCTACTACTGTGGATGGTACGTAGGTTGGGTTGAACGAAAATAGGTAAAAATAACAACCGGTACAACTCGATGTCGATACGCGATTCCCATTTGAATCTCAAAATCGGAGTGAAACCCAACGCTTGATAAACGGTGCTATTATTTTCTTGATCGAGATTGCTTTGACCCGTTCAGCCCAACCTACATTGTCCTAAAAGCCCCAGAGGGGCAATAAGTAGCACATGAATGGCCTTGTATTAAAAGGTTTTCAAAATCATTTCACTACACTCACATTCGATTTCAAGGGAAAACAACATCTCTACGCCCATTGTCTCCTCGTCCCTACCGCCCAAGCGGAGCGGACGATCGGAATTCACGGTAATCGCCACCGAAGATGGTTATCATGCCTTTCTTGACCTGAAACACCTTTGTCAAGACTGTTTCCGTTAACTCGGCAGCGGCTAATATATCCGATCCTACGTCTGCCTCAAGGAATATATGTGGGTCTGTTTTCGGATATGGGATTGCCCGCTCTTCCGCGTTTTGGAAGGCTGCCATCTGCCCGAGGTGTTCCTTGTCCGAGGAGGTTAACCTGATGGTGTAATATTGCTTGTGTAAGGACATGCGCGCCAACGGAGTGTTGGAGGTGATGTGTAGAATCTTGGCAAACACTGGAACCATCGCCACAAGGCTGCCATCTTTACGAACTCGAAAACGGACAAATCCCGTTCCTCCTTCAAAAATCACCTTACCTCCGCCAAACTGTTGTAGGGTTGTCAATGTACCTGTAAAGGAATCAACCCGGGAAGTTGGCGTTGTACGAGAATCAGAAGTGTAAGGTTGATAAAGCTGAGTTATTCCTTCTTTAGATCCGCCGTATGTCTTTATACCGAGAAGATACACCAGAACAAGGCACACAAGCAGTACCATACCAATAATCAGTCCACGTTTTACATATTTATAGGGCATCTTAATCCTTCCCACGGTTCTGACAGAGATATTGATAGATGATATCTACTTTGCCGGTTATTCGATTTGGCTGTCTATCGTGTCAATCAGGTTCATTCGCTTGAGCGCGGCACGAATCTGGTCAATGGGTAGCGGGTTAGCGGTTGCCCCCCAAACGTCATAACGCACCTCATTGTCAACCGAGACCGCGAGCAGTCGTCCATCGTGGTAGACAAGCGCGTCACCTCTGATAGTTTCGCCCGGTTTGAAGGGGCTTGCAACCTTCAACGTCGTTACCTTTCCCCCATTGTCAATTTCGAGTTGCATAACGCCTGAGGACCGTCCGGTTGGGCGTTCGACAGCCCGCTGATGGATTTCCGGGGGGAAATTGGGGTAATTAGGATAGCCACGTGTGGAAATCACCGTTATGCTTGGGTACGTGTAACCATCCTCCGGGTTAGGTAACGGAATCGGAACGTATTCCCGTAGGTCATCCACGTTTCCTAAGACAACGGGGCGCAGGTTTGTCCGTCCGTCGACCTGCACCACCGCCAATCCGCTCTCCGAGTCAGCGACGACAACTTTGACAGGCTGATAATCGCCAATTTTGGTGCGAATGGTTTCTGCCTCTGTCACATTTGCAGGCACAAGAATATGGCCGACTTGGCTCAGAATAACGCCTGTGAAAATCTCACCATCCGCTTTTACCGCCACGAAAGATTTATATGCGTCAGACAGATCGTCTGCGGACATTTCGCGTTTCCGATTTGCTTGATTCGATCACTTGTCAGCCTCAGTTAATGGCGTTTCAGCGATAAGTTTCTGAAATTCAGGCATATCCTGAATCGCCGCGAAACGTTCCGGTTTCTCTTTTGCATAGTCGATGGCAGAGTTCATGTTGTCCTCGTCGTGTGCGACCGCAAGCTGAAACAGTGCCCATGTTTTTTCTGGATCGCCTTGCCGCGAGCAAAAAGTCGCTAACTCAAGTGCTTCACTTACGATAACCATTCCTAGACTTGGGGATGCCCGACTCTCTTCCACAATCTGTTCGTATGCTTGATCCATCCACACAGTCGCATCACCCGACTCCGGTCGTTTGCGATAGAGTTCCGCCATCATGAGCTGAAATTTGCGATAGCGGATCTCCCACATGATGTGGGGGGTGTTTGGCATAAAAGCAAGAAGTTTTTCATACTCGGCGATTATTGCTGTTTCGTCATTGTTGACGTCAGCAAGGTCGGCACGGTGTTTACTGATTTGGGGGATAATACGCTCACCGGGAACGTCTATATCCTCCGCCAGCAGGGCCGCTACTAAATTTTCAACTTCCAAATCGCTTAACGCGTAATCGTGCTCACTCTCGCGGAGTATCCCTGCTTTATCAATGACCACATAGTAGGACCAACCAGCTACACCAAATTGATATGGGACCGCCTCATGTTCAAGGAGTAGATGAATCCCCGGCATGGTGTGCGTCTCGACGAACTGTTTCAGCTTGGTTTCACTGCTCTGTGTACAAACGGTGATTAGGACAAAATTGGGGTCTTCGCCGTGTGCTTCGTGTAGCTGTTTGAGTTTTGATATTTCCTCTTCCGTTTCGGTATCTTGCATTGTTCGTCCATCTCGCGTTGACCAGTGGTAGAGCACGACCACTTTGCCACGCAAATCCTTCAACGAGACAGGAACGCCGTATACGCTGGTGTGCGAAAATTCGGGTGCCGGTTTGCCGAGGATAAGCTCAGCACGAAGGAGATCAACTTCCGCCCGTTTCGCCCAATTGTTCATCCGGCTGTGAATCTGTCCCTTACGATCGTACACTTCGGCTAGCAACGCGGGATCATCTACTTTATCCCACTCGGTAAGGGCTTCTTGGAATTTGAACTGAAATTCAAGATTAAACGCACGAAACCTACGGACTTTATTGGCGTATTTCGAGTTCGGATATTCTGAGAGAAATGCTTCGACACCGTCCTCAAATTCGGCGTCGTGTTTGAGTGGAAAGAGGTATGTGAGCTTTTTAAAAAAGACCTCATCAAGCCGATCGCTTTCCAAATAGGTGTTCAGGTACTCCTCACAGAGTTGTATACCTCGTTCCCAGTTCTGCTGATATTGTTCGTGCCGCGCTGCTTGCTCTGCTTCTGTTGCGTTTTCCGGTAGAGGCTCTAGTCGGAAGTGGTCCACTGCCCGAATTTCCTGATACAATGCCTGTTCGGGGCCCACCGCATCTGCCAACTGCATCACACCTATAGGCACAGTGAAACAGGTAAGCGCGAGCAGTCCTACCGCTACTGCGATTCTTGTTAGTGGCCGTCGATTCCGATTTTCAACCAAAATTGTTCGGAGCCTTCCTTCAATTTTAGAGGGACGTGCCATTGCCACAGCGGTGCTCGTAGCGGTGCCTACTTTCTTGATGTTTCGCACAATATCGACCAAGTGTTGGGCGTAGTCCGTTGATTGATAGCCCGTATTGAGCACGTGATCATCACACGCACCCTCGATCTCGGTCCGCATTCGGCGCGCCGCAAACCATAAGAGTGGATTAAACCAGTACACCGCGCAGGTTATCTGTGCCATCATCTGCATCAACCAGTCTTGTCGCTGAATATGTGCCGATTCGTGAAGCAGCACAGCGCGCCGCCGTTCAGGCTCCCACTCGTCTGCATCGGCAGGCAGCAGAATCACTGGATGAAACAGCCCCCAGACCATCGGCACTGTGACAGCGTCGCCCTGTCGAATACTGACCGATTGCTTCCAATCAGGGCGCCCGTGAGGGGTTGAACTGCTGAAGGAGTTGCTGCGGGTGGAGAGGTGCCAAACGGCACCGATCCCCACAAACAGGCGAGCGAGCAGAAACAGCGCACCGCCCACCCAGCACATCGCTATCCAATCGGTCCAATGGAGCGAAGCGAGACCTGTCTCCCACGTGTTTGATTGTGGGGTGGCAATCTGGCTAGGAGTAGACATCGGTTGAATGGGTATCGGTGTGGTTTGCGTTGATGACGTGGCAGTTGTCGATAACGGACGCTCCACAATCGGAACGGGTGAGGTTGCTGCCTGCCTGTTATCTACCCAGCGGTCTGCCTCAAATCCCTCCGGCGTTGCCGGTAGAACCCCAACTTCCCATTGCGGAAGTGTCAGCGAAAATAACGGCACAATGAGGCAGCCTACGATTGCCAAACTCCACACCAAACCACGCACCGCCGCCGAGTGCCTGCGCAGCATGAATCCAAATAGCCCTGCCACAGCGAGAATCACAAAACTTTTCATCGTAGCGTCAATCAAGAATTTCAGCCACAGATTTATTTCGATTGCTTCAATCAACGGTATCATGATGGTGGGTCTCCTTTTTTCGCTTGTTCAATGAGTTGGCTTAAACGATCGAGTTCCTCTTCTGAAACTTCTGCATCGGACACTAACGCTGCAACGGTTCGTTCGACAGATTTATCGAAAAAGGTCTGAACAACCTGTTTGAGCGCAAACTGTCCCGCTTGATGGCGCGGCTGCGTCGGACGATAGATGTAGCGGGGACCATCTTTTTGATGGGTGAGATGTCCCTTCTCCTCCAAAATCCGCAGCAACGCCCGCACTGTCGAATAGCTAGGTGCATCTGGCAGGTTTTCAAGTACATCGGCAACGGACATCCGACCGTGTTGGTAAATAATGTCCATAATCTGCCGCTCACGACGGCTCAGTTTTACGGTACGATAATCTTCCATGCTATCCTCTCTTGGGGGGGCGTGGAGGTAAGCCCTAATTACATCACGATTCAGGGCAATCTGCCTACCAAGCAACCCTCCTTTTGATGATATGCTAAAATTTTAGCATATTCAAAAACGGGTGTCAAGGGAAAAATGCGAAAAAATTAGCAGAAAGGAGAAGAGAAGAGTCTAAAGAGTAACATATCAGCATTCAAGACCACCGTCAAAGGCGATTTATTTCTAATCGGCAAAATGCACTTTACTTTACAGGCGGATAGGGATATAATACCGTCTATAGTTTCAGTTGGTACAACTATTGAAGGAAGGGAAAATGATGGAAGGGCCTCAGCCAGAAGCAATATCAAAAGCAAGTCACCCCATAAAAATTGACTCGGTAGAGCCGATTTTGATTAAGCCAAACACTCGGGGCTACGCATTTCTGATTGTCAGGATTCGGACGGATCAAGGCATCGACGGGATTGGAGAATGCCACGCCTCTGGAGAAGCACGGTCCCTGGCGATCCGAGACTTCGCGGACTCAATTGCGGGAGAGCTTAAAGGTACGAACCCGCTTGAAATTCAAGCCTTTCTGAACGGCGTTGCTCAGCGTGGATCAGGTTGGGAGTGGTTTGCGGCGGTCAGTGCCATTGAGATCGCGATGTGGGATATCTTAGGCCAGGTGGCGGGACTTCCCATCTATACCCTGCTTGGTGGGCGCGTCCGGGAACGAATACCGCTCTACGCGAATCACGGTGTCTTTGCTGACTCGAAAACCGTCGAAGAACGGGTCGAGCGGGCAGTAAGCACAAAAGAGGCAGGCTTCGAGATGTTCAAGTGGGATCCGTTCGGGTATTACGGGATTCAAGGCACACCGGAGACAGCGCAGCTGGACGGTGCCATTAAAGAGGTGGAGGCGATGCGGGAGGCGCTTGGGGCAGACTTCAACATGGCGATTGATGCACACGCGAGGTTTAGCCTCGAAGGTGCGCTGATGACTGCCAAGGCGCTTGAGCCATTAAACCCCTTCTTCTTTGAAGAACCGACCAATCCACCTGACCAACCTGATCTCATCAAACAGGTGGCAGATTCAACCTCGATACCTATTGCCACAGGTGAACTGCTCTCCGAACGGCGGAGCGCGGAAAAAATCCTTGCCCACAGCGGCATCCAGATTCTTCAGTCAGAAGTCGGCAATAATGGCGGTATTCTGGAAACCTTCAAGGTTGCGGCGATGGCAGAGGCTAACGATGTCAAGATGGCGCCGCACAACTGGTGTGGTCCCGTGCTCACGCGGGCGACTTCCCACGTCTCCGCGACGATACCCAATCTGCTCTATATGGAGTATGCCGGTACCGCGCCAGAGGCAGCTTGGGAACATGAGCTGATCGATCCGCCCCTCCAGATTGAGAACGGCGAACTTATCCCGTCGGAATTGCCCGGACTGGGATCCAAGCTGAATGAAGATGTAGTTTCTTCACGGCGTATAGATTGAACGCCCAAAAATATTAAGAGTGACGCAGCCAACGGTAGGTGGGGCATCCCCGATGGGATCGGGATCCAAAGCGACTTGCCCCGCGCTAACGGTGTTGGAATGCGTAAGTGCCATAAAAATATCCTGAAAGGCAGCGTGATGCCGCAGTTACGACAGAAAATTCTCGTGCTTTATCTCCATACACCGGCTTTGGATAGCAATGTTGTTGCTTGGTCGATGTACGATGGAACAGGGGACACCACGCCCACAACGGGCGACAGTGACAAACCTCCCTATAATACCGTTGTAGAAGCGATGCAGCATGGGTGGCGTGTCGTTCAATTCCCACAACAATTCCCTGCCTATCCCGGCATGGAATACAGTACTTCATATCTTAGGTTTGAGTATATTCTCGAAAAAATGGAGGAAATTGATGGTTGACAAAAAGTATCTACTGGATTCCAAACAGATGGCACATTTCGTCGCTGATGGATACCTGCGTTTCGATGAATTGGTCCCTACAGAACTGAATGAAGCTGTTCACGCAGAGATGGAAGATCACGGTATTGGACGTGGAACCGCAGGAGTCCCCTTGAGCGCAATTTGGCCCCAATCTTCGCCTATTGGGTCTGTTTTTCGACTCCCTGAAGTTCAAGGTATTATCCATAGCCTTGTTGGACCCGATCCGCTTTATGATCACCACGCTGTTCATACCGTCAACGCCGGTAGAGATATAGGACAACACTGGCATGCAGATGCGATTATTGACACCCGCATGCATTTTGACATTCAGTTCTTCTATTTTGCGCACGACACACCGCGTGAGATGGGCGGAACGATGATACTTCCGGGCAGCCACTACCGCCGTGTCTGCGAGTCAGACATCGCTCGATATCACAACTTCCTTGAGCAGCTGCCGATTGTTTGCAAAGCGGGTACAATCTTCGTTGTCCATCACGGTATTTGGCATTGCGCCCAACCCAATCAGACTGACCGTA
The DNA here is from genome assembly GCA_022822005.1 of Candidatus Poribacteria bacterium. Taxonomy (GTDB): domain Bacteria; phylum Poribacteria; class WGA-4E; order WGA-4E; family PCPOR2b; genus PCPOR2b. Next base: position 18,031 of record JAJECO010000088.1, read on the forward strand.
TGCGGTATATGTTTAAACTAAGACTGAATCCCACCGTGCGCCAGATGTGCCTTTGGAATACAGACGATCTTGATGACCCAGCAATCCCAGGCATTTTGAATGCAAACCACAAATGGTACGGCAATGATGTCCGCCTTGAAATTGTCAACCGGATTAAGTTCTGGCGATTTCTGGTTGGGGATGACAAGTTTGATGTGGGATACTGGATGGGACGATTAGAAAATCTCCCGGAAAATGTGCTTGAAGCAGCGTGATACCGCATTCACTCCAACCCGGTAGGTGCGGTTTCTAACCGCACCGGTTTGGAGTGCCTCATTAATTCTAAGATCCACTATATATGCAAATTTTGCACATATTTGTAAACTTTGCATAGTAAATGACACCTGTTTCAGGTAGATCAGGACTTACGCACTTCGATTGTAGTTGCCTATTTCATCCCCGATAAATCCCCGATACATCGGGACTCCGACAAGCCGGGAGCAGGCAGGCGGGATTAAGAAACGGGCGTTGGGACCGGTGTCCTGCGGCGATTTATCGCCGAACTACAGGGCTTTAACCGTTTAGCTGCGTAAGTCCTATAGATGTTACAGTTTACCCCTCTGTTTTTCCAACCTTCCGAAGTTTGTGTCGGTTGGTACAATTCTTGCCTATAATATAATCGTCTAAGAATATAACGTGGAAAGTAGGCGGTGATATCATGGCACGAGAATTAAGGCGTAAAAGTATCCATCTTTTGGGGTTAGTCGTTCCTATCCTGTACTTTTTTACATCACGGGACTTGGCCATCATTGGTGTTGGTGGGCTTGTCGCTCTTGCCCTTGCAGCCGAGCTGCTCAAGGGGTTAGTCCCGACCTTCCGAGCTATATTTCTGCGTATTTTTTCTCCGATACTACGTTCCCAAGAACAGAAAGGTGGACCTACGGGTGCCACATACTTTCTTATCGGATCTTTCCTCTGCATACTGTTCTTTGATAAAACGTTGGCAATCGTATGTCTCTGTTTTCTTACCCTTGGAGACCTATGTGCAGCGTTAATCGGGAAGCAGTGGGGGCGAATTAAACTCTTTTCCCGGAAAAGCTTAGAAGGTAGCCTCGCCTGTTTCGTTGTGTGCACAACGGTTGCGCTGCTGATAGGATTGCACCCTGTTGTTGCACTCGCTGGAGCACTCGCTGCAACATTGATCGAACTCTTGCCCATTGGAGTGGATGATAATGTAACGATACCGCTAATTTCGGGGTTGGCGATGCATCTAATGGTCAGCAATTGGCACTTCTAGTGCCCTAGCATCGAAGGGTGCTACTTCTCAGCAGAAGTAGCACCCTCTCTGTAACGTTTAGGACTTGAACAACAGATAAACTTAGGAGTTACGCAGTTGGATGCTCAACCCCTCCGTTCCGAGAGTCTTTGACTTGTAGTTCGGTGATTTATCGCCGCTATACACTGTTCCCAACGCCCGATGAATTGGGCAACTACAATAAAAGGCACCATCAAAAAGTTCGTAGAGAACAACGATCGTTGTTCTTTACTGAAGTGCGTAAGTCCTAAAACTTTTTGAGAGCACTTCTATTAAGCCATACCTCTTCCATTTTTCCCTCCCTTCCGCTCTTCTTCCATCTTTCCAAATCGACATAGATACCTATCTATGTCGATATACCTATAGACAAGTGAAAAACTGATATGATAAAATTCTTTGGGGTGAACCAATGAAATTAATATTAGAATGTCTAACTGTTCCACCTTTTCAATCGAACTGTTGGATTCTCGGCTGCAGTGAAACACAAGCAGCTGTCGTGATCGATCCGGGAGACGAAGCCGGCATCCTTAAAACGCTAGAAGCGCACAACTTGACGCTCAAATACCTAATACACACGCATGGGCATCTTGACCATGTGTCTGCCACTGCTGCTATCCAACAACAAACCGGCGCCCCCGTACTTATCCACAAGGAAGATCAAATCCTCTTGGATAATTTGGAGTTACAAGGCACGATGTTTGGGCTCACCGCACCCGAAGTACCAACTGTGGACAGGTACATTGGTGAAGGCGACATAATTGACTGCTCAGGACATACTCTGTCTGTGATTGAGACCCCCGGACATAGCCCCGGCGGGGTCTGTCTGAATCTTGAAAACGAGAAAATCCTTCTCGCAGGGGATACGCTCTTTCAGGATAGTATCGGCCGCACTGACCTGTGGGGTGGAGATTATCAACAGTTGTTAGATTCGATCCGGGAAAAGCTATGGCAGCTCGACGACGATACGGTTGTTTGCCCCGGCCACGGTCCCCGTACCACGATCGGCAGGGAAAAGCGGGAAAACCCATTTCTTCAAGGATTGTAGCAGCTATGAGTAAATCCGAACCAAAATACGGAATCGCCATATTCAAGGACGTGATGGTATCGATGCGCGATGGCGTGCGGTTGGCGACTGATATCTATCGACCTACCCTTAATGGAGAGATAGTACCGAGCGCGTTTCCCACTATCCTCGGACGTACCTCATACGACAAGAACAGCCCGCAGATGTGGGTGGAGCCGGTGGCTGAGTTTTTTACCCGCCGCGGATATGTGACAGTCATCCAAGACCTACGGGGTCGCCAGCGGTCCGAAGGCACGGGGCAATACTTCCACACAGCCAATCCTACTGAAGGATCCGATGGCTACGATACCGTGGAGTGGATCGCCAACCAACTTTGGTCGAACGGGCGTGTCGGGACCGTGGGTAGCTCGCACGGCGCGATCGTTCAGAGCGTGATGGCATTATACCAACCGCCCCACTTGACGGCGATGTGGCAAGATGTAGGACCCACCAACATCTACGCCCACGAGGCGCGCGAAGGTGGCGCGATGGCACTTCACATGTTTGGTGCGCTGTTTCTGCACGCCCACGATTCACAGGAGATTCGCGACAACCCCGTGGCGAAAAATTCAATTGCACAGGGGATGGAACGGATGCGCGAGTTAGTCTATTCCACCCCTTTCAAACCGGGACACACCCCGCTTGCGGTAGTTCCCAACCTTGAACAGACCCTTTTCAACTACTACTACCGTGGTGAATATGATGAATTTTGGCAGCAGGATTGCTGTGACCAAGAACGTTACTTTGATCGACACATAGATGCGCCTTCAGTGTTCAGCGGCGGTTGGTATGATCCTTTCTCAGTTGCCACGACAAACTACTTTACGACAATGCACAAACAAAACAAGACGCCCCAACGCTTGGTGATGGGACCCTGGAACCACGGTGCCATGCGGGGTGCGGGAGCTTCTTATGTGGGCGACGTGGATTTCGGACCTGACGCTGCATGGGGAGACCAGATATACAATCAGGAGCGGCTCTGCTGGTTCGATCGTTGGCTGAAGGATGCGCCAAATGGCTTAGAAGATGATCCACCTATACGCATCTTTGTGATGGGTGGTGGTGATGGCAGACGTAACAGCGAAGGACGTTTGAATCACGGTGGCGTATGGCGATCAGAAAAAGAGTGGCCCCCTGCCCGCACGAAACACGTCAACTTTTACCTTCATGCAGGTGGAGAGCTGAAGCCGGATATGCCCGGCGCAACTGACCCGCCTGCCCGTTTCCTCCACGATCCAAACAATCCCGTGCCGACCATCGCGGCGAATGTTACCGGGTTTTACGAGCAGGTAGCGTTGGGCGAAGGAATGGCGGCACAGTACACGCCGCCGAGAGCACGGATGCGGAGCATTATTATGGATGGCGCAGCACACCAGAAGGAAGAACCCGGTATCGTAGGGGCTAAACCGCCGTATCTCCCTCTTGCGGCAAGATCCGATGTCCTCGTATTTCAGACTCCTCCGTTAGATGAAGACCTTGAGGTGACAGGGGCAACCGTGGTCAAATTGTGGATATCGTCTTCGGCGGTAGATACCGACTTCACAGCAAAGTTGATTGATGTTTATCCACCGAACGAGGATTATCCCGCCGGTTACCACATGAATCTTGTCGATTCTATTATCCGTACCCGTTATCGCGAGAGTTGGGAGCAAGAACAGTTGATGAAACCGGGTGAGGTATACCAGGTCCAGATCGCCCTACCACCGACCTGTAACCTCTTTAAGGCAGAGCATCGGATTCGGGTCGATATATCGAGTAGCAACTTCCCGCGATTCGATATCAACCCCAACACCGGGGAGCCTACGGGACGTCACACGCATACGGTCGTAGCACAGAATACGGTGTACCTTGACCGCGACCGTTCTTCCCACATTGTGCTGCCCATCATTCCCCGATAAACGGTGTTAGATTGTGCAATCCTGATGATATCTGCATATCACAAAATTGGAGTCTTGTATGCAAACAGTGCGTGTAGCAACCTTTGATGGTCCTAGCGCAGAACCCCAGATTCAGACCGTTCCGCGACCGGAGGTTCCCGAAAAAGCCGCATTGATCGAGGTTGGTGCCTGCGGCGTGTGCGGCACTGACCTACATATCCTCAAGGGGCATTGGCCCAAACCTCTTCCCTGGCCCTTCACGCTGGGACACGAAGTGGCTGGCGTGATTGTTGAAAAGGGACCCGCCTTGGAAGTAGACTTCATGGACAACCCATTGGAGGTTGGAAGCAAGGTGATGCTGCCGCCACTGATGCCCTGTGGTGAGTGTTACTATTGCGTCCACTATCCAGAACACGCAAATCGCTGCCTCAACCCAACCTACTATGGTCGCTACCTCCCCTTCGACAAGCCCCCTCACTTGTGGGGCGGATGGGCGGAGATGGTATATGTTGACTTGGACATGTTGCCAGCTACCAAGATTTACCGTTTACCGGACGACATGTCGCTGATGTTGGGAGCGTTGACCGAGCCCTTAGCTTGCTGCATCCGTGCACTCAACCGCGCGGCCTCTATCAACGGCTTCCGATTTGGCGATACCGTGGTCATCCAAGGGTCAGGTCCAATTGGTGTGCTAATGATTACCGCTGCCAAGGAGATGGGAGCGGGGCGTGTCATTATGGTGGGGGCACCTGAGAATCCGCGACTTATGCTGTGCCGCGAGTTTGGCGCGGAGGCGACCGTGTCGATCGAGGAGCATACGACGGCGCAAACTCGGATCGACGCCGTCCGAGAGATTGTCGGTGGCTTTGGTGCAGATCTCGTAATCGATTGCAGCGGGCACCCCTCAGCAGGTCCCGAGGGAATCGAAATGCTTCGGGACGGGGGAACCTATGTAGAGATGGGACAGTTCACAGATGCGGGATCCATCGAAACGAACTGGCACCGCATCTGTGTCAAGGACATAAAGTTGGTGGGAAGCTGGGGAATTACCGCCAACGACCTGCCCGCAGGGATCGACATGCTTGATCGAGCTCGCGACCGTTATCCTTGGCGACGAATGCAAACAGAATTTCCCTTCACCCAAGCGGGAGTGGCAGATGCGGTACAGAGTGCGTTAGAGATGCGTTGTGTCAAAGCCACAATCCTGCCGAATGGTATCATCGGCTAGTACACAGTCAGATAATTGTTAATACCCTAGCTCGTTGTGGATTGACAAATCCACAACACCGCCGCAAGTCGGGCTTGGATATGGCTATCCAAGCCGAGCCGTGAGTGGCTTGTCATAATTTACTTGACAGAGTACTAGTTTCACTGGAATAAGTGTTACTGAACTTACGACTCCTCGCCCAACATCATTTCCACTTGATCGGGCGGTGAGTAGAAGTAAGAGCCAGCCTTCCAATCACCAATATCTCCAACCAAGCGCCGTTGTCGTGGTGTGCACCGCTCCAATAGTTCCGGCGAAGGCTTTTCAAAATCGAACGCCCGCATACATTGATGGACATAGCAGTAGATCAGCGTTTTGCGGGGCTTGTCCGACCTGTTCGCAACAAAACCGTGCCACATCGCATGGGGAAAGATAGCCATATCGCCTGCCTCTACACATAGTGGCAACGCTTCGGGGATATACGGTCCCTCCTCAAATCCCCCATCTGGAAAGGGGCGGTTGTGACTGCCGGGGACGACCGTGAAATTTCCCATATCCGGTTCGGGTAGATCGGTCAGAAAATATTGGAACTTTATCTGGAACGGCAGGCTACTCTCACTCACCCGTATCTGCCGCATCGCCTGACCGCCATCTGTGTGCAGCAATCCCTTTCCTTCAGGGTCGGTCGGTCGGACAATGACTTCAGACATACTTAGGTGTATGTACGGGCTCATCAACTCCAGCGCTATTGGAAAGGTCGCGGGATGGTCCATCAAATCGACAAAGATGTCGTGGTCTTCCATGACATTACGTTTGTCTAATCCCGCCTCCGGCTTCACATCGGGTTGCTGCAGATGCTCTTCGTACATCTTATCAACGACGGCTGTCAGGTTCTCGATTTCCTCTGGAGACAGGATGCCTTTCAGAACCAGATAGCCATCTTCCTTCCACTGCTTCTTCTGTTTATCGGTTAAGACACTTTCTTGTCCTTCAATTAACGGAGCTATATCCATGGTTGCCTCCTTGAGGATTCCTCGCAAATATAGGTTGACTCAAACATCTAAAGAAGTGACGTATCATTGCCATTCCATTTAACAGCCACAGGGCGTAGATTGGCACTTGGGACAGCCATCAGCGTAAATTTTTGCCGCTTCACGGAGATCGACACCGAGCAAACTCGCGAGTGTTGATAGCCACGCAAACACATCGGCAAACTCCTCGCGGAGACGTTCTATATCCCGTTGCTCACGCCGAATCTCTTTTGCAAGTTCACCAACCTCTTCAGTAAACCACACAAATGTGCCCTCCACACCGCGTTCGGCATCTCGATTATAATAGATTCGTTCGATAAGATTCTGAAATTCTTGGATAGTCATTATGGATTCCCAAGAACAGGACTTACACAGCTAACCGTGGGCGGGGCATCTGGTTTCCCCGCACTACCTATGCTGAAATGGATTGGTCTGTGTGCAGGCAATCTTGCCCCGTCCTGAAATGCGTAAGTTCTAAAAAATACACTTCCGATTTAATTTTGCCTCGTGTATACTGTGGCATATATAGGACTAACGCACTTGAGTTTGTAGTAGCGCAATTTATTGCGCGTCAGATACCAACGACGTCGCGCTATTGTCGTTGATAAGGATTTGCTTTTAATCTTATATCGACAGAACCTATCGGCAAAAAGAGGTAGCAAGAATTATGACAAACGACAGCACATGGCCCCATCTCAAGCGAGATTTGAAATTTTATCCCTCCAAATGCGAACAACCGCGTCGGCTTTCCCAAGAACAGATCGAGCTTTACAATCAGAACGGCTACCTGAAAGGGTTTCGTATATTCAATAACAAAAAGACCGCTGCCAACCGAGGATATCTTGATAAGTTACTCGCGAACCTCGAACCTGACAGGAACAGTTACTCAATCAACGGTTATCACAAACACTGCCAGGGGCTCTACGATCTTGTCGTGAATCCGACCATCTTGGAATATATTCAGGATCTGCTCGGACCGAACTTTGTCTGCTGGGGAACGCACTATTTCTGCAAGATGCCTGGCGACGGAAAAACGGTCTCATGGCATCAAGATGCACACTACTGGCCCCTAACCCCCTCAAAGACTGTCACTGTGTGGCTCGCCATCGACGATGCGGATATCGAAAACGCCTGTATGCAATTTATCCCCGGATCCCATCGCCGCGGAGAGCTAAAACATCACGCCAGCGATCCCGCTGAGGACAACGTGCTGTATCGAACCGCCGAAGCCACAGAGATTCGCGCTGAACCCGTTCATATCGAGCTGAAAGCCGGTGAAATTTCCCTGCATTCCGACCTGCTGCTACACGGTTCTCCGCGCAACGACTCCAACCGTCGCCGTTGTGGACTGACGATGCGCTATGCTTCCACGGATGTTATTGCTCACGAAGGGTGGAATAAGAGCAGCATTCTCTGTTGTGGCGTAGATGCCGACGGAAATTGGGCGAACCTGCCACGCCCCGATAAAGAAGTTGTATGAAAGCCCGTCCCTTCCATTCGGCAGCAACATACTATGCCCAGATATTCCGCATCAGATCAAAATTATCTTAGCAAAAACATGCGGTGTTGTCAAGCCAGATCTGGGGAATACCTCGGCTGCTATCTTTTATTGTTGCGATCTCCTGCTTATCATTTGATACAGTGCACAAATAAACTCACGAACCAAATAAAGGGACTACTATGAAATTCTCGGTCTCTCGTTTTCTCGTTCTCGCAGTCGCGGTGGTTTCTCTTATACCCCAAGCATCTGCTCAGGTCGTCGAGATTCCTGATTCCAACCTTGAAAAAGTTATCAGGGAGGAACTACAACTGTCTGATAATATCTCCATCACTCAACAGCAAATGTTA
>JAJECO010000028.1 GCA_022822005.1 Candidatus Poribacteria bacterium
ATCCGTCACATATACTTGCATGGAGGGACGCAAATCCGAATCAAAGACTTCATAAACAATCCATTTCCCATCTGGCGACCACTCTCCAGACATATTGGCCGGACGCGGCGGGTTAGCAAGGAGTTTCCGCAAGCCGGTGCCATCCAAATTTATCACCATTAATTCACCTTTACGCCAAGGTGGGAGTGTGAAAAGGATTTGCTGCCCATCTGGGGAGAGTCTAAGATCGTCCATCGGAACGGGCGATTCAAGGGCCAACTCCTTGTTGTTCCCATTGATATCCATCCGCCAAAGATTTCGCTCCCAAAGCCCGGTCGGCATGTAGTAGATCTTCAATTTTGCATGTGCTATGTGGCTAACAACAAACATCAATAGACAAAGCGAACTGACACAGAAGGATTTGCAATACGTCCTGATTTTGGATTTCATACCTATCCTCCTTGTTAATGACATTTGGTTCTCCTGTAGGAGGGATCCCCGAATCTCGATAGCTCACTGGTCAATCCGTTTGAACCAGCCCCACATTGTAGGTTTCTTGCCTGTAGGAGCAACCGCAGCGGGAGCAATCCCAAGATTAGGATGAAACCACGTAGGAGCGGAGTCCTCCCCGAAACGTAGGTTAGTGAGGTTTTGAAGATTGCCGCCATCGGCGTCTATCGCGTAGATGTCGAAGCTCCTGCCCCTATCAGATACAAAAGCAATACGTTCTCCATCAGGAGACCATGAGGGTAACCCATCAAGCGTCGGATGGTTTGTGAGTCTTCGCGGATTATTCCCATCGGCGTCCATCACGTAAATTTCACGGGGCCCATCCCTATCGGACGAGAAAGCAATGCGCTCACCGTCAGGGGACCATGAGGGACTCCAATCCTCTGCCGGATTGTTTGTGAGGTTTTGAGGATTCCCGCCATCGGCGTCCATCGTGTAAATTTCACTGTTTTCGTCTCTATAGGACATGAAAGTGATGCGTTCACCGTCAGGGGACCATGAGGGAGAATAGTCACTTCCCGCGTCAGTGAGTTTCTGAGAATTCCTACCATTGGTGTCCATCACGTAAATGCCATAGCCTCTATCCCTTTCGGAAGAGTAGACAATCCGTTCACCATCAGGCGACCATGCAGGATAACTATCACCTCCGGGATTTTTGGTGAGTCTTCGAGGGTTCCCCCCATCGGCGTCTATTACGTAGATATCTGCCGGCTTGTCCCACGTTTCAGATGAAAAGACAATGCGTTTGCCGTCAGGAGACCAAGAGGGATCCCATTCATCCTCCGGACTATTTGTGAGTCTTCGAGGATTCCCGCCATCATCGTCCATAACGTAGATTTCCTTGCTGTGTCCATCCCTGTCAGATACAAAGGCGATTTTTGCTTGTGCCCCAACGCCTACTATCAGTGTTGTTAGACCTAAAGCAAAGACGAGATATGCGAGATTATATTTCCGGTGCATCTGCTGCGCCTCCTGCTCTCATTTTTTAGCGTCTATGACCTGCCTTTTGATTGCCCCCCAAGATGTCGATAGCTTTCCCGCAGTTTTCACCGCAAGCGCGGAGTCGTGCCAGAAGACAAACCTGCTTTGACCATCGTCGGTCAAACGCTCAACTTCTTTGGTCTTGACATTCACCACAAGGACATCGGCACGATCATGACCCCCTGTATAGACAATATGCTTGCCGTTCGGTAACCATTGTGCCCTACCCGGATTTTCCTCATCATTGAAGCGATCTAGCCTTCTGCCTAATGCGTCACCGAGAAAAAGTCCGGTCGTCCCTTCCTCGTCTATCACCGCGATAACGATTGTCTGTTTCCTATTTGGAGACCAATACATTGAATGGGCAATGAGTCGGTGGTTCATCTCTTTTGCCTTCGCGTTTGGATCGGCATCAACCCAATGAAGTTTTGCATCAAGTTCACCGACCGTAAAGCCAATCCGCTTACTGTCCGGAAACCAAAAAGGTCCGTACGTGCCTGCTTCTAGATCTGTGGCAATTTGAAAGGAATTGAGGCCTTGAGCATCCGCCACATACACTTGAATCGAGGGACGCAAATCCGGATCAAAGGCTTCATAAACAATCCATTTCCCATCTGGCGACCATTCCCCAGACATGTTCATCGGACGCGGCGGGTTGGCAAGGAGTTTCCGCAAGCCGGTGCCGTCCAAATTTATTACCATCAGTTCAGCCTTAAGGAAGGGTGGCAGTGTGAACAGAATTTGCTTTCCATCTGGAGAGAGTCTAGGGCTCGACATCGGAACGGGCGATTCGAGGACCAGTTCCTTATTGTTCCCATCGGCATCCATCCGCCAGAGATTTCGCTCCCAATTTCCGGTCGGCATGTAGTAAATCTTCAATTTTGCATGTGCTGTTTGGCTAACGGCAAAAACCGATAGACAAAGCCAACCGATGAAGAGAGGGTTGCGATACGTCCCAATTTTGCATTTCATATCTATTCTCCTTGTTGAGGATATTTGGTTCTCCTGTAGGGAGGATCTCCGAATCCCGATATCTCACTGGTCAACCCGCTTGATCTGCCCCCATATCGTAAGTTTCTTGCCCGTAGGAGCAACCGCAGCAGGAGCAACCCCAAGAGTAGGTCGAAACCACGCAGGAGCGGAGTCATTCCCGAACATCATATTGGTGAGGTTTTGAAGATTTCCGCCATCGGCATCTACCACATAGATGTCGAAACTCCTAGCTCTATTAGACACAAAGACAATCCGTTCACTATCAGGAGACCATGAGGGCAAGAAATCCCTATCCGGATGGTTTGTGAGTCTTTGCGGATTACCCCCATCGTTGTCCATCACGTAAATTTCGTGGGGCCCATCCTTGGGCCCATCCCTGTCAGACGAGAAAGCAATGCGTTCACCGTCAGGAGACCACGAGGGGCTCCAGTCCTCTGCCGGATGGTTTGAGAGGTTTTGAGGATTTCCGCCATCAGCGTCCATCACGTAGATTTCACTATTCTCATCTCTATAGGACATGAAGACAATACGTTCACCATCAGGAGACCATGCGGGAGAATAGTCACTTCCCGTGTCAGTGAGCTTCTGAGAATTCCTGCCATTGGCATCCATTACATAAATGTTTTCCACCCACCAGTTGTTGATCTCATTGGAAGAGTAGGCAATACGTTCACCATCAGGAGACCATGCGGGATAATTGTCGCCACCGGGATTTTTGGTGAGTTTTCGAAGATTTCCGCCATCGGCATCCATCATATAGATGTCTGATTCCCAATTCTCTTCACCCCACTCAAGCGCAAAGACAATGCGTTTCCCGTCTGGAGACCATGAGGGTCCCCATTCAGTCTCTGGACTATTTGTGAGTCTTCGCGGATTTTGACCATCGGCGTCCATCACGTAGATTTCCCAACTGTGTCCATCCCTATCAGATACAAAGGCAATCTGTGCCTGTGTATCAACACCTATCATCAGCATCATCAACCCTAAAGCGCAAACAAGATGTGCGAAACTACATTTCCGTTGCATCTGCGTGCCTCCTTTGCTCTCGAAACACTTGATTGAGTATCGCTCGACTGTAAACTGAGTTCTGTCGACACGTTACGGGATCAGCTCAGATCTGACTCTGACATGGATTGTTGCCAAACGAAATTCACTCACGCATCAACCATATGCAATTTATATGCCACAGTTATCTCTGATCACTTGAAGGGGTAGAAAAAAACGAGTTTCTCAGCAAACCCGTTCTCCGGGCAACTTTGCGTCTATTTTCAATATGAGCTATCATTTCAAAGGAAGGATCGTGCTAATAAGATAGTTGTCGAAACTGTGCTACACTGTCGTTGCAAAAATGCCACACTGATAATGGTAGGGAGCGTATCCTCCGAATCGCGACTCTGATTTTAATTCCGACGATGATCTGTAAAACGCCGCGCCTTCAACTCAAAGCTGGGCAATGTGCCGTGAGGCACTGGGGTCACCACGGCGCGCAGACCCAGAGATTCGCGCACTGCCTTGGCAACAGCTTGGGCGGTCACGTCCGGATCTGTGCCGCTGGTCTGGATCCGAATCTCCATCTCATCAAGCGCGCCTCGCCGATAAATGTCTACCGCAAACTCTCCCACTTCAGCAAAACGACGGATGATGTTCTCAATGGTACTCGGATAGACATTCACGCCGCGGATAATCAGCGCGTCGTCAATTCGTCCGATAACACCACCTTCCAGACGCCGGAATGTCCGTCCGCATTCGCACGGTTCCGTTTCTAGCTTTACCTGATCACCGGTGCGATAGCGGAGGACGGGCATCCCAACTCTGCCGAGGTTGGTGATGACTAGTTCGCCTTCTGTGGCTGGTGCGCCGGTTGCAGGATCAATAACTTCACAGATAAACTCCCCTTCGTTCAAGTGCACTCCTGCTTGCGCCTGACACTCAAACCCCCAAGCCCCCACCTCCGTTGCGCCGGCGTGGTCGTAACAGCGAGCGTTCCAGGCGCTTTCGATGCGATGCTTTGTCCACGGCAGGCTCGCACCCGGCTCACCGGCATGAATCGTCACACGGACATTGGCGTTAGCAATATCAATTCCTTCTGCTTCAGCAACTTCAGCGAGATGCAAGGCATACGTGGGGGTGCAGATCAGTGTTGAAATGTCGTTGGAACAGATAACGCGCACCCGTTGAAGCGAAGTCATTCCGCCGCCCGGAACAGATAATGCACCAATCCGCCGTGCGCCTTCGTAAGCGCTCCAGAAGCCGATAAAGGGACCGAAAGAGAACGCAAAGAAGATCCGATCGCTTGAGGTCACACCGGCGGCGTTATATACAGCCTCCCAACAGCGCGCCCACCAATCCCAACTCTCTTCGGTGTCTAAACAGCGCAGCGGTTCGCCGGTCGTGCCAGAGGTTTGATGGATACGGATATACCGTTCGCGGGGAAATGTAAGATTTGTGCCGTAGGGTGGGTGAGCCTTTCCGTCAGCGGAGAGTTCATCCTTTGTGGTAAAGGGCAGCTGTTGGTAATCTTCGAGTGTTTGTATCTGCTCCGGCTGCCTCACTCCTGCATCGCTCAATTTTTGCCGATAGAAGGGGTTGGTTTCCAGCACGGGGACAAGCATCGCTTGTAGCTTCTTTAGTTGAATTTGCGTCAACGCTTCTCGTCCGAGCGTTTCAATGAGAGAATTTAAATCGCTTTTCATATCGCGTAAATGTAGCGCGTCCCCAAACCTTATAAAGGTTTGCAGCCTCCGTAAGGTTATGAGGCGTGGTTAAAAGAGTTGTAAACTACTCGACTGTTCGCTCCAGAGGATTGCTATATGTATGACTGCTCGGCTCCGTTCCGAGAGTCCGAGACCCCGATAAATCCCCGATGAATCGGGACAGGCGGGATTCAGAGCAACTTGGATATGCCTATCCAAGCCATTTTTGCGTGTGTGCAGTGGATTTGTCAATCCACTGCGAGCCGTGTTGACTCGATTTAGCTTTTATTCCCCCGGTTTATAACGTTCCTCATAAGTAGCAACTTGCGTCATTATAGCAGCCGATTCATAATCGTGGCAAGCGATACTATGTTGACACACAGATGCTTTGCTGCTACAATGAATCGACACACTTACATCAACCCCGATAAGGTGGCATCCACATGATATCACCCCCTGAACCGAAGACCATCCAGAAACTGGTGGATGTTTATCCGTCCTTTGCCTTGCTGGCAGGGATGCAACTCGATCTTTTCACGCCACTCAAAGCTGGTCCCATGCGCCCAGAGCAGATTGCCAATGCCATCGGCGTGGGTGTGGCTAAACTCAAGCCGCTACTCTACGCGCTTGTTGCCGCCGAGTTGTTGACCGTGGAAGGAGACCGTTTTGCCAACACTGACGAGGCGAACTATTTTCTTGTCCGCGGCGGTCCAGCATACATGGGTGGGGTACATCCGTTATACGCAGATCTGTGGGATGCAGCACTTCAGACTGCGAAATCCATCCGCACCGGACAGCCACAAGCCAAGCACGATTACACTCAGATGTCCCGCGAAGCATTAGAAACGTTCTACCAAGGTTTGCATCCGGGTGCCCTCACAACAGGACGCACATTGGTAGAAAACTACGGGCTTTCGTCCTCTCAGAGGTTGTTAGACGTTGGTGGTGGCTCCGGCGGGGTAGCTATCGCAGCGGTAAAAGCCTGTCCCCATATCCAAGCGACGGTTGTAGATGTATCGAATGTGACACCAATCACGCAACGTTTCGTGACGGAGGCAGGTGTGTCTGACCGAGTCAAAGTCATTACGGGGAATATCGTGGAAGCCCCACTCGATGGGGCGTTTGATGCCGTCGTGCTGAAGTCATTCATTCAAATACTTTCGCCGAGAGACGCACAGCGGGCGCTCAAAAACATCAACGCAACCATGGCACCGGGTGGTGTAATCTGTATCTTGGGAATCGGCATCCTTGATAACTCTCGAATTTCCCCGCGGGGGGCTGCTATAACCAATACCATCTTCATCAATATCTACGACGAAGGACAGGCTTATACCGAAGATGAATATCACGATTGGATAATAGGTGCTGGCTTTGTGGGTTTTAAGCGAGACACGTTACCGGACGGTTTGGGTATCATAACGGCGCAGAAACCAATATAAAAGGTGAGATGGCGATGTTAATGCCGTGACTCATATTAAAAGAAAGTGCAAAGCACAAAGATAAACCGAGTTTTTTCTTGAAAACTCGGTTTCTATTGCACAATTTCTTAACATGAACCACATGAAAACAATTTTGCATTGGTTCATTAATGTCGGTTTCGATCCCGATATTATCGGGGAACTGATGAACTAAAACGGAGAACCATTATGGCGTTATTCAAAGCAGGTGTTATCGGTTGTGGTGGACGTGGACGTGGTCATGCGGAAGGGTATCAGGCATCGCCGGATGTAGAGATTGTCGCATGTGCGGATCCCTTTGAAGAGGCTCGCGGGAATTTCGCGGAGCAGTTCGGAGTTCCGAGAACCTATGAAGATTACCGTGAGATGCTCGACAAGGAATCGCTCGATTTTGTCAGCGTCTGCACATGGATTGCCCTGCACAAAGAGATGGTGATCGCAGCGGCGAATAGTGGGATCAAAGCCATCCACGCCGAGAAACCGATGGCACCGACATGGGGCGACGCCAAAGCGCTCTATCAAGCGTGTGTAGACAACGACGTGATGATTAGCTTCTGCCATCAGCGCCGCTTCGGTGCGAGTTTTATCAAAGCGAAGGAATTAGCAAACGACGGCACAATCGGTCAGGTCTACCGCTTTGAAGGGGCATGCCCCAATATGATCGACTGGGGAACGCACTGGTTCGATATGTTCTTCTTCTACAACAACGATGAACCGGCGGAATGGGTGATAGGTCAAATTGATGCGGTCGAAGAAACTCTTGTTTTTGGTGTGCCGGTAGAGACGAGCGGCGTCTCATGGATTCGCTATAAAAATGGGGTGGAAGGTTTGCTCGCCACAGGTGCGGCTGCGTTAGATGGAGTACAGAATCGCATCATTGGCACAGATGGTATCATTGAAGTTAGTGGGCGAGACAAACCGCCGGTGCGTGTCCTCCGCCACGGGGCAAGTGATTGGGAAGTGCCAAACCTTGACGGGATTGTGCCGCCCGGTGGGGATACCGTTCTCGCCGTACTCGACCTTATCGATTGCGTCAAAACAGGGCGCGAGCCAGAACTCAGCGGACGAAAGGCGATTCAGGCAACAGAACTCATTTTTTCGACCTACGAGTCAAGCCGCCGTCGTGCAAAGATTACCCTGCCGCTTGATGTGGATGACTCTGCGTTGCTGACTATGCTGGATGAGGGAACAATCAAATACACCAATTCATGAACCCAATGGTGGTAAATTGGCAACTATTATGGTGAACCATACAAATAAGTATACATATTAACCTTTGGTGCTATTTAGTGAGAGTGTCTTTCCCACATTTTTGAAGCGTTCATTGATTCATTAGGGTAGCTCATTGGTTCTACCCTTCGGCTGCACATGTCGCCCCTCCGGGGCTTTGGGTGTTTGGTTGTCCTGTACTCTATAAACATGCCGCCCCTCCGGGGCTAAAGGCACCGAAGAGCCAATAGTTTTCATGTTTCACAGCCTGTCCCGATTTATCGGGGCATCACGTTTGACGTTATCAACAGCTGCAAACTAGCACCAAAGGTTATTATTTAAATGTATCAGTAATTATAATTTTTACCATAATCAGCTTTCCCGTCAAAGACCGAGGATGAAGCGTGAAGCATAAGTTAGTTCCTTGGTGCGCTGATCCATGGATGAACTAATGAACCGATGAACCGATGAATACCCAGTCCCACGCCATCATTAACGTCGCACTCCTGAGTCGGAAGGCATCACCGCATCTACATCGTTACGCTCTCATCGGTGCCGCATTACCGGACGTGCCGATGTTTATCTTTTTTGCGGTTGAGGCGTTCATCCTCAAGCATCCACAACGCCTAATCTGGGGCGAGCGATATTTCCTGCCGGAGTGGCAAAACCTCTTTGATCTCTTTAACTCTATCCCGCTGTTCCTCATCCTTCTTGGGATTGGTTACTGGCGCAAATCCAACGCCCTCATCGTTTGCTCCTTGAGTCTGCTGTTACACGCTGCCGGCGATTTCTTCCTCCACCAAGACGACGGGCATCGGCATTTCTTCCCACTCCTCCAATACCGTTTCCATAGCCCGGTCTCCTACTGGGACCCCAGACATCACGGCGGGATTGTATCCGCTATCGAGATATTGGTCACAATCGGAGCGTCGGTTTATCTCTTTCCCCGCCTACAATCCCGACTCATGAAGGGTGTATTAGTTTTTATAAACCTCATTTCTGCCCTCATGTATGTCGGATTTATTTTCTTCGGTTGAGCGACCCGTTCCCTTACGATTCAATACTCCACAACTTCAGCTGCTTCCAACAAAGTCTCCCAATCTGTTCCATTTTTGCCCTCAAGCTGACTCCGTTTGAAGGTGAGAATCAGCGTTGTTGCTGGCTTGCCACGGAATCTTTGGGGAACACTTATTGGAGCCGGAAGGGGAGGAACGAGAGGTTTCGGAACCCTCAGAATAAGCTCGCGGGACCGTTTCCCCTTTTTTGATTGTGAGTCTTCTATTTCTTCATCTTTCTTTTCTTCGATTTCTTTCAGTTCTTCTTCTGCTTTCTCCGCCAATTCTTCCAATTTTTCTACAGCTGCCTGCAGCTTTTCTTTTTTCTCTTCGAGATTTTCTCCCGTGTGCGAGTGCGAGAGAGTTTCCCGTATGAGAGAGAGAGTTTCCCACCCGTGAGAAAGAGCTTCCCGTGTGTGAGGCATCGCATCTACGTCACCGTAATTGACTTTGACTGTCCGTACAAACCCCATAATATCTGTCTCAAGGTCAACGGCGTAATCAGGATAACCGAAGACCACAAACGAGATCGTATCATCAAGCGCCAATTGACCAATATGGGAACCGTATTTGCCGACGAGATAAGCGAGTTGCTCCTTGAGTTTATCAACCTTCTCCTTACTATACAATTCGTTGTTACCGACCAACCATACCGCCTCTTCTGGTTGACCTTGATGTCGAACTTCTCGCTCATGTTTTTCCCACAAGTTCGTTTTCTTCTCTGTTTTAACAATCCTCATCTCTTTTTCCGTAACAGGAAACCGCACATCAAGCAGGAACATAACACCATACCCTTTGAGATATAGATGTTGACAGCCACCTCTACGGAAAAATCCTCCCTTGACATAATCGTCCTCAAATGTCTCGTGCATTGTTTCGTCAACAATCCGACACATCACCTTGAGGTCTTCGACCATCTCGGTGTAGTCAATTTTATCTTGTGCAGATGCGGTGCCGGTGACCAAGCCGACGCCAAATGCAGCTATGATAAGAGTCATATAGAATTTCATGATTGTATCCTCCTTTAATACGTGAATCTTCTGAGCCTTCGCGTTTCACGTTTTATACAATTTATAATTTGTATAATGTTATTTTATATCCTCTTGTATTTCAGACACATGGGAAGCGAGGATGAACTCGAAGGCGCGTTGGGTCTCAAGAAATTCAGCTTCTGTTGCACCGGCAAGTTGCTGGAGTTCTTGACGGATAAGTTCCAAATCCTGTACCCGTTGTGATTGTAACCCTTGATAGATCAACGTCAGTTGTGCATTCGTCTGTTTCTGGCGTTCATCCAGATGGACTT
Source organism: Candidatus Poribacteria bacterium (assembly GCA_022822005.1). Lineage (GTDB taxonomy): Bacteria > Poribacteria > WGA-4E > WGA-4E > PCPOR2b > PCPOR2b. The sequence continues at coordinate 10,181 of JAJECO010000028.1, forward strand.
GGAGTTGTTCGCTGAATTCATCCAACGCTCCTTGAAGTTGTTTTACAATCTCTACTTGCGTGGCGTGACGTTCCGCCTGAAGCAATCGTACCAGTTCCTGCGCTGTAATCTCCGGGACAGTCTCTTGCCCAATCCTAAGTGTTAAACCGCGGTCTTCCCACTTAATATCAACGCCGATCCACGCCAATGCAGAAAGGCTAATGACTAAAATCAAACAAGCCGCCACGCCCCAAGAGAGCCATCGCCATGCCGGTGATCGGGCCCACCATGACAAAGGTTTAGGTTGTATGGCTTTATGCAACGCCTCAATATCGATTGGGCGATCTACCTCCTCCCATTGATCAAGGGTTTGTTGCGTCTCGTTTAGATTCACTTGGAATTGCGTACACTCACGGCAAGTCTGTAAGTGTGCTTCCAGCGATTTTTTCGCCTCCGCTTCCAATTCCTCATAGTTCTCAACTATAATCTGTTCTCTAAAGAATCTGCAATCCAATGAAAACACCTCCTTTATATGTGAATTAGCCGTGAACGCTGAGAGATTTATAGTGGATCTTAGAATTAGTGAGACACTCCAAACCGGTGCGGTTTCCAACCGCACCTACCGGGTGGCTTTATCCCCAATCAGCTATTCCTGTTTTGATAACATTCGACTAAGACGCTCCATTCCAGCTGTCATCCGCGACTTGACCGTGCTGATAGGGCGTTCGACGATTGCGGCAATCTCATGAAATTTCATGCCGTTATAATGTCGCAGCGTGATCACAACTCGCTGATCTTCTGGCAAACATGCCAACGCTGAACGTACCCGGCTTTCAGTCTCTTTCCTTATGACAACTGCATGAGGCGGATTAGATGGATCGATAAGTCTCTCGTCGAAACCTTCGGATTCTGAATCCAGATAAGTATCTATCGGCATTTCTTTTCGACGTTGTTGTTTGGTAAGTGTATCCAGACAGAGGTTCGTCGCAATTCGATACATCCATGTGGAAAACTGCGCCGTTGGGCGATAGGTCTTAGCGGATTTATAGATACGGAGAAAGACCTCCTGCCGAAGATCTTCCGCTAACGGGAGGTCGTTGACCATTCGATAGCAGTAATTCAGCAGCGGTTTCTCCCACCGTTTGACCAATGTATCAAACGAAAGCAAATCGCCTGTCTGGAGTTGGAGCATCAAAGCCTCATCTGATTTCTCCATACTTACCCTCAATCTATCCGGTCTCAATAGGTATAAACGGCTGAGGTGTGAAAAAGACGAGATTTTTTATAGGAGGAAAAATTCTATGACAGTAACTTCGGGACTTTACGTTTTACGTTTCACGTTTCACGCCCGATATGGTATCATACTCGAACGCTTGAGTTGGGTAGGTGATCGCGTTCCGAGTAATCGGGATGAGGAAAGTCCGGACTCCACAGGGCGGGATGCTGGGTAACCCCCAGGAGCGGCGACGCTATGGACAGTGCAACAGAAAGCAGACTACAACGCTTCGGCGTTGTACAGGTGAAACGGTGCGGTAAAAGCGCACCAGTTCCGATGGTGACATCGGATGCTCGGTAAACCCCATCTGGAGCAAGGCAAAATAGGAGGATGTAGTAGGCGCGCCCGCCTAGTCCTCGGGTATAGCTGCTTGAGGTTGATGGTAACATCAATCCCAGATGAATGATCATCACCTTGATGCGCGAGAGCAATTCAGGGAACAGAAACCGGCTTATTCCCAACTCAAGCCCCTTTATCAGGAGGAGGGTCCCAATGGAACTGACGGAGGAGGAACGGTTTAATTTAGAACGCAGAACGTATGATTGTCCCCCAACCCTGACAGACAATCAGGTATTGGAGTTTTGCCAACAGGGTTTTCTGGTACTGGAGGGAGTTGTGCCAGACGAGATTAACCGCAGGACATTCGCGTATCTTGAAGAGAACGCCTATTTCGAACCGGCAGAAATCCTTAAAGAGGATTGGTTCGTTGATAACGTGATCCTCAATCCACAGGCAGCCGGTGCTGTCCGGTCATTACTCGGTAAAAATTTCGGTCTGCCCATCATGATGAGTCAGCATCGGGTCCAGTGTCCGATGTCAGGTCAATCGTGGCACCGGGATGCCGGCTCCAAATGGGGACCTGAACTCAATTATCTACAAGTGTTCTACTATCCGCAAGATACACCGGAAGCGTTCGGTCCTACCGAGGTGTTGCCCGGTTCACACCTTTTCAACGCGTCTGCGCGTTATATGAGTCACTACGGCAATATTCGAGGAACGGTGAAAACAACCGCGCCAGCAGGGTCAATCTTCATCACGGTCTACTCAATCTGGCACCGTCGCTCCGTTTCGACAGCAGAAGGGATGCGCCACATGTTGAAATACAACTACTGGCGAACCGTGCCGCCGAAACGGGATTGGTTAATTGAACCCGACTTCGACTTTGAAGCTGCGGATTACGGTCCTAATCGTTTCCAAAGTGCTCACATGTTCTACTGGCTCTGCGGGAAGAAGGAGGAGTTTCGCTGGATTGGGGGGCAAGGGTGGCCACTACGTTACGGTAGAGGACCTAACTACAAGCCATACGGCGCACCGTCTGCACCGCCGGGGGATTGGTAAAGACGATAGGCGTACATTACGGTTTCCATTTGATGAGGACACCGCCGTTGGGATAATGACCGTATGCGGTCAGCACTGAGCCATCGCCCATCGAAGTCGAATACAGGTGTCCAGAGACGCATTCATACCACTGCGCTGGGTTGTTGTACGACCAATCGTCAAGGATATACATCCGGTCTAGGTTCCACGTCTGACCGTGATCGTGGCTAATGAGAGCGTCGCATCCACGCCGATAGCTTGCCAATTTCCCATCCCGCATATCCAACCGTCGGATTACCGTCATCACGAGATCATCGTTCGGGAGACGGAGGAGATTGGCGTGCATCCGACCCGCTTCCAACAGATGCTCAACCGGCGACCACGTGACCCCATCATCCTTAGATATTGAGATACCTGTCCCCTCAAAGTTGTCGTAGTGATACTTAATGTACTTGCCTAGCATGTCAGTACGTATCGCAGCGACGATCCAACCGTTCGCAGCCTGAACCATGGCGCCTTCCCCACAGCCGCGCTCATACGTCACCCCTTCATAGGTGTCCTGCCATTTCCACGCATTGGGCCAACTGTGGTTTTCCCATGTCCGTCCGCCATCATTTGACCATCGGACGCAGCCGCAAATTGCTTTGTCAAAGCTGAAGTTGTCCGGAAATGTCTGACCCGTCCACCCAATCCGTGTGGCGCGACCATGCACATCGCGATCTACAAGCGGATTCCCCTCAGAACAGAAATCTTTCCCGTCCGGTGCCTTTGCCAGCGGAATCCGTTCCGACCATGTGCGACCATAGTCGTGACTGAAGCACAGCGACGAGCCTGATTCTGCCATCAGTCCGCCATCATTGTAGCTGAGGGTGCCGCCACCCAAGTCGGTCAACATGACGGGGCGGCCATGGCCGATCGCCTGATAATCGCCCCATGTCGCCCCACCATCTGCACTGATCGCAGCGACGGTTTCTTCACCGTTTTGAAAAGCTATGCGGTCCGTCTTTGCTGCTCCCAGCAACAGAATCTCGCCATTATCCATCTTCGCCAAGCCGAAGGGAACAACCTTGGCTTCCCCAAATCGTGGCAGAAATTGATATTCCGCCGGTTGGGACAGGTAGCCGTCCTCACCATTTCCTACAAGTACTCGGTGTTCCTTCCAAGAGAATGTTTCAAGGTTATCGTCAGCTTTCTCAATCATAAGAAACGCTCCCATTAATGCAGAATTACAACGGGTTGTAAAGACCGTGGCAGGTGCGAAACACAACTATTTTGCGCTGGAATTGTTTGTGCGGGTATGTTACGATATTGATCCGTGAATAATCCCAAATCCGCAGTCGATATTAATTTTAACCAAGGTTCAGAACTGGGTAGGAGGTCGGAATGCCAACTGATATTGATGAGTGCGTAGCAGAGATTCTGGACATCGGACACTGTATCCTACCAGATCATTTTCCGCGGACGGCACTTGAAGAATGTCGTCAGGCATTTCAGCCGTTGCTGGAAGATGTTGCCGGCCGTATTCCCGAAGGCAACCGCGGTCCAAAACGATGGGCGATCGGATTGCCTTTTGCGCCGCCGTTCTATCACTCTGCTTTCTTCAACGACGACACGGTCATCGAGATTGTCAGTCGCATCTTGGGCGAAGACATGCACATCTCTTACTATGGAACCGACACACCGATATCGGGATCAGAATATCAGCACGTCCATGCGGATCTGCCGTTTCTCTTCAACGAGGAGCCGGGGCATCGTCACCCACCGGCACTGCTGTCCGTCCGATTTACGTTCGTCGATATGACGCCGGAGAATGGACCGTTTGAAGTTGCAGAGCGCACCCAACATTTAGTCCGGACCGAAATATTGGAGAGAGCCAATGCAGGGAGAATCCCCCTCAAGCCTTTGCTGCTTAAAGCCGGGGACGTGCTAATCTCCGATCCGCGTACCGTTCACCGCGGTACGCCCAACCGCACCGATATGCCCCGTCCCTTCGCTGTGATTGTCCACAACCGCCACTGGTACAATATCAGTCGTGAGCGGCTGGAAGCAAACGAAGACACCCCCATGCTTACAGAGGCGTTCTATCGTACACTGTCGGAGCGGGAACAAGAACTGCTGCGAAAAGTCCCCAAGACAACTGACTAACCGAATTGTAGGAACTACCAAATCTCCCTAAGAGATTTAAACGGGTGAAATCCTCTACAGTTTTTTCTGTGTCTGTTCGGATAACGCTTTGAAATACTGCTGAATCAGCTCCCGATACTGCGGGGGCAAACTTTCCTGCTCGCCCGACCTGAGATTCGATTCAATTTGCTGTATGGCTTCCAGTAGCTTAGGATCAAGCGGGGGTGTATCGTTTCCGATAGCGGTTGGTGTTTTGGCGACCTCACCCTTTCGTCTCTTGCTGACCTCTCGCTTCTGCAACGATTTGGAACTTTCGAGGAGCCGTGTCAAGATTTCCCGCTGCTTGTTTAGCACCTGCTGATTCAGGTTGCCCCTCTGAAGTTCACCTTCCACCTCCCGCATCTCTTCTGAGACACTGTTCAGATCACCAATTACCTCTGACATCCTTTCCATCATATCAGCAAGTCGTTCTGTGGCTTCCCGAATCATCTGCTGCTCGTACGCCATTCGTCTGAGCAATTGTTCGTTACTTGGCGTGCGTCCTTGTTGGCGCATCTGTTGGTTCAACTGCTGTGCCATTTCATTCAGTTGCCCTTGGCTTTGTGCCAATTGCTCAAGTTGCTCCAGCATATTTTGCATCCCAGCTTGACCCATCTGTTGGTTCATCTGATCCATTGCTTCGAGCAGATCAGCGATCGCCTGATTAACGTCTGCCAACCCCTGCTTCTGAATCGGGACTGCGAGGTTCGGCTTTCTGTCTTCCAATGCTCGCGCTGAACGTTCAAAGGCATCCGCGGCAGCGTTAAGCCTCCAGACAGTTTTAGGGTCAATCTGCATCTGATTGCTGCCTAATTCCCAGAGCCGATCCGCGAGCAGATTTAGCCCTGCCGCAAGGCCTAATTCACTTGCTGCCAATCCCTGCAACTGCTTAACTTCACCTGGTAGATATCGTCCATGTCCAGATCCCAAGATCTCGTCAGTACCATCAATTACCTCCTCATGGGTTCTTGAGATATAGAGACCACTCCGCACCGCCTCGCGTATTGCGGTCAACGTTTCCTCTGCATTGCCGCCCTCCATAAACTCGAGTGCGTTATCCAGTCCTTGGTGCAGCTCGGTGAGTCCTTGTTGTGCTTCCTGCCCCGATTCCATTGCATTCTGCATCTGATTTCCACGCATCTGTTGAGTAGCGGATCGGAGATCTCGCGCAATCCGCACATCCCGCGCGAATTGATTGAGCCGTATGATTTCATCAGCAACCCGTTTAAGATTTTCCAATTCTGACATCTCTTCACCGAGTTCATCGAGTGTCTGATGGAGGTTGTCCATCTCGTCTGCGATACGCTCCTCCTGATTGGCAAGTCCGTTGAGGGGCTGATCTACATCTTGTGGGTTACTCTGGTTGGTTTGATTGGCTTGTTCAGCGAGATCACTTAACTGGTCCATTAGACGCCCTTGGCGTTCTGCGAGTTCCTTCGTCTGATTTACCGCTGCTTCCAGCTTCTGTTGGATGATCATCTGCTTATAAAGATCCTTGAGCCGATCGAGCTGCTGAAGAAACCTTTCTTGGTTAAAGTTTGCTTCCATCAACTTTTGCTCCTGCTCGGATAGCTCCTGCTGTTCCAACGCTTCAGCCAACTTGCGTAGCAACTCCTTATGCTCTTCCGATAGGGCCTGCTGCATCAGTTCCTGTAACTCTTGAAACTTCTCAACTGTCTGCATGTCAAACAGTTGTTGCTTCTGCATCTGCTCGGCTGTCTGCTTCATCTCTTCGAACAGATCCTTCGCTGTTTTGTCAATCTCTTTCTGGTTATCGAGGACGCGCTCCATCAGTTTCTTATCTTTCAGAGTCAGCTCTTGGCTCTTCCGTATTTTGTCAAGCAGTTCATCGGTTATCGCGGTCTGCTCTGCCTGCTCATCGTATAACGCTTCAAGCCCCTGCATCCCAATTTCCTGTTCAGCTTCGACCTCATCGTAAAGTTCAGCTAAGGTAGGCACACGGATCGAATAGATGTTGGATTTGCCGACGTTCGGTCCAGAAACATTGTCCGCATCAACTGCCTCCGCATGGTAAGAGACCACATCCCCAGGATACAGTCCAATCGGATCAATGTCCCAAGGAAATTCAATAAAAACTGGTGTGTCTGCTGGATTCCACTCTTTCAGAGGCACTGCTATGACATCATCTGCCCCTTCAACTCGATAAACAAGTTGAATCCTCTTTACACCGTAATCGTCTTTCGCGTCGAGTTGTAGGGAAACAATCATCGAATCATCAAGCACAACATCTTTGCCCGGTGCAACAATTTCGATTTGTGGCTCGGTGTCCTCAATTGCGTGAATCGTGTACACAATCGGTTGTGCGTTTGGAATGCTATTTGTGTCGATTAATTCGATATGATACTTTTCGCTACGCTGGACAATAAAGCTACCGGACAACAGTGTTCCGCCTGAAACGGAAAGTTTGACTGGATCCGATTCTTCAAAGACCAGCCGTGCTGAAGCGATGGGCTTGTTTCCCGCTCCCTCAAAATTAATCGTTGTTCCAATGAGGGTGGTAACATTGCCAAGATTCTCTTCGAGCACTTGCGGCGAGAGCTGCGTATATTTCGGATAGTTGAGTTTAAGTTGGAATCGGCTTAAGATTGGCGCACGAGCAACAGTAATGTGAAAGCGTTCTGATCTTTCTTCCTTCACCGCAATGTAGTATTCCATTGATTGCTTGACATTCTTGAGTGTGAGTCGATAAGCGATTTCGGTCTCGTTCCTGGTCATCAAGAGATTGCGCCACGCGCTCGCTGATACGGTCGTTTCGCCGCTACTCCCTAGGCGATAGTAGAGATACACGGGTGCCCCCAAGTGGCCCCTCACTTTTGCGGTGATTGTGATATCTGCCCCGGATTCAATTAGCGCACTTCCCGGCTGAACCTCATCAATCTGGACGCTGAGGATATCCTGTGGTGTTTTAGGTAGTTCATCGAACGCTTGTGCAAAGTCCTTTGCCGCAGACGGAAAGATGAAAAAGGTGATAAACAGCAGTGCGAAAGCGACGAGCGCAAAACCACCGTACCGCCTAAGCTTCAGAAACTCTTGCGAGAAGACTTTTTTGCTTTCGATCTCAGCCAACAATTGATGCGTACTTTCAATCAATCTCTCAATGAATACCGAAGCGTATCCGAACCGGTTGTTCTCCATTTCCGGTTTCAGTTGGACAGCGCTCAAAATACGGTTTTCAAATCCGGGATAATGAGCTTCAACGTATGCCGCCACACGAGCATTGGTAAGTTTCTGGACCACAGGACGAATCAAATAGCGAAACGCTGCATACACGCCAACTCCTAACCACGACAACACCAGTCCCATACGAAGGAAACGCGGCAACGGTAAGATCTGATCAATGATGAGTGCAGGGACAAGTGCGAGGGCAAGGGCACCTAACCACCGGAATAAACTGTGGGAGAATAGCAATAATCGCCACTGTCTTCGCAATGCCTGAAGCCGGTCAATTATTTCTTGATAGCTCTGTTCCGTATTTGAGTTTGACACAGTGTGACCTCCATTATCCTCTTCCCGCTTAGTGCGTTAGCACATACACCGCAACGTTGACCGCCATCTTTGCCGCAAGTTCGCGAACCTGTGGCGTATCCTTGGGATGCACTTGCGGATCCTCCAACCCGTCCCCAATATCTGAACTGTAGACATAGTAAACAACCATTCGACCTTCGTGGAACAACCCGAAGCCTTGTGCAGGTTTCCCATCGTGTTCGTGGATCTTCGGAAGTCCGTTGGGCAAATCGTAGAAGCAGTGGTAGATGAGGTGTGAATCCGGTATAGGTTGTAGTGACTGATCGGGGAACACACGGCGTATTTCACGACGGAAGCCCTCATCTAATCCATAGTCGTCGTTCACAAAGAGGAAACCGCCGTGCGTCAAATAAAAGCGCAGTGCCTCGATCTCTTCTTTAGTGAGGCGAATGTTGCCATGCCCCACAATATAGAGCATCGGGTATTGATATAGGTTCCGATCTGTCAACTTCACAATTACGCGCTCTTCTGCTACCTCAATATCTGTTCTGGTGCGAAGGATCTTCAGCCAGTTAGAAATTGTAGTCTGATCGCCATACCAGTCGCCACCTCCGCCGTATTGAACTTGAGCTATGACAAACTTCTCACCAGCGCTGTGAGCAGATCCGATCACGAGAGCCATACTCAGCGCGATGTAAAGCGTAAAACGTAACGCGTGATTTATTTGATTCCCAGCTGTTTTTTTTGTCATATCCTACAAATTACACCAGTCCTCTCCGCGTGCGTAAAAACCATTCCGTTCCTAAGAACCCAACCGCAAGGATTAGGACAATTGGGTTATCCCACAGGTCACGTTCTTGGACAGCAAAGACCGATTCTTGGACAGGCTTTATCTTTTCCGGTAGTGATTCTACATCAGCAATCGAGGTGTAATGACCGCTGGTTTTGGAGGCAAGCTGTTTAAGCAGATCCTCGTTGAGCTGCGGATGATCAAACTCCGCCAGCGGAGATGCCACAAAAACTTCCGTCAAGTCCTCACCGAGCGTGGCTGAACGATCTACGCCTGTAGCGCGAATGCGGTACGCTCCCTTTTGGTTGGCACGGAACTGGGCACGATAGGCACCCGGCTCCTGTGAATATGCGCCAATTCGCACCTGAAAATGCTTTTCGTCTGGCGGGGTAACCTCGATCTTGAGATCTGCAGCAACCATCGGTTGATAGCTCTCATTATAGGTGTATGCGATGATCTGGACCTCATCGCCAACTGAATAGGCTATCAAATCTGTCGTAACGTTAATCCGCTTCGTATCTGTGCGTGTTGACATCCAGCGAATCGTCTGCCCCCAAAAGCGGGGATAAGTGTCGTCCTCATCTTTGAAATTCCATACACCAAACCCCCAATTCCACAGTCCTTCGGCAGCGATTAGCAGGCTCTTGCCTAACCCTGAGCGTTGAAAAATCATGATTGGCAGCGTGGTCTGATTTTTTTCTGACTGAAACTCGGCGAGTGTTGTTGCCCCACTCTTAAGTTGAAATCCACCCAACCGACGCGATAGCGGCGGCAAATCACGCCATAAGGCTTCCACCTTTGCTTGCGTTTCTGCCAATCGGGTAATTGGATGGTACATACCCTGTTGCGTCAATTTTAGACTAAAATCCTCATCCTGCACGTAGCAGCCGTTGGGTGGGATGACAACGGGCAAAAGGGAGGCAAGCTCGGTTTTCCTAAAGCCATCACGACCAAGAGAGTGCTGACCGCCGAGGAATATGACGGCTTTCCCCTCTCTTTCAACGAAATCGACAATCGCTGTATGCTGTTGTGGAGTTAAAGTGTCGGAACGGAGGTCGCCGATGATGAGTATATCGTAAAATAGTAGCTCCTCAAGCGTTTCCGGAACACGAGACATTTGAGTTGTCTGGGTTGTCTGTGGATAATAGCCGTTGTAACGGGCTAACAACGTTCCACGGAGCTGGTTTGGTGTTTTGCTTGATAGGACGACGCAGGTCGAATCGATGTTTGGATCACGTTCAACTATCCGCTTAAGAAAAGCGTATTCCCAGCCGGGTTGTCCTTCAATGTAAAGCAAGTGTAACTTTGTCTTGACTACCTTCAACGGAAACGCCCGTGTGTTGTTTTCGGCAGTCAGTTCACCTTCAAGCGTGGGAACAGAAACGACGTATTGAAAAGTGCCTTCCTCTTGAGGATTCAAGCTAAACTCAATCATCTGCGTCGGTTCATCCGTTAGTGTAATTGGCACATTGTCCACGACCTGATTATCTATCATGAGTGAAACACGTGTCTGGCTCCCTGAGTAGCCTGTGTGATCTACGGTAACGCGAATCGGCACATTGTGCTCCGTGTAAACAATAGGACTGACTTCAACTCGAGAGAGTTTAAGATCTCTTGGCGGGATAGGGGCGCCGACACCGACCGCATAGATGGGAATCTCTGCTTCAGTCAGCCTGCCAACCACGGACGTTGAGGCGTTATGGGCCCCATCGGTGAGCAGAACTATCCCCGCAAGCAGTTGGCCGCGCCATTCGTTAGAGGCGTCATGAATTGAGGTCGCGATATCAGTTAATCCGCCCACCGCATCAAGTGAGCCAATCTCACGAGGAATTTGGTGAGACTGTTTATCAAAGCGGTATAGGTGAACATCAAATCGATCAGTTAGGGTTGGAAGAAAACGACTGGCTGGGTGGAATAAAATACGGTTCACAAGGTCTAATCTTGTTGAGGATTGACCTACTGATTCTACATCTTGAAGCTGCATGCTCTGGGAGGTATCGGCAAGAACCAATAGGTTTGTTGGTGGGGTAATATCTTTTCGTTCAATCAGCACCGGTTCAAGTAGACAGATCAACAACACAAGTGCTGCGAAAATTCGCAAACCGATGAGAAGCACCTTAAACCTTCGACTCAGCGGACGATTCAAGCGGAGATACCCATACACTGTAATACTAGCCATGATAGCTAGTCCAAGCGCAACCGCCCACCATGGCCACAGGTAAGTAAATCGCATCAAGTTTCCTTCTTCGTTTCCAATTTATGGTGAATTATACCTTATACCGAAAACCTCGTCAACTTAAATACCGGTGCGGCTTGCGGTTCGATAGAATGCCAGTCTATTTCTGCCTCCACTCATCAACTCGAAAATTTTACTTTTTGGGGGTTGACAAGGAAATCCATCTTCTGTAGAATTAGCGTTGTCTCATTCAGCCGACTGCATCTGTTCTTAACTTATTAGGGTTAAACCGTTGCCTTGAAACACATGAGCAAGGGGGTGGAGTCAATCCAATCATCACCCATATTAGACAGAATTTACGCGATAACACTCAGTTTCCGAGGGGAAATGATCCCAGCAGAGATTGTCTTGAGTCCGGAAACACATCAAAAGATTGTGGAGCAATCGAACTTGCAGCAGGGACTTGAGTCAAAAAAAGATCCAGTCTCTGCGCTTAAAGGTGCGTTCTCAATTCCAATCACAATTCGAGAAGAGAATACAGATATTATCGTTGTAAAAGGACTATATCCAAACCCTTGCCCGGTTTGTGGTCGCCGCATTCCATTCTTGCGAGAGATGATTGAGCGTATTGAATCCCGATCTGTTAAACGCATCCGCTGTCCATTGGGTCACCGCTACGAGGGGGAAATCAAAGTCTACTACCTGAATATCTTTCAGGAAAACCAATCAGAACCCGAAGCAGTTCAAGTATGTCCGCAATGTGGGAGTGAAAATGTACAGAAGTTAAGCCAAACGGATATCTTCTGCCTGGATTGCGAATGGGACAACCTGAAACATATTCACGATCCTTAGCGTCTGTCTTGTTCGGGAAGGACACTCAAAGCGCAGCAACGGAAAAAAAGAGGTTCCATTTATAGGCAAATAAAAAGCCATGCTGCACGACGTATGACAGCATGGCTTTTTCGTGCCCCGATAGTGGATTACGGGGGCAGATTTGTTTTGTTACTTTCTGGTGATTAATGATGATGGTGCCCATGTCCATGATGATGATGTCCATGGTCTTCCGGCTCTTCCTCGACCTCTGTAACTAACGTCTCGGTGGTTAACAGCAATCCTGCGACGCTCGCACCATTTTGAATTGCGGATCGGACTACCTTCGTTGGATCAACGACTCCTGCCTCAAGCAGATCGCCGTACTCACCGGTTGCGGCATTCAAGCCGTAGCTTCCCTCGCCGTCTTTGACCTGTGCAGCTACAACGGATCCTTCCAAGCCCGCGTTTTCGGCAATGGTTCGGATAGGCGATTCCAGAACTCGTCGGACAATGTTCACACCGGTTTCTTGGTCGCCTTCAAGATGAAAATCTTCAAGTGCTGCACCCGCTCTTAGCAGTGCGATGCCACCGCCCGTGACAATTCCTTCTTCAACGGCTGCACGGGTCGCAGATAAAGCATCCTCAAATCGTGCCTTTTTCTCCTTCATTTCAACTTCTGTTGCGGCACCGACATTGACGACAGCGACTCCACCTGCCAGTTTTGCAAGGCGTTCTTCTAACTTCTCTTGGTCATAATCAGAGGTCGTTACCTCGATTTGTTGTCGAATCTGTCCAATCCGTGCTTGAACATCCTCCGTCGTACCCGCTCCGCCAACAATCGTTGTGTTATCTTTGTCAATGATCACACGCCGTGCACTTCCCAACATACCAGCTACTACATTTTCCAACCGGATGCCGACATCTTCTGAAATTACCTGACCACCGGTGAGAATGCCAATATCTTCAAGCATCTCCTTACGACGGTCTCCGAAGCCAGGGGCTTTCACTGCAGCAACCTTAAGTCCACCGCGGAGTTTGTTCACGACCAACACCGCTAAAGCCTCTCCTTCGACATCTTCAGCGATAATCAACAGCGGACGCCCAAGTTGACCGACCTTTTCCAAAACCGGAACTAGATCAGTAACTGTACTAATTTTATCGACGTTAATCAGAATGAGCGGATCTTCCAATTCAACAACCATAGTTTCGGGATCTGTCGCAAAATGTGGCGAGAGATAACCCCGATCAAATTGCATACCTTCAACAATATCGACTTCTGTTTCAGCGCTCTTACCATCTTCAATTGTAATTACGCCATCTTTGCCAACTTTATCCATTGCATCGGCAACAGTCTGTCCAATACCACTGCGATTTGCGTTATCATTGGCGGCAATTGATGCGACCTGTGCAATCTCATCGTTTGTACTAACCGATTTGCTCTGTTTTTGGAGCTCTCCAACAACGACTTCGGCGGCTTTATCGATCCCGATTTTCAGCTGCATCGGATCCGCACCGGCGGCAACGTTTTTGAGACCTTCGTGAACGATTTCTTGCGCCAATACGGTTGCTGTAGTTGTGCCATCTCCCACCGCGTCATTGGTCTTGGTTGCAACCGATTTCAGTAATTGAGCCCCCATATTTTCATAGTGATCTGGTAGGTCGATTTCTTTGGCTACCGTTACACCGTCACTGGTGATCACGGGTGCTCCAAAGGATTTCTGAAGAACGACGTTTCTCCCACGGGGACCCAACGTAACTTTCACGGCGTTTGCTAGTGCGTCCGCGCCCTCCTTAAGGGCGTTTCTCGCTTCTACATCAAAGATCAGTTGTTTTGCTGCCATAATGTTCCTCCTTAGCTGGCGGTACTGTAATCAATTTTAAATAAGCCTTCGTTTCGCCTTATCTTGAGACAGGATCTGCCTCCTTTGTTGGCAAGAGTCCAACCGTAGGGTGATTCTCGGTAAATTCTACGAACAGATCTATAATATAACGATTTCAAAATCCGAAACTTTTAGCACTCTCATGGGGTGAGTGCTAAAAGCAGGCGAAATTATATCATTACTGTTTCCCAAAGTCAACCCGAATCTCAGCCAGATTTAGGTTTCTCGCTTGCCGCAACTAGTAATGCGTGATAAAATGACTCCGTCAAATTGCACAACCCGGTGCATCACCCCTTGCGTATGCCACAGATTGGGCAGTTTTTGTTTGCAACTGGGTATAAGAATTCATGAGATAACTCGATAATCCTCTGATACTGTCTCGACCCAACCGATATATCGCCCGATGGGCGTCAAGGCTGGACTGTTGGTTCAATGTGAAGCAATTCCAAAAAGCTCAAGATACTGGAAAAATTTATCTGTCCGATCATTTGCCTAATCAATGGTATAATCTTTGCTTCCAAGATAATAGTGATGCATTTCTTGATCCACATAACAGGCTGTTGATTCAAGTTGGTAACGCTTCATCCTATCGCCCTGTTTCAATCGTTTCATATCGGTCCAAGATCTCATGATGTGTCCCTTTGTGCGTAGGCGAGCATGGAAAGGAGAATGAAAATTGAACTACATGTTTCTGAAAGATATGTCCTATCGAAAGGCACGGGTCATCTTAACCACGATTGGTATCACTGTGCTAATCGCCCTTATTCTGATGTTAGGTGGGATCATGAACGGTATGCGTATCCAAGCGCAGCAATACCCTAAATTCACGGGAGCCGACATTTGGATCTCCGCAGAAGGTTCTGGCAGCGCCTTTATCGGCTTTTCGTTACTCGTGCCAGAGCATCTTGCCTACCTCGATGGTGCACAACCACTAAAGCCGCAATCGGTGTCACCGCTTGTTTTCGCACATGCGCGCCCTGTAATCCGTGGAAAACTAGGTAAAGCCGTTGTTGTGGGGTATAAGTCTGGGAAATTGGGAGGACCTACACAGTTTGAATTAACCGAGGGACGACTGGTTACTGCCAGCGAATATGAAGGGTGGGCGGAAGCAGATATTCCACCGCGTGAGGTTGTCGTTGATGAAAAGATGAATCTCGAAATCGGGGAACGAATCTTGATCGGGAATAAGGACCTCAAGGTAGTTGGAAAGGCAAGAAGCCTGATGTTTGTGCTCGACACGCCGCTATTGTTTATGGATCTTCGGACTGCACAAGAAGTACTTCTAAAAAACTCGCTTCACGTCAATATGATGATAGCTCAAGCAGCGGACGGATATACGCCAGAAAAAGCCGCCAAGGAGCTTGAAAACTTCGATGAACAACTTAAAACGATTGACGTGCGCACCCTTAAGCAGACACTTGGTGATATTATTGCTACCTATGTCGATGAACCGATGAAAGCTGTTCAGTTCCTGCGCGTAATGCTCTGGATTGCCGCGGGGCTTATCGTCGGAATGATTACCTACGTCACAACGCTCGAAAAGACCCAAGAGATTGGTGTCCTCAAAGCAATTGGTGCGTCTAATTTTTATATCTCAGGGTTGATCATTAAACAAGTTGTTCTGATGTCGGTGGTTGGTGTAATCTGTGGGCTGATTTTGTCCTACATCTTTGCCGCTGCTGCACCAATCTTTGTGTCAATTCACCCAATCGAATCAGGCATTGTCGCGCTAATCAGTTTTGTTGTGTGTTGTGCTGGTGGTTACCTCGCGGCGAGAAAAGCGATCGGCGTGGACCCCATGGTCGCATTCAGAGGAGAGGTCTAATCTGCGAAGGTTAAGTGCGGAAGGTGAATAAACCGACGATATAAATTTCCGATTTAGATGTGCTTTAGGTGTGCCAGGAACCGTCGCTTCTCCCGGTCCCTTTCTCAAGAGCGGCGACACACGAATTGCTATACGCATAGGGAGGAACTTAATGGGAATGGTTGTCGAGGGAAAAGGATTAACAAAACATTTTGGCGAAGGGGATGCGAGAGTTGTCGCTGTTGACCAAGTTGATATCGCTATCGAAGAGAGCGAACTGGTGATGTTCATGGGCGATAGCGGTTGTGGTAAGACGACACTAATCAGTCTGCTCGGTTGTATCCTCACACCAAGTGAAGGAGATGTTTGGATTGACGGCGAACAGATCGATTACGAAAGTCGCGATCTATCCCAACTTCGCAGCGGGAAGATTGGCTTTGTGTTTCAACTGTTCAACCTCATCCCGTACCTAACGGCGCTGGAAAATGTGATGGTTGCCATGAACATCGCTGGACAGAGGGGCGATGAGGCAGAGAAGCGCGCGACGGAACTTCTCACTCAGGTTGGATTGGCAGAACGCTTGCACCATCGACCCGCACAGCTTTCAGGGGGCGAAAAGCAGCGTGTCTCCTTTGCACGTGCCCTTGCCAACTATCCTAAAATTATCTTTGCTGATGAACCCACCGCGAATCTTGATAGTCGCCAGAGTGCGAATCTGATGAACCTTGTTCGTGAACTTCGACAAGAACACCAAACTACCATTGCAATTGTAACGCATCACGAGGGCTTGAGGAAAGATGCGGATCGCGTGATCCAGATGAAAGATGGACAGATTGTGTCAGTATAATATCGCAGGATTCATTTCCTAACCAACACTATTGGTTCCCAGCGTTTGGGACGACTGTTGTTGTCACATATATGCTGCGTGAAGCAAAAGGTATTTCATAGAGTGGCGGGAGGAACAGGACCATGCTGCCTCAAAATCGTCGCCGCAGATCCATTCATGCTTTACTCATTTCGCTGATTGCCTATCTCTTGATTGCTATAGTGTGGACATTTATGTACTATGAGCAAGATGGAGCCGGGTTTGAGGAGGTAGTAGAAGTTGCACTCCTCGACGAGAAAGACCTTCTCGAGTCGCGCCGCGAGACGCTTAAACCGCCTCCGCCGAAACGGATCATGGTCCCGAGACAGGTTCAATCGTCAATTGTCCATCAGCCTCAAACAGTCAAGCTAACACCCTCGGCAAATCCGATTAGTGAGACTCTCCAACCATCCGAACAACCCCTACTCCACAGCGCCTCCCCCGATCAACTCAATCCCCAAGACCAGCTTCCTGATGTCACAACGGCGGCGGAACAACTTAATAGCCGTGAAACACGAATTAGTGAGGCGGTTTCAACACGCTTTCAAACAAGCGATGCGGAGGGTGTGAAAAGCAATCGCCAGCGGGCGAAAGGGAGCGGTAAGGACGGGATCCATGCACTGGAATCTACCGGAACATCAGACATCGGTACGGTTGGTGATCGTCCCGGGAAGCGTGGTTCAGGTCAGCAAGATGGCTCTGGCACGTCAGACAGCGCCTCCGAGAGCCCCTTTGCTGAGGCTTTGCGTCGCATCGCTGAGCACATCATAGCCACACGTACAAGAGATCAGGTTGATGTTGTCTTTGTATTGGATACGAGTGCGAGTATGCGGGATAACATTCAGCAGGTTGCGGATAACCTGTTCAGTATGACCGATGCGTTTGATGAGATCAATATCGAATATTTTCTTGGTATGACAGAGTTTAGTGTTAGGCACGAGGGGCAGATGCTGAAACGGCGACCGCTTGTGCCAGATGTCGGGATGCTTCGGTATCAGATGAGAAAAATCCGACTGAGCGGGGATGAGCATGCGCTCGATGCGATGATGGATACCTTCAACTCCATGGAATTCCGTTCAAATGCCGATAAGTTTCTCGTGCTAGTAACGGACGAACCCGCCACGACCCAATCGGGGATAGAATTGGATGAGATGCGTCAGAAAGTAATCGACGGTTGCGAGTTGAATGAATTGCGTGTCAACGTGCTGGGACATACGGAAAAGTATCAAACACGCCTTGCGGAAGAAACCGGTGGGCTATGGCAAGAGATTCCCGGCGGACTCAAACAGAGGACTAGTTTGCAGGCTTCACCTACTAGCAAGGGCGGTCTCGTTGAAACCTTCCGTACAATTGCCACCGATATCCGCCGAAACGCCGGCGCACTGTTATTCAGCCTTGAGCTCGAATTCCAAGCAGCTTTGGACGACCATGGGGATATTCTCACTCAAAAACTTCGTCGAGAATTTGAAAAGAACAACGTTGTTCTTTCCGAGGCTTGGCAACTCTCTGAAAGTGCTACTACCTTGGTAAGGTCGCCAGGCGAAATATGGGTAATCGCCGATCATGGCAGCGGACGGGTCTATACAATTCGGAAAGAGGGAGAGAAGCTCAACGTCTACCGCGGTATCCACCCAGAAGCTTCTGTGCACCAGATAGCGGACATTGTCCTCCTCCTTGATTATAGCCGTAGCATGGGCGGTAAGTCTGAAACACTAATGCTCGGAATCAGCGCCTTAATTGGGAGGTTGCAGCTTTTGCCGATTGATTATCAAATAGGACTCATCCGTTTTGCAGAGGCAAAGGATGCCATCAAATCGGTTGACGGTGCAGATGTCATCCAGATGCCGCTCGGAGAAACTGGGATACGGGACCTGCTTGCAGATCCCTTCGGTGGGGATGAACATCTTACGGATGCCATTGTGAAAGGGCTACCACAGATTCGCTTTCGTCGCGATGCCAGTCGTTTTATCCTTGTCTTGACCGACGAGCCAACCACTGGCGTTGTCCCGCCAGAACGCGCAATAGCGGTTTGCCAATCACTAGGCGTGCAGGCGTACGTCATCGGTGTGCCGGGAAAAGGTGACTTTCAATGGCAACTGGCGAAACAAACCGGCGGTCTGTTTTTCCGAATGCCAAAACACTTGCGCCAAGCCTATCCATACCAGTGACACACGTCCACGGCTAAATCATTACGCCTGTTGTCGCTTTTAAAAAAACACACGGTTGCAAAAAAATCCTTGACAAATGAGAATACGCCTGATAAAATTAACAGTGTTAAGTTAAGTTACTATGTAAATCAAGGGGAAGGGCCATGGGTGTTAAAGAACGGAGAACTAGGGAAAAAGAGCAGTTGCGGCGTCAAATTCTTTCTGCGGCGCGAGAGCTGTTTGTCAATGAAGGCTATGAGAGCGTTTCTATGCGGAAGATTGCCAATAAGATCGAATATTCACCGACGACGATCTATCTCTATTTTGAAGACAAGGCGGATCTTTTAGACTCCGTTTGCAAGGAAACCCTTCTGGACCTGTTAAACACGCTTGAACGGCTAAAAGAGGATACCGGCGATCCCGTCGAGGCTCTAAGGGAGAGTGGAAGAGCTTATGTCGAATTCGGTCTAAAATATCCGCAAGACTACAAGCTGACGTTTGTCATACGTCCTCAGTTCCAGAAAGGGTTAGGTTTGCAACAAGGATCGGTTGGTGAAAGGGTGTTCAATTACCTGCGTGCAATGGTTTCTGAATGTATTCGACAGAAGGCATTTCGCCAGGTGGACGTCGAAACCACTGGTCAGGCACTGTGGTCGGCTGTTCATGGTGTTACATTGCTCCTAATTGATTTTTCGGATTTCCCTTGGACTGAGAAAGACAAATTGATTGACATGGTAATTGACACGATGATCGATGGCTTGACGGCATAGACTCCAAATTCTTTGGCGCAGGCCGCCATATTTTTTTTGTCAATAACTTAACGATGTTAAGTTATTTATCTATGTTAATACATAGAAAACCTTGGAGGAAAAGTAAGAATGAAAACGCGAAACCGGTCTTATAGACACTTTCTGGTTACAAAACTTAGCTGGATCACTAATCCCGCAAGGTATTATCAACTCAGTTGCTGTTCCGTGCTAATTTCTAGAATATTCCTATCAGGCTGTTCTGGTCTGTTTGGCATAGAGTTTGATCCGATGTCGCCCACTGTGCCATTTACTTTCAAGCAGTACGATGTTCTCACCGGTACGGCGAAGCACCAGACCGTTCTGACAGGATTTCTTCTCGGCGGTTCTACCGCGGAACTTGCCGTGGTAAACGTCGACGCAGAGGATAACCGCCGCCTGCACATCTACGCGTTCGAGTACGACAAGTGGGGGACGGTACTCGATATAATGTTACATCCCGACGTGTTTTTCGTCGATATTGCGAACATTGGGGGGCGCGACCGCTTGATTATGTACGAGAACGGTTGCCTGAACTGGTTTGATCCTGAATCTGCAACGGAGCATACATTAGTGACGGTTCTCTCCAACGTGCCACCTCCCCAAGGTGAAATCCCTCACCTCGATGTCACTTGTGACGTCAACGACGATAACCGTGACGATCTGGTTGTGCCGGACTCCGATGGTTTCTGGGTATTTATCCAGACGAAGGATGGCGCGTTTGCCGATCCAGTGAAGATCGGATCCTCCGTTGAAATAGGTAGGTTCTACGCAGCGGATGGATATCGATACAACCCTTGGGAAAAGGAGGACATCCACGAAATTGATTATAATCGAGATGGTCGCAGCGACTTGGTTTTCTGGAACGAAGATCATTTTGTGGTTCATCGCCAAGACGAGCGTGGGTTGTTCTCCTTAGAGACTGAGGTGTTCACGACAGAGGTATCCTTCGACTCCGACGACCTCGGATCGCTGGTCGCTCCCGATGGGGTTCGTGGCAGACGTTTTGATCATGGTGCACCCGGAGCCATGACGGGAAGAGTACTGCATGCGTTCACTGACATGAATCATGATGGCATAGCCGATCTCTCAATCTTCTCGTTGCAGGCGGGGAACAGCAGATTCCTTGGACAGACATCGGAACTTTGGGGTATGCGATCTACCTACGAGGTACATTTCGGCGCGCCGATCGCTGATGGCACTATATTCGCGACAGAAGCGAGTACTACGATCCAATCGGAGGGCATCCCTTTTGATTTGGGGCAACAGGACTTCGACCGCGACGGTCAGATTGATATGACTTTTGCGGTTATTGATCCGGGGGTCTTCAAAGTCGTGGGTATGCTGGCTAGAGGGATCCTGACAAAGTCCGCATTGCTGGATCTCCATCTCTACCGCATGGCAGAGGGATCCTACCCGGACGAGCCCGACACTGCCCGCAGGATTAAAACACACTCTCCCGGCGACTCAGGGAAACAAGCCATGCACTTCCCATCGTTACTATTCGGGGATGTCAACGGCGACGGGCGGTCGGACCTACTGGTGCAGCATGGGCAGAAAGAACTTCGCGTCTTTATCGGTGTGCCGGGACCGAATCTGTTTGTACGGAAGCCTCAAAAGGTGGCGGTCGACATGCCCTACGAGGAATATACTTGGCTGGTGGACCTCAACAGGGATGGAGTACAGGACGTCCTCATGCACTACCCGTCCACCACTGAATCACATCGACTGACAATGCTGATCGCTCAATGAGTGAAAAATGAGTGTCAACGGAGACATATATGCACACTACTGCATGAGTCCACGCGATTGTGGATCCATAGAGTTAAGAACGCGAGTTATCACAGCGTTCTACGTTTCACATTTCAAAAAGGAGAAAAACAATGATACGTTTAATTTGTTGCTTAATCTGTGTTCTTTTGGGACTAACCTTGAGTGCTTCGGTTCAGGCGCAAGAAACTGACCTCACCAAGAATTTTGGTATTGGGCTTCAGGCGGCTACACCCGCATTTGGCGGAATCAGTTTTCGTTATAGCGGATTGGCGCCTGTCTATCTTCAAACTGTTGGTCGTTTTATTCTTAATGATCAGAACAGCGACCACATGTTAGGGGCTGGTGTCTCGTACGCCATAGTCGAACATCAGAACAGGCTGAACGTTGCTCGGCTCTATTTCACGCTAGAAGGTGGTTGGCGCTATCACAAAGAGGAAGCGCTTGAGACAACAACTCTCGCAGCTGGACTCGCGTTTGGAGGCGAGCTTGTGTTTTCGCTTGGAGGAATCCCTCTCGGCTTGAATGCCCAGATCGGTCAAGGGTTCGGCAAGGAAAAATCCGATTCTCAGACCAAGGATCTTGCCGGTGTTTATATCGGAACGGGTATACATGCCTATTTTTAGACCGCTATTTTATGGTGAATTATAAAAATAAGTAAACATTACCCATAACTCCGACCTTCGAGAGGTTTCCAAAGTCCCCCTGACAAGGGGGATTTAGGGGGTTGGCTGTGTAGTGGGAATGTCTAAGTAATTGTAAAAT
>JAJECO010000043.1 GCA_022822005.1 Candidatus Poribacteria bacterium
ACCCATCGGGACTAAAAGCAACGCTCAAGACATTACTCGTATGCCCTTGGAGTGTGGCTTGAAGGGTTTCTGTGATAGGGTTCCATAATCGGACTGTGCCATCAGCACTTCCACTGGCGAGCAGCGACCCATCGGGACTAAAAGCAACGCTCAAGACATTACTCGTATGCCCTCGGAGCGTAGCTTGGAGTGTATTTGCATCGAGGTTCCACAATGGGATTGTACTATCGGTACTCGCACCGGCAAGTAGCGGGTTATGGGGACTAAAAGCGATACTGTTGATAGGTGAGTCATACGTGAGTGTGGTGTGGGGTGCCACTGCGTACGGATCTCCCAAGTGAATAAGATTTGAAACGACAACACCAATTATTCCTCCGTTGGGGAAGACAGTCATACTCGAGAGACTATCTGTATGCCAGACAACAGTGGCAACGAGGCGGATTCCAAGATCAACGACACCAGCAGCGATTAGAACAGCACCGGCAGCTACTCCAAGAGCTGTCCCAGCAGCGCCGATAGCTAACCCAACAGCTGTTCCAGCAGCACCGATAGCTGTCCCAACAGCACCCCCAACAGCACCGACGGTGTCGACAATACCACCGACGGCACCTCCACCGTGACTAACCCCTTGTACCCAACAAGTCAAAAAAGCAGTTATTAGCATTAACAGGATAAGTTTTTGATTAACAGCCATGTTTTTCATTAGAAGATTCCTTTTCACCGGTTTAGAATTAGAACGTGCGATCCCGAATAGTTACACTACTGGCTGTGCGACCCGCTTTTCGACCTCAGGCAGCCCAAGTAAAGGAGACAGCACAGCATCTGCTCAAGTTGCCGTGTGAACGGAACAGATCATTCCCGCATTCTTCGTGTCCCGGTTGGGAATATCTATTTTGTTGGATACAGGTAGCGGGGCTTATCCCATACAAGGTACGCCGGAATAAAGCAGTAAAATAATGTACCAACGAACCAATAGCATTGTACGCCGCAATGGGCAGTGTAGCAGACTGTAGACGGCATGTCAAGCACGCCCATGGTGTTTTCTATCCTTGACAATTGGGAAATAACATAATACAATGATGCGGTGAACATTCGCTAACAGCGGAAATAGGGGAGGCTGATCATGGAATATAAGGCGTTTGGGCAGACCGGGATGCAGGTTTCAGCGATCGGGTTCGGTTGCTGGGAGATGGGCGGCGGTTACGGTTCTATCGAAGAAACGGAGGTCATTGAGGCGATCCATCGGGCCTTAGACCTGGGCATCAACTGTTTTGATACCGCCGAAGCCTACGGCATGGGCAAGTCTGAAGAACTATTGGCACGTGCATTAGGGAACCGACGTAAAGATGTTATCGTTGTCTCAAAGTTCGGCATTCACTACGACAACGACCGCCTGAAAGGACGGGACAGTCGTCGTTCAATGGCACACGCCGCAATCGACCGTCGCTTGAAAGCGCTTAATACCGATTATGTCGATGTGTATCTTGTGCATTGGCCCGACCGCACCACCCCGTTTGATGAGACGATGGAGGCGTTGGAGGAGATTGTGCAGCAGGGCAAGGCGAGGTTTGTCGGTCTCTCCAATTTCACCAGAGACGAAATCCAGACGTGCATGGAAACCCGGCGTGTCGATGTTCTACAGTATGCCTGCAACCTGTTTGATCGGCGTATGGCAAAATGGATTTTCCCCTATGCCCAAGAGAACGGCATCGGTGTCATGACCTATGGTTCGCTTGCCTACGGCATGTTGGCGGGGGCATTCACCGAGGAAACAACATTTGAGGACGACGATTGGCGACACAGAGGGGGAAGCAACATGTCGCTAAAACTGTTTCTGCCGGGGATCTTCCAGCGTAACGTTCAAGCGGTGAATAAACTCAAAGAGATTGCGGAAGGCCTTGGGAAAAAGCTACCACACCTCGCCCTCAATTGGGTGATCTCCAACCCAGCGGTCAGCGTTTCGCTTGTTGGGGCCCGGCGGGCTTCCGAAGTAGAGGACAACATGGGCGCTATTGGTTGGCAGCTGACGGACGACGTGAAGGCGGACATCGATAGTGTCTTCGCTGAATACGAAATCGACACGGCCCCCAACAAATGGACGGAACCCATCACTCAATAACCTGAAACAAAGGAGACAACAGTCGCACAGATGCAATTTGCAACCAAATATCGAACAGTTTTAATCTTTGGTGCCCCTGGCACAGGAAAAGGAACTCAAGGCAAAATTCTTAACCAGATTCCGGGATTTGTGCATGTCGCTTGTGGAGAGGTCCTTCGCTCTCTTGACCTCCACAGCAGACTCGGCAAAGTTTTCTTAGAATACTCCAGCAAGGGAGAATTTGTCCCGGACGATATAGCAATTCAGTTATGGTGTGATTATATCGATAATTTGGTGCAGGAAAAACAGTTCAATCCAGGCATAGACTATCTCGTTCTGGATGGTATCCCACGCAACCTACCGCAGGCGCGGGCGATGGATTGTTATATCGATGTGCGTCAAATCATCTATCTGCGCTGTCAGGACCCAGAGGTGCTTGTAACCCGTATGAAGGGACGGGCACATCGCGAAAAACGGTTCGATGATGTCAACGAGAAGGTGATTAGGCATCGGCTTGAGGAGTATGAGGCACAAACCGCGCCGACGCTATCCCATTATTCCCCAGATCTTATCCAGGAGATCGATGCGACCAACACGCCCGTAGGGGTTCTCCACGAAATTACGAACGGTCTCCGAAGAGTGCTCAGTTAAGCTAACGTATACTCAGCAGCGTATTCTACTCAATCCGTTAAATTGCAGCAATCGCCGCAAACAGTGCCTTGATGTACCCGACAGAATACGCCAGAGCCCTCCCTGCATCGGGACCGTCCCCCTCTATCGGGAAAATATGATCTGGATTCAAGCAGCCATCAAACCCCACTTCTTTGAGCGCTTGCACAATCTTGAACATATTCATGTCGCCGTCGTCCAAGAGCGTCTCCTCATAGCCTCCTGCGGTCGCTAAGCTGCCCCGCACATTGCGAAAATGAACCATGAAGATACGCCCCTTGCGTCCGTAGTTCTGAATCTCGTCCAGCACTAACGGCAGCCCACCCGCTTCAGCACGTGTCCCGCAACAGTACAGATACCCTACATTAGGACTGGGAAACGCATCAATTATCCGATGAAATCCCAATGTACCGACCGGTGTATCTGGCAGGGGAATATCTGACGGGTGCATTGCCAGTTTGATATCGTACGCCTCAGCGATGGGCACCAACCGTTCGTAGACTCGGCAGAAATGTCGCCACCAATCGTCCAGTGCCTCGCGGGTAGGAGGCTCGTTAGCCGGAAACAGGGGCCAATGGTGGAACCGGTACGCCTTCAGTTCCGCTTCACTGCGGGGCTTGGGTTGGTCGCCGGTCAACCAACGGCTTCCCCCGCTGCCGCGAAACCCGGCTCGATGTTCTGACCGATAGAAGGTAATTAGGTGGTTGAAGGTGTCCCCTTCGAAACGTTGCCGGGCAATGGGCATACCAGCCTCTCCGAATACCCGCATCGCCTGCTCAGTATTTTCCAGTTCCACCTCGCTACCTTCCTCATCCCGCATGAACTTCTCGGTAATATCGGGCAAGGTCACACGATTGATTCGCAGTCCCCATGAATGGACTTTCTTTTTGATCTTGAGCAGTTCGTCCAGGTCGGGGTATCCCTGCTCCTTGACGCCGGGGAAGAAGTCACCGGACCCGAAGTCGACACAGTCGGCTCCCAACTGCGTGATTCGTTTCAAGTATCTATCTGAAAGATCACCGCACCCTACAGTTACGCGGAACATTGTGCTCTCCTTTAAGCGCTTAAAATGTGTTTTTTCATCTTATCGCGTCCCTCAACCGTCTCGCCCGTTCAAAATCCTTTTTTGCAAGACCCAAATCGCCTTTATCCTCATATAGCTTGCCCCGGCTCTCGTAAATATCGGGCAGGTACGGATATTTTTCGATAGCACGGTTGTAAAAGTACAGTACCTCATCTAAATCATCGTAGTGCCAAAGCGCAGACTGATAAGAACCAACAGCCTCGCGTATGGATTGGGCATGGGCCCAATCGTCTTTGACTTCCAGAGAAACTTCTACAGGATGTCCCTGTGGAAGATGTGAGACAATTTCGGGCTTCCAACGTTTCCACCAACCACGCCATTCACGTCCCGGAGCAAGTAAGTATGGCATCGCCTCGACAGCTGATCGGTCCGGGGGTGTTGGACAGCTAAAAAGAATATCCTGCACCAACAATCCTTTGAGAAAGCGATGTGTTCGATTGATGTTGAGGGTTGGAATGATTCGGTACTTCCCATCGGACTGAGTTTGTGTTATGGCGTAGGGAGAAACGACTGACTCAGTCTCGGAACGCCGACGGGTGTCGCCAAAGGTCGCGAGCGTTTGGACGAGGTCTTCGAGGATTTGAAGGTATTGATGTTCCACGTAATCTTCGGTTTTGTAGGCGATGACCTGCGTAGTTTTGTCGAAGTCGATGATGATTTTGTATCCACATGGGTAGTAGTGATTGAAGTACTGCCAGCGTTGACCGCTATCAAGCGGTAAAACAGTGGCCGGGGTACCGAATACACGCAGAACCTCCGCGGCGCGTTTTCCTTCACGAAGCCACCCTTTGATGAAACTTTCCTGAAGACCACGACGGTCCATGGCAGGGCGAGACACCTTTCCACTTAAAGCCGCGCTCCAGAAGGCAAAGGAGTTGGTGCGTAGGGTATCGGGTGCTGTCCAGTCGGATTTTAACCAGCTATCGTCCCATTCCGAGGAGGCGGAAGGATAGGGCAATTCAATAAAGTTAACTGCTTCACCAAAGGAATCGGCTGTTTCTATACTGGCAATTACAAGAGGAACCGCAAGGAAAACCGTAATTAAGATTAACAGCGTTATTGAGTGAACTGTTCGGGGCCAAGACATGATAAAAACCTCCTGTGTTTCTGGATTTTACGACAAGTGCTAAAGAATGACGATTCCGACAACTAGTTTAATTTGGCTCGGAATGCTACGATGGTAATGCAGCCGCTTGAATCTATGTTATCCATAAATCCGTGATCCTCCGCGATTCAGACAAAAAGTGTAGCTATCTTTACTATCCCGACCGCAACCTTTCGGTTTCCGCTTCGTCTATGGTCCAAGTATCCGGATCAATCGCCACGCGATAGATCTCTCGTGCGCGCTGAAGGCTTACCTTGCCCTCATGCACATCGCGTAACACGAGATGGGGGTCACGGTCGGAAGCAGGACCGTATCCGCCTCCACCGCAGGACTGTACCCGCATAACATCTCCTGGCTTGAGTTGAACAGTGACCTTAGAACCAAGTTTGATTGCCTCGTTGTCAGGGTTCAGTGTGTATCGCGCAATCTCGCCAGCATCTCCACCGAAGAGCCCCCACGGTCCCCACCGATCCCGATCCGCGAGGATGGTGAAGGAAACCTCATGATCAAAGAGGTAATCACGCTGCAGTCCAAGCCCACCACGATATTTGCCCGCACCGTCCGAATCATCCACCAACTCATACCGGGCGATATGGACTGGATAGTTAATCTCTGTTTCCTCGATTGGGGCGTTCTCGGTGTTCTGCCCGTGACACTGCACGGCATCGGGTCCGTCGCTGGCAACCCGTCCGCCGTACCCGCCAGCCATCGTTTCGTAATAGGCGTACAGTTCGCCCGTGCGCGGGGAGGTGCCTCCAAATCCCATCTGGCACATCATCGCCTTCGTCCCCGCCGGAATGCGATCGGGGATCGCGGGCGCAAGTGCCTTGAGAAGGATATCGTTCAGGCGTATCTGCGTCTCCCAACCACCGACCACGGGGAATGGCGGCGTGCAGTTGACCACCGTCCCTTGGGGCGCGTCTATCTGAACCAAACGGTAGAAACCGGCGTTGACCGGTATATCCGGGTCAATTAGACTCTTCAGGACGTAAGCGCAGGCGGAGAAGGTCTGGGCATACGTGGAGTTGACGGGTGCGCGTCGTTGGGTTTCGGAACCATTTAGATCGAACAGAACACCGTCGTCATTGATGACTAACTTGCCCACAAGGTGCACCGGTTCATCGGTGTAGCCGTCGTTGTCGACGTAGCCGTCGGCGGTGAAGACACCTTGGGGCAGCTTGGCGATTTCTGTACGTGCCCGACGTTCGGTGTAGGCAAGCAGTTGGTCGATATAGAAGGTAACAGTCTCAGCCCCCATCCGATCAAGCAGTGCCGTCAATCGACGTACACCGGTGTTGTTGGAAGCCACCTGCGCACGGAAGTCGCCTGCGGTCTCGTGCTTGGATCGGATCTGTGCCAACACAAGGCGAAAGACGTCTGGATTAATCTCTCCGCCCTCTACCATTTTTACGGCAGAGATGATAACCCCCTCCTGAAAAACTTCGCGGAACGCACCGATGCTCGCAGGTGCGCCGCCACCCACATCCACATGGTGAGCGAGATTGGCGACGTAGCCGAAAAGCTGGTCATTGTAGTATACAGGTGAGATGAGGGTGATGTCGTTGAGGTGAACGCCACCGAGATACGGATCGTTTGACAGGATTGCATCGCCGGGACCCAAGTTTTCCGGTCCATATTCCCGGATAACCCGTGGCACAGACTGAGATAGAGAACCGAGGTGCACCGGCTGGGTAAAGGACTGGGCGACGGGTTGTAGCTCCCGGTCAAAGAAGGCGCACGAAAAATCGGCGCGGGTTTTGATGTTGGTCGAATAGGCGCTGCGGCGGAGGGCGATTGTCATCTCCTCTGTCGCCTCGATTAGTGCGTTGCGGATAACTTCAAACTTGATTGGATCAAATGTTGGTTTCATAGTCTGACTTAACCTAAGTGTATCGGAAATTCTTTTTATCTTGGTAACGTGCGGCAGTTTCTTGGTTGAGCGCACATTAACCTTACGCCGCACATGTCGCCCCTCCGGGGCTTTGGGGTATAGGGATTCGGGTTTCTATAAACATGTCGCCCCGCCCCGATAAATCGGGATTCAAAGCAACTGGGGCTAAAGGAAACTTTGAACGAATGAATCCATTACTCCAACCGGCTAAACGCTAACCGCTCGCCGACAAATCCCTCACGCCAGATACTATTACACGCCTCCGCCATCTCCTCAAGATTCTCAGTGACCTCGGCGAACCGGTTACCGGGGACGGGTCCCATCGTAGGCGAGAAGATGAGATTATCGCGTCCGTAGAAAATCGCAAGATCTACCATGCCAGTTTGATAGGCAACGTCACGCACCGATGGAAGGGTAATAGTGCCGGGCGGAAAGAAGAAGTAGAGCAGGTCGCCGGGGATCGGCATAATTGTTGGATTTTCGAGACCTATCTCGCTCGGTGCAAAGGGCGGGACAAGACAATAAACTTCGTTGCTCGCGTATTTGGCGTGGAAGGCATCGTTCTCTTGTGGCAGCGCATTCCACACCGCCTCACAGGTCTTCGGCGCAAGGTCGTCAAGCATCCGCGCAATACAACTTACGCCGCGCTTCCTGAGCGTTACTTCAATATATCGATCCATACTCGTCTCCTTGATTTTGTATGTTGGTTCATTAGTTCATTAGTTCAAGAGTTCATTAATAAACCAATACGCCAACTTACGCTTCACGTTTTACGTTTCACGTTTCACACCCCACGGTCATCAACCGTCCTAAATTGGACTGCGGTGTTAAACGGTCCGCAAGGCGTAGGGCTTCCCACATCGTTACCTGATTTGCGGTCAACACTGTTTTGCCGACCGCCGCTTCAAGTTCGGGCAGAAAATCAACGGTATGTAACGCGGTATCGGGGATGAGAACCGCTTGGGCATCGGGATGGTCGTTGGCACGTGCAAAGCGTAATACCTCCTCGCGTTCAATCAGAGCGACCTCGTCACCTGTCCAGACGCCGAGACATCCCATGTGCACCACTTCAACCCCACCTGTTTCCAAGAAAGCACGGAAAGCGTTTGATAGTTCTTCGGGGTATGTGGCAGCGACGGCAACCCGCTTCAGTCCGAGCGCTTTGCTGGCAGTGAGAAACGCCAACGATGTGCTTGATGCCGGTACACCGAGTGCATCCACCAGGTCCTGCGCTTGACGTTGCGCTCCCTCAACACCAAACGCAAAACTCGCACTTGTGCACGCCCATAGGCAGGCAGCCACATTGTGGGGACGTAGCTCCTCCGCACCCGCCAGCAGGTATTCCCGACTGCCGGTGATAAGGCTCTCGTCAATCCGATGCAGGTTTGGGCTATCGGTATGAATTACCTGAACCTCAACCGGCGGTTGTAACGCAGCAGCGAGGCGTGGATAGTCGTCCTCCGCAGAGTAGAGGGGGTAGAGGATACCAATTTTTAGCTTGCTTTCCATCTGTTTGCCTCAGTCAACGTTAATCCAACCTATTCCTTCCAACCCACCGCTGTAACGGTAGCATTTGCCATAAACGCCCCGGGCTGCTCGCTCCATTTCCGCCACGCAGCAATTATTTGCTCCAATTCAGCACGATTTGTCCATCCCAAATCAATCATCTGCTGTGCGATAGCCGATCCGCCAAACCTGCGCCCTCCATACATAGCGCGCATCCGCACACCGTCTTGCGAACCAACGGTTGAATACTTTGCGACCGCTTCAACTCGAACAAATCCGGCGTCATGCAGTAAACCGCGTTGATGTTTGCCGATGGCAGGATTTCCTCCGTTATGTTCAACCAACCGCCAGTAAAGTTCGTGGTCTCGTTCCAGCAATGGATCTGAGGGACTGATGAGTTGTCCACTAAAGTCAGGATGGCTAATACCAATCACACCACCCGGACGCAAAATCCGGTATATTCCCTTGAGAATCGCAAGGGGCTGCCGAAGGTGGCTCAACACATTGTGCAGGAACGCGGCATCAAATGTGTTCGCAGCAAAAGGGAGACGATAGACATCGGCGCACCCAAAGTGGAGGTTGATTCCTGTGGTTTTAGCCGCCTGCAACCACGCCGACCTATACTCATTGGGTTCAATATCAACTCCCACGGCTTGACCAGGCGCGACAGCCTCTGCCAGTCCAACGGTAATACTGCCGGGGCCACAGCCACAATCGAGCAGATGCATACCAGGTCTCAGATGGGGAAGGAGAAACCCCGCTTCTCTCACTGCGGTGCGTCTCTGAAGCTGTTGGATCGTTTGCGACGAATACCCTAGTGTATATCGCTCTTTCGTCTCCGAAGCGTCGGCGGCTGCTTCTGATTTGACCTTCGCCATCTGTCTCTCCCCGTTATTCGTCCCTCAGATAATCGTAGACGATCTGTGCATATCCCTCGGAGTAGCTGCTCTCCATGTAGAAAGCATCGCCATACTTTAGCGGTGATAGCGGGGTGAGATCACACAGTGGGGAAGCGCCCAGAATGATCCTGCCCTGCCCCTTTGCGGTGAAGTGCACCTCTAAATCCTGAGTCGTTTCGCTGCAATCGACTAACTGTTTGATCGCGGGCCCCGGACCGTCCGCTCGTGGAATAACCTTCAATCGCCACGCTGGGGTCAGAGAGGGCATCGCATCGTGGAAGACGGCGGTTTCCATGCTGGAACTGATATTCAACACCGGCACACCGCCGAGCGATGTCTGCGTAACCATGCACCGATCCGCCTGCGTTACCTTCAGTCCCGCGTACACCTTCGGCGTCCCGTAAATTTCCCTGCCTGCAGCGATACCCGCCGGACCGTCATGAAAAACGTGGGAGCAATAAAATCCGGTCTGATCCCGGAAACGGCATTTCATCACAATAAAAGATTCCTGAAAGGGACCATAGTTTGTGCAGAACGGCACCTCCAACCCCGAAGCCACACATAGCCCATCCTCTGCAGCTTCCAGAGGCTCCGGGAGAAAGTCTTGGACAGCAGTTGGATCGGCATGGAAGAAGACAAACTGAAACCGCACATTCCGATAGACCGCCGGGAGCACTGGATAAAAGGGGTTGTCCGCTGGTATATTCCAGCCATCGCCATGTTTAAGCCTCATTATCAGAATCCTCCGCTCCGCTGGCGCGCAACCGCTCTGTTTCCGCCTCAGCCACGGTCCACGATTGGGTATCGACCGCCACCTTGTAAACCTCTCTCGCTCGCTCAAGACTCACCTTACCGTCGCGCACATCGCGGCACACCAGATTCGGATCGCGTTCTTCGGGAGGACCGTAACCGCCACCGCCGCAGGTACGGTAGCTCATTATCTCACCCGGCTTGAGTTCGACGGTTACTTTAGAAATGAGTTCGACTGGATCCGTGTCAGGATTCAGGATGTAGCTCGCCTTGAGCCCCGGTTGCCCACCAAAGAGTCCCCAAGGTCCCCAACGGTCGCGATCTGCCAAGATAGTGAAAGAGGGTTCATGGTCGAGAAATTCGTAATCGCGCCGCAGCCCTAACCCGCCGCGATGCTTGCCCGCACCATCTGAATCGTCCACTAACTCATAACGCGTGATGCGTACAGGATAGTTCGTCTCGGTCTCCTCGATGGGTGCGTTCTCCGTGTTCTGACCATGTGTCTGCACAGCGTCGGGACCGTCGCTGGCAATCCGCCCACCAAACCCGCCAGCCATCGTCTCCAGAAAACAGTAATACTCCCCTGTACGTGGGTCGGCACCACCGAACCCAGCGTGGCACATCATGGCTTTCGTACCGGCTGGCACACGGTCGGGCATCACCGGCGATAGCGCCTTGAACATCACATCGATCAGCCGGGTCTGCGTCTCCCAGCCGCCCACGACCGGGGCGGGCGGTGTGCTATTTGCCACCGTCCCTTCGGGAGCGAGCATCCGCACGAATCCGTAGAAGCCAGCGTTTGTCGGTATATCGGGATCGATTAAACACTTGAGGACATACGCACAGCCGGAGAAGGTCTGGGCATAGGTGGAGTTCACCGGCGCCCGTCGCTGCGGGTCGCAGCCGGTCAAGTCAAAGAACATGCCGTCCTCGTCGACCACCATTTTCGCCACGAGGTGTACCGGTTCATCGGTAAAGCCGTCGGTGTCAACGTAGCCGTCGGCGGTGTAGACACCGTGGGGCAGCTTGGCCACCTCTGCACGGGTGCGTCTCTCGGCATAAGCGATCAGTTCGTCGATGTAGAACATGAAGGTCTCCGCCCCCATCCGATCCATAATTGCACGCAACCGGCGCATCCCGGTGGTATTCGCCGCCACCTGTGCCCGAAAGTCACCGCCCGTTTCGCGTTTCGATCGGATCTGCGACAACACCAGTCGAAAGATGTCGGGTCGCATTTCTCCGGCCTGCACTAATTTCACGGGCGGAATGATGACTCCTTCTTGGTAGACCTCTCGGAATGCACCGACACTCGCCGGTGCGCCTCCGCCTACATCGACGTGATGTGCAACGTTTGCAACATAACCGAACGGCTCATCGTTGTAGTAGACAGGGGTGATGAGCGTGATGTCGTTGAGGTGACCACCGCCACCATAGGGATCGTTGACCAAGAGTGTGTCGCCGGGGCCGATGTTTTCGACCCCGTAGTCGATGATAGCTTTCGGAACTAATTCGACCAATGATCCAAGGTGGGTAGGCTGACCGAAGGATTGCACCACCAACCGCAGCTGGCGATCGAAAAAGGCGCAGGAGAAGTCCGCACGGGTCTTGATGTTGGTTGAATACGCGCTACGCCGCAGCGCGATTGTCATTTCCTCGGTTGCTTCTAACAACGCATTGCGGATAACTTCAAATGTGATTGGATCGACTCGGTCTGGGGTTTGCAATGACATTTCCTCCTACAATCTCAATAGCAACGACAATCGAATCATCATTTTAACCCGAGTTGCGAGTCGTCGCGCTCATTCGGTTCAGGCTTCGCCGAGGGTCCAAGACTTGAATAGACATATCCAAGCTATATTCGTATATGTGCAGTAGATTTGGGAGTTCACTACGAGCGGCACTCAGAAACGACGGTTATAGTGGACCTCAGAGTTAATGAGACACGCCAAACCGGTGCGGTTGGAAACCGCACCTACCGGGTCTGGGGGGAAATATAGAATTATCCGATTATTTTTTTTAACTTCATTTAGATTGTGATCCTAGCCCGCAAACTAACAGTTTACGCTACATTTGTCGGATTACCCGATGGTTACAGCGGTTGCCGAATTAGCAATATTAAATGTCAGCACACCTTAGAAACTTAGTTATTTTGACCCAACAAGATCCCGCCAAACTCAGGTGAAGCGGGCAGCGGAAAGCGGACCCGGATCTCGCCCATCCAACGCCAACGCCACCATGCGCTCTGCAGCGACAAGGCCAATTGAGTTGCCGTAACCGCTGAATCCCACCGCAAAAACGATGCGTTTTTCATTCGGGAAAGACCCAACAGCCACACGGCGATCGGGTGTAAAGCCGTGGATACCCGCCCACTGTCGTTCAACTTCAAAATCGACGCCCGGAAACCACAACCGTAGATAGTTCACGAGGTTCACGTGCAGGTCTGGCGTTATGGCATCTTCGGCGGTGTACTCCTGCGCTTCAAAGAACGCTCGCGCGCCTCCGATGAAGAGTCGTCCGTCCGGAAACTGCCGAAAGTAGTGGTTCTCGGTAATTCCCGCGACATTGATTAAAGGTTCGACCGGCGTGGTTACCGTTATCTGCCCCCGCACGGGTCGGACGATGCGCCGCAGGTATGGGTGCAGATCACATCCGTAACCGTTGGTAGCGACATAGACTTTACGACACCGAATATGCGCCCGGCGCCCGTGGACAAGGAGGCATTCACCCGCTGGTTCAATCGCGTAGACCTCGTTGTGGTCATAGAGTGTAGCACCAGAGGAGGCGGCGATAGCTTCGGTCAGTCGGGCAGGTTGGACCATGAAGTCGTTTTCGATCTGCATCATCGCCACGTAGCCCGATGACCCGTAGGGATCTTTGTAGGAAAAGTCGACCGTCGCGCCGTCGGCTTCAAGGGCACGCACCCAGCCCTCCAATTCACGGGCATCGGCGTGGGTTTCCGCGAGATGCGCTGCACCATCCTCAAGCGGAACGTCAAAGTGATTCGCCAACGAGCGCATTCGGAGTACGTTTTCGCGTACCATGTTCATAATTTCGCGGGCGGTTTCGCGGCCCACCTGCTCAATAAGCATTGGATACGGCTCGCGCTGCGATGTTAAAACAAACCCCGCGTTTCGACCGGAGGCTCCAGCGGCTGGAAAACGGGCATCGACGAGCGCAACATCACGTCCCCGTTCACGGAGCAGCGTTGCGGTATAAGCACCCACGATACCGGCACCGATCACGACATCGTCGTGTTCCACCTGAATAGGGTCGGGCATTTCCTGCCACACAGATACTGTCACGGCTCCACCTCCTAAGTAGGAACGCACAGATAAAGGGAACTGCATATGGACTGACGCGCCCCAACAATCATCAAAATTGTAGCACGGTTGCCTTAGAAATTAAACGAAAAAGTTCGGAAATAGATAGAACGAAAAAATAGGCAGAAAATAGAAAGAGATTATGCTATAATCTTCCGATACGATTATTCTTGCATCTCTAACCCCAAGAAACAGCACTCAACGCTGTAATCGGTGAAGATCACACTTCCATCGAGCTATCCAACATGCGAATAAACAGCACAAATAGCGTCGGCATTATCGCAAACCCAGCATCAGGTAGAGACATTCGCCGCCTTGTTGCCCATGGCGCGGTATTCAACAATGACGAAAAGGTGAACATTGTCCGCCGCGTATTGCTGGGGCTTGAAGCGGTAGGCGCTAAGCGGGTGTTTGTGATGCCCGACTCGTTCAGTATCGGACACAAGGCACTTGATGGGTTACAGATAGGGCTCGATGTTACAATCCTCCCTATGCTCAAGACGTTCAGCCAACGTGACTCGACGCAGGCGGCTGCGCTCATGGCAACGGAGGGAGCGGGCTGCATCATCACGTTGGGTGGAGACGGCACCAACCGCGCGGTAGCCAAGGGGTGCGGCGACGTGCCTCTCATGCCTATCTCTACAGGGACTAACAACGTTTTTCCGACGATGCTGGAGGGTACAGTCGCGGGGATGGCTGCGGGATTAGTGATGTGCGGCGAAGCAGATGCGGCGGTGCAACGGGCACCCCGTTTGGACATCTTTTGCGAGAAAACTGACGAGAACGATCAGGGAAAAGATCCCGGCAATGGCGAAACACCTGATGACATCGCGTTGGTAGATGTGGCTGTTTATAATGAGCGGTTTGTTGCTTCTCGTGCTATCTGGGATGCATCAAAAATCAACGAACTCTTTTTGACTCGCGTCGAACCGGGCAGTATCGGACTGTCATCAATCGGTGCTCACGCTCAGATACGGTTGGATTCTCCGGAGCAGGGTTTGTATCTCCGCCTGGGTTCGGAAGGGCAGCGCGTACTCGCTCCCATCGCCCCCGGTCTCCTGAGCGAGGTCAGTTTGGCGGAATGTCGACCTTTGGACGTGGAGGAAATGGTTATTGTCAAGCATCAACAGCCGTGTGTGCTCGCGCTTGATGGTGAACGTGAGATTGAACTGCGACAAGGCGCAACCGCTCGCGTGCGGTTGAATCTTAATGGACCGCGGGTGATAGATGCGCGCAAGGCAATTGACATCGCTGCGCGAGCTGGTGTGTTTATCCGGTAAGCACACCTTAGAGACACCGAGTTATTTCAAAAACCCGGTTTCTTAAATAGATAACCCTCCCAAAACAGAGGAGATAACTCAATGCACTATAGGACGTTAGGGCGGACCGGACTTGAGGTATCGGAAATCGGATTGGGCGGGGCAGTCTATGCGGGCACCAGTCACGGTCCTTTCGATGAGGGGGACGCTATTGCTGCGATCCACACCGCGCTCGAAGCTGGTGTCAACTATATCGACACGTCACGCCACTATGGTCCGAGCGAAGATATCATCGGGAAGGCACTGGCAGATTACACAGGTGATTGTATCGTTTGCACGAAAATTTCTCCCCGCCAAAACCCGACGGCAGCAGGCACAATTGCGGGTGTTGAAGAGAGTTTGGCGGCGTTGCGGCGTTCCCACGTCGATGTGGTGCTGGCACATGATATCCAACACCTTGGCGAGGGTGCAGCCGCAGTTGAGAAGATTCTCCGCCCCGGCGGAATGGTGGACGGCTTGCGACAACTACAGCGGGAAGGGCGGGTACGATTCATAGGGGTGAGCGGTCGGCTCGCCGAGGTAACTGCAGCAGTAGAGACAGGAGAATTCGATGTCGCCCTCAGCTTCAACCGTTTTAATCTATTGGATTGGAGCGCGGAAGAAGCACTTCTACCACAAGCGGTGGCTCACAATGTCGGGGTAGTGATGGGCGGTGTGTTTTATCAAGGCTTTCTGTCGCTTCCACTGGAACTGGTGCTGGAGCGGGTGGAGAAGGGGCTTTTATGGGCGTGGGACTGGACAGATACACGGCGAAATTTGGTATTGAATCGGCTTGAGAAGGTGCGCGAGTACGTGGATAATGACCTTGTGGCATTGCGGCGGTTGGCAGTGCAGTTTGTGTTATCAGAACCACGGATCAGCGCTGCGGTTATAGGAATGAAGACTGTGGATGAAGTAAGGGAGAATCTATCTGTGGTTGAGATAGGCGATCTTGACGCGGAAACTGTGGTGCAGCTGAAGGTATTTTGAATCACTTTTGATGAATTGCATGACTACCTCACTCTAAACTGTAAAGGAAGCAAAATCATGAGCAAGCAACTCTTTCGTTTTAGTTTATTACCTTTAATATGGCTCTCGGTTGCATCAACAGGATTCGCACAAGTGGACATCTCAGCCGAGCCCAGCTCAAATATGCCCGCGGTGGGTGATGAAGTTGAATTTTCCATTAATATCACTGGCGGATCTAACGTCGCTGGCTATGATTTCAGACTCACCTTTAGTCCAACCGAACTGGAATTTATAAGTATTGAAAATACGGACTACCTTGGAGGCGCAGAACGCACACTCCCCTTTAGCCCGACTGAACTGGAATCCATAAGTGATTCAGACTACCCCGTATCAGACGTATATACGATACCGGCTGTAGTTGGGGATGGTTCGGTGAGATATGCTGCGTTCGCTCTGACCGGTGCGGGAGACGGTGATGGAACCCTCGCCGTAGCAAGGTTTAAGGTATTGGCAGAAACAGAAACGACGATTGGATTTGAGCGTGTTGTGATTGGGAGTCGAACGGCACAAGAAATTGAAATTGCTTCAAGTACAGGCACAACGATCACTCCAATCGCTGCCTCAGCAAGTGACGTCGAATTCAAACTGTCGATACCGGTGGGTATCAGTTTGATCCATGTGCCGCTGAAGGTGAATGCCGTTGGTGGAGTGGCACGGACCATCGAATTTGTCAGCGATCTGTACGACGCACTCGGTGGTGCATCAACCGTCCACTTCCTTGCCACCTATGATTCCTCGGCTCAAGAGTGGCGCAGCTATTTCAGCACTTTAGACAGAGATGGTCCAGCAAACGCAAGGTTGGCTAACGACACAGGGGTTATGGTCAATCTGAAAGAACCGGTGCCGTCGCTTCGTCTCCGTGGCAGTGCGTTAGGAACAGATGGGACGAGTACCATCACCTTAAACCGGGGTCTCAATGTTGTGGGTCTGCCGTTGAGAGATCCAAGAATATCCCGTGTAAGCCGCCTACTTACGCTCAATGGGATTAAGGGTAACGTCCTTGTGGTTATCCTTACTCATGGCGGGGAGTTCAAGTTAGTTGGAAGACCGGGAGATCCTGGAGATATAGAAATCACCGGGGGGCAAGCCTTTATCCTGAACACTCTACAGAGTGGGCAGGTTGAAATCTCCGGCGATGCGTGGAGCAACTTGCCAGAGGCGGGCGGCGCGCCGCCGGTATCGTTGGTGGGTATTGAAGTGGATGATGTAACCCCCATTTTGGCGTTGAGAGGTTCGATTGCTGGCGACGGAAGGGGATTGAACATGGCCAGCTTCCGCCTCACTGTAAAAAACCGCGCAACCGGTAGAACGATCAGCACCGTAGCAAGAGGTGCACACCACACTCATACGGATAATTGGGGATCGGATGGGCTTGGCTATCAACTCACGGACGTTGATTTGCAGACGGGGCATGCGGCTATGATCGGGGATATCCTTGAAATCTCTGCTCAATCCTCAAATCCGTTAATCGGTGTGGAACCGTTGCAATATACAGTAACCGCTGAAGATGTAAGGCAGGGTTGGATTCAGTTGCAGACGTTGCACGCCTATGAAATACCGGCGGAGACGGCATTGCTGAACAACTACCCAAACCCGTTTAATCCAGAGACATGGATTCCGTATCAACTCGCTCATGCTGCTGATGTGACGCTTACCATCTATGACACCAAAGGCGCATTAGTGCGTCAATTGGATCTGGGCTATCAGCAGGCGGGATATTACACGGATAGGGCACGGGCGGCGTATTGGGATGGACGTAACAATCTGGGCGAGGCGGTAGGGAGTGGTATCTATTTCTATCAACTACGTGCAGCCGATTACTCCATCACACGAAAGATGGTGATTCTCAAATAGCGAGGAATCACCACCTGTTTCAACAACATACAATAAATTGCCTTACAGTTTATCTTAAACTGCAAAGGAGAAAAGCGATGAACAAACAATTTTTCGTTTCACTCTGCTTCTGTTGATGTGCTTCTCAGTTCTATCAACGGCAAGGGTACAAATGGAAATCTCAGCCGTACCCAGCGCAAGTAATCCTGCCGTGGGCTACCAAATTGAGATCTCCACTAACATTATTGGAGGATCTAACGTCATTGGCTATGATTTTAAGCTCACATTTAACCCGACCATACTGGAATTTAATTGTACTCATCGCGCTATTGACATTTATCATCAGTTCTCACACTGTAACTGCTCAACAGCAGATAGCACTCGATGCCCACGCTATCCTTGAACAGAAATGCTTCGTCTGCCACGGTCCTACAGGGTCCTTCAGAGATGCACTCCTAATAGAACACAACGCACTCATCGAAAACGGCACCGTTGTCCCCGGAAACCCACATACCTCCGAACTCTATAACCGACTCATAACTACCGACATAGCTAAACGGATGCCACTCCATCAACCTCCCCTATCCGATCAAGAAATTAACACCATTCGGAATTGGATATTAGCAGGGGCACCCGATTGGGCAGCGACCACCACAACCAATGGTAACTTCATCTCGCCCGACGACGTACTCACCACCATTGAGACACACCTGATGTCACTTTCGTCATTTGACCGCGCGTTCGCTCGCTACTTCACATTGACACATCTTCATAACGCGGGAGAGTCTGCGGGGATACTCCAAGAGTATCGCAAAGCACTGTTTAAATTAGTCAATAGCCTCTCATGGGGGGTTGATGTCAACAACCCTATACCTATTGACCCACAAGGAACAATCTTCTACATCGATCTCAGACACTATGAATGGGACGTCAATGATGGGTGGGGACAGATAGAAACAGTATATCCCTACCACATCTCATTTGATGCACCGACACAGACCGCACTCAAGGCACAACTCGGACGATTACAGGGGGAGACCAACAGTACCACACCATCGGTTCATGCTGACTGGTTTATAGCAACTGCATCTCTACCTCCACTGTATCACGACCTACTCGATTTGAAATTGACGGATAGGGAGTTAGAGACACGACTGGAAGTTGATGTAGACCGTAACCTACAAAATGCACCAGGAGTGCGTGTTTGGAGAGCAGGCACCAACGATTCAGGGGTATCGGCTAACAATCGGGTGTTAGAAAGACATCTCTCTCGATATGGTGCGTACTGGAAGAGTTACGACTTTGCTGGCAGTGTTGGGACACAGAACATCGTCACCCACCCACTTAACTTCACCCATGACGGTGGTGAGGTTATCTTCAATCTTCCGAACGGATTGCAGGGATATTATATAGCTGATGCGTCCGGTTTTCGATTAGATGCCGCACCGATAGACATTGTTTCTAACCCCGCAGCGAGTGACCCGACGGTGCGGACGGGGTTGTCCTGTTTCGGTTGCCATATAGAAGGTATGAATACATTTGAAGACCAAGTCCGCTCTGTGATAGAGAGTACTACTAACCCAACTTATGACAAGGCACAAGCACTGCGGTTGTATGTAGAGAAGTCGGAAATGGACGCGCTCGTCCAAGAAGATATGGACAGATACAGGCAGGCACTCGAAGAGACGGGTGGTTCGTTTGGGGATATTGAACCGATATCACGATTCCATGAGGCGTATCAGGGGCCGGTCGATGCGGCGTATGCTGCCGCTGTTGTTGGGTTAGAGACTGAAACGTTCCTTGAGAAGATTCGTGAAAACCTCGGTCTACAGAACTTAGGTTTATTGGTGTTAGATAGTGGGAGCATGAAACGGGACACATGGAGGTCAAGTTTTGAGGATATAGTTTTTGCGCTGGACTTCCCGGATAGTTTCACTCCCCCGCCAGTCATAACCCCACCGGTAGTGACACCGGGTACAGTCGTTCAGATTCGGGATCAAAACCTGCGTATCGCAATAGCAGAGGAACTTGGTAAGAATCCTAATGCACCAATTACCGCTGAGGACATGGAAAAATTGGACGGATTCGGGGCAGTGAACAGGAACATCCGTGATTTGACAGGACTTCAGTTCGCAACCAACTTGGAATGGTTAGAGGTCGGAGGGAATCCATTTTCCGACCTATCACCGCTGGCAGGATTAATCAAACTAAGGACTCTAAGTTTTCCTCGATCCAATGTATCCGACCTGTCGCCACTCGCCGGATTAATCAATTTGGACAATATATGGTTTAATGCCGGTGCACAAGTATCCGACCTGTCACCACTCGCCGGATTACTTAACCTGAGAATCATTCACGCAGGAGGGCATTCTATATCCGATCTATCTCCCTTGGCAGGGTTAACAAAACTGGAGCATATATATCTTCCGGGCACCGGACTGATATCGGACCTTATACCTTTGGCAGGCTTACCCCTTTTGAAAGAACTGTATCTTGATCGCAACAACATTTCGGATATATCGCTGCTTGCAAGGTTTACCGCGTTAGAGCGTTTGGGGCTTGCTGACAACGAGATATCGGATATATCCCCACTTGCGAAGTTAACCAACTTAACATGGTTGAAGATCAATGGCAACGAGATATCGGACGTATCGCCGATTTTGAACTTAACCAACTTAACATGGCTAGAGATCGGTGGCAACAACATTTCTGACCTGTCACCTTTGTCACGCTTAACTCTCTTGAAAGAACTGTATCTTGAGCACAGTGCCATATCGGATGTATCCGCGCTTGCAAGGTTTACCGCGTTAGAGCGTTTGGGGCTTGCTGACAACGAGATATCGGATATATCCCCGCTTGCGGGGTTAACTAACTTGAAATGGCTAGATCTTGAAAGGAACGAGATATCGAACGTTTCGCCGATTTTGCGCTTACCCAACTTAACATGGTTATCAGTGAGTCGCAACAACATTTCTGACTTATCACCTTTGGAGGGACTACGCAGCAAGATAACGGTCCTCTGGGCTGGAAATCCGGGGATTCCACAAGGAGGACCGAAGATAGAGGGACCGTGGCTATGGGTGCTGTTACCGGGTATAGAACTGGAACCGGGCGGTGCGGATTTGCTATCAGAAGCAAGTGGGGGCACGGTGACAGAATTAGCGGTTGCCACCAATGGCACAAGGGCGGGAACCCCTGTTGGCGATATGGTATGGACATCTTACAGACTCCCGTCTGAGCCACAAAATAATATCGGTGAGATGCTGGGGCACGACCCTCCCGATGGCAGTATCTACGGCATTGTCTCCATCTATTCTCCACGGGAACAGGAGACAACGTTGCACGTCGGTGCCGATAACGAGCTCAAGGTGTGGCTCAATGGAGTTGTGGTTTATGAGAATTTCGACATTTGGGGATCTGGTGATTACACCGATTTTGCCCCCGTCACGCTTAGGGCGGGGAAAAATATCCTATTAGTCGCAGTTGGGATAGGCGGTAGGATCCACAATGGCAAATTTGGCTTTAAACCTGGCACGGAATATACTGTGTCAACGGGTATTGGCTACGCCCTTTCTAAGACGCAAATCCACCTCGGTGATACCTTTACCCTCAACGTCAGCGCAGAAAATGTCTCCGATTTGGCGGGGTGGCAGTTTAATATCACCTTTGACCCTGCCGCTCTTGAAGCGATTGATGTAACCGAAGGCGATTTCCTGAAGATGGGCGGTGAAAACACCTTCTTTCAGAGTGGGAGCATTGATAACGCAGCGGGAACAATCATAGGACTCAGCGCGGCGCGGTTGGCCGCTCAAGGTGTGACCGGCACCGGTACCTTGCTTCAGGTGAGGTTCAAGGCAAAATCGGGCGGTGAAACAGAGCTGGCAATGCGTAAGTTCGAGTTCGGCACTGCCGCCGGAGGGACCATCCCTGTGGGTCCGCTTGAGATCTACATCACTGTTGAAGAACTGCTCCCCACCGGGGACGTGAATCGAGATGGACGGGTGAGTATTCTGGATCTGATTCTCGTCGCACAGCAGTTGGGGAGAAGGGTGCCCGCCGGCTCTGCCGTGGATGTCAATGGTGACGGTGTTGTCAGTGTTCTTGATCTCATCCGCGTGGCACAGGGGATCGCTGGATCATCTGCTGCGCCTCCGGTTGGATCAGAGAGTGTAGATGCTGCGATGATAGAAGCGTGGATTGCACAAGCGCAGTTGGAAGATGATGGTTCGCTCGCTTTCAAACAGGGCATAGAGAATCTTCAGAACTTATTAGCCTCAATGATTCCTGAGGAGACTGCGTTGCTCCGTAACTATCCGAACCCGTTTAACCCGGAAACGTGGATTCCGTATCAACTCGCCCATGATGCTGATGTGACGCTCATCATTTATGACGCGAAAGGTGCAGTGGTGCG
Source organism: Candidatus Poribacteria bacterium (assembly GCA_022822005.1). Taxonomy (GTDB): domain Bacteria; phylum Poribacteria; class WGA-4E; order WGA-4E; family PCPOR2b; genus PCPOR2b. The sequence continues at coordinate 21,894 of JAJECO010000043.1, forward strand.
TCGATTGCGGCTGGGGTATCAGCAGGCGGGATATTACACGAATAAAACAGATGCAGCGTATTGGGACGGGCGCAACCACTTAGGTGAGTCGGTGGGCAGTGGTCTCTATTTCTACCAGCTACGTGCAGGGGATTATTCCGCTATGCGAAAGATGGTTATCCTAAAATAGGAAGGAATCTACTATCTGTTTGGATAACATATAGCAAATTTTGCTACTACTTACCTTAACCGCAGGGGAGAAAACCTTTGAACAAACAACTTTTTCGTTTCGCCTTATTCCTGCTGGTGTGCGTCTCACTTCCATTGATGGCAGCAGCGCAGGTAGAGATTTCTGCTGTATCCAACGTCGATAATCCTGACGTGGGCGACCAAATTGAAGTCTCCATTAACATTGCTGGAGGATCTAACGTCGCTGGCTATGATTTTACACTCACCTTTGACCCAACTCAACTCCAATACATAAACATTGAAAATGCGGACTACCTGCCCCCAAACACGTTTGCACTAGAACCCGCAGTCGGGAACAATTCAGTGAAATTTGCTGCAGCCGCTCTGATGGGAACAGGCGAAGGTGATGGAACCCTCGCCGTAGCAACGTTTAGGGTATTGGTCAAAACAGAAACAACGATAGGATTGGAGGATATTGAGATTGGTGATCCAGAAATACAACTCCTTACAATCGCATCGGTTACAGGGACAACGATGAACTCAACCAATTCTGGCACCCCAACCGTCCCTGATACCCCAACTACTCCTGAGACCCCAACTACCCCCGAGACTCCAACCACTCCTAGCGAAAACGTGTTGGTTACGGGTATAAGAGTTTCAGCTGTACCCAGCGTCGATAATCCCGCGATAGGCGACCAAATTGAAGTCTCCATTAACATTGCTGGAGGATCTAACGTCGCTGGCTATGATTTTACACTCACCTTTGACCCAACCAAGCTTGAATTCGTAAGCATTGAAAATGCAGATTTCCTTCCAGCAAGCGCGATTCCGCTCCCACCCACAGTTGAGGAGGGTTCAGTAAAATTTAATGCGGTTGTTCTGACGGGAACAGGTGAAGGCGATGGAACCCTCGCCATAGCAACGTTTAGAGTATTAGTCAAAACAGAGACGACGATAGGATTGGAAAATATTGAGATTGGTGATCCAGAAGCAGAACTCCTTACAATCGCATCGGTTACAGGGGCAACTATTAACTCAACTAGCTCTACAACGGACTCTACGACAGAGACACAGGTGGAAACCCCCACCGTACCCAGCACAGATCCCCCTGCAACAAATGACGACACAGCGAGTTCTACGACAGCAGCACAAGTGGAAATCTCTGCTGTACCCAGCGTCGATAATCCCGCGATAGGCGACACTATTGAGATAACCATCAATATTGCCGGAGGATTTAACGTTGTTGGCTATGATTTCACACTCACCTTTGACCCAACCAAGCTTGAATTCGTAAGCATTGAAAATGCAGATTTCCTTCCAGCAGGGGCATTTGTACTTTCACCCATAGTTGAGAACGGTTCAGTGAATTTTTTTGCTGCCGCTGCGAGCGGGACGGGCGGAAGTGATGGAACCCTCGCCGTAGCAACGTTTAAGGTATTAGCCGAAACAGAAACGACAGTAAGATTTGAGCACGTTGAAATCGGGGATCAAATGGCAGCCCCCCTTGCAATTGCCTCCGTTACAGGAGCAATCATTAATCGGGTTGCCGCGACGGTAGATGCTGAAGTAGAATACCTTCTGTCGATACCGGCGGGTACCAATCTAATTCATGTCCCCTTGAGGGTGACAGCCGTTAACGGGATGGCAAGAACTATCGCATCTATCGCTGATCTCTACGACGCGCTTGGTGGTGCATCAACCGTCAACTTCCTCATCACCTATGACTCCCACGCTCAAGAATGGCGCAGCTATTTTGGTGCTTCTGACAAACGTGGTCCCGGGGACGCAAGGTTGACTGCCGACAAAGGAGTTATCGCCGATCTAAGAACCCGCGTATCAGTTCGGCTAACTGGCAGCGCGTTAGGGGAAACCGGAAACGGCATCATCACCCTAAATCCTGGTCTCAACGTTGTGGGACTGCCGTTGGACGATTCCAGGATAACCCGTGTGAGCGACCTATTTGCGCTCAATGGGATTGGTGGTAACGTTCCTGTGATTATCCTCACCGATGGCGGAGGGTTCAAGGTGGTTGGACGAGCGGGCGATCCGGAAGATATACAAATCACCGGGGGACAATCCTTTATACTGAACGCTCAACGGCCGGCGACGGTGATTATCTACGGTGATGGCTGGACTAACATCAGATAACCCAAGCCGCGACATATCGAAAAACCATTACTTCCTCGTAGGGGCGGGATTTCTCCGCCCGCGGAGGACCTCCAGTATGCCACCCGCAGATTGGGATTTTGCTCAGGCACAACTTGCGCCTAGCAGCCTGAGTGAACATCACCTGTATATTCGACCAGCAATTTGAGCCCTGCAAAACTAGAAAAAGCAACCTGCTTATACCAAATGAAGATCTTAAATTCCTGCGACCAACTTTATCTCTGAGGAAAATTCTCTATGTTTAGACGTTATTGCGTCCCCCATTTGATTCAGGTTTATAAGCAGCACCACATCAAAATCCTCTGCCTATTGGCAGTCATTATCGGTTCTCAAGTAGGATTCGTCCAACTACAGGTTACCCAAGATGCCGATGCTGGTTCTCAACAGACGGCTGTGGTCGCTCGTATCCCTGACCCAAACCTGCGCGCAGCAATAGCGGAAGCACTCGGTAAAAGCGCCAATGCCCAAATTACTACGGAAGAATTGGCTACATTGGGAGAACTCGACGTTCCGAACAGGGGTATCCAAGATTTGACTGGACTTCAGTTTGCAATCAATCTGAGACGGTTGATGCTTGGCAATTGGGGCACGGGGAATCAGGTATCCGACATCTCACCGCTAGCAGGATTAATTAACCTACGTGAATTATGGCTTGGCCATAACCCCGTATCTGATCTATCTCCGCTGAGGGGCTTAAACAATCTTACTCGGCTGGAAATTCATAATACCCAGATATCCGACCTGTCACCGATTGCTGGATTAATCAGTCTGCAGCGGTTAGGTGTCTCCCATACCAACGTATCCGACCTGTCACCGATTGCTGGACTCATTAATATAGAAAGATTAGATTTTCACGATGACAGCATATCGGACATATCGCCGCTGGCGCAATTAATCAACCTGAAAGAATTTAACACGTGGGGCAATCCCATAGCCGATATATCGCCTATAGCGCAACTATCAAAGCTGGAGGTGGTAAATATTTGCGACGGGGATCTACCAGATCTCACCCCCTTAACAGGATTAACAGGTTTGAAGGAACTGTATCTTGCCAACGACAGAATATCGGATATATCACCGCTTGCGAGATTAACTGGGTTAACCCGTTTATCGCTTAGGGTTAATAACATATCGAATCTATCGCCGATTAGAGGTCTCACTCAATTGGAATGGTTAGAACTTGGCGAGAACGACATATCGGATATATCACCCCTTACGGGATCAACCGGATTAACCCATCTGGATCTTCAGCTCAACGACATCTCGAATCTATTCTCGCTTGCAGGATTAACCAACTTAACTTGGCTAAATCTTCAAAACAATAACATCTCGGACGCAGCCCCACTTGCGGGTTTGACCAACTTAACTTGGCTAAATGTTGCAGAAAACGAGATCTCCGACCTTTCGCCTTTGGACGGGCTCCGCGAGAATCTAAAACTCACCTATCACGGCAATCCAGCGTTCCCGAAAGGGGGACCGCAAATAGAAGGACCATGGTTATGGACAATCGTCCCGACAGGAGGGCGGAGTGGTAGTGATGCTGCTGCGTCTGGAATAGATTTTCTAGCACAAGCAAGTGGTGGTGAAGTAACGGAGTTGAAGGTTGCAACAGTCGGTGCAAATGAGGGATCCCCTGTCGGAGACAGCCTGTGGATAGCCCACACAATTTCCACAGCGGACAATAACATTAACACAATGGCGAACGCGACCGGACTAGGAACAGGCAATATAGACCACCATGTTGCTTATGGTTCAGTGACCTTGAATACACCGCGAGAGCAAGACACAATGATGTTTGTAGGGAGCAATGATGCTGTCAAGGTTTGGCTCAATGGACAGGTGGTTCACAACAATCCGATCGATCGGAAGGTTAGCGGCTATGCGGATATTTTTCCTGTTACGTTAAAGATGGGAATAAATATCTTATTAGTTGCCGTTTATGAGGGAGGCGGCACTTGGAGCGGTTTTTTTGGATTTGAACCCGGTACAGAATATACAGCCGCAAACCCCGGGCTCAGTTACACCTTTTCTAAGATGCCAATTCACGCGGGGGACACCTTTACCCTCGATATCGGCGCAAGAGATTTCTTTGACTTGGCAGGTTGGCAATTTGATATCACTTTCGACCACCCTATTCTTGAAGCAATCAGCGTAACCGAAGGTAACTTCCTAAAGATGGGGAGTACAACCTTCTTTGAGGGTGGATCCATTGATAACGTAAGTGGCAAAATCACAGGACTCAGGGCGGCGCGGCTGTCGCCCGGTGGGGTCAGTGGGACCGGCCCCTTACTTCAGGTGACGTTCAAGGCAAAAGCGGGAGGAGAAACAGCGTTGGTACTGCAGGATGTCGAGTTTGGCGATCCCACAGGGGCGCTCATCCCCGCAGGTCCGCATGAGATTCGGATCACTGTGGGCGGACAACTTGCCACCGGAGATGTGAATCGAGATGGGGTTGTCAGCATTCTGGATCTGATTCTCGTCGCACGTCAGTTGGGACAAAGGGTACCTGCCAACTCAGCGGCAGACCTCAACGGCGATGGTACTGTCAGTATCCTCGACCTGATTCTTGCGGCCCGAAGTCTTGGCAGCACCACAACGCCCGCTGCGCCATCAGGCAGGACAGAAAACGTAGACACTGCGACGATAAGAGCTTGGCTAACACAAGCACAACTGGAAGATGATGGGTCAATTGCTTTCGAACAAGGTATAGAAAAACTTGAGAACCTGTTAGCCTCGTTAATACCTGAAGAGACTGCGTTGTTAGCAAACTATCCTAATCCATTTAACCCTGAAACATGGATACCGTATCAGTTGACAGAGTCAGCAGAGGTAACCCTGACAATCTATGATATAAACGGACAGTTGGTTCGACGATTGGCGGTGGGTCATCAAGCAGCGGGTATGTATAGAAATCGAACTCGTGCTATCTATTGGGATGGACGAAATCAACTCGGTGAATCTGTTGCCAGTGGTCTCTATTTCTATACGCTGACAGCGGGAGAGTTTACAGCAACACGGCGGATGCTGATTCTAAAATAAAGGAGTAGGCATATGCCGTCCCGATGAATCGGGATTCAAAGCAGTATGGTGTAATCCCTATAAACTATCATAATAGGAGATACCCCTTATGGTTAAGTGTTATTTCGTCCTCAATTTGATTGGGGTTTATAAGCAGCATCACATCAAAATCATCTGCCTATTGGGAGTCATTATCGGTTCTCAAATAGGATTCGTCCAACTACAGGTTACCCAAGATGCCGATGCCAGCTCTCAACAGCAGGCTGTGGTTGTTCAGATCCCTGACCCGAACCTGCGTGCGTTGATTGCAGAAACGCTTAGCAAAAACCCCAGTGCCCCAATTACTGTCGAAGATATGGAAAGGCTGAAAGAAATCGATGCGAGGAAAGACAGGGGCATCAAAGATTTGACGGGGCTTCAGTATGCGACTAATCTGGTCGAGTTATATCTCGGTTGGTATTCAGGGGAGGGCAATCAGGTGTCTGACCTCTCGCCGGTAGCAGGCTTAACCAACCTCCGTGTGCTTTTTCTTCACCATAACCCTATATCCGATCTGTCTCCTGTGAGAGGTTTAACAAATCTAACCGATCTGATGCTTCACGATACTTTGGTATCGGATATATCCCCCGTCAGGGGCTTAACCAACCTTACGATATTACACTTTCACGGGACTGAGGTAACTGACCTTTCACCAATCAGCGGACTCATTAACCTGAGAAACTTAGCGTTTTCTGATCCAGATCTATCTGATATATCGCCGGTAGCAGGCTTAATTAACCTAGAAACGATTTTCTCGTGGAACCACTCTATATCCGATTTATCCGCTTTGTCCGGCTTGACAAAATTGAGGACGATAGATTTGTGCGGTGGAAACATATCGGATTTAATGCCTTTGAGGGGCTTAACCGGTTTGAAAGAACTGTATTTAGTCGGTAATGATATATTGGATATATCACCGCTTGCGGAATTAACCGGTCTAACCCGTTTATCGCTTAGGGTTAATAACATATCGGACATATCGCCGATTAGAGGGCTCACTCAACTGCAATGGCTACATCTTGAGGGCAACAACATATCGGACGTATCGCCCCTCGCGGGATTAGCCAACTTAACATGGTTAGATGTTGCAAACAACGAGATCTCTAACTTTGCGCCTTTGGATAGGATACGCGAGAATATAAAACTCTTTTGGTACGGCAACCCAGCGTTTCCAGAAGGCGGTCCCAAGATTGAAGGTCCATGGCTATGGGCCATATTACTAGACACAGAGTTGAGCAGCAGTAGAGATTTACTATCGGAGGCAAGTGGGGGCACAGTAACAGAGGCCGAGATTGCTACCCATGGAGCAGCGGAAGGAAAACCGGTCGGCGATGATATATGGACCTCTCACAGGCTCCCGCCTACAGGAAGAGCTAATATTGAAGATATGCTTCAGGACTCCATCCATGACGCAGTGATTTATGGATCTATCTCGCTATACTCGCCAAGACAGCAGGAAACAACAATGTACGTCGGCGGCGAGGACGGCGTAAAGGTTTGGCTCAACGGCGTCGTGGTTTACGAGGATTTTCGTAGGCGTGAAGCAGATGATTACGAGACTTTCTTCCCGGTCACACTGAAGCAGGGGAGGAATGTCTTATTAGTCGCAGTTCACACTTTAGGCACCGGCTTTTTTGGATTTGAACCCGGTACAGAATATACAGCCGCAAACCCCGGGCTCAGTTACACCTTTTCTAAGATGCCAATTCACGCGGGGGACACCTTTACTCTTGATATCGGCGCAAGAGATTTCTTTGACTTGGCAGGTTGGCAATTTGATGTCACTTTCGACCACCCTATCCTTGAAGCAATCAGCGTAACCGAAGGTAATTTCCTAAAGATGGGCAGCACAACCTTCTTTGAGAGCGGAGCCATTGATAACGCAGCCGGCAAAATCACAGGACTTCGGGCGGCGCGGCTGTCGCCCGGTGGGGTCAGTGGGACCGGCCCCTTACTTCAGGTGACGTTCAAGGCAAAAGCGGGAGGAGAAACAGCGTTGGTACTGCAGGATGTCGAGTTTGGCGATCCCACAGGGACGCTCATCCCCGCAGGTCCGCATGAGATTCGGATCACTGTGGGCGGACAACTTGCCACCGGAGATGTGAATCGAGATGGGGTTGTCAGCATTCTGGATCTGATTCTCGTCGCACGTCAGTTGGGACAAAGAGTACCCGCCAACTCAGCGGCAGACCTCAACGGTGATGGTACTGTCAGTATCCTCGACCTGATCCTTGCGGCGCGAAGTCTTGGCAGCACCACAACGTCCGCTGCGCCATCAGTCGGGACAGACAGCGTAGACACTGCGATGATAGAAGCGTGGGTTTCACAGGCACGATTGGAAGATGACGGGTCAATTGCTTTCAAGGAAGGTATCAAGAATCTTGAAAATCTGCTCACCTCATTGATACCGGAACAGACTGCGCTATTGGCAAACTATCCGAATCCGTTTAACCCGGAGACGTGGATACCGTATCAGTTGACAGAGTCAGCAGAGGTAACGCTGACAATTTATGATATGAACGGACAAGTGGTTCGACGTTTGGCGGTGGGACATCAAGCAGCAGGTATGTATCGGAGCCGCAGCCGGGCAGTCTATTGGGACGGACGGAATCAGCTTGGTGAACCTGTCGCCAGCGGCCTCTATTTCTACATGCTGACAGCAGACGAATTCACAGCAACACGAAAAATGCTGATTCTAAAATAAGGTAGTAGATATTGCTTTGAAGCGCGCCGGGCCCCTGGTCTCGGAACGGACGATCTATCGCGGATCTCATCGGGTCGCCGTATGCCGTGCCCCTTGAAACTATCTATAAGGAGACATTTTTTATGTTTAAGCGTTGTTTCACCGCGTATTTGATTGGGAGTTGTAAGCAACAACAGCATCGTATCGCCCTCATTTGTCTATTGATATGCACCCTCTGGTCTCAAAATGTGCACTCTCAACAACAGATAGCCCAAGACGCCTACGCTATCCTTGAACAGAATTGCTTCAACTGTCACGGTCCTGAGGGTTCCTATAGAGACACACTCTTCATAGAATACAACGCACTCATCGAAAATGGAACCGTTGTGCCGGGAAACCCCAACGCCTCAGAACTGTATAAGCGACTTGTTACCACTGAAACAGCCAAACGGATGCCGCTCGGAGGTCCGCTATCCGCTCAAGCAATCAGCACAATCCAAAACTGGATATTAGCCGGTGCTCCTGATTGGGCATCAACTTCTACCACCAATAGTCAATTCGTCTCCCCCGGTGATGTACTCAATACTATAGAGACACACCTGATGTCACTTTCGTCATTTGACCGTACATTTGCCCGGTACTTTACAATGACACACCTCTATAACGCAGGTGAGTCGCCGCAGATACTTGAAGAGTATCACAAAGCACTCTCCAAACTGGTCAACAGTCTTTCATGGGGAGCTACAGTCATCAATCCAGAGCCTATCGACTCACAAGGGACTATCTTCTATATCGATCTGAGACACTACGAATGGGATCGGAATGATGCTTGGACAGAGATAGAAGCAGTATATCCCTACTATATCTCGTTTGATGCACCGACACAGACCGTACTTAAGGAACAACTGGAACAGTTACAGGGGGAGATGCAGAGTGATATACCATCGGTGCACGCCGACTGGTTCATAGCAACAGCATCTTTACCGCCACTATATCACGCCCTGCTATCTCTACCATCGACAGATAGGGCGCTAGAAACCCGATTGGAGGTTGACGTTGACCACAATCTACAGAATGCGCCGGGGGTGCGTGTATGGCGTGCAGGGACCAACAATTCCCGTGTCTCCGCTAACAACCGTGTGTTAGAGAGACATCTCTCTCGCTATGGCGCGTACTGGAAGAGTTACGACTTTGCTGGCAGTGTTGGGGCACAGAACATCTTTACTCATCCGCTTTCATTTACGCATGATGGTGGGGAGGTTATTTTCAATCTGCCTAACGGGTTGCAGGGATACTATATAGCTGATGCGTCTGGTATTCGATTAGATGCAGCACCGATAAGCATCGTATCCAACCCGGCAGCGAGTGACCCGACGGTGCGGACGGGGTTGTCCTGTTTCGGTTGTCATATCGAGGGGATGAACACATTTGAGGATCAAGTCCGTTCTGTGATAGAGAGTAATACTAACCCAACTTACGACAAAGCACAAGCGCTGCGCCTCTATGTAGAGAAGTCAGAGATGGACGCACTTGTTCAAGAAGATATAGACACGTACAGGCAGGCACTTGAAGAGACGGGGGGTGCGTTTGATGATATCGAACCGATATCGCGATTTCATGAGGTGTTTCAAGACGAGGTGGATGCTGCGTATGCCGCTGCTGTAATCGGTTTAGAGACCGAAACGTTCCTTGAGAGGATTCGTGAGAATATAGGACTACAGAACTTAGGTTTGTTGGTGTTAGCCAGTGGGAGTATGAAGCGTGACGTATGGACATCAAGTTTTGAGGATATAGTTTTTGCGCTGGACTTCCCGGACAGTTTCACTCCCCCGCCGGTCATAACCCCACCGGTGGTGACACCGGGCGCCGTTGTTGATATCCCGGATCCAGGTCTACGTACTGCGATAGCAGAGACACTTGGTAAAAGTCTCAGTGCCCCGATTACTGTGGAGGAGATGGAACAGTTGGGGAGACTTGATGCGAAAAACAGGGATATTCGGGATTTGATGGGACTTCAGTTTGCTATCAATCTGAACGAGTTATTTCTCAACAACAATCAGATTTCCGACCTCTCACCGATAGCTGGCTTAATTACCCTAAGAATATTGGACATTTGGAACAACCCTGTATCTGATTTGTCTCCTGTGAAGAACTTAACAGATCTCTATGATCTAGCTTTTGGGACGACTTTGGTATCCGATCTATCGCCGGTTGCGGGATTGGTCAACTTAGAGAATTTAGGTTTTTACGGTGCTCCTGTATCCGACCTATCGCCAATTGCAGGACTAATCAATCTGAAGGGTTTAGGTTTTTCGAGTGAGAAGATAACCGACCTATCACCAGTTGCAGGACTAATCAATCTAGGCTGGATTCTCACGTGGGGCAGTCTCATATCCGATTTATCACCCGTAGCTGGACTAACAAAACTGAATTATCTAGAGGTTTCCGGCGCAGAGATATCAGACCTAACGCCTTTGTCAGGTTTAGTCAACCTGACAAGGCTGCATCTTCACGTCAATAACATATCGGACCTATCACCCCTTGCGGAATTAACCCAATTAACTGTTATATCTCTTTCAGACAACCATATCTCGGACGTATCGCCGCTTGCGGGTTTGACCAACTTGGAACGGCTAACACTCGACAACAACGAAATCGACGACATTTCACCTTTGGACGGGTTAGGCGAGAACATAAAACTCCTTTGGCACAGCAATCCGGGGTTCCCAAAAGGGGGCCCGAAAATAGAAGGACCGTGGTTATGGGTCGTGGTGCCTGATGCCAGACTGGAGCACGATACAGATCTCCTATCAGAAGTGAGTGGGGGTACGGTAACAGAAGTAGAAATTGCTGCTCATGGGGTGATAGAGGGACAGTCTGTCGGGCAGGAGGTATGGACATCCTATAAACTTCCGCCTACAGGAAGGAACAATATTGAAGATATGCTGAAACGCTCCATTAAAGACGGAGTCATTTATGGCACCGTGTCCCTGTATTCGCCACGGGATCAGGAAACGACAATGTATGTCGGTAGCGATGATAGGATAAAGGTCTGGCTCAACGGGATTTTGGTTTATGAGTATCTCCGCGGGAGCGGTGATGATGACTACAGTGATTTTTTCCCGGTCACGTTGAAGCAGGGGCAAAATGTTCTGTTAGTTGCGGTGCTCACCCATAGTAACGGTTTTTTTGGATTTGAACCCGGCACCGAATATACAGTGACACATCCCGGTGTAGGCTACACTTTTGCTAAGACACCAATTCATGCAGGCGATACCTTTACCCTCGACATCAGCGCAGAAACAGTCTTCGACTTGGCAGGTTGGCAGTTTGATATTGCCTTCGATCCCGCCGCCCTTGAAGCCATCAGTGTGAGTGAAGGAGACTTCTTGAAGATGGGCGGAGGTTCTACCTTCTTCCAGAGTGGAACCATTGATAACGCAAGCGGCAAAATCACGGGGCTCAGTGCCGCAAGGCTCTCAAACCAAGGTGTGAACGGTACCGGCACCATACTTCAGGTAACGTTCAGGGCGAAATCACCCGGCGAAACGGAGTTGGCACTACAGAATTTCCAGTTCGGTTCCAGCACAGGTAATACCATTCCTGCTGGACCGCGTGAAATCCACGTCGTTATAGAAGAAGCCCTTGCCACAGGCGACGTGAATCGAGATGGGGTTGTCAGCATTTTGGATCTGATTCTTGTCGCACAGCAGTTGGGGAGAAGAGTCCCCGTTGGCTCAACAGTAGATGTCAACGGCGATGGTATTGTTAGCATCCTCGACCTCATCCGCGTGGCACAGGGAATCGCCGGATCACCCGCCGCGCCTGTTGCTTTGAATCCCGATCGTATCGGGGCGGCCGGAGCGGAAAGCGTCGATGCTGCAACGATAGAGGCGTGGATAGTGCAGGCACGACTGGAAGATGATGGTTCACTCGCCTTCAAGGAAGGTATCAAGAATCTTCAGAACTTATTAGCCTCAATGATTCCTGAGGAGACTGCGTTGCTCCGTAACTATCCGAACCCATTTAACCCAGAAACGTGGATACCGTATCAGTTGGCGGAGTCGGCAGAGGTCACACTAACAATTTATGATATAAACGGGCAGCTGGTTCGACGTTTGGATGTGGGATATCAAGCGGCGGGTATCTATCGAAGTCGAACCCGTGCGGTCTATTGGGACGGACGCAACCAACTTGGTGAACCTGTCGCCAGTGGTTTCTATCTCTACACATTGACGGCAAAGAATTTCACAGCAACGCGAAAAATGTTGATTCTAAAATAAAGGGATAAACATATGCCGTCCCGATGAATCGGGATTCAAAGCAGTATGGTGTAATCCCTATAAACCATCATATTAGGAGGCACTCTTTATGTTTAAGTGTTATTTCACCCCCAATTTGACTGGAGTTTGTAAGAAGCAACACCTCATCTCGCTCGTTTATTTATTTATATTTATCATCAGTTCTCACACTGTAACCGCTCAACAACAGATAGCACTTGATGCCCACGCTATCCTCGAACAGCGCTGCTTCATCTGCCACGGTCCTACAGGGTCCTTCAGAGATGCACTCCTAATAGAACACAACGCACTCATCGAAAACGGCACCGTCGTCCCCGGAAACCCACATACCTCCGAACTCCATAACCGACTCATAACTACGGATATAGTCAAACGGATGCCACTCAATCAACCTCCCCTATCCGATCAAGAAATTAACACCATTCGGAATTGGATATTAACAGGGGCACCCGATTGGGCAGCAACCACCACAACCAATGGTAACTTTATCTCACCCGACGAAGTACTCACCACCATTGAGACACACCTGATGTCACTTTCGTCATTTGACCGCGCGTTCGCTCGCTACTTCACATTGACACATCTTCATAACGCAGGAGAGTCTGCGGGGATACTCCAAGAGTACCGCAAAGCACTGTTTAAATTAGTCAATAGCCTCTCATGGGGGGTTGATGTCAACAACCCTATACCTATTGACCCACAAGGAACAATCTTCTACATCGATCTCAGACACTATGAATGGGA
>JAJECO010000070.1 GCA_022822005.1 Candidatus Poribacteria bacterium
CGGGAGCGGGATTTAGGGGGTTGGTTGTGCATTGGGAGTGTCTAGTTATAGTAAATGCTAAAAATAAATAGATACTTTCGCCCCCGGTAGGTGCGGTTTCCAACCGCACCGGTTTGAAGTGTCTCATTAATTCTAAGATTCACCATAAATGACCCTAGCTTTTGAATTCTCAATGATGAGTTGGGAAACCCGCACCGTGTGTGGGTTTCAAGGAGGCAATTGATGAGAAAATCTAAATATCACTACTTTGTGGCTGTTTTCCTCGTCGGGGCATTTGCCTGTCTTGCTTGGGTTGTCTCCAATTCGAGCTTGGGGACGGCGCAGGCAGAGAGTCGGCAAGATACAACAATTCCGAAAATAACTGCGCTAAAACTTCAGCCTGATTCGCTTGTACTGGCGCATAAGCGTGATGTCCGCCGTGTGCTCGTATCAGGTCGAACGGAAGAAGGAAATTGGATCGACCTTTCCAGAGCAGCAAGTTTCACGCTAACTTCCTCAACCGTACAAGTTGACGATGAAGGATACCTACATCCAATAGAGGTTGGAGGGACAAAAGTTACTGTCTCAGTCAGCGAAAAAAGCGTAGATTTGCCCGTTACCGTCCGCAGCGTTGATGAACCGCCGATTAGCTTCGTGCGCGATGTTATGCCAACCATCAGCAAGATCGGCTGTAATGCGGGTATCTGCCACGGCGCCGCCAAAGGCAAAAATGGGTTCAAGCTGTCATTGCGCGGCTACGACATGGATTTTGATTATCAGTCGCTGATTCACGATATTTCAGGACGCCGTTTCAATCGCGCCTTTCCTGAGCAGAGCTTGATGTTGCGCAAACCAACGGCAGATGTTCCTCATAAAGGTGGTCAGGTCATCAAGCCTGATTCGCACAATTATCGGTTGTTCCGCCAGTGGATCGCTGAGGGGGTCGTTTCCGATATCAAATCAACGCAGCGGGTTGAACGGTTAGAGGTTTTCCCCAAATCTGTGGACATTGCTATTCCGGGTATGACACAACAGATGCTCGTGATTGCCCACTACCCCGACGGAGAGACCCGTGATGTGACCCGTGATGCAATTTATACAAGCAGCGCCTCTGAAGTTGCAACCGTGACGGACGATGGATTTGTGACCGCTGTGCGGCGCGGCGAAACCGCTATCCTCACCCGCTACGAAGGGGCTTATGGCACCAATGCTGTTATTGTTATGGGTGATCGATCCGGGTTCCAGTGGGTCGAAACCCCTGAATATAACGAAATTGACACACTGGTTCATAACAAACTGAAACGCCTCAAGATTTTGCCTGCAGAACTCTGTACTGATGAGGCGTTTATTCGCAGGGTGTATCTGGATCTCATCGGTCTTCCTCCCACACCCGCCCAAATTCGTGCGTTTCTATCGGATACGACAGCGTCGAAAGTAAAACGGGAAAAACTGATCGATGCCCTGTTAGATAGCCCCGAATTCGTTCAGAACTGGACACATAAGTGGGCGGACCTCTTGCAGTGCAATCGGCAGTTCCTTGGTGAGAAAGGCGCGTGGCTGTTCCGAACGTGGATCCAGAATTCCATCGCTCAGAACAAGCCGTATGACCAATTTGTTCGTGAACTTCTGACGGCATCAGGAAGCACATATACAAATCCTGCTGCGAACTACTACCGTGTTTCCCGCGAGTATCAGCCTGCTGTGGAAAACACGACCCAACTCTTCTTAGGTGTGCGTTTCCAGTGTAATGTGTGTCATGACCATCCCTTTGAAAAGTGGACGCAAAACCAATTCTATGAACTTGCCGCCTATTTTGGCAAAGTTGGGATCAAGCCCGGACAACTTCCAGATGAGGAGATTGTCTACACCAAATACGATGGCGGCGAAGTTACCCATCCTAAGACGGCAAACGTCGTCATGGCATCGGTGCCGTATGGCAAAGCTGATGAAGTTGGATCGGGCGTAGGCTCCACCCAACCCGCAGATCCGCGTCTAGCCTTGGCGAAATGGTTAACAGCACCGGAAAATCCACTATTCGCCCGATCTGGTGCAAATCGTATCTGGAGCTACTTCATGGGGCGAGGTATCATCGAGCCGGTGGACGATGTCCGAACGAGTAACCCACCCAGCAATCCCGAATTGCTTGATGCTCTCACCGATGATTTCATCAAGAGTGGCTTCGACGTCAAGCACCTGATGCGAAAAATCACCCGGTCACGGACATACCAGCAGAGCATCAAGACGAATCGCTGGAATGCGGACGATACAATCAACTTCTCCCACGCCGTACCGAGGCGACTGACTGCCGAGCAGTTATTAGATTCCATCAGTGTGGCGACAGGCAGTCCGCCAGAGTTTGATGACGTTCCCACGGGATTCCGCGCTGTTCAGCTGCTCGATAGCAAAGTCAAAGACGATGGCTTTCTGAAGCTGTTCGGGCGCCCCGAACGTGAATCCTCCTGTGAATGCGAACGTACCACCGAAGTCAGCCTCGCTCATGCGATGAATCTCATTAACGGACCCACCGTTGCAAACGCGGTCATCGCTCCCGATGGACGAATCGTACAATTGATGAAAGATGCCCCTGATGATCGGGCAGTGGTCGAGGAGATTTACCTGGCTGCGCTTTCTCGGATGCCGCGTACGGATGAATACGCGACAGCCCTCGCGCATCTTTCCCACGCTGAGTCAAAAGCTGAAGGGGCGCAAGATCTTTTATGGGCGTTGATTAACAGTCCGGCGTTTCTATTTAATCGGTAGTTCGATAGTTAGGACTTACGCAGCTATGGTGAATTCTAAAAATAAATAGACACTTTCGCTCCCCATGTTTGGTAGGCGCTGTTCCCGATTTATCGGGACGCGCCGGTACAGTGTGTCCAATTAATTCTAAACTTTACTATAAACGGTTAAAATCCTGTAGTTCGGCGATTCATCGCCGCGGGATACCGTTGCCAACGCCCGTTTCTCAATCCCACCTGTCCCGATGTATCAGGGATGAATCGGGTAACTACAATCGAAGCTATGACCCGGTAGGTGCGGTTTCTAACCGCACCGCATAGGTGCCGTAGGTTGGGTTGAACGGTTAAACGTCAATCCCTATCAAGTCCGATAGAGGCGCGGTCGTCCAACAGCACCTGCTTAGAGACAGATAGAGTAAAACCCAACAAAGTTTTTCTTTTGTAC
>JAJECO010000057.1 GCA_022822005.1 Candidatus Poribacteria bacterium
TTAGAGAATATAAAATCTGGACTAAGAAGAAAGACGAAAATGTCTGTCTCGTCCATCTTTTTTCTGATTTCTTTGGAAATAGTTTGTCCCGGAAGGATATTTAGATCAGACCAATCCCTGAGCAAGTTATTCCTCTTCAGCCCAGAAAGTGCTGTCTCCATATCGTTTCTATGTTGAGCATCTTTATGGGAATAACTATAGAATAGGTTTGCATAGAAAGTAGTACCGTCACTTTTCATAATTTTCTCCTTGATTGGATATTTGGCAATACTATATCTCAGTTCATTATATAAGATCTTACTTCACCGGCACTGACAATTCACGGTAATCCCCTTTAAAAACCTCTTTAACGTGCCAACCGATAAACTCCACTTCCGGATAATAAGACCGCCTTTGAGGAAAGTTGATCTTTTCACCATGAAACCTCATAAGCCATTCCTCAAAGCCCACTGAACCGTCGGCATCAACTGATACCATTATTTCTAGCTGATCGGATAGCGCAAACGCCCCACGGTCAAATAGCTTATGGTGTAATGAACATAGAGCCAATCCATTTTCTTCTGTATCGGGACCATTTGCTTGATGCCATTTTATATGAGACGCTTCTAAAGCAACGGGTTGATGACGTAATTTCACATCAAAGCCGCAGACGGCGCATTTATATTCGTAGGCTTTCAAGACATTCGCTCGGAAGTTAGGGTTTCGCCTTCGCCGTTTGGAACCTCGCCTTTGCGGCTCAAAAATCTGGAAAGGTGGCTCAAGCTCAACAGTCTGTAAAATGTCTTCATGGATTGAATAAGGAAAATGAGCGTATAGTAGGCTCTGAACTATCTCATATACTAGTCTCAGATCATTTTGAAGTTGCTCGACAATAACTTTGTGGAAACCGCCGGAAACATTGTGATCAAGGAGCTTTCGGTTGCTGGGATTCTTACCTAGGTTTGGTGTATTTTGATCAGCATCTGCCACTTGCCAAACCCCGTCATTTTGGAGGAACCAAAACGGATACTCTGGTCTATAATTATCTCGTCTTGGACCAAACTCCCTTAATAAGTGTTTGAGAGGCTCATTTACTTCGGAATATGGAAGGGGTTGACTTTTGCCTCGTAATAATTTTCCAATCGCATACAAAACTAGCAAAGGTTTATGAGGAGCTCTCTCGCCACCTCTTTTCCACACCTTTAATTGTTCAAATTTTTGAATAATTTCTTCTCTGTCCATTTTGACGCTTTGTTGTTTGGGGGAATTTGCAATAAGTTACGCACTACAAATCAGACACGGCTCCTCATCGTCCTCATCATCAAGGACATCACCGAAGATTTCAACTAATGGACGATTCGGTTGTGCTTCCTTTTCCCGTGCCATTGTCTTCGCATAGTTTTCCTCAATCTGCCGTACCCGTTCAGGATCGGACAGTTCTTCTAAACTTTCGCTTTGGCTCCAAGTATACCGCTCGCCTGTATCTTTATCAAATTTCTCGTAATCCTTGGCGAGTTCAAAGAGGTCGGGGTGGTTCTTCTTCAATCCAATCCACTCTGCTTTGCGTTGGTAGAAACAGAAATAGCACCCGGAGCGAGTTCGCCACTGGTAATACTCCGGCAAGCCGAGACCGCTCTCCTCCAAAATCCGATAGACATCCCGCTCGGTGATGCCGTCCTCTTTGAAAGGATATTTGGGTTCAATATTTCGCGCCTCAACGTTCTTCAGGGGTTTATAGCCAACACGGTCCTCGTCGGCACGGATGGCGATGTAGTTGTAAGCCTTATCCTCAGCGACAAAATCCTCAAAGGGTTTGATTTTGAGGAGGCGAGTGCACCAGCGCACCTGTGATGATGGTAGCAAATCGCCAAAAACCGAAAGCCAGTGGTCAAACGTGCGCTCGGCGTTCAACTTTTCAATTTTTTTGCCCAAAAAGGCTTCCAACCGATCGAGGAATTCATAGGTTTCCGGTAATTCCTTGCCCGTATCGCAGAAGGCGTATTCCATCTCCGGCACTCTGTCACGCATGTAGATAGCGAGTGCTGAACTATCTTTGCCGCCGGAAAGACCGAGGATATGGCGCATTTTTTCTCCCATGGTATGCCCTACTTTCTTCTTGAGATGTGCTCCCCTGTTGCTAACAGAATTGATTATAGTAGATTTTAGAATTAACTAGACACTCCCAATGCACAACCAACCCCCTAAATCCCCCTTATCAGGGGGACTTATGAACCCGCTGTGTAAGTCCTAATTTATCCGCGTAATCTGCTAAATCCGTTTTAATCCGCGATTCAGACAAATGGCACATGTCGCCCCGCTGGGGCTTTGGGGTATGGGGCTATCCGGATGCTATAAACATGTCGCCCCGCTGGGGCTGAATGAAGCAATGAATCAATGATTTTTATGTTTCACGCATCACGTTTCACGTTATCAACAGCTGCAAACTAACACCATTGGTTATTAAGCGGTAGCCACATCAATAAACGCTGCTGTTGATGATGGCAGCGGCACAACAACACCATCTTCTCGCAGACCCTCGATATGAAATTGGATCGCTTCTGTAATCAATCCGCGCACTTCTTCCATTGTCTCGCCTATCGCAACGCAGCCGGGGAGGTCGGGCACATAGGCACTATAACTGTTTACCTCTTTTTCAAAAACGGCAAGATATTGCATAAGTTCCTCGGAACCGGGGCAATAATCGCAATCTGCGACATCTACAGTTCAGATTTAACCGCTCAACCGAACCTACATTTATCTGCGTAATCTGCTAAATCCGTTTTAATCTGCGATTCAGACAAATGACACATGTCGCCCGCCCCGATAAATCCCCGATGAATCGGGACAGGCGGGATTCAAAACTGGGGCTAAATGCACCCTGTCCCGTCCTAAAATAGTCCCGTTTCGCGTTCCGGTTTATATCCTGAAAATCCTGATTCAGACAATAATTATGAACCGCCCTCAATCATTATAGATTTTACCACACAATTGTTTCGTTAGGTAGAAAATATTCGTATACAATTAAAAAAGCATCGTCAAGCCAATCCCTATCCCATCAGATTGCTTCGCTTCGATCATCAGCGCAGATATTAGTAACAAACAGCCTATAAGGCGGAAGAGGTAACACATATAGCTTATCTTGTCAAGCACTGCTCCCGGCTTCCGTAGGGCTATCCAGTTTTAGGCTTTTTACCCGTTTTGTTTGAAAAGTCGGAGTCGGGAAGTCGGGATTCGGAGATCCCTCCTACAGAGAAACGAGTGTCAAGATTGGGAAATCCCTCCCCGATAAATCGGGATGCAAGCACTTACAGAAAAACTATGGTGAACAATACAAATAAGTACACACATTAACCTTTGGCGTTAGTTAGCGAAAGGGTCTTTCCCACATTGTTGAAGCGTTCATTAATTCATTAGTGGGATAGCTCATTGATTCTTCTTAGGTTCTGCCCTTTGGCTGCACATGTCGCCCCTCCCCGATAAATCGGGATTCGAAACCGGGGCTTTGGGGTATCTGTTTATCCATGTACTATAAACATGTCGCCCCGCCGGGGCTAAAGGCACCGACGATCCAATAGTTTTGATGTGTCACGCATCACGTTTGACGTTATCAACAGCTGCAAACTAACACCGGTGGTTATTATTCAAATGTATCAGTAATTATAATTTTTACCATAAATGACCCTACTGGCTTCCCTCCGTACATTTCCCAAACTATTTTGAACAGTTAGACAGCAATTGATGTTAAGATAATCTGCATAAGAAACCTACCAGTAATTATTACTAGGGCTAACTTCAACCAAACGACACACATACCTTCGCAGAGGATAACAGCTTATGAGATGGGTGAATGTTCAAGAGATCTACGCCGATGGCAAACACAACGCTTGGCCCGACATGTGTCGCTGGCGGGGTAGATATTACGTTATATTTAACTCCGGTGGGGTGGGTCATGCAAACGGTCACTCCATTTGTCTCCTATCTTCCACCGACGGTGAGCGGTGGGAGAAGGTGATCGAACGCCCCTCAATGGAGTGGACCGTATCGACCGATGCCACACGCGGTGCGCTGTGTCCTAAACTGTTACCGACCGATGATCGGCTTATTGTGATGTTCTACTACTATGCGCCCGGAAATATCGATGCGTCGGAGAAACAGAAGCAGCATCTTAGGAACCGATGGTTAGAACTCAACGGCTCGGAGCAGAGTTTTGCGCGTTGGATTGGGCATCACGATGTATCGTTTCGGACGGCGCTCACATTTACGGAAGACGGTCATACCTTCTCATCGCCGCAACCGCTGTTTGGTCCAAGTTGGCGTGTCTGGCGACCGCATACCTTCGACGGACGACATTATGTTATCGGTTTCCGATGCCATGGCCAATCTTGGGAAATCAGCCCAGCGTTAGAACGCATGATTCCGGTTGCGGATTCGATTGAAATGTTTGAAAGCGCGTCCCTGTTTGGTTCCGAAGATGGGCTTCAATGGTCGCGGGTCAGCGATATCGGCGTTGATGATAACGACGAGCCGGATTTTGACTTCACGGCGGAAGGTCGCCTGTTAGCCGTCAGTCGAACCGGTGCGTCAATGAGTGAGGATCGTCCTGCCATGGCGTACATGAGCGATCCACCCTACACAGATTGGCGCAGAGTGGCCTTGAGTGCACCGTTGAACTCTCCCGCGGTCCGGCGTGTAGGGGATCAATGGGTGGTCGCCGGTCGTGCGTTGGTCCAAGGATCCGAGAGGCCCGCTCGGTTTGCTCCTGACACAGCGTTCGACGCGTATGGTC
Source organism: Candidatus Poribacteria bacterium (assembly GCA_022822005.1). Lineage (GTDB taxonomy): Bacteria > Poribacteria > WGA-4E > WGA-4E > PCPOR2b > PCPOR2b. The sequence goes on from JAJECO010000057.1 coordinate 4,766, forward strand.
CCACCCGCTTGTGGCTGCTCGATGACCAGAGCGGCACACTGACGGAAGGTGCCACATTGCCGAGTTGGGGTGACAGCGCCTATCCGGCGATTGAGGTGACGGACGAAGGGGATCTGTTAGTTGTCTACTATTCCTGCTCTGAGACAATTGACGCCAATCTCCTGATGGGACCGGGACCGTTACCGGGGAAATACGCCCCGACGTCGATTTATCTTGCCCGCGTGGTTATGGAGTGAACCGAGGGTGATTTTCTTGCCTCAGCGGACGATGGCGTGTTACTATCACCTGAGTTGCTAGTTGCTAAACCGGCTCGGCTTGGATAGGCATATCCAAGCCCGATTTGCGGCGGTGTTGTGGATTTGTCAATCCACAACGAGCAGGACCATTAGCATTTATCCGACAGTGTGCTACTACTAAGAGGAGGTAGACAGTGCCAAGGTATGAACTGGATGGACAGGTCGCCATTGTAACGGGTGCCGGACGCGGGATTGGTAGGGCGACTGCGCTGCGGTTGGCTCGCGAAGGCACGAGTGTTACGGTTGCGGATATCGATGAAGCAAATACAAATCAGGTCGCGGAAGAAATCGAATCAGCCGGTGGAACTGCCCACGCGTACACAGTGGACGTAACGGACAGAGCCGATACCGAGCGGATGGTGGCTGAGACAGTGGATCGGTTTGGCAGGTTGGATATTCTGGTCAACAACGCTGGAATTGCCGTTATCGCATCACTGATGGACACCGACGAGGCAGCATGGGATTCGTTGATGAACGTGAATGCCAAGGGGGTGTTACTCTGTTCCCAAGCGGCGGCCCGGCAGATGATCGATCAGGGCAGCGGGGGCCGGATCATTAACAACGCGTCCGGTGCGGGTAAGATCGCGCCCGGTAGAAGCACACCGCTTGGCGCATACGCTGCGAGCAAGCACGCTGTTGTCGCACTCACCAAACAGTTCGGATTGGAGTTGTCCTCGCATGGGATTTTGGTCAACTGTGTGTGTCCCGGTATTGTGGATACATCGATGTGGGACCTGATTGACCGTGAAGTCGCTCAATTGGAAGGTGTGCCGGTCGGCTCGGTGAAGGCGCGCGCGGCGGCTGGCATCCCGGTTGGCCGGATCCAGCAGCCGGAGGATGTCGCCAACCTGATCGCGTATCTCGCATCATCGGACGCCAGCTATATCACGGCGCAAGCCCTTAATGTGTCGGGCGGTATGTTGCCGTATTGATCTCGTCGGGACGATATAGGTTCATTTATGGTAGATCTTAGAATTAATGAAACACTCCAAACCGAACCGCATTGCCCCCAGGTCCGGTAGGTGCGGTTTCTAACCGCACCGCATCGGCGCAGTTGGAAACAGCGCCTACCATACACGGGGAGCGAAAGCGTCTATCTGTTTTTAGGATCTACCATAATTCTCCCGTAGGCTCGATCTTCTGGTCGAAGCTACGGCGAGGCAAAATGTCCCGCCTACGGATTTGGGGCATTCCGAAATCGGTTAGACAGTGGCAAACTAAATAGCCTTAGAGACGATGGAAAAGTTCTTGCCCTCAGGCTCGAAATCGGTTATCCTTTTTGGACAGTTCCACTATTTTTTAATTCGCCCATTTTTTGAGGAGAGGACATGACGGAACATACATTCCCCCTAATTGAGGTATCCGGCAACGCGTATCAGATGGGCTACCAGCACGGGGAACAGGCGACCGATCTGGTGCAAAAATATCTGTTGTGGATTGAGCGACTGACGGGCAAGTCGAGGCAGTCACTGGCTCAGAACGCGATGGCTTTTCTCCCCATGATGGAGAAACTCAGTCTCGCCTTTGTGGAAGAGGTTCGGGGACTCGCCGACGGAGCGGGCATCAGTTTTGAAGAGGCGGTGCTGTGTCAGGCACGCGCCGAAGCTGCCCGGGTGCACGAAGGGGGATGCACGGCATTTGCGCTCACCGGTTCATCCACGGCGGATGGTCTACCGTTGGCGGGCCAGAACCAAGATTTGGAGCCGGAATACGGGGATGTGGCAATTCTACTTCACGTCAAGCCGACTGACGGTCGTCCCAGAGCCTTGATATTTACGTTTGCCGGACAGCTTGGCTATTCGGGCGTGAACGAGTACGGATTGGCGCACTTCGCCAACGCGCTCTATGATTTCGAGTGGAGTATGGGGATTCCCCACTATCCGCTCAAACGCGTCATGTTAGAACAGTCGAGCGTTGAGGATTGTATCGACCTTTTGAAAGCGCATCGGACCTGCTCGGCGGCAAATGCGGTAATCTGCGATGGCGAAGGCAACATCGGCGATGTGGAGGTCCGCCCGGAAGGGGTTGTACCTTTCGAGGATGAGCATTCAGACTGTCGCCTGCACACCAATCACTACTTGACCTCCCCGTTTGTAGATTACGAAACCCATTCGCTGCCGGACTCCTGCCCGCGACTTGACCGCATCCGAGTGTTAGTTCGGGAGCATTGGGGGAAGATCACTGTCGATACCTTGAAGCATATCCTCGCAGACCACCAAGGTGATCCGGGCGGCATCTGTCGGCACGGGGAACAGAATATGCACTCGATTTCTGGCTACATCGCCGAACCGGCAAAGAAGGTGCTGCACGTGCGTCGGGGGCACGGCTGTCTGGGCACTTGGCAGACTTACTCGGTATAGGCAAATGAGACGTGGGCGGATTTGCTTGGAGGAGATAGAAAATGCAGCTTGAAGGCAAAACAGCGATTATTACGGGAGCGGCAGGTGGTATCGGTCGCGCTACAGCACTTCGATTTGCTCAAGAGGGCGCGCAGGTTGTGGCTGCGGACATTCAGGGCGAGGGAGCCGAGGAAACAGCCCATATTGCAGGTGCAGATTATCCCGATGCAGTTATCGCGCACGCGGTCGATGTCAGTAAAGGGGATCAGGTAGAACAGCTTATCTCTGAAACGGTCTCACACTTCGGGAAACTGGACGTTATCTTCAGTAACGCCGCTATCATGCGTGACGGTTCGGTGGTAGACTTGCCCGAAGCGGACTGGGACGCGCTTTTCGATGCTAACGTTAAAGGTGCGTTTCTCTGTGGGAAATATGGTATCCCGGTTATGCGTCAAAGCGGTGGTGGATCGTTTATCATCACGGCATCGGTCAACAGCTTTTATGCCGAGTCAGATATCGCGGGCTATTGTGCGACCAAAGGGGCTGTCTTGCAGCTCACGCGGGCAATGGCGATCGACCACGGACCGGAAGGGGTACGCGTCAACTGTATCTGTCCCGGCTGGATCGAAACGGCGATGTCACAGCCATTCTTAGAGGAAAACCCGGAGGGGCGGGAGTTTGCTGGCACAATCGCGCCAGTGGGACGGATTGGTCAACCTGACGATGTGGCGGGGGTAGCGGTCTTCCTCGCGAGCGATGCGTCTCGGTTTGTTACCGGTGCTGCGTACACCGTAGATGGCGGTTGGACAGCGGGGATGACGAAGGCGTTAGCGTTAATATAACGCAAGTTGATAGATAGCCTGTAGGTCGAATTTCCACAGTCGATAACTAATAGAAATCACCATATTCACTAAAATAATGCAAGCTGCACATGTCGCCCCGCTGGGGCTTAGGTATTGGGTGGTTCGCTGTTCCTATAAACATGCCGCCCCGCTGGGGCTAAAGACGAACGAAGATACGGAACGGAGATCTCCATTCCCTACAAAACAGATGGCTCGGATTCAAGTCTTGGTGGGAATTTTCGTGTAGAATAGCGGTCAAGCCCCATAACTGCTGTAGAACGTCAACACACTTTAGCAATCATAGAGAGACCGAGTTTTGCCGAAACAACTTGGTTTCTAACATTTAGTTTAATAATGAAACATTTCACCGTCGGGGAGACATTCTGAGTATCCCGGCATAATTATCTGGAGAAATTCAAGCAATGATGGCAAATGCCCCAAAAGATTTATCGACACAGGATTACCGCAAAATTGATCAGGCGCACGCTTGGCATCCGCTCTTTCAACATCAGCTCTTAGAACAGTCGGATCTCCTTGTTTTTGAGAAAGCCAGCGGGACAACGATTGTTGACGCGGATGGGAAGGAATATCTGGACGCGTATTCGGCACTTTGGAATGTCAACGTAGGATACGGTCGGCAGGAGATTGCTGATGCGGTTTATGAGCAGATTCAGAAGTTGCCGTATTACCCACACGCACAGATTAACATTCCCGCAACACTTCTGGCTGAAAAACTCACGGCACTTTTGCCGGGGAACCTGAACCACGTCTACTTCTGCAACAGCGGCTCGGAAGCCAACGAAACTGCGATAAAGATGGCGCGGCAATACGGTCGACAGAGGTATCCCGGCGAGAATCGTTACAAGATTATCAGCCGCTATCGTGGGTATCACGGCTTTACATACGGAGCAATGTCGGCAACGGGTCAAACCCGCCGTCGTAAAGCGTTTGAACCGCTCGTTCCGGGGTTTCACCATGTCCATCCGCCTTACACCTACCGGTATGGTCAGGGATGCAGCGAAGCCGATTTCGGTATCGCCTGTGCCAACGAGATTGAGAAGGTGGTTCAGTGGGAAGGGGTAGAGACAGTCGTCGCAGTGATCGCTGAACCAATCATCGGGGGCGGTGGGGTGCTTGTGCCACCGGACAGCTATCTCCCAAGAGTCAGAGAGATCTGTGATAAGTATGGTCTACTGTTAATCGCCGACGAAGTGATCACCGGTTTTGGCAGGACAGGAAAAATGTTCGGCTGCGAACATTGGGATGTGGAACCGGATATCATCACCCTCGCCAAAGGGCTAACAAGCGGCTACATTCCGATGGGGGCATGTGTGGCAAACGATGCGGTCTTTGAGGAATTTCTCGGCGAACCGGAAGATAATCGAGAGTTCGCACAGGTCTGCACCTACGGCGGACACCCGGTCGCATGTGCAGCGGGACTGGCAAACTTGGAGATACTCACAGAGGAACGATTGGCAGAAAATTCCGAGCGGGTTGGCGCGTATCTTCTGAAGAACCTGAAGACATTAGAAAGCCTCCAGATCGTCGGAGACGTCAGAGGGAAAGGCTTGATGATCGGTGTCGAGTTGGTCAGCGATAACGAGGGAACACAACTGGATACCGCTACGACCAAAGCGATCTGTGCGGAACTCTTGAAGCGGGGCATTATTGTTGGACGGATTGGGCAGACCGTGGACGAGCCGGAGAATATTATCTTCTTTGCACCGCCGTTGATCCTGACAATCCCCGAAGCGGATCGAATTTTTGAGACCCTTGGGGACGTGTTGACAAACCTTGGCTAGTGTTAACGTGACGAACATGAAACGTGATGTCCCGATAAATCCCCGATGAATCGGGACAGGCGGGACAGGCTGTGAAACGTGAAAATCATCAGCAAGTTCGGGCGGGGGAGCCCCGCCCCTACGGTTTCTGTTGTACGACTGGTGAGGTGCGAGATGGCACACATTACTAAACGAGAGCTTGATAGCCTCTGCGAAACCCTATACGCTGCAGATGGTGACATTCGCGACATCATTCTGTTCGGATCCTTCGCCTATGCCCCGTCCCTCGCACAGGACATCGATCTGGTCGTTACAACAACAAAACGGAAAGATTATGGTGTTTATCTCGATGCGGTGGCAGATTTCCCTATAAATGTGGATGTGATAGCACGCCAGCCGGGGGATAGAATCGGTGACCGCATCGCTTGGGGCATAAAAGCCGTCGGGCAAGTTCTCGCGGGTGAGGGAGAAACGATAGAGGAGGTGATGGAGGTGCCTGCACCGACTTTTGAGCGAGTACGAAAGATTTTCTACCTTGCCGACGAAAATTTTTCAAACGCTCAAAATGCACAAGATCTAGATATAAAAGATGAAGCCTATAAAGACGCTTTTAACAAATTGTTTGATGTAGCCCGTAATGCTGCTATGGCTTACCTCGGTAGTGAACAAACGAGATGGGGACAGTTGCGCCGTGCATTACCTCAACCCTTCTCGGAGCGATTTAGGGAAATTATTGATACCCTCCATATCAGCTTTTCCTACCGTGGCGAGTATCCTGAAGATGATGTTGACGAAGAATTCCAGCGGTATCGAGATATAGTAAAGCAGTTTGTGGACGATTTGGAACAAGCCGCTTCAGGCAATCTCCCTTGACAAAAACTTTAAGAACAAAACCATGAAAGATCTACTGCAAATCAACAATCGAAAACCAACACGGCAAGTAGAGGTCGGAAACATATCGATCGGTAATGGCAACCCGATATCGATTCAAACGATGACCACGACGCTGACCCACGATATTGATGCCACGCTGCGCCAAACGGAACGGTGTGTGGAAGCAGGCGCCCAGATTGTGCGGGTTGCCGTGCCTGAAGAGAAAGATGCGAAAGCGTTGCCTGAACTGGTCAAACGTTCCCCTGTGCCGATTGTCGCCGACATCCATTTCAATTATCGATACGCCTTAGCAGCCGTCGACGCCGGCGTTGCGAAAGTACGGATTAATCCGGGCAACATTGGGGTCGAGGAACGGATTGCACAGGTGCTCTCTGCGGCGAAAGCTGCGCGCATCCCGATTCGGATCGGCGTGAATGAGGGCTCTCTGGAAAAGGATTTGTTGGAAAAATACCCCTCACCGACCGCCGAAGCACTCGTTGAAAGCGCGATGCGGCACGTCACCATCTGCGAAGAGCACGATTTCACTGACATCATTATCTCCGTGAAATCCAGCGAACCGCTGCGGATGATTGAGGCAAATCGGCTGCTCTCAGCGAAGGTGCGGTATCCGCTCCACCTCGGCGTAACGGAGGCGGGGACACCGCGCCGCGCACACGTCAAGTCCACCATTGGGATCGGTACACTGTTGATGGAGGGAATAGGGGATACCATCCGGATATCGATCACTGGAGATCCAGCGGAGGAGGTTCTGACAGCGAAGGAGTTGCTCCGCACCCTTGGCTTGGCGGACAACCTTCTTGACGTTGTCTCCTGTCCATTCTGTGGACGGGGTGATGCAGAGGCGGATTATGAGGGCATCGTCACGGTCGCCGAAGAATTGTTGGAAAAGCACAATATTAGGATCCCTGTTGCGGTGATGGGCTGCGAGGTGAATGGACCGGGCGAAACCCGAAACGCGGAGGTTGGGATCCATTTGGGCGGCAAGGAACTTGCCGTGCTGAAGATTCGTGGAGAGAAGGTTAGGACATTTCGTGGGAAGGCTGAAGTCAACCCACAGTTCTTGGCGAGCGCACTTTTGGAGGCTGCACAACAGGTACAGAATGAAGGGGTAAGTGAATAGATGGCTGACACAGGGGGAAAAATTGTCGTCCGTCAAACGGGGGCGATCGTCACAATCCAGCTGAATCGACCCGACAAACTTAACGCGGTTGATCGCGAGATGCTGGATACGCTTGACACAGTAGTGTCTCATTTGCATCAAGACGAATCGGTGCGCGTTGTTGTGTTGGAGGGGAGCGGAGAGCGTGCCTTCTGTGTCGGGGCAGATCTTAACCATGTTGCGACCTTTGACCCCGCTGGCATCCGCAAATGGGTGAACGACGGAAATCGTGTGCTCAGCCGGCTCGCTAATCTTCCGGTTCCGGTGATTGCATCGATCCACGGCTATGCGGTTGGCGGGGGTCTCGAATTCGCACTGGCATGTGATCTGCGGATTGTGTCAGAGGATTCGAGTTTTGGGTTGCCGGAGATCACGCACGGCTGGTTCCCGGGCTGGGGTGGCACCCATCGGTTGCTCAATGTCATCGGCGAATCAAAAGCGAAAGAACTGGTATTTCTCGGTGAACGGATTGACGCTCAAACTGCACACGGCTTGGGCTTGGTGAATCGGGTTGTCCCACGGGCAAACCTGAGTGAAGAAGTGAAGAAAATTGCCGAATCACTTGCTCAGAAGAGCCCGGTTGCTGTGAGTGCTGCGAAAGCAACACTGACGCGAAATCCGATGCCGGAAAATGGCTATGAAATTTCCTACGAGGCGTTAGCACTATCAACGTGCTTCACAACACCAGAGGTACAAGAAGGATTGGAGGCGTTTTTGAGCCGGAAGCGTGAGGCGTGAAGGCGTTGAGTGTAGCAATCAAAAAGGAATCAACTCCATGGCAAGTGAATTTCTCGTGGACGGAGATCTATTTGTCGAAGTCGTGGACAACAATGACGGGGGTGGGATTCCACCCAAACGGCTTGAGACGCTCGGTCAAGCGCATCGGGATGGCAGCTTTGATAGCACTGCTTTTCCATTCGAGCGATCCAACGGTTATAATGGGGTACGCCAACTGTACAGCCGGCAGGGACCACAGGAGAATATCTTTCGCTCTGGCTGGGGTAGTAGCCTTAATTTTGAGTTTGTTTATGACGAATCGGGCGCAGCGATGACACCGCGCTGGCTTGACGGAAAAAATGGCAGCCCACCGACACCGAGCCGCCTGACTCGGCTGACCGAGAATTCGGTTCGCTTGGAAACGTTTGTCCCCGAACCGCACCGCGTTGATGTGGGTACGACCTTTACGCTCGTTTCACCCCATTACCTCGATTGGGAAACAACGATCGTGATACGATCCAACGGTTTCGAGGGAGATTGGCTTGGCCTGTTCTGGGCAAGCTATATTCACGCGCCTGAAAACAAAACGACCTACTTTCGGAGCCATCGTAACAAAGATGGTCGGTTAGAGTGGGTCGCATCTTTGGAAGAAAGCCCACCTGACCCGCGCGTTTTTGCAAGTGAAACAGATCCTCTACTTCCAACCGAACCCGACCCCAACGGGAGACTTTTTCACAATATCCGTCCAACCCGCTACGCTGCGCCGATGTTCTATGGACGCTGGCGTAACATGATGTTGGAGATGATGTTCAAGCACGAAGACAATCTGCGCTTCGCCATCCAGCCAACGGGCGGTGGTTTGAACAACCCAGCATGGGATTTCGCGTTGGTTATCAGGGGTTGCGAGGTGTTAAAGCCGTATCAATTCAGCGGACGCGTCGCCTTCAAACCCTTCGTTAGCCCTGAAGATGCGTGGAGTGAGTATCGGGAGTGGATCGAAACAAACCCATAGCCTGCGTCCGAGAATCGTCCGCTCCCGCTTGAAAGGAATTTTGATAAATGTCCAGCAATCGTTCAAATGTTCCTCATACCGAATGGGGAAACCTCATCGAAAACCTCAATACCACCGCTGAGGACAGGGGAAATCCTTTTTTCCAGAAAGCGGTATTGCGGTTGGAATCGCTCTGGAAAGAACGCATAACAAACCAGAATGACGAGGCATCGGCAGTCTTGCTGTCCGCTTTGGCACAGGCGTTGACGGTCTATTCCACCACTACATCAGTAACGAAGGCATTCGTCCATCTACTGCCGGAGATACTCCGGGTCTCCCAAAGTCCATTCGGTTTCCTCGCAGAGGTCCGCTATAGTGGGTTGAACAAACCGTATCTATACTCACATGCGGTGACAGATATCTACAAACCCGGTTTCGGCTTGCACGATATCGTCACCGACCTCCAGTTCCATAATCTCGACACATTGAACGGGGCAATAATGACAGGTCGGCGTCCAGTGTTGACCAACGATCCACCGAACGACCCACGCAGCGGTGGGCTTCCTTTCGGTCACGCAGGGCTTGAGGCGTTTCTCGGATTGCCCTTTCTCGTGGACGACGATCTGGTTGGTGCTACCTCGCTGGGCGATCGTCCGGGTGGCTACTCGGAGCGGGAGGTGGAATTGCTTGTTCCGTTATGCGAGATTGGTGGTTTGATGATCGCCGCCCACCGCAACAGGTAGACTCTCTTGACAAGTGTATAGCATTAACATATCGCCCCGCTGGGGCTAAAGATTGGAGATGCTCCCGGGCTATACACATTGCGCTCCTCTGGAGCGCAGGAAGTCTTCCTATAGCGGTTCTATAGACATATCGCTCCTCTGGAGCGAAAAGTAGCGTCCACTAGTTTTAACAAAAAACTAGTAGATTTCAACACTAGCAACTTGGGTTAAAATATAAAAAAGGAGAACGCCCAGTGAAACGTTATTATGTTGCAGCTGCATTCTTAATCATCATGGGCGGGTTATTTGCCTATATCAGATTCCACCAAGGAAGTACAGAGGGGGCAATTTGGATAGGCGTCATCTATCCTCTACTCGGAGTTCTCGTATTTTGTTACGGAAAATTTCGACCTCGACTCGGCCTCGTAGCAATCGCGTTTAACTTAATTCTCTTAGGGGCAATGGCGGCTTATGCAATTTCGACGGGGGATATAGCGTGGGCAATTTTCCTATGTACCGGGTCAATTTTAATCCCAGTTCTCCACTTCTTCGAGGACACACCATTCGTTAAAGAAAAAATACGACCTTGGTTAGGTCCATAAATTAGGCTGATCGTGCTGCTCATTATGACCTTTTTGCTTCCCTTTAAAGGAGAATAACCAATGAAGTGGAATGACCTTTTACCCTTCTTAACCTTTGGAGGTATCTTAATCCTTGGAGGATGGCTTGCTCATTTAAGACTCCACCATGGGAATATAGGCGGTGTAGGCGCAGTTCTGTTCGGTATCGCCTTTCCTCTATTCGGAGCTATCTTCCTTTTCGACGGAAGGTTGCTGCCTCGACTCGGAGTTTTCGTAAAAGCTACGATGCTCCTCATTGCTTGGGGTTTATTCACCCACAATGATCTCATAAAAGGGAATATAGGAAATGTACTCATACTGAGTATTGTATTGATCTTAGTGGGAGTCCCGATGTTGTTTGAGAATGAACTGACCGTTAAGGGTACAATACAGCATAGATTGAAACATACTCAATCTATTGGGATCTTCGCTGCGCTTGCTTTCCTCAGTATGCTGCTGCTTTGGCTCTTTCTTCAAAACCACCTCTAAGTTAAAATCGCTTGGCTAACGGGACAACTATTCTGTTCGCTTATCCGTGCCCTTTGTGTAATCCGCTGAATCCGTGATTCAGACAATAATTCACATGTTCCCCACCTCATATAACACCTCCCACGGCTCGAAACCGCAGGGAGGTTTTTTGTTGATCCCCCATCAAGCGTTTGACTCTCCGCCGGTTTTGTGATAATCTGAATTACCCCTTATAGAAGAAGAGGCTACGGCATACGGAGTATGCCTGCTACTTTATAGAAAGGAATTATCCTCAATGAAATACATCATGTTCACAAAACATTTAGAAGGGTTAGATATCGAAGGTATTATCGGTGCCCTGAAATCGGTTGGCGTCGGAGGTGCGGATTTGTGCGTACGTCCCGGCTATCCGGTCAACCCGGACAATTCTGAGAAACAACTTCCTGCGGCTGCAAAGCGGTTTGCTGATGAAGGGCTATCAATCCCGCTTGTGACAACGCCCACCAGTTTTCTGGATCCGAAAGACACCGACGTGCAACGGGTATACGCGGCGTGTGGGGAGGCAGGTGTTGCCAATCTCAAGGTTGGTTATTGGCATTGGTCACGGGAAGATGGCGGATATTGGGCATTGGTCGATCGCATCCGCACAGCCCTCGACGGATTTCAATCACTTTCTGCGAAACATGGCGTGCGCACCTGCCTCCACAACCATTCGGGCACTTCGATGGGGTTGAACTCATCCGCCGTGATGAACCTCGTCAAAGGATTTGATCCGCAGCATGTCGGCGTATTTGCGGATCCGGGACATCTCTCGATTGTCGGAGAGCCGATCGATATGGCACTCGACATCGTGAAGGATTACCTCGCAGTAATGTCATTTAAGGATATGATGCGTCCACCGGGGGGTGGCACACGGGTGGTCCGAATGGGTCACGGTTTCGTCGATTGGGAAACAGCGGTCGGAACCTTAACAGAGATGAACTTCGACGGTCCCGTCAGTTTCCACAGTGAATATAGCGGGGAGCCGGTGGATACGGTTATTGACCTCGCACGGATTGATGTCCGATTTATCAACGACTTACGCCAAAAGATCGGAGAATAAAGGGAGGGAATGGATGAGCCAATTTACACTCGCACTGAATACCAGTACAATTCGGCCTGCAAGTCTTATGAATAAAATACGGATTGCGGGTGAGACGGGTTACGAAGCGATCGAACTCTGGAACGACGACCTCACCGCTTATGAAGAGGAACACGGTTCATTAGCAGATGTGAAACGTGCCCTCGACGACTATGGGCTCCCCGTAGTAACCGTTATCGCCCTGCACGGTTGGCTGGACAGCACTGGCGCAGAACATCAAGAAGCACTCGAAGAGGCGAAGCGGCGTATGGCGCAGGCTGCGGCTGTCGGATCAACCTATAGCGTTGCAAGTCCACCGCGTGGGGTGGCAGATTTGCAGTTGGGTGGACAAAACTACCGCGAACTGCTCGAATTGGGGCGGGAGTTGGGGGTCAAACCGGCGATGGAGTTTCTCGGTTTTGTGGACGGGATCAATCAGGTCAAACACGCTTGGGAAGTTATGGAGGTTGCTGATCACCCCGATAGTACCATCGTTCTCGATCCATTCCACATCTACCGCGGAGGCGGCGAAACCGATGACATGCGTGGAATCCCTGCGGACAAGATAGCGGTGTTCCATTTCAACGATGCACCCGCCTCGCCGTCCCGCGCAGAGCAGACCGACGCGGATCGGGTCTATCCCGGCGACGGTATCCTTGATCTAAAGGAAATGATTGCGATTCTAAAGGAAGCGGACTATCAGGGCGTAATCTCCTTAGAGCTGTTCAACCCCAGCTATTGGGAAGAAGATCCGCGGGAAGTTGCACGCATTGGGCTGGAGAAGATGAAGGTAGCAATCGGAGATTAGGCATGCAATCCAATCCTCCCGATTATTGTCAGCATCAGCCAACTTGTGTCCAAGGATATACGTCAATAATGTATTCGTGCATATAACGACCTTTCGATTCAGCTTCCATCAGTTCTTTATATTCCTCTGGGGGCACATCATAGTAATGGTATACCCCACCGGTGTTAAAGACAACTTCAAGTGTATGGGTCTTGGAGCCGTAACCTACAGCGTAGAGCATACTGGATTCGACGGTGGTTAATTGCATCAGATCCTCCGTTTTTAGGGTTACGGCATACGGAGCCCCGCAGGTGGGATTCAAAGCAATACGCCTACTACTATCAACCCTACAGCACGCTTATTGGATCAATATCCACGATCAGATCGATATTCGTGGGCGATGCTTCAGCAACCGCACACCGAATCAGTTCACGCAGTTCTTCAACATCTTCAGATCTCAACAGAAAAAGCCATCGAAATTTATTTCTGATCTTGGCAAGCGGCGCGGGGACGGGGCCTCGAATCTCGACTGTTGGGAAGCGATCCGCTTTGAAGATCTCAAGTTGATCCAGTAGATGGTTCGCGGTTTGGATAACGTCCTCCTCGACCTCTCCGCGGAGAAGGATGGTTGCGGCATGGCTCAACGGCGGGTAAAGTAGTGCCTCGCGATAGCCAATTTCTTCGCGGTAGAAACGGAGGTAGTCATGTCCCTGTGCTGCTTGGATGCTGTAGTGTTCCGGCATGTAGGTCTGGACAATAACGTTGCCACCCACCTCGCTACGTCCGGATCGCCCAGCGACCTGTGTAAGCAAATTAAACGCGCGCTCACCGGCACGAAAATCCGGTAGATTTAGTGCAGTATCGGCAGAGATCACGCCAACAAGGGTCACATTCGGAAAATCTAATCCTTTCGCAATCATCTGGGTTCCGACCAAGATATCAATTTCTCCAAGCCTGAAAGCGTCCAAGATCTTTTGGTGGGCATCTTTACGCCCCGTCGAATCGGCATCCATCCGTTTAACGCTTGCTTCGGGAAATGCCTTGACCACCTCCTGCTCAACCTGCTCAGTGCCAAGACCAAAATAGCGGATGTACACGCTGCCACATTCCGGACAGACCTGGGGGGTTGGACGCTCATAACCGCAGTGGCGGCACCCCATCCGTTTGGTATGGAAGTGGAATGTCAGAGAAATCGAGCAGTTATCGCACCTTTCAACGTAACCACAGGTCCTGCAAAAGACGTGCGTAGAGAATCCCCGCCGATTCAGGAACAGGATAACCTGTTGCCCCTTAGAAAGGCGTTCTTCGATTGTTCCTCGGAGCACCCTCGAAAAAATTGTACGATTGCCCCTTTTTAACTCCTCGCGCATATCCACAATCTCGACGGGTGGCATCTCAATATTCGACACACGGGCGGGGAGTTCCAGAAGGGAATACTGCCCTTGCTCTCCGTGATAAAAACTCTCCAACGATGGCGTCGCGCTGCCGAGGATTAACGGACAGCCAGCCAGCTCAGATCGCTTCACGGCAACATCCCGTGCGTGATAGAAAGGCTGTGCGGTGTCTTGTTTGTATGAAGTTTCATGCTCTTCGTCTATTACAATCAGCCCGAGGTTCGAAAAGGGAGCGAAGACCGCGGATCTTGGTCCCACAACGATGTCCGCCGCTCCAGCCTTGATCTGCTGCCACTGATCATATCGCTCACCGTCTGAAAGATTGCTATGAAGCACAGCGATGCGCGCACCGAAACGTCCGACAAATCGAGAAACCGTTTGAGGTGTCAAGGAAATCTCTGGAACGAGTACAATCACCTGCTTGCCTCGGTCCAGGACGGAAGCCATTGCTTGCATGTAGACCTCTGTCTTTCCACTCCCGGTGACACCGTGCAGCAGAAACAGTTCTCGCCTATCCGAATCAATCGCCGCTTGGATTGGCTGTAATGCTGTTGCCTGGTCCGTATTTAAGGTGAGTGGCTGCGTCGGAGGCACCGGATCCAAACTCAGCGGGTTTCGCACAATTTGGGTAGACTCAATCTGAATTAACCCTTTCCGCTCAAGGGATTGCAACCCTGCTGAAGAGGTGTCTGCACGTTTGGTCAGTTCCGTCGTGGTCAACGTTTCATCGTTGGAATCGAGGAGAATGCGGAGCATTTCTGCCTGTTTCGGTGCGCGGCTGGCTTCCAGTTGGGGGATCTGTTCTTCAATTTCTGAAACTGACTTGGCAAGCGAAACAATTGAGACGGTCTGCGGCCTTGCCTTAGATTGGATGTTCGATCGCAGTTCGACAAGCCCTTTTTCTTGTAGTGTTGACACCGTAGTGCGTAGCCTTGAGACACCGACCCCGATGCCTCGCGCAATCTGGTGGAGGGATAACCCATCATCTTCCTTGAGTATGGACAAGACTTCCGTTTGACGCGACTGACGCATATTCGCGATCTGCTCTTTCGTTGCAAGCGAATACACAAGCCAGTTTTGACGTGTCCGGATCGCTGCGGGAGCGGCACACCGCAGCGCCTCGCCCCATGAAGACAGGTAATATTCCGCCATCCATTTCGTCAGGGTAAGCAGTTCGTCGAAGAAAGTGGGGGTGTCATCTAAGCAATCGGTAAGGTTTTTGATCTGTATAGAGTCGTCAGGCAGGTCAGGCTCATCCATCAAATCTACGATGACCCCTTCGCGGGTCCTCTCTCCCAAGGGCGCGAGTACCCTGCTACCACGCTGCGCAAGCGATTGAAGGCGATCGGGAATGGCATAGGAAAAGGTGAGATCCTGGGGGAGCGGGAAAACGACGCGAGCGTATTGCATAGCGTGAAATAGGCGTGGTATATTGGTTCATTAGCACATTAGTCTCTCAATAAACTGGTGAATAAGTGAGCTAATGAACGAACTACGTTTTTAGTTCCGCCATTACTTTCTGCATATCCTCCCAAACATCGCGTTTGCCGTGCGGATTCCGGAGGAGGTAGGCGGGATGGTAGGTTGCCATGAGTTTGCAGCCGTGATAATCGTGGAAACTGCCACGCAACGAAGAAATACTCTGGTTGGTGCGGAGCAACGTCTGCGCGGCAAAGGTGCCGAGCGCACAGATTACCTTCGGCTTGATCAGTTCAATCTGTCTGAGCAGGAAAGGCTCACAGCTTTCAATTTCGACCGGTTTCGGGTTCCGATTGCCGGGCGGACGGCACTTAATCACGTTGGCGATATAGATATCTTCGCGCTTCAATTCCATCGCTTCAATAATCCGTGTGAGTAATTGTCCCGCTCGCCCAACGAAGGGCACCCCCTGAGCGTCTTCGTCCGCGCCGGGGGCTTCGCCGACAAACATGAGGTCCGCATTTTCGTTCCCAGTTCCGAAAACGACTGTATTTCGTCCCTGATGCAATTCGCACCGCTCACAACCCATTGCTTCATTGCGCAATTGCTCTAGATCAAACTGGGCAAATTCTGATTCGGGTTCTTCCTCTTCTTCAATCAATTCTGTGAAGCCAAGCTGCATCTGTTCTTCCACGTATTCCCTCACTGTTGCGACAAGTTCCAAATACCCTTCGACAACTTCATTCTGATTTGACATGTGCCATAACGCAAAACGTGGTGCGTTTCACGTCTCCAATCGGCGCTTGAGTTCCTCAATTCGCCTAACAGGTGTTGGATTCTGTTCGTACAGAATTGCGAGATAGTAACTGGTCCAATCCCCGATTGCAACCAGGGATAGCAAGCGGGTGAGTAGCGATGTTCCCTCGGAATGCACCTGCGCGATGCCGCCGGTATAGGACTGAATCAGTTCGGCCGTGATATCCATCCGACGTTGCGTCTGAGATGGCGCAGCCGGGTCGCGGAGCTGGAGGACGTGACATGATCGCGTCAACGCCGGTGGATGCTTCCACCCCTCAATCTCGTTGTGATTCATCTCAGGATACACACTATAATAGGCGAGCGATTTGCCGTTTTCATTTATCTGCCCCTTCCATCGCATCGCAACCGCTTCGAGTTCTTGAGAGGCATAGATAACGGGCAATTTTCCATGCAGCGCGTGTGCCAGCTGCTTGGGTTGACTCTCAGGGGCGTCCGGCTGAAAATCTACCGCCATTCTCGCTAGTAGCGCAACCGCTTCCTCCAGATCGCTCTGGAGATTGAGGTCTAGCGTATACCCAAGCCGGGCAAATACCGATAAAATCGGCATAAGCAGATAACCGAGCGAAGCTCTTGGAGGTTGTCCGGCTGGGATTGCTAAACAGGGGAAACCGTGTGCGTCCGCGAACCCCTTTAGCTTTCCACCGCTGGTAACCGCCAGGATTTTCGCTCCCTGTGCAAAAGCTTTTTTAACAGACAGGAGGGTTTCTTCGGTATTGCCCGAATAGCTAACAGCGACGAAAAGTGTCTGAGACGAGACAAACGCAGGGAGGGTATATCCTCGGTGGACAATAATTGGGCATGGGAATTCAGTTCCAGCCACTGCTTTCACGAGATCGCCGCCAATCCCAGAACCGCCCATCCCGGCTATTACAATGTTGTTGGGAATCCGCTCATCACACCCCGCCAGATCGAGGGCTTCACCAATCTCCCAGCCACGCCTACACTGCTCGGAGAAGGTAGAGAGTAGATGAAGCATATCCTCGGAATCATGTTGTTGGATTTGAGCGAGATTCAACATCGGTATCTATCCAATATCAATTCGTTGGGTCATCCGCACACAGACCGAGTAATGAGCCGGTCCAACCTTTAGGTTCAGACGAAAAAGACGCGCACTACATCGTAGAACGTGATGTATAGGAACAGGCCTGCCAGCAAGACAATGCTCACCTGCTGAATAATCATCTGCTTGCGGATACTCAGGGGTCGGCCGCGTAACTTCTCAAGGGTGAAGAATAGGATTTGCCCCCCGTCCGCAATCGGAATGGGCAATAAATTGACGATGGCAAGATTTACACTGATGAAGCCCACGAAAAAGAGCAAACTTCGCACACCGAATTCCACAACGCGGCGTGTGGTGTCTACAATTCCGATGGGACCGGTGAGGTATTTGGTTTTAACCTCGCGCGTGACGAGGCGTTTGAGCACCTTTGCAACCATTTCCAAAATTAGCCAGTTCGTCTGAACACCTTCACCCACAGCTGTTATGACATTATATTCCGGAATTGGAGCAGAGGGGACAGCAAGTGCAAGTCCATTTAGGGATAACTTCCAATGCAACCCTTGGAGGTTGAGCTGATCCATCTCCTCGCTGCGACTAGGGATCAACGTTGCGGTCTGTTTTTCACCATTGCGGAGTAAGCCCATCTCAACGGATTGACCGGGATTTTTGGAAACCAATTCGTACAACCTCGGATACAATTCAAAGTTCTCGATGGATTCCCCGTTAACTGAAATAATCTCATCCCCAGTTTGGATGCCCGCGTTTTCCGCTTCGCTTCCCTCCGCGACAACAGCATTAATTATCCAGTTAATCGGAAAACTGACCTGTAAAGACTCGGCACCCCGCCGAATCCCCAGTAAGACCTCGTCGTTCTGACTCCTGTTAATCTCTTGGTAAAGTCGCCGATGCGCCGATCCAAAGGGGTAAGAAGGTTCCCAAATGACTGAGCCGAATTCAGGCACATGATATATCTCTCGCCCGTTGATACTTTCTATCATGTCCTTAACTTGGATGCCGGCTTGCGCCGCTGCGCTGCCTTCGGTGACACTTTCAACCGTCGGAGACTGGCGCGCAGATACTCGAATCTGCCCGATTCCCCGTCTATCAAGACTTCTTGGCGTAACATAGAGCGTCTCACGTTGACCGCCGCGAGAAACAACAACTATCAACTCTTCATCGGGGTTTGTAAGGATTGTGGTGTTGAAATCCTGCCAATTCTTAATCTTTCTGCCGTTAATTGACACAATAGTATCACCCGGCTCGATGCCACCCTTCTTCGCAGGGCTGTCATCAGCGACTAATCCGATCTGGGCCATCCGATCCGACCGCCCAATCAGCATCTCCATCAACCACATCGTACCACGATCTAATCCCATAAGATACACAAATGAAAAGAGGAGGATTCCGAGTATAAAGTTCATCGCGGGTCCTGCAATTGCCACAAAGATACGATGTCCAACGGGGGCGGAAGCGAATTCACCCTGTTCGCCTTTCTGTTCGTCAGGACTCTCTCCCGCCATTTTCACAAATCCACCGAACGGCAGGGCGGATATGCAGTAGTCGGTCTCTCCGCGCCGAAACCCGATGAGTCTCGGGCCGAAACCGATTGAGAATTTCTCTACTCGAATCCCGCACCGTTTTGCCGCAAAGAAATGTCCAAGTTCATGAATAAAAATTAGAAAACCGAGGGCAAGGATAGCGAGTAGAATTGTAGCAGAATGAAGCATCTATGTCACCTTCTTGTCTGGATTAATTGGTGTGCTGCTGATCGCGCCCATTGATCTGCAGCGAGAATATCATCAAGCATTGGCTGAGATGTAACATCGTGTCGAGTCATCACTTCCTCAAGGTAGTTTGGGATGTCTGTGAATCCTATTTGTCGGTTCAGAAACGCTTGCACCACCACTTCATCCGCACTACTGAGGACAGTCGGTAAGGTCCCACCCACCTTCGCCGCACTATAGGCGAGCTGTAGGCACGGAAATTTCTCAGAATCGACCGGTTCCATGTGAAGGACACCAACTTGCGATAGGTCGAGGCGCGGCACAGAGGTGGGGAAACGGTCCGGATAGGTCAGAGCATACTGGATCGGCAGTCGCATATCCGCCACCCCCAACTGAGCGAGCACCGAGCCATCGACAAATTCAACCATTGAATGAATAATGCTTTCCGGATGAATAACAACCTCGATTTGGGATAATTCCACATCAAAAAACCATTTCGACTCGATTACTTCAAACCCCTTGTTCATCATTGTTGCCGAGTCGATTGTAACTTTTTCTCCCATCTTCCAGTTTGGGTGCTGCAAAGCCTGTTGAGGCGTGACCGAATTCAGTTGACCTAAAGGTGTCTCACGGAAAGGACCGCCGGACCCCGTGAGGATTAGCCGATGAATTTCAGCACGACTACCGTCATTTCCTTTAACGTCAGAAAGGCACTGAAAGATTGCACTGATTTCGCTGTCCACAGGTAGAAGACGAACCCCATATTCCTTGACCGCCTCCATAATCAGGGAACCACACATGACCAATACTTCTTTATTAACAAATGCGAGATCTTTTCCGGATTGAATCGCCTCCAATGTTGGTAAGAGTCCTGCACCGCCGCCCATTGCTTCCAGAACCAGATCAACCTCCGCCATCGTCGCAACTGCAGAGGTTCCTTCGGATCCTGAAAGGATTTCAACGGTCTTGACATCCCTCAACCGTTCCTTTAGTTGATTAGCAGCTCCTTCATCCCTTACTGCTACAAGCCGCGGGCAGAATTGGCGCACCTGCTGTTCGATTCGATCAATCGATGTCTTGGCAGCAAGCCCAGCGACGACGAATTCATCGGGGTGGGTCTCCACCACCGACAGCGCGTTTTGCCCAATAGACCCCGTGGAGCCGAGAATGGCGAGGTGTTTCATAGCAAGTTTACGAACAAAAGTATAGCAGGTTTTAGGCTGTAGCGTCTAAAGTAGCAGGCATACCGCCTCCCGACGAATTCCCCTGAAATCGTCCGATCCCGATTTCAGCCCCGATATGAGCGGGACAGGTTCCGATTCTCGGGATGCTCCCCGATTGCATCGGGACAGGCGGGACAGGCGGAACGGCACGGGATTCAGGACAATATGCCGTAACCGTTATGCAAGCCGCCGGACGCTTCACCTTTTGATCAGGACAGTACAGTGTTCATGTTGGATTGGACGTATCAGCACGTAGGTGAGGTTGAACGGAAACGAAATAAAAAACACCAACACGCCACCGCTATTTCGGAGTTTGATTCTGATTGAAATCTCAGAAATAGAGCGAGAACCAGTTATAGGCAATCATCCGTCATATTGGATTTACCAGAAATACGAAATAGTAGTACAACACTGGTGCCGAAAAAATCAAACTATCGCATCGGTCCAGTAATCCACCGTGCCCCGGAATTAAATGCCCCGAATCTTTAGCATCAGCACTTCGCTTAATAATGGACTCGCTCAAGTCGCTTAGTTGACCAACGATGCCCAGCAGAACCCCAAGAATCAGCGCGTGCGGTAGACTCAGTACGTCTTGCAAGAAAAAAGACCAAACACCAAGTCCGCCGAGCGCCCCAAATACCAGCCCTGCAATTGTCCCTTCAATCGTCTTGCCGGGACTAATCGTCGGGCGGAGCTTGTGCCTTCCAAATCGCTTGCCGAAGATATATGCCGCGGCATCACCTAACCAGACGGTCACAATCAAGAAAAAGATTAATCCGCTACCAGTTCCACTGATACTGCGCAGCAGAATCAGGTGATATCCAAAAGCCCACCCAATATAGATGGCTCCTAGTAGCGTGCTTGCAACAGAAAGGAAGGCAACGTTGACCTGATCGCGTAAAATCTGGTAGGAAAAAGGAAGCAGGATCGCCAAGGAGAGAGCCAGTTCAATAGGGACTTTGAAGTCAACCAAATCAACTGCCGATAAACAGAAGAGGACGCCACATAAGACGGTGAAAATTCGACCGCCCCGTCCCCCAATTGATTGGGAAAGCCCCCAAAACTCAATCAGCATCAGCGCAGTTGCCAATACAATGGAGGCTGAATAGGCATACCCTCCCCACCAAACAAGGAAGATAATCACAGGTATTAGGATGATCGCACTGATGACTCGCTTCCAAAACATTGGCTGAGGGACGGACGAGTTTTTGGTTGCAGACTGTGTCTCGGCTGCTGATTACAGCTCGAGTAGCTCTTCTTCCTTTGATTTAAGCAATTCATCGGTCTGGTCGGTGTACAGATCCGTATATTCTTGAACCTCCGCCGCATACGTATGGCGTTCATCCTGAGAAATCTTTTTCGCCTTCTCTAACTTCTGCAGCGCATCATTTGCATCCCGTCGGATGTTTCTGATAGCAACGCGCCCCTCTTCAGCCAGTTTAGCGACGTACCGGGTTAGTTCCTGCCGACGTTCGGTTGTCAACTCAGGGATTTGGATGCGGATTACGTTTCCGTCATTGTTCGGGTTCAATCCTAAGTCGGACCGTGCAATCGCTCTCTCGACCTCCTTGGTAACTGTCTTATCCCAAGGTTGGATGACAATCAAGCGAGGTTCAGGGATGGTAATCGTAGCAACTTGATTAATTGGGCTCTTGGTGCCGTAATAATCGACATGAATATTATCCAATAGAGAAGCCGAGGCTCTCCCGGTGCGAACATGTGCAAAATCCCTTGCTGTGGATTCAACAGCCTTTTGCATTCGCGTCTCTGCATCACGAAGTATTGTTTTAGGCATTTTGAAAACTCCTTTAGATTGTCCATCAATCGCAAACAATCTTCAGTCGTAGAATCTAGTCTTGTCCTAACACATAGAGCGAAAACCGTTTTACAACAATGTTTTCACCAAGCTGTGCGATGGCGTCCTGAATGACCTGCTTAATCGTCTTATCCATCTCCCGAATATAAGGTTGTTCGAGCAGGCAAGCCTCAGCATAAAATTTGGAGAGTCTACCTTCAACGATTTTATCGACGATGTGCTCCGGTTTGCCCTCGTCGAGTGTTTGTCGCCTCAAAATCTCCTTCTCTGACTCTAACACACTCTCTGGCACATCTTCTTCGCTGACATACTTAGGCTTGGCGGCGGCAACCTGCATCGCGATCTCTTTCGTCAGTTCCTGAAACTGTTCGGTGCGAGCGACGAAATCTGTTTCACAGTTGACCTCAACCAATACGCCGATCCGGCTGCCGGGATGAATATACGACCCAATCAGTCCTTCAGAGGTGGTGCGTCCACCCTTGAGTTCTGAAGCCTTCAATCCCTTTTCGCGGAGAAGTTGAATCGCCGCGTCTAAGTCCCCCTCTGTTTCGGTTAGGGCTTTCTTACAATCCATAATTCCGGCACTTGTACGTGCGCGTAACTCACTAACCATCTTTGCAGTGATTTCCATTAACTGTTAGCCTCCTGATCCTCTTCCTGTAAATCTTCTTGAGAATCTCCCTGATTTTCCTCTTGCCCCGCTTCTTGAGCGTTTTCCTGAGAATCCTCTGACTCTTGATTCACACCCTCCGCGTCATCGGTTACGGACTCAGCTTCCGATGCTTCCGGCTCGCCAGCTTCCTCTACCGGTGGCTCCGCTTCATCTGCCCCTTCTAAGGCACTCGCCCGTCCTTCAACCACGGCGGTTGCAAGCACGGAACAGATAAGCTTAATTGCGCGGATTGCATCATCGTTTGCAGGAATCGGATAATCGATCGGATCTGGATCACAGTTCGTATCAACGATTGCGACAACTGGAACGCCTAACTTATTCGCCTCTTTTACGGCAATGTGCTCCTTACGCGTATCTGTAATAATCACGGCTTCGGGAAGTTTCCCCATAGTTTTGATACCCGCAAGGTTGTTATTTAACTTCGTCTTCTCACGTCTGAGACTCATTACTTCTTTCTTGGGCAGCTGCTCAAAGACTCCGTTCTCTTCATCTTGCTCTATTTTCGTCAGCCGGCTAATACTACGCTTAATCGTTTCATAGTTGGTCAACATACCACCCAACCAACGATGGTTCACGTGGAACATCTGGCATCTGGCGGCTTCTTCTGCTACCGTCTCCTGGGTCTGCTTCTTCGTTCCGACAAAGAGCACTGCGCCGCCTCGCGATGCAACATCCTGCACAAATTCATAAGCTGTCTGGAGTAGACGCAACGTTTTCTGGAGATCTATGATGTAGATCCCGTTACGTTCCGCAAAGATATAGGGTGCCATCTTGGGGTTCCAGCGTCGGGACTGATGCCCGAAGTGAACGCCCGCCTCCAGAAGTTCTTTCATTGTAACTGTTCTCAAAAGAATCTCCTTACCTAACTTTTAGGTTTTCGCTTCCACTCCTCTCACATTTACATCAGACTCTCAAAACAGGAGAGAACCTTCTGTGTAAATCAAGAAGTGTGATTGATTGAAAAAACTACCTTCAAAACGCGGTAAATATAACATATCATCCGAAAGCATGTCAAGCCTGTCTTGGTTTTCACGTTCGCAGAAGTGCTCCTTGAGACTTCTGCCCAAGAACACCCTCTCATGCCGTTCTCGCTGTCAGGTGCATAAGCTCCGAACAGGTTTTCCACTCAACTTCGCTAGCCAGCACTTCGTTCACCCGCCTACCAACCACATCGAGCGCAGCCAATCCGGTCTCCAAACCGTTTGAAAATAGGGATTGCCAATGTGTCAGCAGAATGGGAAAACCGCCGGTCTCTAATACTTCACGGATTTTGCCGCCACGCCCGTCGCTTGTAATTACCGCATCCGCAATATGTTGGACGAATTCCTGATCAGATCGAGGAGAGTCGATAGTCTGCCACCAGAAATCGTCCACCGTCGAAGGAATTGAGATCAACGCTGTGTCCCCATCCTGGAACGCAACCCAAGGCTTAGATGCTGGCTTGTCATGCAGCGTGTGCAGAAAATACCATGAGAGAGGTCGACCATATACATTTTGTTGTGCTGCGACAATCGCAGCGATATATTCGTCTTCCACATCACTGGCAAAAGTCCACGGCGACGTTACGCCGGTTGCATCAAACCCTGCGGCTTTCAGGTATTCCATCGCTTTCGTGAGGTAAGGCGTCAGTGTGCTTCGGTCCTGCTTCTGCGACCAAGGGGATTCGCCTTCATCATAGTATCCGCCCTCGCTCAGGTTCACAGCGAGATTGTGGGTAAGCATCTCCGGACAGAAATCGAACCGGTCACTCAACCGACGTTTTACTGTGTCCAACCATTCACGGGTTATTGCTGGGCTATGTCCATCAATGCCGGACAGGATATCTCCACGACCCGCGGGTACGGGTATGATTGAGAACTTACCTGCCATACCGTGCGCCTGAGCCACATCACAGAAACGATCCAAGAATTCATTCGGAATGGTATCCAACAACAAGCGTCCATCGCTGGTATAGGGAGGGCTATCATGCACCTCCTCTTTATGGAAACGATAAACGTGAATTAGCGGACAGCTGTCATCAACTATGAGGGAAATTGGTATCGCCATAAGCGAGTTACAACGGTATTTCTATCTTCTGCGGACGTCCGGTGTGGATAGATTCTGTAATCTTTTCTACCAACAGGGTAGAGACAATACCGGGACGCGCCGAAACATAAGGCTCCGTATCGTTACGGATGGCTTCTACTAAGAACGGCATCCGGTCAATAGGTCCAGGTTTTAGGGTTTCATCGCCGCCAAAAGTGACCTTGCTGAAGTGTTCATATAAGACTGCGGACTGCTCGCCATCGAAGAATTCAAAGAACCACTTGGAGATGACGTTATTGCTTCCGGCGTCGCTCATCAGAAAAGTCGCCACCGAATCGTTGGCAAAGCGGATAGTTGCTGCCGCTGTGTCCACCATATCAGGACTGCCTAATTCGCCATCCGGGTGGGTAATCTGCCCGCCTGTCGCGTAGACTTCCACGGGATCCACATCGTGAATCCAACAGAGCAGATCTACGGCATGGACACCGACATCGTAGAGGGGACCGCCGCCCTCTTCCGGGTGCCAGCGCCATCGACTGAGATCCGCCGGTCCCATCATGCACTGGCCATGGCTCACCTTTGGCGAGTGTATTCGTTTCTTGATCTCTCGCGCTGCTCCCGAAAAGCGGATTGAGAAGTTAATCATCAGCTTCCGGTCAGCCGTTTTCATCGCCTCATAGATGCGCAGACAGTCGGCAGTTGTCATTGCCATCGGTTTTTCGAGATAGAGATGCTTTCCGGCATTGAAGGCAGCAACCGCTAAGTCGGCGTGAGAACTATGAGACGTAGCAATCGAGACAATATCTACCGACGGATCGGAAAACACCCGGTCGGGATCGGTGGTGTGGTAATCGCCGCCGTACTGTTCGTGAAAACCCTTCGCTGAGTCGGATCGAACGTCACAGAAGCCGCGCACTTCAACGTCCGGCGTGTCCGAAGCATACCGTGCGTGACCATTACCCGCACCTCCACATCCAATAAGTGCCCAACCCAGTCTATCACTGGTCCCCATTTTTACTCCTCCCGTGCTTCTCTCAACTGCCGTCCCGCTTCGGCGGCCAAGAAGCTCATATCATTGCTCAGGTCGAAGAAGACAAACCCTTGCTCCTTCCGTTTCAGCAGATCCTCGGCGGACCCGACAGGAATGCCACACGGTTTGCCAACCCGATTGCAGGCATCCAGAAAGTGTTGAATTGCCTCTTCATGTTCGGCACTGCCAGCGGCGACCCCCATTTCAAGGGATAGGTCACCGGGTCCGAGAAAGCCGATGTCAACGCCTTCAATCTCCATGATGGCTTCCGCATTCCGAATGCCTTCCCGGTCCTCAATCTGCGGTACCACCACGACTTCATCGTCGATCCATGTTTTATAGTCGGGGCCCAATGTCCCCGCTCGACCGGTTCCCGAAGACCGTCGTCCCCGTGGTGGGTAGCGGCAGGCTTGCGCGATTTGCGTTGCTTGCTCTGGGGTGCTGACATGCGGCGGCACAACCCCGAATGCGCCCGCATCTAATACTCGCCCGATGGTTTCTGGCGCATGGTCCCATACGCGCACAATCGGCGTTGCCCCGCGCGATTCAATCGCTCGGAACATATTCGCGATCTCTGTGATTCCGACCGGAGAGTGTTCCGAATCGACAGCAAGCCAGTCAAATCCAGCGGAGACCATGACTTCTGCTGCTTGTGGTGAACCGAGATTCAGCCACGAACCAATAGATACTTCTCCACCCGACAATGCTTCACGAATCTTATTTCTCATCTAAAATCAGCGGCAGCCTCGTCTACTGTTGAGGCACCGCACCTCCTTACCGAAAGATAAATCCAAGAAATCACATCATATCAGAGTTTTACCGCTTCTGCAACGAAAAACAGATGAGGCCGCGCATTAATCAAGCAACATAACTCCAGCAGGGAGAGTCAACAACATCAGTCATACACAATTAGAGAAGCAGCAAGATACCCATGACCACCAACGCGACATTAACACATCCATCGAATTGCCCCTCGGGTATAGATCTGTTCAGTTTGCCACCGAGCCATATCGCCGCCAAAATTAGGGGTAAAGAAGTCACATAGAGCCGTAATACGGTATGCGTCCATAAACCAGCCAACCCGTGACTCGCCAAAATCAGCATACCGGTGAAGACAAAGTAACTCTGTAACGTGGATCGGAAGCGATCCGGAGACCAATCACGAAGTGTGGCATAAATGGTAATCACCACCCCGCTGGTGTTGTAAGCTGCGCCGAGCACCCCAGCAAGGAATCCAAATAGGTAAGTGAGTGCGGATCCAGCACCTACTCGGCGGGAATCGATAATATTTAGATGACGATTTGCTATATTGTATAGGCTAAACAGGATGACCAGTATTCCCAGAAATACTTTCATCAGTTCTTGGGGCACACCTTTTAACATAAAAATCCCCATAGGTATGCCGAAGCACGACGATAGCACTAAGCGCCAAGCGGCATTCAGGTCCGCGACGCGCCAATTCCTCAATAAGATAACAGTTCCAATTGTCATTAGAACAAACGCAACTAATGGGGTAGCGGTCTTTAGTTCGATAATCATCAGTAGCAGCGGCATGGCGATTAACGCCTGACCAAAACCGAGCGTCGAATGTACGAAAGTCGAAACAAAGAGAATGGCAAATATTAAAAGATATGGCTGAGTCATGTGCATAGGGGAATCATTTGCTGGGCGTGGATAGCGTGCGAGTTCCGCCTCCAGAGACGTTTATGTTGTACTTACGAGGTTTTTGTGCCAAAATAAAAAATATATAGGGTGCATCAGTCCAATCCACCAATGAACCAAACCAGCTTCAAGGAGGCGCTCCCAATGGATTCCCTTTCTACAGAATTGTTTGATGAAATCTCTAAGATTCCGTGTGTCAACTCGCATTCTCACATTAGTCCTGAGATAGACCGGATTGCGGAAGCACCCGACGCCCTCGCTTTTTTCAAACACGCGTATCCCGCCTCCGATTTGGTCTCGGCGGGGATGACCAACGAGCAGATGAAAGCGGCGCTGGAACCGGGTCTTCCGCTTGCAGAACGATGGAAGATCTTCGAGCCGTATTTCCGATACACCCGTTTGACAGGGTATTCGCAGTGCATCATTGAAGGGTTCCGAGATTTACTTGGGTTTTCCGACTTAACCGCCGAGACCGTTGAACCCATTTCAGATGCCCTGCGTGAGCATAGCAAAACCGGATTTTACCATGAAGTGCTGCAGCAGCGCTCTAACATCGCACTCACAGTAATCAACATGGAAGACCTGATCGAAGTGGATCGAACACTGTTCCTGCCACTGCCACGCTTGAACCGCTTTAGTATGCTTCATTCTCCTGACCAAGTTCGAGCTATCGAAAAAGATTATGACGTATCCATCACCAACCTTGCCCAACACGTCGAAGTAATTCGACAAGCCTGCCGGGATTGGAAGCGGGCAACCGTTGCAGGGGTGAAGATGTCTCAGTCCTACCATCGCTGCATGGATTTCACCGCACGGCAGAAGGAGGACGCGGCGAGGGTGTTCGATGGATTGATGCGAGGGGAGTACGCCGGACTGGAATCGGAGGAAGGAGTCCTCTTGGAGGACTACCTCGTCTTTGAATGTTGTCGTGCCGCCTCCGATGCCGATCTGACTATCCAGTTCCATCAAGGCATACGAGCGGGAAATTACGGAAGCATGGAAGGCTGCACCCCCGCACCACTGACCGAACTGTTTCAGGCTTTCCGAGAGGCACGTTTCGACCTCTCTCATGCTGGCTATCCCTACCTTCGGGAAGGTGCGGTGCTCGGCAAGACCTTCAGCAATGTCTACCTGAATATGTCCTGGATCCATATCATCTCGCCGATCGGCTCCCGGCTCGATTTGAGGGAGTGGCTTCAAATGGTGCCCTATAATAAAATTATCGCTTTTGGAGATGACCTCCAACATGTCGAAGCGGTTTATGGTCATCTCAAGATGGCGCGTCAGAATTTCGCAATTGCGCTTGCCGAAATGATACGGGAGGGACTGGTGTCAGAATCCCTCGCCCTCGATGTCGCTCAAGCTGCATTCCACGACAATCCAGCGAAAGTTTATGGGGTAAAATAATTTTCTGTCGAGATGTGAATCTCGACCTACGCGTTGATACTATGGTGAACAATACAAATAAGTACACACATTAACCTTTGGTGCTAGTTAGTGAAAGGGTCTTTTCCACATTGTTGAAGCGTTCATTGATTCATTAGTGGGGTAGCTGATTGATTTTTCTTAGGTTCTACCCTTGGGCTGCACATGTCGCCCCTCCCCGATAAATCGGGATTTGAAACCGGGGCTAAAGGTACCCAAGAGCCAATAGTTTTCATGTGTCACGCATCACGTTTGACGTTATCAACAGCTGCAAACTAACACCAGTGGTTATTATTCAAATGTACCAGTAATTATAATTTTTACCATAATATTTGTAGGAACGGATAGCACCCATCAGGTCAATGAATCAATGAACTAACGCACCAATGCACTTAGGTACTAATCTGGGTCACTTAGGCAATCGCCGCACCCACAGGTAGAGCGCAAGGTTCATCCCACCAATAAAGCCGAAGATATACGATTGGATACCCACCAAGATCCCATGCGCCTGGTCCAAAGAGAGCCCGATCACAATTGGAACGCCGAGTGCAAGGCTAACAAATACAGTTGTCCCTGTAGCACCTTTTGCCCCCCAAAATGTGATCTCTCGCTTTAGCACGCGCAGATAATCGCGCGCCCACATCCGGGCTATCCACCCACCTTGAATGTAGCCGAGAACAATCCCAAGCCCGAAACCAACACCACACCAACGCACATCCACGGCTCCAGACATTGCCATAGCCGTTGTCCATGTCAACTGTCCAATCAGCGAAATTACCATGAATGCAATCAAGATTGTGGGTTTCATGTAGAATGGCAGCAAGCGGCGATACAGTTTTTCTGGTCGCTGTTTCTCTGGTTTTTGCGCGGGAATATTCACTGGAATTCTTTCTCGGCTGGATCAAACTAATCACACAGGTTGGCCACTTCTGGACAAAAAATAATCTGTAGAGGTCGCCCATACCAACGCCAGTCACGATGTAAGAGATGACAGAGAAAGAACGACTCAAGTCGCTAAAACAGAAAGAGCTTTCTCCTGATTCTCCACCAATCCCGTCCATTATTCTTTATGCTTTCAGCCTCGCAATCCATCAAGGAACAGATTATTATCTTCCGGTGTGCCGATTGTGATGCGCAAACAGTTTTGTAGGGGACCCGGACGATCGAGGTTGCGAACAAGCACACCGTGGTCGAGCAAACGTTGAAACACTTCTGGAGCGGGTGAATCTGTCCGAAAGAGGATGAAGTTTGCATCTGTGGGAAATGGGTGGATACCATCTATTGGTACCATTGCGTTGAAAACCCGTTCTCGCTCGCTCCGAATCAGCTGCAGATGTTGGGCTAATCGGTCAGGACGTTTGAGCAGAAGCGTTGCGGCAAGCTGGGAAAAACGATTAAGATTATACGGGAGACGGACCTTGTTAAGTTCATCAATGACCGCCGGGTGCGCAACGACGTAGCCGACCCTTAAACCCGCCAGTCCGTATGCTTTGGAGAAAGTGCGTGTGATGACAAGATTAGGGTATTGCTCGCGTTCTTCCATGAGGGACTGCCCGGAAAACTCATAATACGCCTCATCAAGGAGCACAAGGGTATCGGACCGGGAAAGGATTTCGCGGATTACTTCAGCCGAAAAGTTGGTGCCTGTCGGATTGTTTGGGTACGATAGAAATACGAGGTTAATCTCGTGGGAATCGAGATGCGTCTTCCACGCCTCTCGGTCCAGATCAAACCTATCGTCAAGCGGCAAACCCACGGCTTTAAGCTGTGCAACTTGCGCGAGGATTGCAAACATCGAAAATGTCGGCGTTGGAAAGGAGACGCACGCTTCGGGCCTCCTAAACGCCAACATAAAATTGCCGATTAACTCATCAGATCCATTGCCAACGACAACCTCAGTTTTATCAACCCCCAACTGTTCACAAAGTTTTGTTCGCAGCAGATCTGAACTTGGGTCCGGGTAGCGATTAAAATTGAGTTGGGCAATGGCTTCGATCAGCTCCTGTCGAATCTCCGGTGGCAGGTCAAATGGAGACTCGTTCGCGTCCGCCTTGACTCGGTGTGGCGGCTGGGCGACATGATAGGGGGTAAGATCCGCGAGATCTTCGCGCAAAAAAGGGTGAAGGTTCATTCAGTAACTCTCTTTCTGGTCAGGATTCCATGACGATCAGGATAACGAATCAGGATAGTTCCGATACATAATCAACAGCATTTTGGAAGATCGCCAGGCCATCTCCATCTTCTGGTAGACTCTCGCGGGTCCACCGGGGATGGTTGAGGCGTGTCAGGAACCGTTCAGGGTGAGGCATCATGCCAAAAATCCTGCCGGTGGGATCGCAGATTCCGGCGATGTGGCGATCAGAACCATTCGGATTATCGGGATATTCCGGCGTACCTCCGTTTGTGGGCGCATAGCGAAACACCACCTGTCCGTTGGCTTCGATCTGATTAAGGACCGCGAACGGTGCGGTGAATCGCCCCTCCGCATGTGCAACTGGCAGGTAAACACGTGGCTTCAAGCCTCGTGTGAAGATACAGTTGCTCTCTTGCGTCTCCAGGTGGATCCAACGACACTCGAACTTTGCGGAGGTGTTCATAGCGAGGGTAGTCTGCTGTACCCCCTGCGCATCGAGGCGAGGCAACAGACCGGCGCGCACGAGCACCTGAAAGCCGTTGCAGATACCGATCATTAACCGTCCCGATTCGACATAAGCAGCAAGCGAGTCAGCAAGTTTGTATCGCATCTCGTTCGCCAGTAAGATTCCAGCGGCAACGTCATCGCCGTAAGAGAAACCGCCCGGAATTGCCATAATCTGATAATCCATCAGGCGAACTTCACCAGCAATCAGTTGGTTGACATGAACAAGCGATGTCTCTCCACCTACGAGTTGAAAAGCGTGATCTGTTTCATAGTCGCAGTTAGTGCCTGCGGTGCGAAGGATAAGGACCTTCGGTTTCATCTCAATTCTCTCCTATACTACAGACTTTGTGCCAAGGGATTTTACCACCGAAATGTTCCCTGCCAGCTCTCCTTGAGTTGAGCTATTGTCGTTTCCACAATCGCACTTCCATCGGTGCCGTTGACAATGAAATCCCCACTCTCGACTACCGTGCCGATGCAGCCGATCGGGACACCCGCTGTACCCTTCTCAAATGCCTGCCTAACTTGCGGTGACAGCCCCACCATCTCGGAATAGATACCCGCCATACATCGCTCAAACGCCTCCTGTTTCTCCGGTGCAACTTCCACAATGAATCGACTGTTAGATTCCGAGAAAAGCAATACATCGTCCGTCGTAACATCGGGGTCGCGGGGTAGATCCGTGAGCGAAAGCTGCATACCGAGTCCACCGGCAAACGCCATCTCCGCCGCAGCTACCCCAATACCGCCCTCTGAACAATCGTGGCAGGAGCGGACAAGTCCCTGATCAATCGCGAAACTCAGCACTTCCATCGTCCTTCTCCCCTCGGCAGGTCGCACCTTTGGGGCACTGTTTCCGATGAAGCCGTGGATCGCGTAGTAGTGTGAACCGCCGAGTTCAGCGTAGGTCTTACCAACGACATAAATTCGGTTGCCGGGCGATTTCACATCCATTGAGACCGCTTTGCTCACATCCGGCATGACACAGACCGCAGAGATGAGCAGTGTCGGTGGGATTGCAAGTTGTTCGCCGGTAGTGGTGTCACGGTATTCGTTATAGAGGCTATCCTTGCCAGAGATAAAGGGGGTTCCGTAGGCAACAGCAATGTCGTAACATGCCCGCGCTGATCGTACCAAGCCGCCAAGACGGTCGGGTTTGTCGGGATTTCCCCAACTGAAGTTGTCAAGTAACGCAGTTTGTTCCAGATTTCCACCTACCGCGATAATATTTCTGAGTGCTTCGTCGATCGCTGCGGCTGCGCTGTGATATGGATCGATGTCACCATATTTTGGGTTAATGCCATTCGACACGATGACTCCTTTTCGGGAACCGAGGACGGGTGTGGTGATACAAGCGTCGCCGGGACCATCATTTTCGCGCCCCACGAGCGGCTTGAGAACCAACCCACCCTGTACTTCATGATCATACTGTCGAATAACCCACTCTTTGCTTGCAACATTAGGGCTTGCGAGGATGCGACAGAGGTCTTCGGTGAATTGTGTCGAATTACCTTGCCCGAACTGAGGTTCAGGGTGTTGCGGCGGATCCCAAATCGCCTTTTTTGTGTGACGTGGCAAACCGTCGTGGAGGAAGTCCATATCGAGGTCGGCTACAACCTCTCCACAATAAAACACGCGCAGCCTGTGGGTATCTGTGAAGGTGCCAAGTACGGTAGCTTCAACTGACTCCGCTTCGCAGATGGTCATCAACTCATCCAGATTCTCAGGCGGCACAGCAATCACCATCCGCTCTTGCGCTTCGGAGAGCCAGATTTCCCACGGATCAAGGGCTGTGTATTTGAGCGATATGTTTTCAAGATGTACCTCCGCACCCGTCTCCTGCCCCATCTCCCCAACAGCAGAGGAAAACCCACCGGCACCGCAATCCGTTATATTGCGATAGAGTTGGCGATCCCGGGCGCCCATCAAGGCATCGACAATCTTCTTCTCCATAATCGGATTGCCGATCTGAACAACGCTGCCGAGGCTTTCGGACGTGTCGTCCAGTTCCAGAGATGAAAAGGTTGCCCCGTGAATGCCATCGCGCCCAGTGCGTCCGCCGACCGCAACAATCAGATCCCCCGGTTCTACTGATTTTTCACACCGATTCTTGGGAATCAGACCCACATTGCCACAATAGACAAGCGGATTTCCAGTATAGCGCGGGTCAAACAGAATTGCACCGTTCGCCGTTGGAATCCCCATCCGGTTGCCGTAGTCCCGTACGCCCGAGACAACGCCTTTGAAAATCCGTTTGGGATGGAGTGCGCCTTTGGGGAGTTCGTCATAGCTAAGATCTGGAAGACCGAAACAGAACACGTCCGTGTTCAGAATAGGCTTCGCGCCAAGCCCTGTGCCGAGTGAGTCCCGAATCACGCCGCCGATACCTGTGCCTGCACCGCCATACGGCTCGATCGCAGAGGGGTGATTGTGTGTTTCGACCTTGAAAACGATATTATACTCATCATCAAACTCAATGATACCCGCATTATCAGTGAAAACGGAGACACACCATTCCGCCCCGATCTCCTCCGTCGCTCGCTGGATGTATGTCTTGAACATTCCATCAACAATCTCTATCTCTTGGCCCTTTTCAGCATACTCAATCAGGCTTTTAAACGTTTTGTGGACACAATGCTCCGACCACGTTTGGGCAATTGTTTCAAGTTCGACATCGGTGGGGTTTCTCTCCAACTTGGCAAAATAGCCTTGAATCGCTTGCATCTCGTCGAGATTCAGCGAAAGCAATCCCTCCTGACTGATGCGCGACAACTCAGCTTCACCGGCGTTCAAGATTGGAATTTGTTTAACGCTCATTGAATACCTCAATAGATTATGATTAAAAATATAGAAAAATGACGTTCTGTTCCTAAACACTACCTGGTCTGCACCACCACATCATCCCACATTCTCAGCAGCCAGCGCCCATATCGATGCTTCGTCTAACGCAGCGCGCTCATCATCTGTTAATTCCCAGCCCACACCACCTAAATTTTCTTCAACCTGCTCTGGACTGTCGGGACCAATCATCGCCGCAGAAATTTCAGGGTGTGATAGCACCCACGCGATGGCAACTTGGGCAGGTGTCTTCCCCCGCGCTGTCCCAATGCGAATGAGCGTTTCTACCACCCGGTCAGCGTCGGGCGACATGACCTCATCGAATCCCATGCGTCCCTGTCCCCACGGCGTATCCGGTGGCGGCGCAACCCCATGTCGAAATCGCCCCGTCAGCAACCCGATAGCGAGCGGACTATACGTCATCATACCCAACCCTTCGGCACGGCAGAACGGCACAATCTCCCGTTCAGGAGAGCGATCAAGCAGGTTATAGTGGTTCTGGACACAGATAAAGGGGGCAAGATTACGACGGTCACTGATCCACAACCCTTTACACACCTGCCACGCATCAAAGTTGGCGCAGCCGACATACCGCACCTTCCCCTGCCGCACCAGATCGTCTAACGCGCGCAGCGTCTCCTCCATTGGTGTCGTTGGGTCCACATGATGAAGCAGATAGATGTCGATGTAATCCGTTTGAAGACGTGACAGGCTTTTTTCAATTTCGCGCATGATATGGAAACGCGATAGCCCCCGGTCATTCGGTACCGTTGGGTCATTCGATCCCTTGTTGATGGGTTCGCATACTTTGGTGGTAATAACAAACTGATCTCGTCGATTCTTGATTACCTCGCCAAGGACGCGTTCAGAGTCCCCACCTTGGTAGGTATTGGCACAATCAATGAAGTTAACACCCGCCTCAATTGCACGCTCGATTGTCCCCCGTTGGATCGCTATATCGGGTCGTCCGCGAAAGGCAACCCCCAGACAGATGGGCGAGACTTTAACTCCTGCTATACCAAAGTTACGATAATCCATTAATTTCGCTCCTCGAGAGACAATCTAGGTCAAAGTTAAAATTGTGTGTCCCTTATCCGGCATATATCGGCGAACCGGGATCGCCTTGCCCGTCCTGATCGACTCCGTGATTGCGGCATCAATCTCCATGTGGCGTAGTCCCGCCCAACCGTCGGCTACGAACGGTCTACTCTCCCTAATGGAGCTGACAAATTCTGCTATTAAATCCTCAAATTGGGTCCCGTATGTGCCCCCATCCAACTGTCGGGCATCGCTCCAATGGGTTACATCGTGTGAGTTGTGCAGATGCCAGTATGCGGTGCCAGCGATATCGTCGATTGTCGCCTCGCCCAGTTCACCGATCCACTTAATCTGAAACTGCAGCCCCAAATCCTGTGATACTGCCAGTGTGCCCACCGCTCCGCTCTCAAACTTCAGACACGCCACCTTATTGCCCATCTCCGCGTCGTCGGTATAGGCAAAGACCTCCTCAACCTCCCCGCTTAGAAACCGTACCATATCAATGAGGTGATTCCATGAACCCAGAGCAGTGCGAGCATAGATCTGCCGAAGGCCCCCGAGTTTGCCGCTCTGAATGACCTGCTTCGCCCACTTGACGTTGCGCGAGGCGTGCAGGCAGAAGCAGATACCGAAGTGTGTGTCGTGATGCTGCCACTCGTCGATCATCTCTTGGGCGAGAGGCACGTCGGAGAGTTGGATTCTGTACTGTCCCTCCGCTCCCGCCAACGGCTTCTCGGTGAACACATGCAGTCCCCGCCCCAGACATTTCATGACAAGATCGTAACGGTAGCCCTCACCAACAGGGATATCTACGATGTCGATCTCCTCTGTCTGGAGCATTTCATCCATACTGGTATATGCTGGAGCCCCGTATCGATCAGCCCCCGCTCTTGCCCGTTCTTCAACGATATCGCAGACGGCGACGATCTGACAATCGGCGAGTCCGGCGAACGATGGCGCGTGGTGGTTCGATCCCTGTGCACGGTACCCAACAATGGCAACTTTGAGCATCGAAAACTCCTTTTCCGTCTACTCAACTGCGTCCCAAAGGTTTGTAAGATATTCGCGACTCCTTTGCAGAGCAACGATACGTTCCTCATCCGGTACATTTTCGCAATTAATCAGATGGACGCGGCGTGCAGGGTTCCGTTTGAACGCCTTGATGTAGAGTTCAAATGGACTGTGTCCGGTCCCCAGTTCAATCGACCACATGGGTTGCGGACGATCCTTTGCCAACGTATGATCTTTCCAGCCCACGACAGGGATTCGACTGGGATATTCATCCACAAGCAACCAACCGTAACCCTCCGCAGTCGTCATGTGTCCGATGTTGAGGATGATTCCGGCGTTCTCGCAGGGCATGGAATCGAGCAATAAACGGCAGTCGTCCAAACCCTCCACCCACGCCGTGTAGTGAATATCAACTCCGATTTTCAGCCCTCCCTCCACGAAGGTCTCTGCGACAGCGTTCATACAGATGGCAAGTCGTTTGATTTCGTTCCTTTTCTCCGCCGTAGGTATCTTAGACATGCCGCAACTTGGAGCCGGATGCGTTAAGTATTTGCACTCCAATGCCAATGCGTAGGCGGCATACTCCTTTAACCCCGCAATTGTCGGCTCGATCCCCGCGTCGGTGTTGATATCGATGTCCCCAGAAAAATGGAGTGCCCCGATTTCCAGTCCGGCGTTCCGCATCGCCTTGCGGACATGCTCTGGATCGGAATCGAGGACGTTGGGGAATGGACTTTCACTCCTGCCTTCCGCGCTAACATGCTCCGCCCCCCGGCTCGTCAGCAACAAAATGAAGTCAAAACCGAGTTCCTTGATTGCCCCTAAAGTTTTTTCAAATGACATGTGATGTCCCACCGCGTGGGTCACAACACCAAATTTCATTGCTCTTTAACTCCTCAGTCTAAGTCCAATTGCTGATCTATGGAAAAAAAACACTTGCAGAGTTCATAGCTTCTCTTGTAGAATTTAAGAAATCCGATGTCGATCCATGCGGATACGAATCCAATCCGTGCGATCCAGCAACCAAATCACCTGTCCGGAGAGAAGAACGTTGACCGAATCGGATCTCTGGGGAATCTGACAATCTTAGGAGGATTAACAATGGACCTACGAGTTGAATACTGCTCCGCTTGAAACTACCTGCCCAGAGCCGTCAGTTTGACGGACGATATACTAAGCAAATTCAAAACAGATGTTAAAGGACTCACCCTCGTTCCCAGTGGTGGTGGATGCTTTGAAGTCTCGCTGAACGGAGAACTGATTTACTCCAAATTGCAAACGGGAGAGTACCCAACTGCAGGACAGATTATCTCCGCAATCGAAGGCAGTTAGAAACATAGATCTTTTTTGATGCGTGGTGAGTCAGGCAACAAATCATCACGCATCACATCTCCCCCTCCCACTCACACATCCACTGAAATTGGCGAGAGCATCGAAGGTATTAACTGAAATCGACGTGTAGCTCTCGCGTTACCCCCCGCATATCCATTTCGTATTCTATATCCACAATCGGTGGTCGCGATGGATACCAATGGACGCCGTGTCCCTTACCTGCAATTAGCTTCGGGAGCACAATATCTTCGACAAGTCCGCTGATTGGATGTACGGTGTAGATGTTAATCCGATTTACCGCATCCCAAGCACCCCCCAACCCCAACAGACGTTCCTCCATCACTTCGACAACATAGATAGCCTTCTCTCGTATGGCATCTTGATCGGTTTCCCCACGTCGAACAATGCCATCGGAATTCAATGCCGCTTCCAAAAGCTCACCGGCACCGGCAATAATGAAGGTCGGTTCTACCGCATTATCACAGGGAAGCACATGGGAGAACCCGTAAAGCATCGGTACTTCCGGTGGTTCGATTAGGGGGGCTACATTTGTGCGCGCCAGGGGATTGAGTTCATCCACATAAAGCCCCCAGTCCTGCAAGACTTGGCAGTACCCGTGATTGAAGTCGATGAACCCTTCCATGGTGAAAGGTGCTGGACTTCGGAGTTGCATTGCACACAAGGCAGTCCGTCCCTGCCTCTGCGCCTTCAAATACGCGTCAACGTGCGTAAATCCCTCACGCCACGGAACAGGATTTTTTAGAGTGATGTTGACGATTTCGTAGCCGGGATCGGCGATGACACCGCAGGAATACGGATCGATACCCTTGAGAAAATGGTAATGACCCTTGGGATTATGGATAAGCACGGGTTCCTCCAATGGGATATTGAGCTATTTTAACCTGACTCCAAATGCTTTTGTGACATAGACCACACATATTGTGGCTGATAGCCAAAAGCGGCTTCTGCTTTGATACAACTCATCGGGGAAACGTGACCGGGCAAGGCATCTCGAACCTCTGTCTCATCTCCAAAATAACGTTCGATCAACGCGGTCGTCGGATGTGAGAGTACAACACGCGAGCCGGTGATATTGTAGGGACCGGAAGCCACTGACTCCACCTCAACCGCGAGCCGACATGCAACTGCGGCATCGCGCGCATCCGTCCGCGTCCATAACAGCGACGTCCCACCGTCCGGAGCGTGCGCCAACTGATCAATCTCCGCATCGAGTTGCGTTGGTGTCCGAATTCCCATAAGCCGGAATGACAGAATCGTCATGCCAAAACGGTCAAAAAAGTAATCGGCAGCTTGCTCGCCCACCACCTTTGAAAGTGCATAACAGTTGGCGGGCCGCAATGGATGTGCTTCATCAACCGGCACGTAGACCGGTAGTGCCTTCGCAAATCCATAGACTTGTGCACTTGAAGCTGAGACAATCCGCTGAATTCCTAAATCTGCGCACGCTTGAAATATATTAAAAGTTCCTTGGACGTTATCTCCGTAGGTGCGTGTGTCAGGAACTACGCCCGCATTCGCCCATGCGCCCATGTGGACAACTGCCTCAGCTTTCGCAGTCGCTAACGCTTGGTACACCTCACCGGCATCGGTTAGATCAACGCGTAAGAACCGGGGGAGATTCCCCTCTTCAGCAGGTAAAACATCCACGCTCGTTACATTATGACCGGCACTCAATAGTTCTTTCACAACATAACGACCGATGCGGCCGCTCGCGCCTGTCACCAAAATATGCATGTCCAACTCCTTTTCATTGCGTTGCTCCCTTGGATTTGATAAAATGGATCAAATCATCGGTAGACACACTTGAGCAAGCCTCACAGTCACGTTAAATTATGCTCTCAATACAACTGGAAGGCTTGCTCGCTCCTAAGTGAAAGGGAAGTCATGGATTTTAACGAGATTAAGTTTCAGGACGCAAAGACACAAACCTATCTGGGAAGTCCAAGTATTGTCCGACTCGCGGATGGGTCGCTACTCGCAACGCACGACTATTTTGGGAAAGGCTGCCCTCTGAACCACGAAAATGCACAACACCTGACCAGCGTCTATCGTTCCGACGACGATGGAGAGACGTGGAGCAACCTCACCCACATTGC
>JAJECO010000029.1 GCA_022822005.1 Candidatus Poribacteria bacterium
ATCAAATTCTATACCGACGTGATTGGCACTGAGGAAACAAGCAGAGCAATCTGTTGAACAGTGGTTCGTATGGTCATGTTCGTGTTCGTGGTCATGTTCATGTGGAAGTCCAACCAAGCTTATTGCCATCAGGCAATAAGAGATACCCATCGCAATTATCCAGCTAGTTGGATTGATGTGTATTTGATTATTCTGCAAGAACCTTTACCTCTTTCAAGATAGGAGTTACGCACTTCAGTAGGGAATAACGATCGTTGTTCCCTACGAACCCTTGATGGACCCTCTCTTGTAGTTGCCCGATTCATCGGGCTTTGGAAATTGTGTGCTGCGATGACTAATCGCCGAACTACAAGGTTTTGAACGTTCAACTACGTAAGTCCTACAAGAGTAAGATATTTGGAAATTGAACAAAAAATTATAGCACAAGGGGATTGACTTTGACAATTTTTAATTTTACAAATTGGCTGCCAAGGGTATAATTGAGAGGTGGAGTAGGGATTCCCCCATCTACAGTAATGGTTCAATCAACTAATGGACCAATGAACCTCTATAAAGACAGATTCCGGTTGAACGTTCCATCGACCGTTCCATTTGCCCCTGTTGTCATTTGCCTTGCTTTCCAAAGGCTGTTAAACTAACGTATCGTAACAGGGTTTAGCATCAAATCGGTGGAATAGTAACACGATATTTTATGTTTTGTCAAGTAAATAACTTAAAAAACCTATTTTAACTTGTAAAGGATATTGAGCAAAATGTATAGATTCACTCTTGTTTTGATAGCTGTTTGTATCGTAGCGATTGCGAGTTTTTCAGTTCAAGCGGAGAGCGATGAAAATGAAGCCGAAGCCGAAGCATCCCGCATCCCCGGTTGGTTCCGCGTTGATACCGATAGCTTGGGAACGCATTTCCTTATCGGTGCAACCCATTCCGTTGGCGGTGTGTCGGTTGAGTCTAATATTTTCATTGATGATACCATCGGCGAGTTTGACCTTGGTGTTTCAGTCCCTGCTGTCAAAGGCGACGGTTTCAATATCATACTGCTTCCCATGCTCGGTCTTGGGTATGACTTCGCCGCTCCCGATGGTCCGCTTGCAATCTATCCACACCTCTTCGTTTTTATGCCCGCCGGTAACATCTTTGTAAAATCGTGGACAATTGGCACCCTCTATTCTGTGTTTGAGGAAGACAGGAACAACGAGCTATACACCCGCAATTATATAACCTATTCCCTTAACAAAACCCTCGCCATCGGTCCCCAAGTCGAAGCTGTGGTCGTGGGGAACGGTGTTGGTCTTGTTAGTTTTGTTGTAGGTCCACGCATCAACGTCGGTTACGGTGAAAATAACACACTCGGAATACTTGTCGGCTACGACACAAAAAAATCGGATGACCAGACCGGTATGACAGGAAGATTAAGTTTCACCCGCAGGTGGTAGCAAAGATAGCGACGGTAGGCGGGACATCCCCGATAAGATCGGGATTTCACTGCGTTCAACTTGCCCCGCTTACTTCACAATAACCATCCGCTTCATCTGATACTCCGATGGGGTGGACAATTGGTAAAAATAGATTCCGCTGGAAACCTGCTCACCCAAGTCATTCCGTCCGTCCCAATAGGCAGCGCGTGACCGACTCTGATAAAAACCTGCCGACTGGAATCCGATCGAAAGTGTCCGTATCCGTTGGCCTGGCATATCGTAAATCGATACCGTGACTGGCGCAGCCTCCGACAGATTATACGGAATCCACGTCTCAGGGTTAAACGGGTTGGGATAATTCTGCAACAGAAGCGTCTGCTTCGGTCTGCCAACTCCAGCAAGTGTTACCGGCAGAACTGCGTGTGTAAGTGCGTTGCCTGTTACTGCGAAATCAAACGTCTCCGAAGCAATCTCTCCAAGTGTATCCGTAACGGTGACTTCCAAGGAATTTCCAAGCTGTGCGATGCTCCTGCGAGAGAGATCCGCAGTCGCTGCTGCGAAATATCCGTCCCGTACGCTCCCCGTCATCGTGGCACTCGTGTCCAAGTTTCGCACCGTGACAAGATAGCCATCGAGGTCATGCTCACTTTCTAAGCGTCCACTCAGGACAAATGCCCACGTCCCCTCGGTCGATGTAGCGCTTGGTGCCGCTGCTGTCTGCGGGTGATTCCCCCACGCCGCACCAACGAAGCTAACCTGTCGAGATTCCAACAGATTGACGATGTAACCCTTTCCACCTTCAATCGGAAATCCATCGTCCGGTGCATCTGGTGTCCAGCCAACAAATTCCTGCCTCACTTCATCGAGAGCAATCACCATTGTTGCACCGATCATTTGCGCCAAAGAGCGGGCGGTCATCCCTGCCACCGGCTTTAAGGGAACTGAAATCATATTCAGACCTTTAGGGAGAGAAACTACGTAAACATTGTTGAAATCTGCCGCGACATCACGTGTCAGAGGTTTGGCGATAAATCCGTATCTGCGTCCGTCCAGCGCGTCGTAGTAGCCAATAATCTGCCCCTTCCCATCAATATCTCGTGCTACCGTAGTTACACTGCCCGGGAATTTTAACTGCTTCAGTGTACCATCCGGGAGACGGACATAAGTCCGTTCCAAACTGTCAAACTCTTTGGCTCTAAATACGATTACGCCAGCATCATTGATGGCATTCACGAAAAGGTACTCTAAGTTTGACAACATACCCGGAAAATCAAAAGTAGTGAAGCTTCCATCGGCGTGACGTATATACCCGTGATATACCCGGTCAGTATCCACGTAGCTCCCAACGAGGGAACCGGCGGCGTTCATATCGTCGGCATAAGTTATCGTTGCTCCGGGTACATCGAACTGCTCACTACCCACAAAGCCGTGGATAGCACCATCAGCATCAAAAATATCGCCAATTAATAGCCCTGATTCGCTAACGCCAAAGATTTCCGTTTCGGCTGCCCTTGGAAAATCGAATTGTGTTAATTCACCGTCCTGCACAATCACGCCGTGAGAAATCTCGTTCGCATCTTGGTAGAAGCCCACAGTCTGTCCTGCGTTGTTGAGTCCGTAGAACCCAAAGGTCAGGGAATTGGGGACATCATAGGTGGCAAATACCCCGTCAATAAACGTGAAGCCAATCGTTTTCTCACCGTCAGGACTAAGTGTGTTGCCCGCATAATCCCCAAGGTCATTGCTTGAAGTCAACTCCAGAAAATCGATACCCGGCACCGCGATCGTCTCGAAGATATACTCCGCAGCAGCTTCAGACGGTTCCGATGACGCCCACAGTTGCAGGTTACCGGTCGTTGATACGAGAAGGGCGCAGATTGCTATGAGAACAATGCAGCGAAAAACCGGTATTTTCATCGGTTTACATCTCCTTTTTTGCTTGATCTAACCTGATGTAATTTGAAAATTTGGTAGAACCAATCTGTTTAATGCCTTGCCAGTTTGAATCGCTCATCTATTCTACATATCGCTCCAAGTTATATCAAGCATCTTTTCGATGGTGAGGATTAAGAAAAATCTGAATTCTATCGTGCAAGCTGGGTTTCAATGGATACACAACTAAACAAAGGAGAAAAAACAACTGTGAAATTTGTTTTCGACCATTGGGTCGTCTGGGTGTTTCTTGCTATCTGCTGCGCGGTTCAGTCCCCAGACGACACACAGGCTACAGACGAAGCTGACCCGCACCACAGGACCGCGACCGCCATCCGAATTAATGGCGTATCACCGCAATTGGATGGCGTTTTGGACGATGACATATGGAAAAGTGCACCCATCCACGAGGGCTTTCGCCAGCGCGATCCGGATGAAGGCAAACCCGCAACGGAACGTACCACGTTCCAGATCGCCTACGATGATGAGGCTATCTATTTTGCGATCCTATGCTATGATGACGAGCCTGATAAAATTGTCGCCCGACTGGTTAGACGAGATGATTACGTCGAATCGGATAGAGTAACTATCAGTCTTGATCCGCACTACAACCGGCAGAGTGCGTTTTGGTTTACAGTCTATCCCTCTGGTTCCGTGACTGATGGTATTGCCCCGGAAACTGGTTGGTGGGACAGCACATGGGATGGCGTGTGGGAGGTAAAAACCCAAATCCATGAAAATGGATGGGCAGCGGAATATAAAATACCGTTCCATATATTGCGATTCTCCCCAAAAGATGAATACACGTGGGGATTACAGGTCGAACGATATATCAGTCGTAAAAAGGAACAAGATCACTGGCGTTTTGTCAAGCGCGGCGAACCCGGCTGGGCATCTCGATTTGGCGATCTCTCCGGCATCAAAGCTATCCACCCTTCCCGTCATTTGGAGTTTGTGCCTTACGTTATGGGACGCACACACCTCAACGATGAAACTGAGTTATGGGGTAATGTTGGCACCGACATCCAATATGGGATTAGCTCCGCGATGTCGCTGGATGCCACAATTAATCCCGATTTCGGACAGGTGGAGGCGGATCCGGCGAGCTTAAATCTCTCCGCTTATGAAGAGTATTTTAATGAACGGCGTCCCTTCTTTGTAAAAGGGGCTAGAATCTTTGACAACTTGGACTATAGCTTCTTTTACTCACGGCGAATCGGGCGGCGACCGGGACATTTCGATCTTCCCAACGGAGCCACCGAACTAAGCCGTCCCGAGTCAACTACGATTCTCGGTGCCACCAAAATTGTAGGTAAAACTCAAGGTGGGACGCATTTTGGCATCATGGAAGCTGTTACTGCTCCCGAATACGCGCAAATTAAGGAGAGGGGCAACGGTAAGGAAATTGAACGCGAGTTCCTCATCGAGCCGTCCACCAACTACTTTGTTGGGCGAATCAATCAAGACATATTGAAAGGGAACTCCGTCGTTGGATTAATCGCGACTGCTGTGAATCGACAGGATTCCAACTCTGCTTATGTCGGTGGGGTTGATTGGGAT
This sequence comes from Candidatus Poribacteria bacterium, assembly GCA_022822005.1. Classification (GTDB taxonomy): domain Bacteria; phylum Poribacteria; class WGA-4E; order WGA-4E; family PCPOR2b; genus PCPOR2b. The sequence continues at coordinate 4,911 of JAJECO010000029.1, forward strand.
ATGAAATTTGCGAAAGAGAAAGTCCAAATAACCGGCACGTTAGCTGGAAGTCAAGCTGGGAAACTGGAGGAGCGGAAATCGGGTTACCTTGCACACTTTGAAGTTGACAAACATGGTGGGTGGTTGAGAGGGGAAATCAATTTTAGTATGCTCTCGCCCGCCTTAAAAATAAATGATCTGGGCTACCTCCGACGCTCTGACAAGATTGAGTGGAACTATGACCTTACGGTGCGGAAGGAGAAACCATTCAGTATTTTCCGACGCGCTATTTTGGGGCTCTACGGCTGGCAGACGTGGAATTATGACAGGACTCATATCAGCGGCTACGTCGAAATATGGACAGGTGGACGTTTCAAGAACTATTGGGATTATGACCTGTGGGTAGGACGCAACTTGGAGACGTTAAGTGATCACGATATTAGGCGTGGAGGAACACTGATTAAAAATCCTGCGGGCTGGTGGATTTATACAGCACTTTCCACCGACAGTCGGAAAATGGTTCGGCTGGAACTGAATCCTGTTTTCGCCTGGAATGATGACGGGCATTCCTATGACTACGATGTAGATCTCCGTCTGCGCATTCGCCCTGCTTCCAACATTGAGTTGAGTATCGGACCAAGTTATTCCTATCAGGTGAAGGATGCACAATGGATAGATATGATTGAAGAGCAGATCAACGGACAGGGTGAAAAACACTACATCTATGGAGAATTGACGAGTCAAACGCTCGACTTCACCACCCGTGCGAATATCAGCTTCACTCCGACGTTAAGCCTTCAATTCTATGTACAACCATTTATCACCATCGGAGACTATACCAACTTCAAGGAGTTAGTCGAACCTAAGTCATATCAGTTCAAACCTTATCCGTTGAATGAAAACCGTGACTTCCACCGGCGGTCTTTGCGAAGCAACGCCGTTCTCCGTTGGGAGTTCCAACCCGGCAGCACGCTATTCTTGGTTTGGTCTCAATCGCGTGAAGCTGCCTTAGACTCAGTAAGAGAAACTGACCTCGAATTTCGTCCATTGAATCGCCTGGGGAGCAGTTTCACGGACGAAGGGGAAAATGTCTTCCTCATCAAATGTCGGTATTGGTTTGGGATGTAATATTCTAACCAAAGGATGTCCAGCGAAATCAGATGTCTTCGTTTCCCCTACTTCATCGCCACCCCTCCACCGAAGCTATCCGCCAGTCACAGTAAAAATTTCTCGTGCATTTTAGCTCTGTTTTGGTTATAATGGTGACAAATGGAGCAACTGGTCACAGTCCGTGAGTTCCCATTCTTAACTTGGAGTTCCCATTCTTAACTTGCGTAGTTTTTGCCCACTCGTTATTCAGGCAGATTGGAAACCTCAACCGAATCCATGCGAAAGCAACAGTGAGGAAGGAGCCTCAAAATGATTCAGACATTAGTGAGGGATTGGATGGCGCAGGAGTTAAGCACAGCCGAACCTGAGACCGATATTGTCGAGGCGTATCAATTGATGCTTGGCGATCAGATTCGGCGACTGCCAGTCGTTGCTTCTGATCGACTCGTTGGAATCGTGACGTTGAGTGATCTATATCGGGTCTTTGATCTCTTAAGCAACACAGAACAGACACTCGCCGAAAAGCTGGAACGGATGAAGGTAGGAGAAGTGATGACGCCCGATCCAGTCACGGTTGCTGAAGATGCGACCATTGGCGAAGCAGCACAACAGATGCTGGAAAACAAGATTAGCGGGCTACCCGTTGTCGATCCTGTAGGTGTGAATCTTGTTGGCATCATCACAGAATCCGATATTTTCCGTATTGTTGCCCAAGAATGGTCAACACGACGCCACGGTTCAATTCATCTGCCACGTAAATAGGCAGTTCGCAGATAAGGTACTACCCTATCTGCTAATGCCCAACTCCGCCTGAAACCCTGCTAAAGCGGCGATTGCATGGTACATAGGTTATGCAGAGGGGCCATGCGCTGTTTGCCGCAGGTTGATGGCAAGGCAAATTGTTGCGAAAAGTCCAAGAATGCCCGACAACCCATTGTTTCGCCCTGGACATCAATTTGACCTATACACGCTCCGGATGAAATCGCTTCTGTAAATCTCTGTTCGGCAAACTCTTGGAAACCTTGCCTGCTGTGGGGCAAAATTGTTACAACGCTACTGGTCACGCTCGGTGGCAGCATCCCGCCTTGACGATCACAGCTCCAACGCCCAACGTAACGAAACACTACCGAGTGACAAGCACCGATCGGTCTGCGAGCTTCACAACCATCTCCGTTGTATCCTGGAAAAACAGTTCATACAAACGCCCATGATGACTTGCACTCAATGCGATTAAGTCACAACTCTCTTTCTCTGCCGTTTGCAGAATGTTGTTGACAGTGAAGCCCAACCGTGCCATGAACTCTGTCTCTACCTGATGGTATTGCAGATAGCCACGCATCTGTCCAGAGATTTCGGCTGCCCTTACCTGTGTATCTGCCATTGCTAAATTGAGCAAGCTCGCCTTGGTTCGCTGCGCCAACTCTGCTGCCAATTCAAGGACGTGATCGGAGGCTGCATCACCGTGATGGACAGCGAGGATTTTTTCTAACATTGAACATTGCTCATGAACAACGATTATCGGTTTTGTAATCTGCGACAAGATATCGTCGATGCTGTCGTGGATAAGCCGTAATCCGCTAGTCTTGACGGATTCAGGAATCCCGACCACGACGAGATCTGCGGTGTGTGCTTTTTCACAGAGGTTTCTTATAGGGTCACCGGTGATGGTATCAACATGAGCTGATAAAAACTCGAACTCCGCGAGTGCTAATTCCGTGTTATCGAAGACTCTCGCCGCAATATCTTCCTGACCGCTATGCCTTTCATCGCCAAAGTAGACACACGAAAGGTGCGCATCTAACAGGACAGCCAAATGTCCCGCATATTCAAATGCATTCTGTTCGTGTGGTGTGTCGCCAATAGCGACGAGGATGTTCTGAATCATCGTATCTCCTCCTTCGTAGAATTATCCTTCTACACTGTTGCCCTAGCTTCTGCGCTCCTTAGACAATCCCATTACTTTACTATATCAGGCCTTATGCACTCCAGATTGTAGTTGCCCGATTCATCGGGCGTCCGTTCCGAGACCAGAGCTGGTAACGGTGTCCAGCGGCGCTGAATCGCCGAACTACAGTGCTTTGACCATTCGACTGCGTAAGTCCTATATATTCTGTTGGCATTTGTGTGAAGTGTGTCCAATCGTGGGGCGAGGGGGCCTAGTCCAACCTCGAATGTGGGTTGGGAGATCCAACACCTGCGACGCCCCATGCGTCTGTGCAACCCCTTGATTGTCTGGTTATGATGAGATGCCAACACGTTGTAGCGGCTTGATTTATACATAAAAAAAGTGAAACCCAACACCCAATTCAACTGATCTGCTGATTGTTGGTGTTGAGCTTCACTCTATTGATTCAGTAATTTAAATGAAGCATAAGGCGGAAGAAAAAATCTGACACATTACTTTGTTATTCTTCTCACGCTTCACGCATTTAGAAACTGTAACCGAACTTAGCATACCAGTATGCACCGTTGAAACCGAATGGGCTAAATTGACCATATTGGTTACCAATATTGCCGGACTTCGGGTTTTCATCGGGGTACGTATTGAGGAGGTTCTGGACACCGAGCGTGATGATTATACCGGAAGACGCCATGTAACTCGACTCTAAGTCAAAAAGCACCTTGCCAGTGTAAGTTTCATCATCCTCAGAATCATACCAGTCTCCGTAGTAACTCGCCCGCCCAAGCACGCTCCACTGACTCGTGAGCGATTGCGTAAGCGTGAGTGCTCCACGCTGTTTCGGTAGATTCTCTTCCAATTCTTTTATCCGCAGGTCGTCGAGCGTGTCCGGATTGTGGTCGGTAACGGTCGTCTCTGTGCGGTTATAAAGGACAGCGACATCGCCATTCGGTACCGGTACAGTGAGAACTATATCAATACCTTGGGTCGTTGTATCAAAGTCATTGGTAAAGAATCGGAACTCCTGTAAGTTTGCCGCACTGGTCACACCCGCCGCCAACAGATCTTTCTTCTGCTGTTCGGTTAGTGCGAAGTCTTGCGAGAGAGCCAACCGGTCCTTCATCCGAATATCAAACAAATCTACCGTGAGGTTTATGTCGCGCACCTCAAAGGTAAAACCGCTGGTGAAGTTTGTTGATGTTTCAGGATCAAGCGAGTTATCTTCCTTCCCTGTAACGACCGCAACAGCGGGGTTGGTTGAAGGAATTGTTCCGTTGTTGACCAAATCGTTCTTCTCAAAATTGAATTCGGTCGTTACGTTGAAGGCGTTTTGTTGCCCCGGAGTCGGTGCCCTGAATCCCGTGCTGAAACTGCCACGGAACTTCAGAATCATCTCATCGTTGGCAATCATGTTTGCGTCCTCAAGAAAGTCCGTAATGCCGATGTTCGTGGCGACTTTGTAGTTGAGGGTTTGTCCAAAATCTTCAAAATCTTCACCCCGCACCGCCAGCGCGACCAGCCAGTGTTTGATTGGTGTGATTTCACTTTCCAAATAAGCCGCAACGTTGGCGCGATTCCATTCGCCTGCAGCAACCTGACTGAATCCTGAAAAGCCGTTAGACGCAGCGCTGAAGCCTTGACCCGCCAAAGGACCGATCTGATACGATTCTCTTTGACCCTCTACTATTTCAAAGCCTTCGTTCCGATACTCCACCCCCGAAGCGAGGAATAGCATATCACTGAGTTGGTGTGTTAAATCAAAGTTAAGGTTGTAATCGGTCTGGATGTAGTCACCCGGATTGAAGTCGGTTGGTGTATCGGGACCCAGCGAGGCATTGACGGTGTTGAAGATAAAGAAATCCGCATGATGCCGTCCAAAATAGCCACTTAAATCCCAACCCAGTCCCGTAGGAAGCATTGATTCCAGCGCGCGACCTTTAATCCCAACCAGAACAGAACTGTCTACCGTATCGGCACCAAATCGCGGTGTGAATCCACCTGGGAACATCTCTTGGAACGTGAAGAGATTAGGATCTGCGAAAACCTTTGCCAACTCTTCTGCGTCGGGTTTACTGTTAGTGATAGGAATGTTTGGGTACTCCCCGCCCGACAAATCGCCAACCAACAACGTCTCGCCCCCGTCAGTACTAAACACACCACTACGGGTGTTCGGATTTCGGAAATAGAACCCGCCTTCGACGCGCTTGCTGGCGTAGTTGGCGTGTCCATAGAAATCGACGTTATCCGTGAGTGTGCTTCCATAGTTGGCGAAGAATTTCATGTCGCCTTCTACAATGGGTTGTCCCCAAATTTGCGCGGGATTTCTAACACTGTTATTGCCAGCTTCCTCTAACAGTATGGCATCATCACGCTGTACCGAGCGGATAGTTGGGTCTGAACCCCCATATTCTAAGCTTAGGTTAGTCCAAGTTTCCTCACTACCCAAACCGATATTGCCGGCGACCGCGTATTGCCGACCATCGCCATACTGAAAAATGCCGGGCTTGAATTCAATGGAGCCACCCTCGTGGCTATCTTTGAGTTGGAAATTCATCACGCCTGCAATCGCATCGGAACCATATTGAGCAGATGCACCATCGCGGAGTACCTCCACCTGTCTCAGTGCGATAGACGGAATGGCAGACAAATCAGGTCCTTGCGCGCCATCAGCCAATCCATTACCTAACCAGTGAATAACCGACGCACGGTGGCGCCGTTTGCCGTTTATCAGCACCAATGTGTGGTCGGGCGCCAATCCTCGCAAATTCGCGGGTCGAACCACTGTTCCTGCATCACTAATTGGCTGGGTGTTAACGTTATAGGAAGGCACCAAATTCCTAAACATGTCTTGTAAATCCGTAGTGCCTTGCTTTCCGATTTCATCACCGCGAATGGTGTCAATCGGCACGGCTGAATCAATAACAGAACGAGGTCGTGCTCTTGAACCAATCACTACCTGCTCTTCAAGCTCGACAACATCTTCTTCGGCTTTCATCTCAGATGACGTCTCACCGCTCTTGTCATCCGACATCTCTGCTTCAGTTGATTCCTGCGCCACCGCCGTAGACAGGACAAAAAGTGACGCAATAACAAATAGCAAAATTAGCGCTATTTTCCCTGTTTGAGACATAGCTAATTAAACTCCTTAATTAGGTTGTTGGTGTGAGTTAGGTACATAAGAGTTGACGTGGCGACAAAAGATTGAGGGATCCGCACGGTTGAAATTGGACATTTAGCAATTGCAGCCGTTGTTATTCGGAGAGTTTTTTTGCCGCAACTATATTATATTGACTACACTAAGCCTTTGTCAAGGCATTTTGGGGGTTAAAGTGTCCCCGTTTTCCTATCCAGTGGACAGACCCAAGCGCCGACCACCTTACTTCTCAGAAGATCCGGAAAATCTGTACCGTCCTGCTTGACGAAATCGTCGCTGCTTGGGACATCAATGGGTACGGCTGAGTGAATGACAGCGCACGGTTTTGCACGAGACCGAATGACCACCTGTTCTTCCAGCTCGATAAGCTCTTCTTCAGAATGTCATGTCAGGTCACATATTTCAGCTGATTCCTGCGCGACGGCAGTAGACAGCGTAAGAAGTAACACTATAACACTAAACATGCAGGATATTGACGTTACCTTTCCACTCGGTTGAGGTCGGATGCGGGTGATTCACAACATATAGTGCCGGATGTTCTTTAAAAGCACAAAATATCATACTTTACAGAATAGCTGTGTGTCAAGTTTTTCTGTCCGCCAAAATTTGTAAATTAAGAAGTGTCCTTGACTGGTATTGTCAAGCACAGGGTGGAATGCACACCTGCGAATTCTTGGGATCGAGAGGACTACCCCTTTGAGGAGAAGGTTTGCGAGAGGTAAAATGCACTCTGAATTTCTAATAGAATAACCTAAGTTGCTAGTTATAAGAAAATGGTTCAAACCGAGCGAATAAACGCTAAATTCACTCCATCACCGCCCCGATAAATCGGGATTCAAAGCAACTCGCAGTGGATTGACAAATCCACTGCATATTTACAAAGATGGCTTGGATATGCCTATCCAAGCCGAGCAGACTGGACAACTAGCAACTTGCGTTAGAATAAACAAGTGCAAATCCGCGGAAAACCGTCCATGACCGTATCACTACCGGAAAGTCGAGGCTACCAGCGATACGGCTGTCACAACTGCCTACTTCGCGATCACCATTTTTCGGGTCGCTGTCGATTCAGGAGTTATCAACTGATAGAAGTAAACGCCTGAAGCCACGGATTCACCCGAACCGTTGCGACCATCCCAGTAGGCAGCGCGTGCCTTCCCAACATAATACCCCGCACTTCGAAGCCCCAGATCAAGGGATCGAACAAGTTCCCCTGTCTGCGAGTAGATATGGATCGCAGCATGTGTGTTGTTTCCTAACTGGTACGGTATCCACGTTTCCGGATTGAACGGGTTTGGATAATTGGGAAGGAGTGCGGTGCGTTCCGGTTTTAGGTGCGCTGGTGTCAATATCAATTCCGTGAATGCCCGTCGGATATCCGTTGCATCGATCTCATGATGTAGTGTGCGAATCAGCTGCCCATTAGCATCACGCATTTCAATCACCAGTGTATCACCGATAGACGCTACTGTTCGGCGGCTGATGCCTGTCCAAACAGCGTGTGATTCGTTCACATTAACGATCTCGGATACTCCAGTGCGGCGGTTATAGATAGTCAACGTCACGCCATCAATTTGGTCAAATTGAGCGTGGAGGACTAACGCCCACACCGCGGAGGCTTGAGATATTGCAGGCGCCGCTGAAACTGTCGCTGGTCTATTTTCCCATGCCTGACCCGTAAACCTAACCACCCTCGATTTGGTCAGATTGACAATATAGCCTCTGCCACCTTCGATGGAGAAACCGTTGCCGGGAGAGTTTTCTGTGAACCCGATGAAGCTACTAACCGATGGATTATACTCAATGACAACGGTCGCATCGAGTTTCTTCATCAAAGCGCGCGCCGTGTAGGGTGCATCGGGCATTAGCGGTAAGCTGATCATGTTTAGGCCTGCGCTAAGTTCCATGTTGAATGCGCTCCCATCTGGAGGCGTTACAATCAAGCTGTCAGGACGGGAAGCGAGATTCTGAATACGTTCATCGCTTTCAGGATCAACATCGGCAATCACAAACGGGGTTGCCGAGAAGTTGGCTGCCAGATATTCCGCCAGTGCATCCTGCTCCGTACCGGGGGCGGCAAAAGCCGCCTGTCCACCTGAGAGTTCCTCCGTCATCACTGCGGTGAGATCTACACGATCAGTATTTGGGAAGTTCTGATAAGGGTAATTATCACCACCAACTACAAGGAAAGTGATTGTAACGATGCGGAAAGTTCGATCTACATCACCGACAACTTCACCATCTTGTGCGACGATGTCGGTTGGGTTTCCATTGGCATCGGTAAGCACGAGCGACCTGACCCTTGAACCCATTGGATGCGAAATGTCAAAACTGAAGGCAACCCCAGCAACTTGGGCGAATTGCCCAGGGGTTGCCCCCGGCTCAGATTCAGCGACAGCGTGTTCGATAACCTCAAGTAGCTGCGCTGCGGTGAGTGTTAATAGACTCAGCCCATTGTTGAATCGGAGCGTATTTTCTATGTCAATCTGCGAAATTTGACCTGCCATTTTGCCGACCAACGGGTTCCCCGGCGGCGGCAGCGTACCTCCACCGGCGGTAACGCCGATAGATGCTCGGATGCCGCCACCATTTTTTATTGAGACAACAACCGTTGGATCAACTCTACGTGCTACATATAGGTTAGCGTCAGCAATTAAGTTGCCGAGATTCGTTTCCTCTGTGCGAATCGAACCCCGGTTGCCATTAAGATAGACGCTTGTTTGCCCAAAAATATTGCCGTCCTTTGCGGCAACGACACTCCGAATCGCCTCAGTAATTTCAACGACACGCGCTGCTGGCGTAACGTTGCCGGTATCCACAACACCTTGTTCATCTGTAGCAAAGGCACCACTTGCCTCAGCGTCAATTGATTCTGATAACAGGATACCCGCCTCGTCAAAACCCACGACCAATCGACCGACATACCTGTAGTTCCCATCAGTGCCGACGATTGCAATCGGTTCATTCGTCATGGAATGTGTCAGAATCGGATAAGGACGGTCGGGGGCATCACCTTCACGCAGCCGATCTGTGTCATCCGCGAGCAGGGTGTTCGATCCACCCGCAATAATGATGTCAACATCGCGCAACTGCGATGCCATCATTTCATCCATCCGAATCTGCTGAAGGTGGCCGGTGACAATAACCTTATTCACTCCGGTTGCAGTCAAGGCATCAACAGACTCCTGGACGATTGCTGCCAGGGCCGCAATATCGTCTGGATTTTCAGGTGCAATTCCGATATTCCCCGGCAAGGATAGGCTGCCGAGCCGTGGCGTGGTTACGCCAACAACACCAATCCTTTCGCCCGAAGGTGTCGTGATAATTGTGCTCTTGGTGATACTGTTTGGAATCGTACTTGCCTCCTGCCCGGCACTGACAACGAGATCTGCAAGGTTGCTATCAAGGCTAAAATCCAAGTTCGCACTCAGGAACGGGAAAGCTGTGCCAACGTAGCCTCTACCATCAACCCGAATTAAGCCCCTGAGTGTGCCAGTGCCCGAATCAAATTCATGATTGCCGAGTGCTGCCGCCATAAATCCCATAGCATTAAGAATCAAAATATCCGCACGTCCCGATCCTTCACGTCCCAAAACGTCGCGAAGGCTTCGGTCATTGCCCGCTGCGAAAAACGGTCCGGGTATGTAGCTATCGCCCGCCCCGATTATAACAGTATTCTCAAACTCAGCTTTGAGTGCATTCAGTACTGATGAGAACCGGGGGGCGTTTTCGAGTGCTTCGAGGTCGCCTTCCATATCTGCTGAATGAAGCAGTTGCAGTGTGAAACTTACGGGAATTTCTGTGCTGTTCTTGGAAAAAGACAATGTCAGGTTACCGGAAATCAAAATTATCATCATTGAGAATATAAGGATTGAGATAATCCGTTTCTGCCCAGACATCAAAAGTTCCTTAATCGATTCAAAGTCAATTTGCATTGGCTTAAAAAACGTAAGCAGTACAAAGATCTGCATGTTATCAGTCTCCTCCCGCTTTGCCTAATCTAAGCGGGTAAAAATTCCACGGGTATATAGAATACGAAAGTCTCGAGGTTCCAGCGGATGTGATGGTAACCAAGAGATGTATGATATTCTAATGAAGAGACATACTACTGTCAATCGGAAACGTCCGGAGGTGCAAATCCACCCTTGACAGAAGCCTCCGGCGTTGCTACAATCTTATGGGAATATCTATTGTTCTTCGATTGTCCGAGGAAAGGATTGAAACCCTCGGAAACAAGGAATCCGTTATAATGATTTCCCCCTTAAATTACGATGGATATCGAAATCCAGAAATCCAGAAATCCACGACAACCAAGAACACCAGCGGTCCAACGCCCCCAGCTTCACTGGTTGGTGTATTCTATTGTCACACTCATCTGGTTTGCCGAAACCCCTCCGGCGAACTCACGTCCCAACGAACACCTGAAAATCTCACCATCCATTCGCTTCTACGCACCTAATGAAACGCTGAAGGTCTGGGTTTTCTTTGTTGACAAGGGATATGCGACACAATCCGATCTGCGAAGAGCGATGGAGCAGTATCAGAGCCAGATGCCAGATCAGGCGAGACGGCGTCGTGTGCTGCGCGCGCATCGCAGTCTGCCGGATTCCACAGATTTGCCCATTGAATCACGCTATATTGCAGCAGTGCTTCAGTTAGGTGGAGCGCTCCACAGTAAAAGCCGATGGTTAAACGGCATCGGGCTGGAGGCCACAACCGCGGAGATCCATAAAATCGCACGTTTGGCGTGTGTTCGCGCAATTGAGCCCGTCCGACAATATACAATAACTCCTGAATTTTCCGCTCACGGCTCGCTGTTCCCGAGGGCGCCTTCTCCTGACATGGGCCTAAACTACGGAGAATCTAACGCACAGATCACCCAGATTCAGGCAGACTTTCTACATCGCGAGGGCTATCTCGGTGAGAATCTCGTTATCGGATTATTGGATACAGGGTTCGATCTGGAACATACTGCACTTGAGCGTGTGGATGTTATTGCCCAGCGTGACTTTGTCAATGACGATGGCAACACCGCAGATGAAGTGGATCAGGATGATCCGGATCAGGATGACCACGGGTCAGTGGTGCTCGGGGTGCTCGCTGGCGACGCGCCAGGTCAACTCATCGGAGTCGCACCTCGTGCGCGCTATCTTCTCGCAAAAACAGAGCGGGTTTCGCAGGAGGGTGACATTTTTGAGAGGCAAATCGAAGAGGACTGGTGGATTGAAGGGCTTGAGTGGCTCGAAGCCATGGGCGCGGATGTAGTAAGCAGTTCGCTCGGTTATGCCGATTGGTATCGCTTTGTGGACTTAGATGGAAAAACCGCAAAGATCACAATTGCTGCGGATCTTGCAGCTCAAAAAGGGATGCTTGTGGTTATCGCGTCCGGAAATTTGGGGGCTCAACCCGCGGATGATGGTCCCGGGCTGCGCGGGCGAATCACTCCTCCTGCGGATGGCTTTAATGTGCTCGCGGTCGGTGCTGTAGGCCGCGACGGTCAAGCGGCGCCATTCAGCTCCCGGGGCCCTACCTTCGACGGGAGGATTAAGCCAGATTTAATGGCAATGGGGGTAGGGGTCAGAAGCATCGATACCGCCACGCGCGACGGGTTTACCACGGATTTCACCGGGACGTCAGCTGCAACACCTCTCGCTGCGGGGGTGGTCTCGCTGCTGATGGAAGCCTTTCCGCTTGCAACGGTGGAGGATCTGGTCAATACACTTCGTATGACGGCATCACAGTCGGACAATCCTGATAATATCGCAGGCTACGGCGTCATTCGCGCAAAAGCTGCGTATGACAGGTTACTCGATCAGTTTGGGCATACAGGACATCCAAACCCCGTCGCGGTTCAGCCAGTGGCAGATCTCTTGCAGACAGTCTTGGGCAGGTTGAAACGGGAGGGACTTTTGCAAAACTATCCTAATCCCTTCAATGCGGAAACATGGGTTCCCTTTAAAATCGCATCGTTCGAGCAGGTGGTCATTCGCATTTATAATCTCGATGGCAGCTTGGTTAATGTCCTCGAACTTGGCGGATTGCCCCCGGGAGATTATTCTGAAAAGCACCGTGCTGCCTATTGGGATGGACGTAATCTTTATGGAGAACGCGTGGCAAGCGGCACCTATTTCTACGTCCTACAGCTCCACGGGGAAATCCATACACGGAAAATGATTATACTGGAATAGACAGGTTTTTTGTGAAGTATCGATAAATCAAGTGGCGGTCGAAACGACCCCCTCCTCCAGCGTTAAAGTATGCAATCTAAGCCCGAAACAGATGAAAATGGAAAGGGATCGGGCGGCCCCACACAACACACGTATCCATCACTTTTTGGTTGGCAACACACCGATTTTCGGTTATAATTGAACCTAAGTTTTTCCGAACTCAATTTCGGAAGTTACATCGATAACATTATAGGAGGCATAAAATGGGATTTTTTAATCGCGTATCCACCATCTTCAAATCCAACGTGAACGCTGCATTAGACCAGGCAGAAGATCCGGAAAAGATGTTAAATCAGATCACGACTGAGATGCAGGAACAGTTGGTAAAGGTCAAACAGCAGGTTGCCACCGCCATCGCGCAGGAAAAGCGGCTCCAAAAGGACTATGAAAACGAGCAAGAACAAGCCAATGGTTGGGAACAAAAAGCAACAATTGCGCTGCAGCGCGAAAACGAAGACCTTGCCCGGGAAGCACTGACACGCCGCAATGAGCACGCAAGCGTCGCCGACGGCTACAAAGAACAGTGGGACAAGCAGAAGCAAGCCGTTACCATGCTCAAGGACAACTTAAGGACGCTTGAGCGGAAAATTGATGAAGCGGGCCGTAAGAAAAACCTGCTAATTGCGCGGCAAAAACGGGCGAAGGCGCAGAAGGCAATCCATGAGACAATGGCAGGCATGAAGGATAATAGTGCTTTTGCAACTTTCGATCGTATGGAGGAGAAGGTTGGCGATATGGAAGCCCGTGCCGATGCCGCCTCGGAAATGTCTGAACTAAGCCGTGATCCACTTGAGGAAGAATTCGCTGCGCTCGAAACTGGGAATGTGGATGATGATCTGGCAGCCCTGAAAGCCAAGGTGGCTGCACCCAAGGATGCCTAACGCTAAGTATCTTACATGCGAACACGTTCCCGCTGATATATCATTCGTGTGTTGTAGTGGAGGAGAGGAAGAATGTCAAAATTAAACACACCGGTGGACATCACCGTATTCCTGGACGAACAGGGATATAGCGTTGTACCTGAGGGTGATATTCTTATCATCCAGGATGAAGATGGTCTGAATATATTTGCCGTGGTCGATGAAACTCAGATTGAGTTTATGGTTGATCTATGCAGTGTCAACGATCTCGATACATCACAACTCGAAGGCATCTACGGAAACATCCTCGATCAAAATACGGAAATCCTTCCAACCTGTTTTGGAATTGATTCAAGCGATCCCGATGACAATCATATCGTCTTAGTGGATAGCCTCGCAACCGAAAACCTGGATGCCAACGAACTCCTGCTTGCTTTGGATTCCCTTGCGGTCAACGTTGTAACAGCCCACGAGTTACTGCTTCCCTATCTCAAGCGAAAGTAAAAAAAGGGGGGTTGATGAAGATCTACGTTCTCACCGATCTCGAAGGTCCTGCAATGGTGTCTCGCTTCGATCAAACCCGCGAGGATGGACCGCGAAAGCAGACCGCGATGAAGCTGCTGACTTGGGAAGTAAATGCCGCGATCGACGGAATCTTGGATGTGAGTCCCCACGCGGATATTGTGGTTTGGGATGGACACGGCAACGGTGGGATTGATGTGCTGGAATTTCATCCGGAAGCAAAATTAATCGCAAGGGGTCCCATCCGTCCGCCCTACTACCTTGACGAAACCTACGATGCGCTTTATTTCGTCGGACAGCACGCAATGGCGGGAACATCAAACGCACCGTTGAGCCACACATACTCCTCAAGGTCGGTCGAATACTACAAAATTAACGGAAGGCAGATTGGAGAATTCGGATGTCGTGCTGCGATGGCTGGAGAATTCAACGTGCCGACTGTGTTTATCTCAGGTGATGATAAAGCCGTCATCGAAGCCAAGCAACTGGTACCCAATATATACAGTGTAGAAACGAAACAGGGACTTGGTCAAGAGCTCGCCTTGCATCTGTCGCCCCAAAAATCGCGGGAATCTATCCGAGAAACAGCATCTGAAGCATGCAGCAATATCTGTCAGATCGCCCCTCTTAAAGTCGATCCGCCCTATGAGCAGGAAATTCGTGTGTTGGAAGGACAATCTATTGAGGGATATCTGCGGGGAGGCGCAGCGAAGGTGGATGATCGGACTGTCGTGAAATCTGCCGAGACTATATGCGAACTGTTCATATAGTTAGAGCGACACCCCCACGCGTTCTAAGCACTGTTCTCTGGAGTCTAAGGAGCTGAGGAACTATGCGTGTGGATTGTCTATCGCGGGACCCTTAATCACCCCTTGTGATCGCTCACATTTGCTTCACCCTGCACCCATTCTTCTGCTGCATTCCATACGGTATCTACAGGCAATTTCTTCGCACACTCCCAGCCAATTTTACATCTATGGGGGCTGCACGGCCAACACGGCATATCTCGTCTGACGATTGTTGCTTTGTCGCTCAGCGGTCGCCAGACGACATGATCCGTAGGACCAAAGATCCCGACAGTTCGGGTGTCCAAAGCGGCTGCGATGTGCATTGGTCCCGAATCGTTGCACACAAAGAAATTGCACCGTTTTATGAGGCAAGCAAGTTCCCGTACCGACTTCGGGGCGTAACTAATGAAGTTGGATTGACCGGCCTTCTGGATGTTTCGTTCTAATTCAACCTCATTGGGACCTCTGAGAATCAAGACTTTCGCACTGTATTCGTGCGCAAAGGTGTCGGCAATCTTGGCGTAGTTCTCCTCAGGCCATCGTTTATCAAACGAACTGCCGCCGGGATGGATGCCTACCAGAAAGTCGTTCGGTGCAATATTCCAATTTGTTAACAACTGCTCCGTTCTTGCGATTTCATCGTTTAGAAGATTCAGCACCAATCGCCGGTGCCCTTCACCGTTACAAATTAGCCCAACTAAATCAAAATTCCGATCGACTTCGTGGACCTCCCCTTTATGATACTTTTTTCGCCAGGTATGTGTAAGGAGGCTTTTGGCTCGTTTTCGATATCGCCCTAAGCGATACTTGGCACCTGATAGGAATGCCATACAGTTACACCACGAAGCGGTCCGCATCACAACGGCAAGATCATACCGTTCCGCTCGTAAACGGCGATAGAACCGGATTCGATCTCGTAAACGGCGATGTTCATTTGATCGGTCAAGAATCAATACCCGATCTACATCCGGGTTGCCAACCAACATCGGGGCATTTAACGGCGAAGCAAGCACTGTGATTTCTGATTCTGGGTAGTTCTTGCGCAGCAGCGCTATCGCGGGCGTTGCATTAAGCAGATCGCCGATGCCATCGTTGCGGATGATTAAAATTTTTTGGATATTGGGAAGACGGACATCAGACATGAGTTATAATTGGAAACTGTTGCGAAGCGATGATTCTAACATCACGACAGAGATGTTGTAGAAAGAACACACTGTGCGTGCACTGTATCGTTTGTACCACGATCAAACCTAATAAAGGTTAGAAGGCTTAGTTTACGACACCCAAACAACCGCGAAAAGGTGAATACCAGTGCTAAAAGTTATTGACACACATCAGCATCTATGGGATACCTCCAACCTGAGCTATCCTTGGTTGGAGGACTTCGATGCCCTTGGCAAACGCTATCTCATAAAGGACTACCGTCGAGCCTGCGAGGGAATTAACGTCGTCCGATCCGTCCATGTCGAAGCCGATGTGGCGCCCACACAGGTTGTCGAAGAGGTCAAGTGGTTGGCACAGATTGTGCAATCAGACGACCTGATTGGGGCAGTCGTTGCAGCAGCTCCACTCGAAGCCTCCAGTGCTGAGGAAATCCTCAAGCAGCTCACAGAGCATGAACTTGTGGTGGCGATTCGTCGTATGGCTTGGCACCATCCCGATAATCAGTTCTATCGAAGCTCGGAACTCATCAAAGGAGTACAGCTGCTTGAGGGGTATAATCTCTCTTTTGATCTTTGCGCCAACCATGAACAGCTTCCTGCGGCTATTGATTTAGTAAAAGCAACACCGAATGTGCAACATGCAGTCAACCACTGTGGGGGACCCGACATAAAGGGTGAACAGTTTCAACCTTGGGCGGATCACATCAGCGAATTGGCTTCGTTCGATAATGTGCATTGTAAGGTGTCAGGTATCGTAACAACTGCAAGTGACAACTGGACCAAAGTAGAACTGAAGCCATACATAGACCACCTCGTCACAGCGTTTGGTTTTGACCGACTGATGTTCGGTAGCGACTGGCCCGTCTGCACGTTAGCCGCTGAATACAGACAGTGGGTCGAAGCCCTACTCTGGGCAATAAAAGGTGTTAGCGATACAGACAAACAGAAACTTTTTCACGATAATGCGAAGTGCTTCTATAGAATCAAGGATTAACGTTCTTCAGCGCAAGGTTGCGGGAGTACCGATCAAGATACTATCAAAGCAGTGCTGACTTGTCAAAAGAATTAACACTAACCGAAGTTGCGAGTTATCGAACCCGCTCGGCTTGGATAGACATATCCAAGCCATATTCGTATACGGGCAGTGGATTTGTCAATCCACTGTGAGCCGTGAGTCGCTCAATTCAGTTTCTATTTTCCCGTTTCGTGACATTTCACACATCACTAGCAACTTGCGTTAACACTACGTCACTGTCCGTGGCCATATTGACCGCATGAATGTGCGTTATCGTGAAAGAACTTAACCAGAAAAACTACCCGCGATAGGCCTTGGTGTCCAACCGACTGCACATCGGTGGGATTGCACACTTCTGTGTCTTGACAGTGATAGACGGCTATTGTATACTATACGATGATCTGATCCCAGCGGACGCACCATGCGTGTTAAGCAAGCTACCAATCATGATTGACTAACCTCACAATGGGGCATTATATCCCCACATTCCAACAGTGACAAAATGGCGCAGTACGTGGAACTGACGTCAATTGCGCGAGGAAATTACATGAAACATAAATTTAGCCCTAAGCGTGTACTAATTTGGTTTATCACGGTGCTTTTGTATGCTTCCATCGCGTATGGACAGCATTACATCTCAATTTATCTCGAAAACGGTGATCATCTCAAAGGAAGTTGGTTGGGCGGTAACGAAACATCAATTCAGATTGAAGTTTACAATCAACAACTATCCATTCCACTGCGTGAAATTGTCTACATCACAGCCTTCGATGATGCCCGTACCATTCCCAACGAGGCAGCCGAAAAACACTTTCTCAATGGCCAAACCTTTCTGCAGTTAGAAATGTACGAGAGAGCCAAGGCGAGTTTTGTGAAAGCAATTGATGAATATCCGAAATACACTGATGCCCATTATCAGCTCGCCCGTCTCTACGAAACAGAGGGAAACACCGATGAAGCACTCAAGTACTTCGGGCACGTTGTGAAAATTGATCCCAATGCCTACAGCATGGAAGCGAAGTTCAAGCAGGCTGGTGATGCTTATCTCGCGGCTGAAGAACATCGCAAAGCCGTTAATGCCTACCTGCTCCTGTTCCGAATATATCCCGATCGCTACGGTGTAGAGGAAGCCGCTTACAGCGCAGGATTCTTGCTCGCTGATGAGTTGGACGAACCCCAGCAGGCGCTCAAAGTGCTCCAAGAAGCTGTTGCGTATTTCCCGGGAAGTCAATATTTGGAACGTGCTTCTTACCTTATCGGGTCGCTGCTATCCAGTTTAGGAAATGCCGATATGGCAGTGAAGACACTCACCGATTTCATTCAAGCTTATCCGCGAAGTCGTTGGCTTGGCGACGCATATATGGCGCGGGGAGATGCATATATGCAGTTGCGGCAGAATACAGATGCTGTTGCTGACTATAACTCCGTTAGCCCATATACATCAAATCTCAAATTAAAAAATGAAGCACGGAAGAAGCGAAGCGAAGCTGCATGGACAATCTACACCGTCTCTGATGGACTTCCGAGCAACCAGATTCAAGCGATTGCCATTGATGGAGAAACCCTATGGATTGGCACTCCCAAGGGGTTAGCGCAGATCGACTTCAGCGCCGGAACGTGGCAACCTGTAACAAACATAACCGATCATATCAATACACTCTTCGATGAAGAAAAGCCGATTGATGTCCGGGCTCTTGCCGCTGATAAACAGGAGTTGTGGATTGGGACACTAAATCATGGCATAATTCGTTATAGCAAGACCTCAACATTTCCTGATATCTTCGACAGACGTAAAGGGCTTCCTGACAACACAATATATGACATCAAGATTGACCCCGAGGAGGTTTGGATTGGTACTTTTGCAGGCGTTGCCCGCTACACACGAGCTACCGGAGAGTGGAAGCACTATAGCAAAGCCAGCCATGGTTTACCCGCTGATGATATCGTT
>JAJECO010000001.1 GCA_022822005.1 Candidatus Poribacteria bacterium
TAGCCCCAGCGGGGCGACATGTTTATAGCATACCGATAGCCCCATACCCCAAAGCCCCAGCGGGGCGACAGGTGCAGCCGAAGCGTACAACTAATGAGCTACCCTAATGAATCAATGAACACTTCAACAAAGTGGGAAAGACCCTCTCACTAACTAGCACCAAAGGTTAATGTGTGTACTTATTTGTATTGTTCACCATATTTTGGTTCATGTTAAGAAAGTCCCGATTCTCGGGATCCCGAGAATCGGGGCATACAACAGTAACCCAATCTTCGTAGGGGTTGGGTCACCCAACCCTTACGGACTGCCCCGATAAGGTCGCCCGATAAATCGAGACCAGGGGGACAGGCGGAACGGAGCCATTTTTGTCCGTAGTGGATTTTCCAATCCACTGCGCTCGGTAATCAATTCAATTTAGCTTTGATTCGCTCGGTTTGCAATGGTTTCTATAACCCGCAACTTAGGTTAATTCATGGTAAATGTGGACTGTCATCGGCATCAATTCTATGCCATTTATTGATTTCTAACACCCTATAGGGTAACATATGTTAAGTATAATACTAAAAATTATCTTAATTTTTTCTCCGTCTTATGCGTCGAAACCCAGACAGGGAGCGGGTTTGACGGACATGGCAAATTTTGAAAATCACCCCGACAAACCGACTGGAAAACGTCGAAATTTTTTCAAAAGTGTTAGATTTTGTTAGATTTTGCCAGGTCATTGTGGATAACTTTTCACCGCCGATTTACCAGAGGTATTCACGACTCTTTTCTTACACATTACGTCAGTTAGTAGTTATCTGATGGATAGGCACAAGACCTGTCCCTACAGCGATCCATCACCCACCCTACACGCGCATTTTACCAAAGTTTGCTAATGTTAGTGTCATATAAATCATGATAAGTCTCTCACGGCTCGGCTTGGATAGCCATATCCAAGCCCGATTTGCGGCGGTGTTGTGGATTTGTCAATCCACAACGAGCAGGGGCATTAACAATTATCTGACAATGTATTAGATTGTGTGAGTTATTGTCGATAATTACCAAAATCACTGGCATTGACGCAAACCACATGTCGTGTCGTCCCGATAAAATCCCGATTCAAATCGCTTTGCGGTTAGTTAAACCTGTCAGGAGTTACGCACTTAAACGCTCAAAACTTTGTAGTTCGGCGATTCATCACCGCTAGACACCATTTCCAGCACCCGATGAATCGAGCAACTACGGTAGGGTCTTCGGTTTGTGGTAGGACGATTTATCGCCCGTCCGGACGCGCAATGAATTGCGCTACTACAAACTGAACTGCGTAACTCCTACCTGTGACGATTTATCACGAAAATAAGTTGTTGATCTGCTCAGCCATCTGTGGTATCTTATTTATCACGACTTTTTAGGCGAATCTCAAGCGTAAGGAGGGATTTGTATGAGCCAAACAGGAGCTACACCCATTACTGCGCCGGGCTGGACTGGCAAGCCCAAAAATGGCGTTGCAATTGTCGATTGCGATGTTCACCACAACTTTCGCAATCCTGAACAGTTATTGCCGTACCTATCAACATTTAATCAGGAACATTTACTCGACCAAGGGTTGCATCTGGGTGGGTATCCCAACATCCCAATTCGGACTAACCGCACCGATCTGAAAGGTCGCATGAAGACCAAAGATGCGCCTGTAAAGAAAGCTACCGGCGGTGATCCACGCGATTTCAATTTTACGTTGGAGTTTCTGCAAGCGGAACACCTCGACCCTTGGAATATCGACTACGGGCTGCTGACCGGACCCCCGGTGTTTTACGGATATTCAGGACTCCCCGATCCGGATTGGGCTGCCGCACTGTGCCGAGCGTTCAACGATTGGACTATTGAACATTGGCTTGACCGTGACGAGCGTATCGTCAACGCCATCCTCGTTTCGCCTTCAGATCCACCCCAAGCGGTAGAGGAAATCAATCGATTGGCGGATCGCAAGGACACCGCTGCAGTAATGGTGCCGATGGGAACAAGCATGCCCTTCGGCAATCGCTTCTATCACCCCATCTGGGAGGCGTGCGAACAGCACGGACTGCCGGTGGTTGCCCACATTGGTGGAGGCGGCGGCGCAACCAGAACCACCCCAACCCCAGTTGGCTATCCCACCTACTATATGGAATCACGGATGAGCCGACCTACCGTCGCCAGTGCGCATGCGACATCTCTGATCTGCGAGGGTGTTTTCGAGAAGTTCCCGGATTTCAAATTCGCGCTTATCGAAGCGCAGCAGCTTTGGGCGGTCTCGGTGATGTGGCATCTGGATACGGACTGGAAGGCGATCCGTGATCAGACCCCATGGCTCAAACGCCTGCCGAGCGAGTATTTCCGCGAGCACATCCGAATCGGTTCACAACCGATGCACGAACCGGAAAAACCGGAGCAGATGTACCAGATGTTGGAGATGCTGCACGCAGACGAAACGCTGATATTCTGCTCAGACTTCCCGCACTTCGACTGGAACGATCCGGTAACAACCTTCCCCAAACTCGACGACGACCTGCACCACCGAATCTTTGCCGGTAATGCGCTCGATATGCTCCGGATAGACACAGGGAATTAGCCATGACAAGCGTTGTTATCGGTAAGGTAGCAGATATCCCACCCGGAGAGCGCAAAATTGTGGTGCCGTTCCGGGGGCGGGCTGGGATCGGCGTCTTTAACGTCAACGGTTCATTCTACGCTGTACGCAACATATGTCCCCACAAGAACGGTCCCCTCTGTACCGGCGAACTCAGCGGTCGGGTTAGCACCGATGCACCGCCCTCTACCCGTGGCTCTACAATCGCAGTGGACGGCTTAGGCGAGGTGTTGCGCTGTCCATGGCATCAGTGGGCGTTTGATATTGCGACTGGACGGTGCCTCGTAGACCCGGAACTGCGAGTCAAGACCTACCCAGTGAAAATCAAAGGCGATGACGTTGTTGTTGAATACGAGGACTGAGCACCTGTTTTATGGTAAAAATTATAATTACTGATACATTTGAATAATAACCACTGGTGTTAGTTTGCAGCTGTTGATAACGTCAAACGTGATGCCCCGATAAATCCCCGATGAATCGGGACAGGCGGGACAGGTTGTGAAACATGAAAACTATTGGATCGTCGGTGCCTTTAGCCCCGGTTTCGAATCCCGATTTATCGGGGAGGGGCGACATGTGCAGCCAAAGGGTAGAACCTAAGAAGAATCAATCAACGCTTCAACAATGTGGAAAAGCCCCTTTCACTAACTAGCACCAAAGGTTAATGTGTGTACTTATTTGTATTGTTCACCATAAAAAGTGAGGAGTGATCCCACGGTGCTGTGGATTTGTCAATCCACAGCGAGCCGTATCGCGGGGTAGGGGTTGGGTTTCCCAACCCGTTGGGCGAGGGAACCTCGCCCCTACGAAACAAAGTCCCTCGATTGGTCTGACACGGTTTGCGAAACACAGCGAGGATGTGCCATCGAACCGTGGATTATGGAAGAAACCGAGTTTTGCAGAAAAAACTCCGTTTCATGGCAAATAACTTTACCCAAAATGACTTTTCAAACAGACTCTAAGGCGATGTCAAACAGCTAAACTGTGGATAGTGTACAAAGGAGAAAACCGTGTCATCAAGATTAGAAGGTAAGGTTGCAATTGTCACAGGCGGAAACAGCGGTATCGGTAAGGCAACTGCTCATCTCTTTGCCCAAGAAGGCGCGAAAGTCGTCATTATGGCAAGAAGGGAGGAGGAGGGCGCTCAAGTTCAGGACGCTATCAATAGCGAGGGTGGCGAAGCCACGTTCATTCGCTGCGATGTCTCGGACAGTAGTGCGGTTGATTCGGCGGTCGAAGCAGCCGTCTCAAAATACGGTACGATCAATATCCTCTTTAACAACGCAGGCGGCGGCGCTGGCGAGAATTTCCCGAACGAAGGAGATGAGGGGTGGGATCGGGTGATTAACGTCAACTTGTCAGGCACCTTCTACATGTCACGAGCGGTCTGGTCCCACATGGTAGACGCAGGCGGTGGCGCTATAGTCAATAACTCCTCTATTGCCGCTGTCATTGGATTTAGCAAGAACATGTACGATATAACCGGCGGAACACCATCGTCCTCATATTATGTGGCAAAAGCGGGTGTCGAGGCTTTTACACGATACACATCGAGTACGGGCGGACAGCATAATATCCGAGTCAACTGCGTACGTCCCGGTCAAATCCTCACCCCGGGGGCGACCGGCGGTAGAGAACATCACTACTTCAAACCAATCTTCGATCTGGCACAGATACTTGACGGTCCGGGTTATCCGGAAGATGTAGCGAATTTAGTGCTTTTTCTTGTTGCCGATGAGTCCCGGTTCATAACGGGAGAAATTATAAACATTGATGGTGGCACCCCACGAAAGCTGTAAAAAAAACGTCGCTTATGTAAAAAGAAAGTGCAAAATATGAAGCGAAATCGTAGGGGCGGGGTTCCCCCGCCCGTGGCACATCCCGATTTATCGGGGATTTATCGGGGCAGTAAGGGTTGGGTGACCCAACTCCTACGAAAACTCGGTTGCTGTTGCACTAATTCTGAACATGGGCGAAAATCGTTCCTACAGGAGAAAACAGTATGCCTACAATGACAGGAAGTAAATTTCTTGCGGATACAGTCCACGGTTACGGGATTACCCACGTCTTTTTTATGCCCTACATCGCGCCTCGAGCGCTGATGGAGATGGAAAAACTGGGGATAAAGCGCGTTCAAACCCACGGAGAAAAAGGCGCCGCATACATGGCAGATGCCTACGCCCGCGTCAACCGTGCTCCCAGCCTCTGTATGGCACAGTCGGTGGGTGCGGTCAACCTCGCCGCCGGATTACAGGATGCATACCTGGCATGTTCTCCGGTCATCGCTATCACCGGACGGGAGAGCCAGATCAACCAACAGCGCCACGCGTATCAAGAGGTCGATCACATCAATCCGTTTTCAGCGGTGACCAAATATAGCGCGTTTGTCGCTACGCCGGAACAGTTCCCGGTCTACCTGCGCCAAGCCTTCCGTTCCGCGACTTCTGGCACACCGGGACCGGTACACCTGGATCTGGAAGGCCTCGCCGGTCAGGCGGTCGTAGATCGCGAAGCGGATCTGGAAGTTATCATCGAAGAGCCTTTCACTCAACTCCCACCTTTCCGACCGGAAGCGGAGATCGAAAAAGTGAAAGAAGCGATCGAGCTACTCGCTGACGCCAAACGTCCCATCATCGTCGCTGGCGGGGGTGTGACCGCGTCAGACGCTCGCGCCGAACTGATTGCTTTAGCAGAGAAACTCTCGATCCCGGTTGCGACCGCTCTCAATGCAAAGGCGATGTTCCCGCACGACCATCCGCTGGCGGTCGGCGTCCCCGGTTCATATTCGCGGGATTGCGCCAACCAAGCGGTCTGCGAGGCAGATCTGGTGTTCTTCATCGGGAGTCATACCGGCGGACAGGTGACCAATGGATATAGTATCCCACCGCAGGGAACGCCGGTTATTCAACTCGACATTAACCCAGAGGAACTGGGGCGCAATTACTCAATTCAGTTAGGGATGCAGGGCGACATTAGAAACTCGCTGCGCCGCATGATTGACGCCGCAGAAGCCGTTGAACCGCGAACTGAGTGGATCACTCAAGTGCAGGAACTGGTTCGGAACTGGAAAGAGAGCGTCAGCGACGTGGCAAACTCGGATATCGTACCGATGCGCCCGGAACGTCTCTGTAAAGAGCTGACCGACTATCTGCCCTCCGACGCAATTCTGGTCTCCGACACAGGGCATTCCGGTGTCTGGACCGGCACGATGCTCGATCTCAAACATCCCGACCAGATATTCATTCGTTGTTCAGGCTCGCTTGGATGGGGACTGCCTGCGGCGATGGGTGCCAAATGTGCAAAACCGGATAGACCCGTGCTCTGCTTCACCGGCGACGGCGGCATCTGGTATCATCTGGGAGATTTGGAGACCGCCGTGAAATCCGAAATTAACGCCGTCATTCTGGTCAACAACAACCACTCCTTGAACCAAGAGCAGGGCGGTGTCGAGTCTGTCTACGGTGGACGGACAAAAGGTTCCGATGAACTCTGGCTGTTCCCCGACGCAGATTTCGCCAAAATCGCCGAATCGATGGGTTGTCTCGGAATTACGGTCAACAAACCGAGCGAACTTTCGAGTGCGTTGGACCAGGCTTTCTCCGCAGAGAGGCCGGTCGTTGTCGATGTAAAAACGCACGTCGAAGGGATTGCCCCGCGGGCATGGAGTCCCTCATAAGTGGGAGTGTCACTACCTATTTCCTGACAAGGGTTAAATTCCTGCTGTTGACACTGTTTTGTGACCGCACTGTAGTTCTGGTCCAACTTAATTTCATAGGAGGTCTATCATGCGGGATTATCCGTATCCGAGGACTGACGGTGTGAGAAGTATTGCACTCGGAATCATTTTCAGCCTGCTGACTTGTGGAATTTACTCTCTGTATTGGGAGTATAAACAGATGGCAACGCTCAATGCCTGGTTAGGCCGAACCGAGTATCGTTTTGGGCTTTGGTTAATTCTCAGTATCATAACATGCGGTATCTTTGCCCTTTACTACGAATACAAGATGGCGGTAGGAATTAACGAGGTTCAGACGAACAATGGCTTGAACGTAAGCAATTCCTTAGCGGTAATTTGTGTCTTGCTCGCAATTTTTGGTATTGGTATCGCATCGCTTGCGATCCAGCAGTGGGAGATCAACAAATTCTACGATGCACGCAAAGACGTTTAATCACATACATCTCGCACGAATTTTCCTGATCGGACTTGCCTTTGTCAGCATATACACGGCATGGTCAGGTATATCCCCCAACGAGATGAGGCTTATTCCATGTTTATTCCGTCTCATCACTGATATATCATGCCCCGGTTGTGGCATGACTCGCGCCTGTGTCTCGCTTGCACAGGGTAAATTCGCCACAGCTTGGGGCTATCATCCGTTTGTATTTTTTGTTATTCCGTTAGCCTTGGGTATCTCGTGCGCCCCGAGCCGATTCCGAGATGCTTGGCTAAAGCTCTCCGCTTCCATCCGAAACAATATCACGGGAGTCGGGATCGCCCTCGTTCTAGGACTTTGGATTTATCGTTTAACGCATCTCTAGCACACAATAACGAATAACAGAATTACTGTTTGACATTTTACGAATCTGTTGAAAGGAGAGAAACCGATGGCAATAGCAATGACACCGCAGCAGGAGAAGGACTTTGACGAAAAAGGCTACATTATCCTTGAAGATTTTTTAGAACAGGCGGAATTAGACCGATTACTATCCGCTATTGACGAGGTAAGAGATAGAGTCCGTCAAGTCGAGGGTGGTGGTCCCAATGATCCCTTCACTATCCGCAACGCGTTAGCTCAACATGAAGCGTTCCTCGACCTGATTGATCACCCTAAAATGCTGCCGTTGGTCGTTGATGCAATCGGCTGGAACATTCAGATCCGAACTACGCACCTCGATTATCGTCCCCCGTACCCTAAGGATCTAAAACCCGGTGCGATTGGTGTCGGCGACGGAGACGATCAGAAAGCTGGCTACAACAACCTCGGCTGGCATCCGGATCTGTCGGGCAAAGAACTCTTTGAGGGACCGTCGCTGGATGGGCGGTTGCCCTTTATGGAGATCAAGGTGTTCTATGTCTTCTCTGATCTGAGTGAATCCAACTCCGGCAATCTCTGGTTGATGCCGGGCAGCCACATGCGCCCCTTACAGGAATGGCGGGAGATGCGGGGCAAATCCGATCTCTCCGAGGCGGTCGAACTCAGGTTGAAGCCGGGGGCTGCGGTCCTGTGGCGCACAGCGACTTGGCACTGTGTTGGACCGAATCTATCGGACAAAACCCGCAAGATTATGCACGTCGGCTACCATTACCGGTGGCTCCGTCCGGCGGACTTCATTGAGCAAGCACCGGAGCTGATATCCAAAAGTTCACCGATCCGGAAGCAATTACTCGGTGCATTGGCGTCGAAGGACAATCCATTGGGGACTTCTCCTGAGTTTCAACCTCACTCTCAGTACTGGATTACAAAAAATCCGGACGATGTTCCATTGAGAGCCTGGGCGGAAGCCCAAGAAAAATAAGAGGGCTTACCTGCACGCACAGCACGAACGGGTAAAAAGAGCAAGGAAGAAGATATGAGCCTCGAATCGATAGATCCCGAAACTCAACCCGTAAACGATATAGTCCGAGAAAATCGCTTGTCTGGGGACCCGCCAACCGAGTGGGACATTAACGGGTGGGGCGACCCGACCATCCAAGGCTTCGGTCATGACATCAGCATCAACCGCGGTGAGACGATCTTCTTCAAGATCAAAACCGATTCGACCGACTACCGGATAGACATCTATCGGATGGGGTACTACGGTGGGATGGGTGCACGTCGCGTCGACGCCATCGAGCCATCGGTCAAACTCCCGCAACATCAGCCGGAAGGTCTGAGAGACGAGGCGACCCGCCTCTACGATTGTGGGAATTGGGAAGTATCAGCTTCCTGGCAAGCGCCCCCAGATGCAACGTCAGGAATCTATTTTGCGCGTTTGGTGCGACAGGATTCGGATCCCCCGACCTGGCGGGCGGACAACAGTCAAGAAGGTCCAAAGGAAAGACCGATTGTCTCACCGCACGCCTACGGAGCGTTAGGTCACGGACGTCTCGCCAATGCGCTGCGTGAACCACGTGCAAGCCACATCTATTTCATTGTACGGCACGACGATAGCCACTCTGACATTCTCTTCCAAACTGCCGATACGACTTGGCAAGCCTACAATCCCTACGGTGGCTACTGTACCTACGGCCGGGTAAACCCGGGTTACCCACGTGGAATCGGCATCCCTCCGCGTGCCTACAAGGTGAGCTACAACCGCCCGCTCAAGACGCGCGATTACCGGGCAGTCAACACGGTTTTTAACGCTGAATATCCTTGTGTTCGTTGGCTTGAGGCTAACGGCTACGACGTCAGTTACTTTACCGGCTTGGATAGCGACCGACGTGGTGAGGAAATTCGCAAGCACCGCCTGTTTCTGTCGGTTGGACACGACGAATACTGGTCCCTTGAGCAGAGGCAGCATGTCGAGGAGGCGCGCGAGGCGGGTGTTAATCTCGCCTTTTTCAGTGGCAACGAAGTATTTTGGAAAACCCGATGGGAGCCATCCATCGACGGAGAAGAAGCACCTCACCGAACATTGGTTACCTACAAGGAAACACACGATAACGCCAAGATCGACCCCGTCGCTGACGTTTGGACTGGGACATGGCGTGACCCACGACCTTTCAATCCGGAGGGGCCACAACCAGAAAACGCCTTAACCGGCACCATCTTCACGGTGAACGCGTGGCGCAACGATCCACTCATCGTGCCTGCAAAATACGCTGCCCTCCGATTCTGGCGCAACACGGAGGTTGCTAAACTTAAAGCAGGGGAACGTGCTGTTTTGCTAAAGGGATTACTCGGTCATGAGTGGGACGAAGACTTGGACAACGGGTTTCGACCACCCGGCCTGTTTCGGCTATCGGAGACGACTGTTGACAACGTCCCCTACCTTCAGGACAACGGCACGGTTTACGATTCAGGCACCGCGACCCACCACCTGACGCTCTATCGTCACGAGCCTCCCAAGAACGCACAATCATTTTCAAACAAAGATGGCGCTCCCGAAAACGCCAGCGGTGCGTTGGTATTTGGTGCGGGCACAATTCAGTGGACTTGGGGGTTAGACGCACACCACGATACCGAGACCGGAATACCGCCGGAGCGCGCGAATTCCAGTTCTACCCGGGTGGGTGTGGATCCAAGTGGTCCCGATAGGAACATCCAGCAAGCGACTATTAATCTTTTTGCCGATATGGGCGTACAACCTCAGACGCTGCAAGACGACCTGACACCGGCGAGCGCGTCCACTGATACGCAACCCCCGACCTCGACGGTGCACGTCCCAACCGATGGCGAGATACTGACCCTGGAGACTCTGATAATTAGTGGCACCGCTCAAGATACCGAGGGTCAAGTCGCTGGGATCGAAGTGTCGGTCGATAACGGTGCCAATTGGCATCCAGCAAACGGCTGCGAGGCATGGAGTTATAAATGGCTGCCGACACAGGCGGGACCCATCACCATCCTGAGCCGATCCGTCGACGACAGCGGCAACCTGGAACGCCCAGGACAAGGGGTAACAGTCACGATTCATTCAGTGCAGTAGATGCCAATCCTCGTTTCGGGGCACTCGTGACAAGGGCTCTACGACGGGCCGATTTCTATTTATACCAAAGAAAAAAGGAAGGTTCCTATGAAGACTTCGCCTCAAGAGCATACTCAACAATGGATTGAAAGCTGGGAACGTGCATCAGTTGCCCTAAAAGCGGTTAAGCGCCACGAACTCCGCACCTATGCGAAAAATCAAGCTATTGTGGACGGGATGTTACAATGGGCCTTTGAAAACCGAGAGTTGCGATTGAGTAGTGGGTTGGTTGAGCAACAGCGCCTTTTTATGAAGATGAGGCCATCATAGCTGACTCAGTGGTGTAAATCCCGTATGGACATCTACTTACCCAAGTCAGTAAAGGAGAATAACGATGCCGATGCTCAATATTGGATCGACTAAACAGCTTTTCTTCGATGATTACCTGATTGAGAGCTTGGTCAATGCAAAACAGGGGTTGAACCCCGCAGTGAAGGTGGACAACAACCCCGTCATCCAGCCAGAGCGTCCGTGGGAAGGTAACTTCATGCGCCCTGCCAAGGTGATTTTTGACCCGATGGAGCAGCGCTTCAAGATGTGGTATTCCTCCGCAACCATCACCGTGCGTCTTGAAAACGGAAAGCCTGTTCCGGGGGGCGCTGCGGGCCTCGAATTGGATACTCAAGGCAGCGTAATCTGCTTGGCTACTTCCGAAGATGGGATTCACTGGGAACGACCATCGCTGGGGCTCGTTGAATTCGACGGTTCAACGGACAACAACATCCTTCCCACAAAGGAGGATGTCCCCCCAACGCCAGCATTCCAAGACCTGCAAGAGAAAGATCCCGCCAAACGGTATAAAGCACTGCGCATGATCGGTGGCACACAGACACGGGGGATGCAATATGATCTCTTCTATTCTCCCGATGGGATCAGCTGGACTCCCTACGAAGGCAACCCCGTCATTGATACAGGTCAGGAATTGGGACGTTGGGCGGGCCGCTTTCAAGGCTGGGACCCGATACGTGAGACATACTACGTCACAATGGAAGCCAGCCATCACTGGCGAGGACCGTACGGCAAACGACTTATCGGCAGGGCGGAGAGTCCAGACATGATCCACTGGAGCGAACCGGAGATTATTCTTGTGCCGGACAAGGACGACCACCCCGATACCGAGTTTTATAGCCTGCCTGTTGTCGCCTATGAAGGAATCTACGTTGGTCTGCTGTGGATCTTCCGCACCACCAATGTGACCCATCATCCGGAGATTGTCTTCAGCCGTGATGGATTTCACTTTCAGCGGAACTACCGGGAACCTTACATCCCTCGTGGCGGCGCACGGGCGGACTTCGACTCCAGCAGCGTCTACGCTGAAACCATGATTGTTCACGGGGATAACATCTTCACTTATTACATCGGCACGAACAGCCGCTCCCCTGAAATTGCTTTGGAATTGGGTGATAAATCCTCGGAGGGCATTGGGCTGGCGGTCTCACGTTTGGATGGATTCGTCTCTCTTGATAGCGGGAAGGGCTGGGTTGTCAAGGATAGATCTGAGGATGAGCTTCAACACATCTACGGCGAGCGACAAATCTTCGAGGAGCCTGAGTCCTTCGGTCAGATGACGACCCGTCCGTTTGGGTTCTCCGGATCGCGCCTGTATCTGAACACAAGCATGGCACCGATTTCCGCAGGACCGGGCCCCGGGGAAGTGAAGGTAGAGATTTTGAGGGCGAACCACAAGAAGTTGGACGGATTTAGTTTCAACGATGCCGATTCGATCACGGAGGGAGGCACCGCCCAAGTTGTCTCTTGGAACGGAAATTCCGATGTGAGCGCACTGGCTGGCAAACCGATAAAGCTGCGTTTCTACTTCAAGAACGCCAAGCTCTACTCTTTTCAGTTCAAGTAATAGGGGTCGACTCTGATGTCAGACAGGGTTCAAGCTTAGGGAGTAGCGCACCATGAAATTAACAATGGATCAGTTGGCGCATTTCGATACCGAAGGCTGGTTGCTCATGGAAAACAGGTTCAGCCAAGCAGAGATGGATGTGCTCAAAGGCGAATTTCCGAAGATTTTTGCCATGCAGCGTGAGGAGGTGTGGCGGGAAAAAGATGGGGAGGCGGTACGCACCGCCTTCGCTGCACATACCTACAACGAAGCGTTCAACCGTTTGGGACGGCATCCCCGCTTAATCGAGCCGGTCATGCAGCTCCTCAATGGTCCCGTTTATATGCACCAGTACAAGATTAATGGGAAAGCCGCTTTCAACGGCGATGTCTGGCAGTGGCACCAAGATTACGGCACATGGGCTCGCGACGATCAGATGCCACAACCACGGGCGATGAATATTGCAGTGTTCCTTGACGAAGTGACCGAATTCAATGGTCCCCTTTACCTCATTCCGCGCAGCCACAAGCAAGGGGTGATAGAGGCGGGACATGACACATTGACGACATCTTATCCGCTGTGGACACTCGACAAGGAAAGAATTAGAGAGTTAGCGAATGAGGGCGGTATCATCGCGCCCAAAGGGGGACCGGGCACCGTCCTGATGTTCCATTCAAATATGGTGCACGCCTCAGCACCCAACATCAGTCCGTGGGACCGGGTGATTGTTTATCTTAGTCTCTGCCATGTGGATAACCACATCCGCCAATTCAAGCGCCCGGAATGGATTGCCCACCGCGACTTCACGCCAATTGAGCCGTTGGACGATGATTGTCTGTTAGCGCTCTCGTAACCCAATAATTAAATCAATCACCGCTCGCAGTGGATTGACAAATCCACTGCATATGGGCTAGTAATCAGTATCCTCTGGTCTGGTCGAAACGGCTGAGCAGATCGTCATCGCCCATCAGAAACCGTTTCACATTCTCGCAGAATGTGTCCATCCACCGAGGACTCCGCATCGGCGAGTTGCCAGCCATATGAGGGGTAATGATCACATTGTCCATCTTCCACAAAGGATGATCATCTGCCACCGGTTCCACCGGCAGTACATCCAGACCCGCACCGCCGATAAGCCCCTGTTCCAGCGCCTCCACCAGTGCCTCCTCATTGACAATTTTGCCACGGCTGACATTGATCAGTAAAGCGTCGGATTTCATGTGGCGGAATGCCTCCCGACCGAACATCTCTTCCGTTTCCGGTGTGAGCGGCGCGCAGAGCACAACAACATCGGAAGCCTCCAGCAGATCGTGGAAACGGTCCAATCCCCAGCACGCTTCCACATAGTCGGGAACTGTTACCGGTGTTGGATCTACAGCAATCACTTTCATACCAAAAGCGTGCGCGCGTTTAGCCGTCTCGCGTCCCGCACCGCCCAGTCCGATGATCCCCATGGTGCTATCGATGAGCTCCCGCGCCATCAGACGGTTGTTGCTCCAACTGGCGTTACGGGTTACCAGTGCGACATCCCGCGTGAGACCTAAGATAAGCGCGAATGCGTGCTCTGCCAAGTGTATCCCTACAAAGCCCTTCGCGGTTGTGATAATGACATCGCTCTTTTCAATCTCCGAGCTCATCAGGAAGTCAATCCCTGCGGAATAGTACGCCATCCAACGTACCCGCTTCGCTTTTGGGAAATATTTTGGTCGCACATCACCAACCAGGATATCTGCGGTGGGAAGTTCCTCCTCAAATTTCTCCTCAGAGCCAGCGACTATAAGTTCAACTTGATCGGACACGGCACGGATCCGCTCTGCGGATGTGTCGTCCATATTCATTGTTAGTATCTTGGTTGCCATAACCTCAGATTAAATTCCTTCCTTATCAGGTCAAGTCAGCGATTATTCATGAAATGATGCTACGCTGGCATGGTTCGCTTGGTGTACTCTCGGCATAGCGCTGCGATTTCGGGACCTCCCCCGCAGATCAAGATGTCGTTGTCGATCTGTTCCTTATAGTTGTCAACGTTAATCGAATCGCAGAAGTCGATGCCGGCCGCTTTACGGGCAGCATTCACTCGCGCCCGCGCCGCAGCCATTTCAGGACTATACGGCGGATCATGCGCGTCCGGGTCACCGAACGAATATCCCATGTCACCGGGTCCCCATTCGACATAAGTGAGCCCCGGCACTTTACAGGTCGCTTCACAATTTTCAAGAGCGCGGCGGTTCTCGATTTTCAAGCCCACCATCAACTCGCCCTCCGGATTGAGGGGCCAGACATCTGCTTTCCGCAGATATTCTGGATGATCCAATCCCCAGATATGACCCGGACCGCCGCCGGCGCCCCGGCGTCCCACATCCAGCCCATCTCCTACGCCGATGTCGTTGAAGGGAAACCGCATGGACTCGATTAAAGCCTTCACCGCACCCGGAGTCTCCGCGTGGCAGAGCACAAAACCGTGAACACCACAGTCAAGGTAGTGTGTCACCATCCAAGCGTTCGCTCGTACCACATGCTCGTCGGTGCCTTGCATGGGCAGCGTCATCAATACGGTCGGCGTCGGGTGCCCGCTCTTCGTTGGGCCCGCTGCTGCCAACCCCCTCATAAATTCTCGCACACCCGTTATGTTTAGCGGGACATGCTCCTGTTCAAGCAGGAGGAAATCGTTATCCGTATGACAGGCGTTAACGCCGCCCTCGTATGACAGATCTCCGCTTCCACCGTAAATGAGGGTATGTCTCCCCTCAAGTAGTTCAATAGCACGATTGACTCTACCCATCGGATCTTCTCCATTTCTTGTCTATTCGCGTCTCCGCTTTTTTAGCACAATAATAATAATAACAACGAGAACGATGGCAATCCACCAGTTATTTATCACCCAACCCCAAAAGATGTTGAACGCAATCCAAGCTAAAACCTCAATCGCAAGGATAATGGCTGCCTTATTCCACGGGAACTCCGCATACCGTTCACGATACTTGACAGATAACCACCATGACAATCCTGCCGTACCCAGTACGACGATTAAAAACAGAAAATTCACCAGTGATTGGGTTGCGCCTAAAATCATTTCCATTGAAAAATTCCTCCTTCCCTTCATACATTGAACGTAGCCGAATGCATGAGACGGTTGGGAATTAGATTCGGCTACGATCCAAACTTCCTGAATACACTCATCTCTGCTCCAGACCTGATTACAACTTTATTGCCATTCTACGGGAGTTCAGCAATCCTGTCCGGATGACTGTAGACAGTCATGCCTTTGCCACGCATAAACCCAATCAACGTGACTTTACCCTCTTGCGCCATTTCGACGGCAAGAGTTGAGGCCGCAGAGACCGCTACAATCACTGGAATACGTGCAAATAACGCTTTCTGAATAATCTCGAAACTGGCGCGGCCACTCACCATTAAGATATGTCGATCCAGAGGAAGTTGCTCAATCAGTAGCGCCTGTCCAATCACTTTGTCAACTGCATTGTGTCGCCCGACATCCTCGCGTACGATTTGCAATTCACCTTGCTCGTCAAATAATCCGGCGGCGTGCAGACCACCGGTCGCCTCGAAGACAGATTGCGCCGATCGTAGCCTATCGTTGAGTTGATAAAAGACGGCCGAATCTATCTGAATATCAGATTTTATCGGTGGGATATCCTGTTTAACAGATTCGATAGTCATTTTGCCGCACAATCCACAACTGGCGTTCGCGTGAAAGTTCCGTTGCCACCCCTCCTGTTCTTCGAGAATCTGCCCGTTCGTCAGATGGACGTTAACGATATTTTGTAGGGCTGTTTCCTCGACATCCTCGCAGTAAGCAATTGCCCCGATATCGTCAGACGACGCTATCAGTCCTTCCGTGTAGAGAAATCCCGCAGCGAGATCGAAGTCGTGTCCCGGTGTTCGCATCACGACCGCCAGGCTCTGGTCACCTACCCGAATTTCGAGCGGCTCCTCGACCACGAGGGAGTCTTCAATCAGGGCTGGATGGGCGTTACGCCAACGTATGACCTGTTTCGTCAATATCGATTTCATGGTGAATTAGAAAACAGAAAGGTGAGGGGAACAACGCATCTCACAGAAAAATGAACATAACATGTCCCAGCACCGACTAATTTAATAACGCTAACCGATTTTCGACATTGTATCATAGTAATAGTGCCTTGTGTATAGAAAAAACACCTTGACAAACTGCCAAAAAATCAGCGAAAATTCATTGTTAGAATTGCCCATAAAATTTCTTTTTAGACAATTAACGTCAGTCGCAAAAAAATTCGAAAGTGCGGCTTGGAGGAATAGATGATCCGGCTCGGAATTGTTGATTTTGATACGTCCCATGTGATTGAATTTACGAAACGGCTCAACCATATTGATATAGATCAAGAGCAGTGGGTAGACGGGGCAAAAGTTGTTATCGGTTGTCCGGGGGAATCACTGCTATCCCCTGAACGCGTCCCCGGCTATACGAAGCAGATGCAGGAGTACGGCGTACCGTTGGTAGACACACCGGAGAAGATGATTGGGCAGATTGATGCCGTGCTCATCGAGTCGGTTGAGGGCAGTTTCCACTATAAACGGACGGTGCCATTTCTGGAAGCAGGTTTACCCGCATTCGTGGATAAACCCCTGACCTGCGACTTGGCGCAAGCAAAGGAACTGGCAGCACTCGCTCAATCAAATGGTGTCCCCATTTTCACATCCTCCTCGTTGCGTTACGGCTTAGAAGTTGTCGAGATGAAGAGCAAAGCGAACGAAACCGGAAAGATTCTCGGAGCAGACGTTAGCTCGCCGGCACCGCTGCACCCACGCAATCCGGGACTGTTCCACTACGGTCTGCACGGCGTGGAAACCCTATACACGTTGATGGGACCTGGGTGCGAAGCAGTTTGGTCCGCCTCGAACGACGACGTGGATGTCGTAACCGGGTGTTGGAAAGATGGACGGATTGGGACGATGCGCGGTATCCGGAAGGGAACACCGGGATACGGCTTCACCGCATATTGTGAAAATTCCATCGTGCGGACCTCGATAAATGCAAGCTACATCTACCGCGAGCTTCTCAAACAGATTGTTCAGATGTTCGAGACCGGAAAGCCGCCGATCGACATCTCCGAAAGCATAGAAATCGTCGCCTTCATCGAAGCAGCAGCGAAATCCGCGGTAAACAATGGTGCGAAGACAGCGTTGGAATATACTGTGGAATGACCGAGAGGAAAGGCACTTGAAGATATAGGTGGAATTGTCATGGCACAGATTAAATTGGGTTTTATCGGTTGTGGCGGACATGCGACCCGGAATCTGCAACCGTGTATTCGATTGGTTCCCGAAATTGATTTCGTCGCAACATGCGATATATCCGCTGCGAAAGCTGAGAGCAGCGCCCAACGCTTTGGCGCGAAGCAGTGGTATACAAATTACCGGACGATGATTGAGACAGAAGATCTGGATGTCGTTGCGATTGTTGGACACCCCAAAACCATGCATACCGACATGGCAATTGCTTGTATGGAACTCGGAAAGCACGTTTTCATTGAAAAGCCACCTGCGATCAATGTAGAAGATGCTGAACGGCTCTCCGAAACTTCGACGAGAACGGGAAAATTCGGGATGGTCGCGACGATGTGGCGTCATGCGCCAGCACACCGGATGGCAAGACGAATTGTCACGCAAGCAGCATTTGGAGAACCCCTCCTGTTTGAGGGACGCTACCTGGCACCGAGTCCAAGGGGTGCGCACGAGACGTTGGAGTGGGCGTATCTGTTGGATCAGGGCGTTCATATTGTAGATTGCATGCGATACCTAATGGGTGACGTAACAAGACTCCGCGCCTTTGAACATTTTGGCGCGGAGGGCAGAATGGCGTTCGCGGTTTCCCTACAATTTGATAATGGTGCGGTCGGCACACTGAACATGGTTGCAGGGTCTCCAGCGTTAGAGACATCAATAATGGTTGCCGGCGACGGTGGACATTCAGTTCACGTGCACAATATGCAGCAGGTTCAATATCTCAAACCAGATGCGTGGCGGGGTGTCGGCGGTTATCGAGATTTCCCAACACAGGAATGGAATCAGGGAACGCACTATCGCGGCTACGGACGCCACGGGTACCTCGAAGAGATGGAGCATTTCGCCCAGTCAATCCTCGCTCGGAGACAACCCCGTGCGAGCCTCGATGATGCTTGTGAAGTAATGCGGATCTGTCAAGCGATCGCCGATAGTCACGAACAGGGGGCATCCGTTCAAATCAGAAGAGACTGAGCAGGAAGGGGAAAGCAACCATGCCGCAGATTAATGTTACAACCAAACCCAACGGGGCGGGGCGCAGTTGGTTGGAAGTGGGATATTATGAGACAGATTCGTTCGGGCGCAAACAGTGGATCAAGCGGGAGGTCCCCCACAACGACCGACGGCTGACAACGGATCGGCAATATTCGGATCGGGGCGAGACTGTCGACTGGATCATACTGGTGCCGGATAACTATCCCCTTAGCATCGTCAAAGTCAACTATGATCGTCTCAACCCTCGGCAATTTGAGGTTGTCTGGGAGCCAGAAAGTGGGGACGAGATTAGCCGCGCAGATAAAATAAAACGCGTATTTGAGCTATCATCAGAGAACGAAGAGTTGACCAATCTACTGAAAGAATTGCTGGACGAAAAGGAGAATTCATGAGTTCATCAAATGCTGCCGTTACGAGAGAGCAACTCTGTGAAAAGATAAATCAACTCCCGCAGGTTGATCTCGGACATTTTCCAACCCCCTTGGAAGAATGCCCACGTTTATCAGAGGCGTTGGGCGGTCCCCGTATCCTGATTAAGCGTGAGGACTGTTCAGGGCTGGCGTTCGGCGGGAACAAGGTACGCCAATTGACCTTTACGATCGGTGACGGCGTACATCAGGGAGCGGACACAATCATTCAGGGCGCTGCCTCACAATCGAACCATTGTCGGCAAGCGGCCGCCGCTTCAGCAAAGTTGGGGCTGAAGTGCTATCTTCGGCTCTCCCGTGACAACAAAAGCGTGAGACAAGGGAACGTACTGTTAGACGATCTGGCTGGCGCGGATGTGGAATTTGTTGATGCATCTATGGGAGCTGAACTCGATGCCATCAAGTATGCCCTCGCCGATGAACTGAAGGAGAAGGGGCTTAAACCTCATGTCCTCGCCGCTCCCAGATCAACCGCACTCGCTGCGGTTGCCTTTTCGTGGTGTATCGCTGAGATACACGAACAGCAGGAGGCGATGGGAATTGATGCTGATTGGATTTACGCTGCTTCGGCGGGTGGAACACAGGGTGGATTGATTCTCGGAACAAAGGTGTTGGGGATGAAATTGAAACCCTTCGGAATTGCACCGATTGGCTGGCCCGATCGAACAGAACGTATCCGAATCGCTGCAAACGATGCGGCAGCCATTTTGGGACTTGACCTTGCTATCGCCGATGACGATGTGCGGAACTCCGACGATTATGTTGGAGAAGATTACGGCAGCCTGACCCCCGAATGTGTCGACGCCTTGAAACTTATGGCACAGACGGAAGGAATCTTTCTTGACCCGTCCTACACAAGCAAAGCGCTTTCCGGCTTGATTGACCACATCCAAACGGGTCGTATCTCCTCCGATGAGACAGTAATTTTCCTACATACTGGCGGCACACCCGCGCTGTTTGCGTACAATGAAGAGTTGGTTTAACGAAGGACTCGCCCATCAATTTGAGCAGGTTCCACAGGTCGTCCGAACTGACTTAGAACGGTCGGAAACAGGTCAACAGTGCGGATAAACTCTGTTTCGATGGGCAGATTGATCGCGAGCGGCACGAACATCTGCTCGGCATTGAGCGCCCCGTGGGTCGCGTGGTGTTCGGGGTACTCATAACGGGCGCGTAAGTCGTAGCCGGGGTCGGCACTTAGAACCAGATCGCCTGTTCTATCCCCTTGAAAAATTTGCCAGAGTTGAACCAGTCCATCCGGATACTTGGAATCGTAGGTTTGAATGAGTGCATCACGGGAGGATAAGTTCTGATAGGAAGCCCCATACCCCAACGGATCTGCCCCATGAAATTGATATGAAAAAGTCTCAGTTTCGCAAGTGATTTCCGCAATTCCGTTCCTATCCTGTACGACGATACCTCCGTCCTCGCTCTGTCCCGCGACAAAAGCCAACCCTTCAATTTCCAGCAGTGGCTCAATGGCCCCCATCCTGCTGAGTTTTTCAAAAGAGACGCGCCCACCCCAACCTTCCTGATGCTTGGATGTGGATTTCCCTTTATCGCCTTCCCCTCCCTTAAAATAGAGATGTGCCATCCCGTTCCCTGAAACCATGCTGGCGGATCGAGCGTGTCGTCGCCAGAGCAGCGGATAGTGCAGGCACCGCCAACCCAGACTATCCAAACGACTTGGGAGATCAATATGCGTGTGTGTGTTGCTCATGCCGTGATCGCTTGCTATCATAATCAGGGTATTGTCGAAATCTCCTGACGCCTGCAAGATCTGGCAGACCTCACCGACAGTTCTATCCACCTCTCGGTAGATGTCCATGGCATCGGGCGATCGCGTATGTGACAGATGTGAAAAGGTATCCACTCCGGGGAAGAGACACATCACAAATTCAGCGTTTCCTTTGACAGCCTTCAATAACTTTCGGGAGGCGATAGCATTCACAAACTTCCACCGCTCAGAAAAATGGGCGTAGGTGTAGACCAGCGGTTTGATCCAACGGGTTAAGTTGCCGGACGGGGGGCAGCCGCGCGTCAATAGATTGTAGATATTGTTCACAGGTGAAAAGAGGTCGAACAGGGTTGGACTGTCCGGTAGGTGTGCTGAAAAAGAGAGTGCCTCCCGCCCCATGTAACTGCATATCCCCGGACTGCGGAATCGGTAGGGGTTTTGGAATTCCTTTTTAGATAACCAGCGGATACCCGGGACATTCGCCGGACCCGGAAACCGTCCCGTGAAAAATGGGATGAAGGCGGGACCGGTTGTCGATGGAAATGCGGTAACGGCCTTTTTGAACACGCCACGATCTATCACATACTTCTTGATGTTCGGAAGTGTACCATCTTGGACTAAATCGTTAAAGACTTGATAGGGTGAGCCGTCGACTAAGATGAAGATGAACCGCGTCCAAGAGTGGTTAGTAGACATGAAAAACCTTTTAAGACTGGAGAATTTTGCTTCAGCCGCCCAATCGTGTCAACGGTATCCGAACAAAGAACACTCCCGGACCCCCGGGCTGGTCCTGATCAAGATCGTAAAAGAGGGTGCCAAGGGTCTCAGCATCAATCTGTACCGTGCGTGGCCACCCCCGTCCCATGATGCGCCTGCCCGGATTGTGGACTTCAATCGCGCTATCGAAGTCCCAAGTTGCTCCATCATCACGGGATATGACCAGTTCATAGCTGAACTCGCCATCGACGCCGACACCGTAGACGATGTAGGTTAGGGCAATCCAACCGTTTGATAATACAGTCAGATCATATCCAGCAACACCAAAATGCGGAAAGACATTCAACGCGTGCCACCTGTTCCCATCATCCGTTGAACGAAGTCCTCTGACCATATTTCCCGGTACGCCTACGGGCACGGGCGCAACCGTCTGCGGCGCACCGCTGACTAGTGTGCCTGTGGCTGTACGCACAATCGGCACCATGCCGTGATTGCGTCCATCGCCAAAGGAGGTTATCTGGTCTGCTCCCATGTCATATAGTACAGTCCTATCATAGAACGGGCACACCCACGCATCGGTTGACCATTCGACCGGGGCATGGCGCATACAGGTGTAGTTCGTATGGTCGGTGATAGGATAATCCCGCGATTCGGACCATGTTTCGCCCTCATCGGGGCTGATCGAAAACTGGGGCACCCGCCAGAGCCGGTCCTCCGTTTTGTGATAGCAAGACCAATTCAGTAGAATCCTCCCATCGCTCAATGTTGCCAGCGAGCCGGGATAGATTGAGCAGTTACGAATCGCGGGGATGGGTGCTGGACTGCTCCACGTCACACCACCATCGTTAGATCGGCTTAACAGGAGTTCTTTCCCGCCGCCGCCCTCTTCATTGTAGACGGCAAGCAGCGTCCCACTCTGCGTGACACAGATTGCCGGATGAATGTGCCCGCCGATCACATCGGCGATGCGCGTCGGTTTCCCGATGCCATTTCTGTTCATCAATTGTTCTTACCTCTCTAAAGGAATTTGGATGGGACCTGTCATCTCCATCTCTTGCTTCAATCTATAATGGGGCAACACTACACAAAATCAGATTCCTGCAAGCGCATTGCAGTTTTATCCCTGAACTGCGTCGTCACCCAAAGTTCGCCGGGGTTGGGTTCAAAAATATGCGGATACGATGGACCTCTGTCCTTCATGCGTAGGATAACGACCGGTTCAGACCAAGTCTCGCCGTCATCCTCCGAAAACGCGAGCGACACTTCCTCGCGATGCCAGCTCGTCGCTACCGAGGACAAGTTGTTATCACCGCCGCGGAGCGGATAGCTTGTCGTGCCTTCGGGATAAAAGCGGTTCCACACCAACGCTAATCGCCCACTGGCTAGACGAACCATCGCCGCTGGCGCGCTGCTGGCGTCGATATCGGTCGATTGAATCACGCGCCATGACAAACCCTTGTCCGACGAATATGCCGACCAGAACTTGCGGAGATTAGTCCGTATCAACAGCCACAGTCGTCCATCAGACAGTTCAACCAGCGTCGGCTCCATTGCACCGTCGTGGTGCCCATGTCCGCCGAGATCGATGATATTGCTGTGTCGCCAAGTCTCGCCGCTATCCGCAGAGACATAAACGCAGATGCCGTGCCGGTCTGGATCGTGCAACAGCCGCTGAATCGGCACAACAATTTCACCTGTGGAGGTCTGAATCATGTGGATCAGTGCTCCGCAGTAACCCTCGAAGATCTGCTGTCGTCCGGACCAAGTCAGTCCTTCATCTTCACTACGAATCGTCCACACATTGAGGTTGACATCTTCGGCAGCTTGGTGGCGGTCGTCCTCCCAAGCCCACTTGAAACCCTCCATATCCATATAAACGAAAACGATAATACCCTCACGTGTTCGAACTATCACGCCGCTACTGCTGGGTTTGCCGGGACCTGGTCCATCATATATCGGGCGCGGTGCTGACCAAGTCTCGCCGTTATCCACGCTGATAACGGTTGCATTGTCTTCGGTTGTTAAGATCTTGCCATCGTCGAGTTTAATAAACGGTCCGAACCTGTC
This sequence comes from Candidatus Poribacteria bacterium, assembly GCA_022822005.1. GTDB lineage: Bacteria > Poribacteria > WGA-4E > WGA-4E > PCPOR2b > PCPOR2b. The sequence continues at coordinate 23,343 of JAJECO010000001.1, forward strand.
GGCTGAAAGGGTGGTACAACGCGAATCTGTCCAAAGGTTCTGATCTGTTTCGTTCATTGGCTTGACTCTCCAAAAGTTAAGGCATGAAAGCCGGAGGCGATCCTGCTTTCTGTCTGTGACGCACGTTATCGACCAAAGACCTCCCGGATTACCTTGAGGTTCTCGTCTCCCTCCGGGTTCAGCGTAAACAGGGCACCATCGCATTCATTGTCGACAACAGTAGTGCAGAGCTGCCGCACCAACGCTGGATCTCCAGAAGCAGACACCGGTGGATAGAGAGGTATCTTACCACTGGTCAGCCCCTTCAGTTTTGTCACCTCGCGGCGGTACATCTCCGATAGAGGTAGAGATTCTTCCTGAATCCCCGCCACCGAAAGCGGTAGTGCGAGATCGCCATATCCAAACATCTGATAAATCGTTTGGAGTGCTATTCCTTCGTTTAAGCCGGGCACAATTTGACATAACGCCGGTGCCCACTCGGTTGCCAAGTTGGTCACCGTTGTCGCCCATCCAACGACGCCGCCAAACGAACTTCCGCCGGTGAGATAATCCGTCGCAGCTTCCCATTCCGCGTAGAGATGTCCGCCCAAGAGCGCGATAGAGGGAGGAAATACATCGCTACCGAACACCTTCTCTGGTCCGGCGACACGCTGCACTGCGTCTCGAAACTCCCTCATCCGCTCCGCTAAAATGACCGCACGGAATTTTAGCCACTCCAGCACCGCGTAATTGTCGCCAAGGTAGGAGAGAAAATCCCAGAAATTCAGATTGACTTCCAAACCCGTGAGCAACCACTCCGTTGTCAGATGGTTCAAAGCGCGGTGAAATTCGAGCAGCCCCTCCCTCATTGAGTGGAAATCATAGCCGAGTCGGAGCGCTTCGTCTTGGCACGCCTCGCAGGCACACGCGAAAAGTCCGGATATATTCGCCGGCGCGGGATAGCGCGCATGGTCTACGTCAAACCCATCAATGTCATAACGCCTGATTACGTCCACCAGACAATCGCGAGTCCACTCGTTGATCCGCTTGCGGCTCGGGCACAGACCGATCCCCCACTGTTTGTAGCGCATGTCGAGGGGCTTGCCGAAGATGTCCACCATAGCGTATTCCGGGTAGACATCACCCCCGTAGCTCCATAAGCCGAGGTGTCCCCAAATCTCAATGCCCACCTCACGACACGCTTCGACGACACGCAATAACGGCGTATCATCAAAACCACCGACCGTGCCTGCCACCGGTGGATAGATGCCGTCTTTTGCCTTCGGCCATAACGCCTCGCGGGAGCGCCAATCCTCAAACGGTCCTCGTTGAACAATCTCGTCCGATGCACGGAATCCCGATGTGTGACACACCGAACTTTCCGGCATGATGGTGGTAAGCCCGATCTCATCCCTGAGTTTCTTCAATGAATCAGGGTGTTCGGCAACCTGTTCTGTGCTACAGAACCAGATAAAACGTTGTGGCTGTTCGCTCATAGCAATCCCGCCCGTTGAATGCATTGCGGTTACAATTACTACCGCCTCTTAGCTTCCCAAGAAGCCTGCCAATACTCACCCAAGTCGAGGCTCCCCTGAATTTCATCACCGTCAATGAGACCTTCAAAGCGGTACGCCACGCTTTGGTTCTGATACTGAACGTTTGTCTGTAGTTGCACCACATTCCCGCGCACAGTTCCCTGTAACGGTTCGGCATCGTATTGAGAGCGATAGGTTCCGCTTAATGTTTCACCGGTCTGCTCGAATCGGAGATTGTGCTGTGCCCCTCCGCAGAGGAATCGAATCTGTACATCCCACTCACCATTCAAATCATACATAGTCCCCCTCCTTATTGCTGTGACGAATTAAGCACTTCACGGATCCGCGCTGCAACAATTGGGTCCTCACCGTCCTCCATCATGTAGGGCATGATGGAAACACCACCCTCATTGCTGTGGAGTTCAATGCGCGGGTCCCCCGCCGACAACTGGTCGCCGACCTCTGTACCGTTCAAGCCAATCGCCTCAGCATCCCAGTTAATCTCCAGCACCGGCGCGACATTGGATCTTTCCGATATACGGATCGAAGTAGTCACAGTATCAATATCCTTCACAGCCTCCGTGATAACTTCCAGCCGTCGTTCCCACTCTTTCCATTCCGCTTTGTGGTCTCTCGCTACCCACTGCTCTACCGCTGCCAGGAGCCCCATGATCTCCTCTTTACCTGCCTTCATTGGACGCGCCAATGCGTGGTGAGGAGCACCATTGAGAAAAGCTGCCTGGAGCAGATCCTTGCGTCCTAAAACCAAGCCAGAGGCTTGAGGTCCTCGCATACATTTGCCGCCGCTATAGGCAACGGCATCGGCACCCTGCTCAAGATACCAGTTAGGCACATCGGGGCGTTCTGCTGCCGCGTCAACGAATGTTGGAATGCCGTGTGCGTGCCCAATTTCTGCCATCTCCTTCGTCGATATTTGACCTCGTTCTTCAGCATCCCCAAAAACAAAGAGCATCGCGGTCTGATCGCTGATGGCGGCTTCAAGTTCGGCTTTCGTGTCAACCTCAACCATTTTGACACCGACCATACGGATTGCATGGTCATAGACATTCCGATGACAAGTTTGGACGATGACTTCATTTTCCATTCCAGACGTATCAGGAAGGCGGATCATCTTTTCGGGATCGCTCCCAGCCACACAAGCCGCTGTCACTTGACATAGCGCTGCAGCACAACCATCGGTGACCAATCCCCACTCACACTGCATCAACTCAGCAATTCGTGCTCCGACACGTTCCATCAGTTCGTCGATATTGACATAGCGTTGTGAAGCGAGGACCATCGCTTCGCGGACTTCTGGCAGGATAACCGATCCGCTTATAATGGTAAAAGTACCGCGACAGTTGATCAGTGGTCGCACACCGATCGATTCATAAGTAGGACAATTCATAAATTCTCTCCTATTTGGGTAATTCTCGTGCTTTGATATGTGCTGTATATCTGTTTAGGCTGCCCCGAAATGTTACTAAGGTGAGACTCCTCATTCGGATATGCTCAAATGTCGGTGTTATTCTATCATAAGTTGTGCCCAAAATCGACACCAAAACTCGTCCCTGCGAACGCAGTTAAGGGCATTCTTTTTTAGATAGACAAGGCTCCGGATGTATGCTAATATAGCCGACAGCATTTTTTTTTAAATACCAAAGGCAACTTCCTCTACATCATAAAAGAAGACTATAGGAAAGTTGTCTTTGACATGAAAGGAAGGACATGGACAATAAAGAAACGGTTCAGGATACCGAAGAAAATATCGGCAAAGTTGCAGTACCGCCTGTCAGCGGCGTGTTCTCCCAGCCGTGGTCGATGAACAAAGTGTTCGGGTTGTTCGCCGTTTTTGGTCCTGCCGCGATCGTGGCATCGGTCAGCATCGGTGCCGGCGAAACGATTGTTGTCGTCAGAGCGGGCGCGTGGGCAAAGTATGGGCTGTTATGGCTTGTGCTTCTAAGCTGCGTCGTTAAGGGGGTCTTCGTCACCTACTTGCTCGGACGCTACACAGCGGTCAGCGGGGAATATATCGGCCATCGGCTTGTACGGCTGCCGGGACCGCGTGGATGGTTACTGATTGCAATCGTGTTGATGGAAATGATTGGGGCACCGCTGGCTTGGGTGCCTATTGCGAAACCGTGCGGAGATCTGTTCCACTTTTTTCTCAGTGGTATGTTGCCAGGGTCCGTGCCGGAGGTGACCTATGAAAACATCATCACCTGCTGCTTCATTGGGTTTGCCCTTGCATTCGGTTTGCGGCTTTCATTTGAAAAATTAGAGAAACAGCAACTCATCATTTGCACTATTCTCGTTGTAGGCACCATCATTGGAACCGCGATGGTTCGCCCAGATTTAGGGAAAGCGTTTATCGGAAGTCTCAGCTTCGGAAAGTTGCCCGAATTTCCCGAATGGGCTCCGCAGGATGCCGTTCAAAATCCACTCCTGACAATGGCAACAGCATTCGCTTACGTGGGCGGTTCGGTGATGGGGTATATTGTCTATGCCAACTGGGTAGGAATCCACCGTTGGGGGATGACTGGTCACCAGAGCATTGAAACGATTCAGCGGTACGCTTACACACACGATAAAATTGATTATCTGCCCGATGACCCGGAACAGGTCAGTCGGTTACGGAAAATTGTCGCACCGTTACGATGGGATGTTGGCATGGGGGCAATTGTGCTGTTCATTGTAACGGGAGCGTTCATGTTATCCGGCGCCGCCGTTCTGTATCCGCTTGAAAGTGAGTTTAAGGGATGGAGCCTACTCACCGAACAACGCCATGTCTGGAGTAATATCCACGGCTCACTAATCTGGGTCTACTATATCTGTATTATCGCAGCACTCTGGGGAACCTTGCAAGCCTTGCCTGAAATTTACGCACGAGTATCGCAGGAATTCTTCCAAGCGATTTGGCCCAATCGGGAGTGGAGTTACGATAAAATTCGACGTTACGTCTGTGTCTATATCTTCATAACCACGTTTGTCATTGTTTGGCTCAACATTCCGTTCGACATCCTCACACAGATTGCCGGATTTGTCTTGGCGAACCTATCCATTGCGCTGATGATGCTCGGCGCGCTATATCTGAACTTCAAATTGCCCCCCGCTTATCGGACGCGGTGGCCGATGTTGTTAGGCGCAATTGTGTCGGCAGCGATTCTGATAGTTTTCGCAGGAATTAGCGGATGGGGATTGATTGGGAAGCTGTTTGGGGTTGGATAGGATAGATGGTCGGGGCTGGCATAGATAGCCTCCCCGACCTGTTATATTCCTATTGCGTCGGCAGGTGGTAACCGTCTTTCATCACTTTGATGTGGTAGAGGCTATTCCCCGATGTAACATATAGAGTTTTACTTTCATCCCCGTGACCAAATGCGACGTTGGTCGGGAGTTCCGGCGTCGTTGGGATATACGCCAGTTCCTCTCCCTCAGGCGAGTAGACACAGATGCCGGGTCGAGTGGTGTCGCGTACGGCGACATAAAGGTTCCCGTCTACGTCGACGACCAACCCGTCCGGTCCATCCTGCGGCGCGTAGTCAACCAATACTTTCCGAAATGTGGCAGTTCCGTCTTCCGCTAAATCGTACGCCAGCAAGGCCATGCGTCCCTTATGAAGCGGCGTCTCTTCGGGAATCCGACCAATGCCGGTCATACCGTTGTCGTTACTGACCACGTATATTGACTTTTGGTCGGGTGAGACCGCCACACCGTTCGGTTTCCCGGCATCGGTGATAATGCGATGGATTGATCCATCGGGATCAATCCGGTATACTGCCATAATCGGCTGATCTATCGGCTCATGCCCAAGATAGCGAGGGTCGCTGAAATAGATTCGCCCCTTTTCGTCAATGGTGATGTCGTTGGGCGCATTAAACGGTCGTCCCTCATACAGACCGGCGATGATCTCACTTTTACCTGTCGTCATATCCGTCCGGGTGACACGGCGTCCACCGAAGTCCGCGCCTTCGGCGACAATCATTCGCCCTTGGGCGTCAAACTTGATACCGTTGGACATCCCGCTCGGCGAGCGGTACACGGAAGCGGTTCCGGTCTTGGGGTCATACCGCCAGATGTGTCCCGCCTGCATATCTGATCCATGCGTAAAGGTAATGTCACTGAAATAGACGCTACCATCCGGTGCCACAGCAGCTCCCTCTGTGAAGAAGGCGTCGCTGAACAACAGCTCCAGTTTGGCGTCTGGAGAAACGATGCTCGCATCGCCGCTCGGCATTGGCGCGTGTGCGTCAGCCATCTCTGCTACAGGAACAACGAGACCGACGATCAGAACAAACGCAAAACAGAAACGCTTGAATTGAAGCGATTGGGTACTCAACATATTTCATTCCTTTCTTTAAGGCGTAGTGTTTACGCAGTTGCGGGGCAAGATACCCCGCCTACAACCGGTTTGATGTTATTGTTCGAGGTTGAGAGGATTTTAGCAAATCTGTCTAACCAGAGCAACAGAAAAAAATCATGTCCTCACGCAAGGGGTTCGCTATGTAGGGCTAACCGTAGGTGAGGAGAAGGGACTTAAATGGCTACAGTAACAATTAAAGATGTTCAGACAATTACAACGCAACCGGCTGGTTCACGGCTAATCATTGTCAAAATTATCACCTCGGAACCGGGGCTGTACGGCTTGGGGTGTGCGACCTTTACGCAGCGATACAACGCCGTTGTAACCGCGATGGAAAAACATTTGAAACCGTTCCTGATCGGACGCGATGTCTCCCGCATCGAAGAGATCTGGCAGATGGGGATGGTGCATAGCTACTGGCGAAACGGACCGGTTTTAAGCAACGCGATTTCTGGCGCAGATCAGGCGCTATGGGATATCAAAGGGAAACAGGCGGGAATGCCGGTCTACGAGCTTCTGGGCGGAAAATGCCGTGAAGCGGCTGCGGTCTACGGACATGCAGGCGGCAACTCACCCGAAGCGGTTGCTGATAGCGTCCGACAATTTATGGAAAATGGATACCGTTACATTCGGATTCAGATGGGCGGCTACGGTGGCGAAGCAAGCCGAATTGTTAAACCGGAAGGCGCGCCGGACGGGGCATACTTCGATCCACGGGAATACACGCAGAATATGTTGCGGATGATTGAGCATGTCCGATCTGAAGTGGGAGATGAGGCTGAACTGTTGCACGATATCCATGAGCGGCTGCACCCCATTGATGCGGTGAAGTTCGCCAAGGATGTGGAACCGTTCAATCTTTTCTTTCTCGAAGATCCACTTGCCCCGGAGGATTTGGAATGGTTCACCAACATGCGCCAGCAGTGTTGTACCCCGATCGCAATGGGTGAACTGTTTAACAATCCCCGCGAGTGGCAACCGTTAATCGCCGGTCGCCTGATTGACTTTATCCGGATGCATGTCAGCCAGATGGGTGGAATAACACCTGCACGTCATGTAGCGGCATTCGCCAACATGTACGGTGTCCGCACCGCGTGGCACGGTCCCGGTGACACATCGCCGGTGGGACATGCCGCAAACTTGCATCTCGACCTATGGGCACCAAACTTCGGGATTCAGGAATGGTGCAACTTCCCGGAGCATGTGTATGAAATTTTCCCCGGTCTGCCGGAAGTCCGCAATGGGTACATGTATCCCAGCGACAAACCGGGTTTAGGAATCGACATCAACGAGGATCTGGCAGCGAAATATCCGTGTCAGGACGAGGTTGAGTGGTGGACACAGACCCGCTTGCCGGATGGCAGCCCGACCCGTCCTTAAAATAGTTTTCACGTTTCACGAATCACGTTTCACGCACCAATCAAAGGAGTTCAAAATGCACGTTGGCACACAGAACATTTCAGGAGATAACTGGGACGCTTACAAGGTATTGCCCCAGTTAGGTGTAAATCATGTTTCATCCAACCCGCCCGGTAACTGGCTGGACTGGGATGCAGACTCTCTATCGCAGTTTAAGGAGAAATTAGCCTCCTTAGACATTTCGCTTGATATGATGATTTTGCCGTTGGCATCAGGACCTGCGAGGACCCAAGGTGCACCTCACGTTTTTCTCGGTCCAAGTCCAGAACGGGATCGGGAGATTGACCAAATCTGTGACCTGATCCGCAATATGTCGCGGGCGGGAATACCTGCTGGACGATACAATATCACAATTCTCGGCCATCTACGGACAGAAAGGCGGTTTGGACGGGGCGGCGCGAGTTTGTCATCGTTTGAGTACCATAAACTTGACCAGACGCTGGGCGATTTTGAAGACGGTCCCGCCGACGCGGACGAGATGTGGGAGCGAATCGACTACTTCCTTTCGCGGGTTGTCCCCGTGGCAGAGGAGTACAAGGTACGGCTGGCTTGCCACCCACAGGATCCGAGTATCGGTGATCGGTTATACCGGGGTGTTGCCAGAGTCATGGGCACGGTTGAAGGCTTCAAGAAATTCATCGAAATGCATGAGAGCCCTTACCATGGGTTGAACTTTTGCATCGGAACGATGTCGGAATCGCTGGAGAATCCGGGTGAGGAGATCTACGACGTTATCCGCTATTTCGGCGAGCGGAAGAAGTTGTTTAACATCCACTTCCGCAATATCAAGGGCGGTCTCCTCGATTTTGTTGAGGTGTTCCCAGACGAAGGCGACGTGAATATGCTCAAGGCATTGCGCACTCTCAAAGAGGTTGACTATCCGTATATGGTGATGCCAGACCATGTGCCGGGGATTACGGGCGACAATCCCAGCGGCGTTGGGTTCGGATATTGCTTCGGTTATATCCATGCGTTGATGCAGGCGATTAACGAACCCTCGGCATAGGCGTATTCGCTGTAAGAGCGGGTTTACTCCATAGTCATCAAGTTAAAGATCTCAAAGAATTTCAAGGCGATTTATAGATTTTCATAGAGAGGTGCTGTTGTGACGACTCAGCCGAACTGGGACGAATTGCGGGATGCTGCACTCGCCGATAATACTGCACAGGGAATCTTAAAGTATCTAAGAGAATTGAAATCAAATCGTACGGCTATGCGTACGCGATGGATTTGGGAACTCTTTCAAAACGCACGGGACGCTTCTATTGATGCTGATACACCCCTTATCGTCTCCGTTGAGTACGAACGGGGAGATATTATCTTTCGGCATAATGGACGTGGGTTCGCTGCTAGTGAAATAACCCACCTCATCCATCACGGCTCAACAAAAGTAGAAACAGACGAGGCAATCGGCAAATTTGGTAGTGGTTTTCTCACGACGCATTTATTGTCGTCGGAAATTAATGTCTCCGGTCAGCTTGACACGGGCCGGTCATTTGAATTTCGCTTGAAGCGTGAGGACAGTTCGGTTGCAGAACTTCGTGATTCTATGGACGAGTCATGGAATGATTTCAAACATTCTCTATCGTCTCTCTGTACACAATCTTTGCCTAGTAACTTCACTACCCAATTTCAATACCCTATCTTGGACGGTGTGAGTGATGTAGTTAATGAAGGCCTCACAATGCTGAAGCGATGCGCTCCTTTTGTCATCGTTTTTAATAAGGAGTTTTCATATATTGACGTCAAAACGCCTGACGGAATTGGGATCTTTAAAGTGGCCAAGCGTACACAGTTGTCACATGTTGGATGGGAAATTAGGGTGTCAGAGAATAAAAATGGAAATTGGAAAGACAAGGTGTACCTTTTGGCAGAAGGCAAAAAAACTTCCGTTGCTATTCCTCTAGAAGATGATGGCCAGGCATGTTTACTAGTCAATAGCATACCTCGACTTTTCTTAGGATTTCCCTTAGTGGGGACTGAGGAATTCAGTTTCCCTGCAATTATCAATAGCTTTAAATTTTCGCCAACAGAAAATCGTGATGGCGTGTATCTAGGGGAAGATGATGACGCGAACAGCAAGAACGAAGCTATCATCGAAGAAGCCTGTGAGCTTCTTGTTAGTCTGCTCCACGTCGCAGCATCAGCCGGCTGGCGCAACATTTATGCCTTGGCAGATATTCCGCAGGTCAATGAACAGAATCAGAAAAAAAAGCAATGGATTCAAAAATGCCTTAATAAACAGCTTATAGAAAAAATCCGCCAAACTTCCGCAGTTCTTAATGAGGATGGGGAGAAGATAAACCCAGATGAATTAAAATTGCCGTTCGCAGAGACAACCACGGGCACAGAAACTCTCTGGGATTTGTTGGACGGATGTCAGGATTGCCGTGAGATATTACCGAGGCAGAGTGAAGCCATTGGCTGGTGGAATGCTGTCAAGAGTTGGGTTGATATATGTGGAAGCGATAGGACTTCCTTTGATGAAGTAATTGATGGCGGCAAACTGGCGCTGCTCATTCAGAGCAAAGCCAATAGCGTAGAAAGTTTGCAAGGTTTTCTCCGAGATGGTATTTGTGCAATAGAATGGCTGGATCGTTTCTATACCTTTCTCCAATCGGATAGACAGTATGAAGTAGTCCGTACTTATTCCATTATTCCTAACCAAAGCGGCGAGTTGGATAAACTTTCTAACCTGTACCGCGATCAAGACATAGACGAAGAACTGAAAGATATCGCAGAATTGCTTGGCGGTAATATCCGACGAGAACTTCGCGATAAGCGACTTTATTCCCTAGTCAACGAAGTTGGTGCTGGAGATAGGACAAGGGAAGATGTCGTTCAAAAATTGATTACACAACTCCGAGAACACGTTGAAAAGGCTGCTGAAAAAGATCTAGATGACAACTTCAAGAAGGCAAGCGCACGCCTCTTTGCTTGGCTGGTTAATCAAGAGGACTGGAATCGCTTACAGGGATTCTCTGTGTTCGCAATAGATGGCAATTCCGTTCTTGATCTGCCGACCGCTCACGGTGGAGAGCCGCCGTTGGCACCGATCTGTGTATGGCCAGAAGGTTTGAAACAGTTCGCCGATCTTTTTCCACCCGACCGCATTTTAGCTGATGATTTCAAGGTATGCGCTCCGGAAGCATGGGAACAACTTGATAAACAGGGACTTATTAGAAACTCTATGGTAATCACTTACAATGAGAAGAATCTCAAAGCATTGTCTCCAGACTTGAATCAGGAAGCGGAAGACGTGAATCAGGGGGAATCAACTCACGAAGCTGTGCATTGTATCACTGCCACAGATGTTGTAGAACGGGACGCAATCATGGACCGGGTGCGCAATAGGCCGAAGCGTGCTTTCCTATTCTGGCGGTTTCTCACAGAGTGGCTTATCAAAGAGTATGGTCAAGGTATGGAGATTCAAGAGGCACTCTGTACATGTAAAGAAACTCACGAATACTATCCGGCTGCATGGCTAATACCAGTGCGAAATAAAAGTTGGATTCGACTAGAGGGAAGTAACACACGCGTCCGTGCAGACGCTCAGCGGCTTGCTAACTTGCTTCGAAATAATGAATGGGCCCCCGGATCCCTGAGTAAAAACCCCGCTGCCATCAAACTACTAAAAGCAATCGGTGTGGAACGCTTCGACCTGATGCGACAACTTGCCGCGGAAGACGATGATGCTCGCGTAGCGATGGATAGTGCTTTCATAGATATGTTGTCCACAGTTGAAGGGGAGGTAAACTATCTCAAGCGTGCGCGTGAATATATAGAAGATCTGAAAAACGACGAAAATCTCCCCGATGTTCTCGAAAAGCGTCGCAAACAAAGAAAAAGAGTGGCAGAGAATCAGTACTTAGGAAAACGGATAGAACAGCTAGTAAAGGAGAGTCTTGAGGAGATAGGTTTCGACGTAAATCGGAAACCCATCGGTTCGGACTTCGAGATCGAACATGATTTGGTTGAAAACGACGAGGAAATAGGCATCGAATTGGTTCAAGGACGCCAAAGTTGGCTGATTGAAGTAAAGGCAACACGAGGAAAGGAAGTCCGAATGACTTTTACCCAAGCAAAAACCGCTGTTGAGCAGAAAGATAATTTTCTGCTTTGTGTCGTTCCGCTAGACCTTGAAGATATTGAGGGAGAATTAGACACTGTTAGAACCAAGATGCGGTTTGTAACAGATATTGGTTCCCAAATAGATCAATTGTGCAAAAACCTCGACGCATTTGAGCAATTACGGGATGATATTACTGCTGGTAACGATTCTGGTGTTCGGTTGGAAGTCATACTCGGTACAGCGGGGATTCGTGTTGCCCATACCTTATGGGAAGATGAGGGATTACCACTGGAAACCCTAGGCGATTACCTGAAGTAAATCGAGATTCGCAATCTCATTTGCTTTTTGGAATTAGATCCACCATCCGAGGGAAACAGCAGGCTATGAGGTTGCACTACAGGGCACTCAGTACAAGCTTTTATTTGTATTGGCTGGGAGAATAGACATGAGTCAAAAAGGATTCAACGTACCCGCGGATCAACGGCAGCTATTTCTTGATGATGTTGGAATTGAACGCCTCGAAAACCTCACTCGGACGCTGCACCAACCTACCAAAAAAGGTGCAGTAGTTCGGAGCGCGAATCCGACCCAGACGATCCAAACGCGCGCGACACCGGCATGGGATCCAGAGGAAGAGGTCTACAAGTTCTGGGTCATCGGGACGGACGAGAGCTACCGCGTCAGTACGGACGGTTTGCACTGGATTCCGGGACCTGAACCGAACATTGGGGGACCGATGGCGGTTCGTGACCCAAACGACCCGGATCCGAACAGACGATACAAAGGCGCGCTCCTCAACGCTGGCTTCGCAGTCTCACCGGACGGCGCGAGCTGGACGAAATTAGATGTCCCCGCTGTGCCAAGTTCGGATGAAGGGAACTTCTCCTACAACGAAGCGGAGGGTCTGTTCATCCACACGGTAAAACGTTCGGGTCCCTACGGCAGATCGGTCGCCATGGCAACCAGCACGGACTTTGAGCATTGGGATGATTATGGGCTTGTTTTCCACGCCGACGACGTGGATCAGGAGATGGGCAGAGATGTTATCGCAGCTCGGCTCGCCGATCCGAACCTCCGGCAAACGGAATATAACACACCCGAACACTACAGTGTACAGATCTACAATATGGGTGTATTTCGATATGAGGGATTATATATCGGGTTGCCGTCCATGTATCATCACACCGGCAAAGTCCCTACCGATTGGCCCGGTTTTGACAGGCTGCGGCTGTCGCCATATATCCTGGAGTGTGTCAGGCAGTACGGCGACTATACCGGCTTCTACAACATTCAGGTGACCTGCAGCCGTGATTTGAAAAACTGGATACGCGTTGGTGAACGCAAGCCGTTCATTGAAACTTCAACGTTGGGCGGTGGTGCTTACGATTTGCAAGGGTTGCTCGGTCCCTCAAACGCTGTCGTGCGAGGTGATGAACTATGGTTTTATTACACAGGAACTAAGCAGTACGCCTTCATCACCTCCGGCGACCTGCCCGGCTATGACGATTACTATCCCGATAGCGGCGCAGTCTGTTTAGCGGTCCTGCGGCGCGACGGGTTCATCTCCCTCGACGCTGGAAAAGAGGGTGGGACCATTTGTACGGAGTCTTTTACGCTGAACGGCGACCTGCTGTTCGTCAATGTCGATGTACCGAACGGCGAGTTAGGGATTGAAATGCTTTCCGCCGATGGCGAGACGCTCGCCACCTCCGCCCGACTCCACGGTGACTATCCTGCTGCACGGATTGAGTGGACTGATGCAAATATCGCTCAATTTTTGGGACAAACTATCCGCCTCCGCTTTGCCCTCCAAAACGGACAGTTTTACTCCTACTGGTTCGGTTCAACCTCGATTTAATCTTGAAAGGGGTACACAGATGAAAGGTATTGTTTTTTTAGGTAACCGCCAATGTGCTGTCAAAGAGGTTCCCACCCCAGAGCCGGGGAACGGAGAAGTTCGGATTAAGATGAAGGTATCGGGGATCTGTGGCAGCGATCTCCATGTGTATCGCCCCCCAGAGCCGAGAGATTGGGTCCAAGGGCATGAATCGTCCGGGGTTGTTGAAAAATTAGGACCAAATGTGACCAACCTCAAAGTGGGTGACAGGGTGACTGTCCATCACCATCAAGGGTGTGGGCAGTGCTACTACTGTTCGCTGGGAGATTTCGTCTGGTGCCCGGACGATAAGGTCGTCAGCGGTGCATTTGGCGAGTATGTTGTTGCAAATGAACGGAATTGTGTGGTCCTTCCAGATGAGATTGACTTCATCGACGGTCCCTTCTTCGCCTGTGTCGGAACGACAGCGTATGCTGCCTTGAGGCGGCTTGGGGTGGAGCAGTATTTCCCGCAAACGATCGCCGTCTATGGTCTGGGCCCCGTGGGATTGAGCACTGTGTGCATCGCGAAGTCAATGGGGGCCCGGGTTATCGGGGTTGACGTTATGGAGGAGCGGATCGAGGTTGCCAAGCGATGCGGTGCCGATGCTACCGTCAATGCAGCAACAGAAGATCCGGTTGAAGCGGTGGTCGCGTTCAGTGGAACGGAAGGCGTCGATTACGTTGTCGAAACCTCCGGCAGCACCGGCGGACGAAGCAGCATCATTCCATCGCTTCGCCGTGAGGGAAAAGCCGCGCTTGTCGGTGTCGGAAGCGATGACAAGGTCATCAATCCGGGCGACATGGTTTATCGCCGAATCACCCTGATGGGATCGGTCGTATTCCCCATTGGGTGGCTGAGAGATTTCGTGCGGTACTGTGCCCAAACTGGATTGACTTTTGCGCCCGCGGTGACGCACCATTTCCGCGTCGATGACGGTGTCGAGGCACTCCGTATCGCTGACGAAGCGAGATGCGGCAAAGTGGTATTTGATTGGGATTAACGATTTAGAAAACAAGGATAAATGCAATGGAACATGCAGTCAAAGGGTGGCTGGCTGAGAGTCGTCAGAAACTTCAAACAGGAGACCTCACAGAAGCCGACCTTCAAGCGTTAGAGACGCTTTTGACAGAGCCGAGACAACTGGTACTGTATCTCTATTCAAAATCGACAAACATGCGTTCAGCGATTGCCAGTTGGGCATTGTATGACCCGACCGTGCCGTATGAACCCACGCTGCCGTCACAGGACACACCATACGATTCGGTTATCGAAGCGGTCAACGACGGATGGCGGATCGTTCAATTTCCGAGAGCAGAACTGTACCAGTTTTCGGATGTCGATAACACTTATCTGGGTTATGAATTCATATTGGAAAAATCGACTTCAGACTTGTAACAGGAGGAAACAGTGATCGATATTCAACCCACCATGGACGATAGTCAAGTAATGGATTTTGTTTCGAGGGGTTCCGTAGTTCTGGAGGGAGTTGTCTCTGATGATTTCAATCGTCAATGCGGAACTTTGCCAGCCGGTAGAATTAACGAATTCGCTTGCACACCCGGTTTTCGGAACGAAGTGCTTTTGCACCCGGAAGTGGCTGGCGTCGCTCGCTCTCTGCTCGGACGGAATTTCTTTATGCCCATAACTGCCCATCATCACCTATATGAAGAATCGCATCCCGGGCAGACGTGGCACTCCGACGGTCTCTCCGAATACGGTTACGGCGTCAATCATCTTCAGTGCTACTACTATCCACAAGATGTCACACTTGAGGACGGTCCCACAATGGTGCTGCCCGGTTCCCATCATCGGTTGGTCGATCGGGAGGCAATCGCTCATTACGGCGATATTTTGGGGCAGCTCTCTTTGACTGTTCCCGCTGGAACGGTCGTTCTGACCCACTACGGTATCTGGCATAAAGCGGGACCCAAGTTGAACGCCAAACGGCGTGGGATGATTAAATTTTCGTACTTCCGAAACGCGCCGCCGAAGCGGGATTGGTTGATAGAATCAGAGGAGATACCGCCTTACGCCAACCGAGAGCGACACCTTTACGCCAACGAAGTCGAGTCCTATCGCGACATGGCACGACGCCAACGCACATGGAACTGGTTATGCGGGGCGGATACAACCCCAGATGTCAGTCACGGTGCGAAACTCTTCATCGACGCTCGTCCGCTCAGTGAGATTGTGAACGAATAGGAGAAGATTTGCTATGAAAGTGTTAATTGTCGGAGGGGCGGGGCATGTCGGGACTATGACACTGCCCTACATGAAATCACATCACCAGTTTCGTGTCCTCGACCTTTCACCGCCCAAAGATTCAAGCGTCGAATATATCGAAGGTTCGGTGACCGACCCGGAGGCCGTTCAGCAGGCGGTCAAGGGCATGGACGCATTCATCTATATGGTCATGCAGCGTCCCACCAGTGATTCCTCATCAGCAGCAGATTTTGACGATGTCATCGCCAACTATCAGGTCAACGCAATGGGGCTTCATATCGTGCTGCACGCGGCAAAGGAAGAAGGTATCGCACACGGCATTTACACGAGTACGTTCACTGTCCATGAACGGACACGGAATTGGTATCCATCTGAGGAGGAGGTTCCGCTCGATAATCCCGGAGGGTTTGGGGAGCGGATCTGTCGATACTTCTGCCGTGAACACAGCATGTCGATCATTGCCCTCCGAATCACGGGTCCCAGGACCCGCCAACAGTGGATCGAGCAACGCGGGCAACCCAAGTCCGATCATAGACATCTCTGGGTAACCGATGAGGAGGACCTTGCGCGGGCTTACCTCGCTGGGCTTTCCGTCGAACATACCGGCTTTGACGCCGTATTCATCGCCGGCGATGAGGAACAGCAAGAGATTAACTTGTCAAAAGCCAAGCGACTGCTCGGTTGGGAGCCGTTGACACATACCTATGTGAAAACCGATTAATCCTAGGACTTACGCAGCCAAACGGTTAAAGTCCTGTAGTTCGGCGATTCATCGCCGCTGGATACCGTCCCCAACGCCCGATGAATCGGGCAACTACAATCGAAGTGCGTAAGTCCTGAATCCTATAGTAGTAGGCATACTCCGTATGCCGTAACCCTTGTGCGAGTTACAGTACAGTAGCGTGTGCCTGCAATTGTCCTCACGTCTATTGGTCATGTAGCTCTATCTCCACAACACCTACACACATCGCCGCCTACCTCTCCAATTTTCCAAAAAGCATGAAGCCTATTTTCCTTGTATGTTTCCTACTGCTTCTCATCAGAAATCCTTCCGTCGCAGCTCCAATCCAGTTTACATCGGTTACAAAGGAAGCGGGCATCCATTTCGAGCATCACAACGGTGCACGCGGACAACGATACTTCGTCGAACCCCTCGGCGGAGGCGCAGCATTTCTGGACTATAACAATGACGGGCTCCAAGATATCTACCTCGTCAACGGGGCAGATCTCTCTTCTCTGACGGAGAAACAACCCGAAGAAATTGAATCACCGCACAATGCGCTCTATCGCAACAACGGGGATGGCACGTTCACCGATGTCGCGATGGCAGCCGGGGTCGCCGACACAGGTTACGGTATGGGGTGTGCAGTCGGAGACTACGATAACGATGGGTTTCCTGACCTGTACGTGACAAACTTCGGCGCAAACGTCTTTTTCCGTAATAACGGGGATGGCACCTTCACCGATGTAACGAGGGGGACCGGCACCGGAGATACACGCTGGGGAGCGAGCTGCGCCTTCGTAGATTACGATAACGACGGGTTTTTAGACCTATATGTAACGAACTATGTGAAGTATGAGGTCGAATCCGATCAGGTCTGCATGAATAAAGGGGTACGTGTCTATTGTGACCCACGCCTCTATGAGGGGGAATTGGACCTCCTCTACCACAACAACGGCGACGGGACCTTTACCGACGTGACGGAGGCCGCGGGCTTTTCTGGGGCAACGGGACGCGGGCTTGCCCTCGCTTGGGGCGATTACGATGACGATGGGGACATGGATATTTATATCGCCAACGATGCCGATCGAAACTTCCTCTATCGCAACAACGGCGATGGCACTTTTACCGATGTCAGTCTGACCGCAGGTGTTGGGTTCAGCGAGGATGGGGAAGCAGAGAACGGCATGGGTGCTGACTTCGGGGATTACGATAACGATGGCAACTTAGACCTCGTCGTTACGAACTTTCAGGATCAGACAAACACCCTCTACCACAACGAGGGGAACGGGCTATTTTCGGATGTAAGCTATGCGTCACAGATTGGGACAATGAGTTTGCCCTACTTGGCGTGGGGCGTGGGGTTCGCCGACTACAATAACGACGGCTATCAGGATCTATTCATCGCCAATGGACATCTGGACGAGAATGTTCAGGGGTTCAACCCGACCGGATTTTATGAACAGCCCAATCAGCTTTTCCGCAACAATCGGGATGGCACCTTCGACGAGGTCGGTGTTGATTCAGGATCTGGTATGCGTTTGGAGAAGGTCAGCCGTGGCTTCGCGTACGCTGACTACGACAACGACGGCGATCTTGATCTGCTGGTGACGAACCTAAAGGGCTCTCCAGACCTGTTGGAGAATAGGGGTGGACAAAATAGGTGGTTGACTCTCAAACTCATTGGCACGCGCAGCAATCGGGACGCGATCGGGGCACGGGTCACGGTAACTGCCGGAAACCTGACACAGGTTCGAGAGGTTCAGAGTGGGTCAAGCTACCTATCGCAGAACGATATGCGGTTACATTTTGGACTGGGAAAACATAGCCAAGTCGATCGGATGGAGATCCGCTGGCCCAGTGGTCTACAGGAACGCATTGAAGGGGTTAAAGCGAATCAAACCCTTACGTTAGTCGAGGGAACCGTAGAGTCAAGCCGGTAGGTGCGAGGTCACGCCCGTATAACGTCTGAGAATTAGATTCAATACGTCCCGAACAATCCCCTCCTACTTGACGATTACCATCCGCCTCGTGGCTGAATAATCTCCCACACGGAGTTGATAGAAATAGACGCCACTTGACACTAATTCCCCACTCTCGTTGCGACCATCCCAATATGCTGCCTTTGACCGATTCGTGTAGTACCCCGCAGACTGATGTCCTATATCTAATTGACGCACCATCACGCCTTTTGTGTCATAAATAGTGATTTGAACATCGGCAGCATCGGTGAGTTGATATGGAATCCACGTTTCTGGATTGAACGGATTCGGGTAGTTAGGCAACAGGACGGTTTCTTTTGGGGTCAATGCAACGAGGAGTTGTTCCAGCACGGCAATGCCGCGTAGATGGACAGGATTTGTCAGTGCCATCTGCTGCGCTTGGATGAGCCAGTCTTCGACCTCAGTAGCGGTCAGTATTGCAAGAGTTTGTGGGATCAAGGAAGGTGCAGCTGCCGCGTTGCCGAGTGCACTAGCAACCGTGACGAGATCCAAAATATTGACAATACCATCCCCGTTGACATCGGCATCATTCTGTTCTGTCAGTCCGAAGTTTGAACCAACAATTAACAAATCTGAGATGTCCACCACACCATCGCGGTTGATATCTCCGAGCAGTGGCGGATCCATTGTAGGGGTGAGATCCCACAGCAGTACCGTGCCATCCCTACCTCCACTAGCAAGTGTGGTGCTATCTGGACTGAACGCAATGCTCCTAACCATTCTCGTATATCCAGTGAAGATCTGCTTGGGGGCACCTGTCATGGCATCCCACAGACGGATAGTTCCATCCGTGCTTCCG
Source organism: Candidatus Poribacteria bacterium (assembly GCA_022822005.1). GTDB lineage: Bacteria > Poribacteria > WGA-4E > WGA-4E > PCPOR2b > PCPOR2b. The sequence continues at coordinate 42,336 of JAJECO010000001.1, forward strand.
CCGGCGAGCAGGCTACCATCCGGACTGAACGCAATGCTTCTCACTCTTGCCTCCCCGGTAAGCGTCCCTTTGTGTTCACCTGTTACGGCATTCCACAGTCGAATGGTGTTGTCATAACTCCCGCTTGCCAGCGTATTTCCATCCGGACTAAACGCAACACTATAGACCCGACTCGTATGTCCGGTAAGTGCCCCCTTGTGTTCACCCGTGGCAACATCCCACAGGCAAATGGTATTGTCGTAACTCCCACTTGCCAGCGTATTTCCATCCGGACTAAACGCAACACTAGCGACTCGCCCCGTATGCCCGGTGAGGGGCTGTTTGTGTTCACCTGTCACGGCATTCCACAGATGGAGGGGTCCGCCTGGCCGATCCCCGCCACTAGCAAGCGTCAGTCCATCGGGGCTAAACGCAACGCTATGGATCGAAGACCTATGCTCGCTGAGTGCCTGCTTGTATTTACCCGTGACGACATCCCACAGAATTACCGTGCCGTCAACACTTCCACTAGCAACTGTGTTTCCATCTGGGCTAAACGCGACGCTATAGACCTCAGACGAATGTCCATTGAGTATCTGTATGCCTTCATCCGTGTAAGACCAATGTCCAGCGAGTATCTGTTTGTGCTCGCCCGTGACGGCATCCCAGAGCCTCACTGTCGTATCCACATGCCCACTTGCGAGCGTCCTGCCATCCGGGCTGAATGTGACGCTCCAGGCATCATTCGTATGTCCGGTAACGGTCTGCTTATGTTCACCCGTGCCGGCATCCCACAGACGGATAGTTCCGTCCCAACTCGCACTTGTCAGCGTTTCCCCATCAGGACCAAATGCGACGCTAGTGATTAAATCCCTATGTCCGGTGAGCGTCCACCGATGTGCTCCCGTTACCGCATCCCATAAACGGATGGTCCTGTCGTAGCCTATACTTGCCAGCGTTCCCCCATCAGGACTGAACGTGACGCTAGAGACACCAGATATATGCCCTGTGCGGGTCTGCTGGGTGAGGGTCTGCTTGCGTTCACCTGTGACGACATCCCACAGATGGATTGCCCCACCACCACTCCCACTGGCGAGCGTGCTACCATCCGGGCTATACGCAACGCTAGAGATAACAGATGTATGCCCGGTGATCGTCCGTTTGCGTTCACCCGTGATAACATCCCACAGATGAATCCTCCTACCACTTCCACTGGCGAGTGTCTCCCCATCCGGGCTATACGCGATGCTATCGAACTCCCACTCATGCGCGGTGACTATCCACTTGTATTCACCTGTGATAACATCCCACAGACGGATCTCCTCACCATCCTCACTGGCGAGGGTGTTCCCATCTGGGCTGAAGGCGATGTTCCAGATCCCCTCCGTATGCCCGGTAAGTGCCCCCTTGTGTTCACCCGTGACGAAATCCCACAGACGGATGGTCTTGTCATGACTACTACTAGCGAGTGTCTCGCCATCCGGACTGAATGCGACGCTAGTGACCAAATCTGTATGCCCCGTAAGCAGGGCAACCTCCCCGTTCCGAGAGTTTTCAACTTGATAGGTCCCCGCATCATAGAGCCAAATACCGATACCAGTGGCAACCGCAAGACGAGCACCATCGGAAGAATACGCAATATTACCAGATATTCGTCCCTTACCAAGGCGGGCTTTGGCACCTTCGGGTAAACTCCATCGCGTATAATCTTGGGCAAAGGTGTTTGGTAAAAACAGGAGTGTCAGAAAGATAAGTGTGGGTGTGGAAAATTGCATTGCTTTCATTAGATTCTGTTGGCATCTCCTTTCATTAAGTTCTATTGATATTTCAACGGAGCTAGATAGGATCTGACATGAATCGTTACCGAACCAAATTTACTTGGTTCATCGGCTACGAGCAATTTAGATGCCACAGTTATATAGAATCATGTAAAGCGTACTGTGCAGAAAACCGAATATTTGGACAAACCCGTTCCCCGGGGGACTCTACATCTGTTTTTTACATGCGCTATGAATTCAAAGGGGAGGGTCATGCACACAGAGAGAATGTCGCAATTATGCTACATCGTCGTCGCAAAAATGCCACGCCGGTACACAGATGGGTGAGTCAACTTCAATTACGGGAATTTAAGTTGGCATTTTAGGAAGGAAATAATAACTGAAGAGAAACAGTGAGGAAGAACCGCACTTTTAATTCAAAACTGCTTCACAACATATCAGGCTGATCTAACGATTTGGGACATTCCAATTATCAAAATCGTCCCTATTCGTGCAGGTCCCACAGGATCGTCGTTCCGTCCCGTGACCCGCTTGCGAGGGTGCTGCCATCCGGACTGAACGCAATACTATGGATGATGGACGTATGTCCTGTGAATGTTTGCTTGTGTTCACCTGTGGCAACATCCCACAGACGGACGATAGCGTCGTCACTTCCACTCGCAAGGGTCGTGCTGTCGGGACTAAACGCGATACTAATCATCTGTTTTCCAGCAAGCGAACCAGCGGGCTGCCCTGTGGCAGCATCCCAGAGTTTCACCCCGTCAGTAGTGCCACATGCGAGGATAGTGCCATTGGGACTGAACGCTAAGCTATAGGTGGTGCGCCGACCATGACCGGTGAGATTTTTGAGATATTCCCCCGTGATACCATCCCACAACCGTACTGTGAGGTCCCTACTCCCGCTTGCCAAAGTAGTGCCATCAGGACTGAAGGCAACGCTCTTAATCTGCCCTGCATGCCCGGTGAGCGTCCGCTTGTGTTCACCTGTGGCAACATCCCACAGACGGATGGTTTGGTCCGCACTCCCACTTGCGAGGGTCGTACTATCCGGACTGAACGCAACACTATAGACCGCACCTGAATGCCCATAAACTGTAGACGTATGCCCTATAAGTGTCCGCTTGTGGTCACCCGTGACGGCATCCCACAGACGGATGGTATCGTCCCCACTTCCGCTTGCAAGCGCCTTACCATCTGGACTGAAGGCAACGCTATATACAACCGACTTATGCCCCTCGAGTCGATGAAGTTCTTCACCGGTCTGCGCATCGCGTATCAAGATCCCAGTAGAACTTGCGGCTGCTAGACGCTTGCCGTCCGGAGCGTATGCTACCTCATATATGTCACCTTTGTCAGATCGAGCTTTGGCACCTTCAGGCAAGCTCAATTCCGGAGAGTCTTTGACGATAAGGTCTGGATTAAATAGAGTAGGCCAAAATATAGTTAAAAGAACTAAGACGATTATTACGGCTGACAGGACCAGAACAATTAGTATGGAAATTTGCGTTGATTTCATTCGTGAGGCCTCCTCTGTGCACAATTTTGAGGGCATCGACTCACTGAGCATCCACAGATTTCTTACACACTATTTCCCAGCCGCCTTGCCGCCCTTCAATTTCGCGTTGTTTTCTCGGACTAACTCGGCGACCGCCGGTTCAAGGGTGCGCCCCCGCACATCTGATTTGCGAATTACGCCTTCGCCATCAATGAGGTACATTTGCGGAATAGCGCTGATACCATACATCTTCGCCACCCGATTTTCCCAGCCATTTCCATCAAAAAACTGGGGCCACGTAATATCTTCTTTTTGTAGGTAACCTACCAGTATCTCCCGACGCTGATCGAGGTTAATGCCGATGACTTGGAAATTTGCGTCCTTGTATTTCTCGTAAACCCCCTTCACGTTAGGCATTTCAGCGACGCATGGTCCACACCAAACCGCCCAGAAGTCGAGCAAAATCACATCTCCTCGGTATTTCTGAAGCGATAGATCATTACCGTCGAGGTCTTTCACGTTAAACTCGATAGCTTTTTTACCAATTAGTGCATCTGGCCGACCTCTATGTGGGGCACTTGTGGGGCGTTCGCCAGTACGGTCCTCCTTTGGAAGTTCCAGTAACCGCTTCGCGGTCTTTGTAGACAAGCGCGAGCCGTACTTTGGGTGTTCAACCAATTGATGATACGCTGCGTCCGCTTTGTCGTGTTGACCGAGCCGATCATAGGCTAATCCCATCTCCAGCAGGGCAGGCGCGAAATAGGTGGCTTTCGGATAATTTTCCACAACTTGTCGATACGCCTTAACCGCTTCCTCGGGCTGTCCCACCTTGGTCAGTGCGTGACCAAAGATATAATAGACCTGGTCAATCCGTTTGTATTCCGGATGCTCCGTGATAAAGGTGCGGGATTTCTGAATCAGCATATTGAGTTCCGCCGGTCCGCTGTTTTCGCGGACCATTCTATGGAGTCGCTTGATCTCTTGATACTTGTAACCGGTTTTGATCGAAGCCACACCGACGGAAGAGGTACAGAGCGTTATGAGTATGCAACCGGCCACGATGCGTAACGGGTAGCGGCGGAAGTCATTATGAAAGCGCATGATGATACCTCCTGTGTTGGTTCATTTGTTCACTGGTTGATTGATTCATTAGTGAACGAACGACCTCTTCTTTATCCTCACCAACTAACACCAAAGGTTATTAGGTGAGTGTCCCCTGATAGGAGTAATGCAGCAACAGCTTAATCTCCTCAACCTGTACAGCTTGTAGAAACGCTTTCACAGTTTCCCGCGTTGACCTATCCCTATCTGCGGCTTCACACCAGTCGACGAACCGAAAGGCATCCCACTCTTCTGCTCCCTCAATCGCTTCGATATAATTTACGAGCGAATCCGATTCGGTGGAACCTGATTGGAGCAGCCTTAACGCGCATTCACGGAGTGCGGGAAAGATGGAATGACCGCCGACGCGCCGAAACCAGTACTTCGCATTGCTATAGTCAGGCTCGCGGCGGTGCATAATACCGTGCCAGAAGCTGCCCGTTCTGCTTTCGATGCCCTGCGAGATTGTGTGTGACGCATCAAGCGCATCGTTCCAGAGCAGCAAACCGCTCTGCACGGCATCCCCCATCGTTGAGTCCTCGATGGACTGTCCATCAAAGAGCGTCTCTAACGAAATACTGCTAAGCTGATGGGTGAGTTGACTATCCCATTCTCCGCTTGGGGCAAGCGGCGGTAACGGATCGCGGGTTTCCAGTTTCTGGACAATACTCGCGATAGTTGATGAATATCCTGTGTTCATGACCCTCTCCTTTCTATAACAATACTACGACGGTGCGCCCCCCTCAGCAATAGCGAGCAATTCCTCATCTGACAATTCGAGATCAACCGGTTCAGATAGCGGTTGCGCCACTTTGTAGGGCGTTTTTGCGTAGATCTCAACAACATTGTCATCGGGGTCGTAGCAGTAGATGGCGAGGGCGATGCCGTGGCTGACGATGCTGCGAAAGCGCACCCCCTCCTCCTTCAGCCGATGATAAAACTGCTTCAGGGTCGGCAAATCTTCCACGATAAAGGATACCTGTTGAATAACTTTTGCCCCTGCCGGCACGTCCCTGCCCGGACAGAGGGCAACCTCATGGTGTTCCTCATCTGGTTGTGCACTGAGGAAGGTGATATTACCGTCGGGGTCCTCGTCAGTAACTGTGAGTCCGAGAATACGGGTGTAAAAATCTTTGGACCGTTGTAGATCGGTGCAGTAGATTCCGACATGGCCCAGTTCTTTAACGGCTAACATATTTCTTTCCTCCTGTTCCAAAAGCAACAAATGAGCAGAGGGGTCGCTGAGCAAACGGGGCTACATTCACCCTCCCAGATAGGCATATTTAGAATAGCCCTTCTTAATTTAGCACACAATCCCTTGATACGTCAACTCCGTTCCGTCTCGATTCATGTCGATTCATCGGCACAAGTCGGGAAGAGTTTTCGATCCAAGCAGTTTCTATCGCAAGTTCTTAGTTTTTCGTTGGATTAACTATACGAAAACTGATATAATCGTGATTATCGTACCGGTAATCTTTCAACCCAACCAACGAGGAGCAGTAAAAACAACATATGGAAAATCTTTGGGAAATCCCGCTCATTCTCGTTACAGGTGTCTTCGCCGGTTTCCTCAACACCGTTGCCGGCGGCGGATCATTACTCACTCTTCCTGTTCTCATTTTCCTCGGTTTACCCCCGGCGACAGCAGCAAACGGAACCAACAGAGTCGCGGTGTTCGTGCAGAATTTCAGCGCAATTATGGGGTTCCGTCGTAAAGGTGTTTCTGACTTTGGCTATAGTGTGCTCCTTACCCTGCCCGCGATTGTTGGGGCATGGTTCGGTGCACAGATTGCTGTTGAAACGGATGACGTTATCTTCAACCGAGTTCTCGCTGGAATTATGATCGCGGTATTGATTGTGACCCTTTCCAATCCAACCAAGAGATGGGAAAGGGAAACTGCGAACCTCAGCGTATTCCGTAAAATTATCGGAATGATTGTCTTCTTTTTCGTGGGGGCTTACGGTGGTTTTATTCAGGCGGGAGTGGGGTTCATCATCATTGCATCCCTGACGCTGACAAACGGCTTCGATCTGGTTCGCACCAATGCAATCAAGGTGTTTGTAATATTCTTTTACACCATCATTGCACTAATTGCTTTCTATAAACACGTTAATTGGCCCCTTGGATTGACCCTTGCTGTCGGAAATGCAACGGGTGCTTGGATTGGCAGTCATTGGGCGGTCGAGAAAGGGGATAAATGGATTCGGGTTGTTCTTGTTGTCGCGGTAGTGGGGTTTGCAATTCGGTTAGTCTGGAAGACACTTGGATAGGAGAAGAGGTTGTCACCGTTGGGTAGGATGTCGCTTGTGCCTATCGCTCTTCATCATTTTCATCAATCTGTTCCAACAATTGCTCGACAGCAACGTTAAGTTGACTGTCTATCCCTTGTGCGGCTTCACCGAGTGGGCGGTCAACTTCAACATCAACTGGGCGGGCGGTGCCCTCGGTATTCTCACCTTCCAAGGTTGAGACCCTTAGCCGGGGCAAACGGAAGATTGTGCCATCGAGCAGAGCCCAGCCCCAGGTCCAGATGACCGCACCGGCTGTGGGCATACCGACCACCTTACCAAGTCCCAACTTCTGGAACCCCTCACTGAACATCTCCGCATTGCTCCCGGAGTGCTCATTGGTGATAAGGATAACGGGCTGCTCTAAGATACGATTGCCTGCGAGGTTGGTGTCCGTCGTACTAATCAGACCACGATAGTTCGATTGGGTGTAGGCTCTGCGGTGCAAGACATCGAGGATGAAGGGGGCAATATGTCCGCCGGGGTTAAATCGGACATCGAGCACCACCCCTTCCTTGTCGTGGGTTTCAGTATCAAGATCGGCAATGAACTGGAGGTAGGCTTCGTAAGACATCTCCCGGATATGGACATACCCAAGCCGCTCGCTACTCTCTTCGTGGACGTACGCCTCATTCCAACGGACCCACTCCTTGTAACGAAGGTTTCGGTGCTGACCGCTATCAATAGGTTGGACGGTCAGCTCCCGCGCCCCTTCAAGTTCGGGTTTATCATTGAGTTTCACAACCACCCGCTTCCCCTGTTTCCGCTGAAGTTGTTCAGTTAGATTGACCCTTCGATTCAGGCGGACGCCATCGATCTCAACCAGATACTCCCCAACCAGTGCGGGCTCTTCTGGAAGCGTAAGTGGAGATTCGGGGACGATTTCGGAGATCTGGAAGTGCCCATCCCGTTCCAACGTCTCTCGATCAAAATCCACACCGAGAAAGCTGTCCGGTGCGCTTTCAGCCAATCCCATGGTTCCAAGATGGGAGGCGTTCAATTCCCCAACCATGAGGTTCAATAGTTCACGGAAGTCCGCTTGTGTTTGGACCCCATCCACCACCGAACGAAATGTTTCGCGCATCTGTTCCCAATCACGGCCGTGGAACTGTGGATCGTAAAATCCATCCCGAATCAACCGCCACGCCTCGTCGAAGGCTTGCATCTTTTCAAGATGAAAGTTGACCTCAATCTCTGCTCTCGTATCTAACCCTTTCGCCTCCCCTTCCTTCGCCCCGTCTTCGCCCATCCGCATAAAATGGATACGCCCTCCATCTGTATAATAAAACCTTTTGCCATTCGGTACGAAATGCACATTACCTTTTCCGCTGGCAGTCCCCGTCAATTGCTTAGGAAGTTCACCGCGCTTATCCTCCTCAAGGGACAGACTCCACAGGTTTTGTTGGCCCGTCATAGCGGCACGGAAGATGAGGGCTTTGCTGTTAGGGCGAATACTTTCAGCAAGCGCATTGAGCTTAAAGTCAGTGAGGAAACGGAGCCGATGTTTGATCCCTTCAAACTCAATATCAACCGGCTCAATCTTCTTTTCGGGCTTCTTATCCTTTGCCTTTTTGTCGTCACCGTCCGCCCCGTTCTCTGATTCATCAGCGCCTTCGCGCTCTGAATCGGCTTCCCCCGTTTCGCTGGATTCCCCTTCAGGCGGAGCTGATTCGTTCTCCTTTTTTTCCTCATTCCGATTGCCCTCGACCTGAAATAGCCGATCAAAATCTTCTTCTTTGAAAATTGGTCGAATCGGCTTGAGATCTACCCGTGCAATTTGTGATTCAGCGCGATATTGTCCGGTGTTAAAGATGATAAATTTTCCGTCAGGTGACCAGAGAATGTCACCGGTGCTGATGTTGCTCAAAAAGGTTAGTTGCTTGGGGTTATCCGCTTCGATATGCTGGACATAAAGGTTGCTAAAGAAGTTCGTATCCGTTGCAATAAAGGCTAACCACTTACTATCCGGCGACCACACAAACTCTGTTGGTTGAGGCACACCTATAAAAGCCTGGTTAGTAATAAAGGAGCGCTTCTCATCCGACTCTGTATCCATCAACCAGATTTCGCCGTCGCCAGCTGTCGTATTGGGATCTGAAGAGACCTGGATATACGCAAGCCATTTTCCATCGGGCGAGTACTTTGGCGCATATTTCTGCTCTGGTGAATCCGTCAACTGTGTTTCCACCCGCTCCTTGAAGTTATACCGAAAAACTTCGTTGTGCCCTGTCCGATCCGAGATGTACACGACTCGGTCGCTCTCAGGGTGCCACCGCAGTTGGCTCTCACGGAAGGGAGTGTCTGTGACCTTAAACGAATCCCCTCCCTTTTTGACCTTATCCCCCTTATCCGCCAAGTCTGCGAAGACCTCGCCGTGAACGATAAAGGCAACCTTTTTGCCGTCAGGGGCGAGCTCAAACTCGTTGATGCCAGCGGTGTAGCTATGATGCCGAATCGGGTTTGACTTTTCGTCGGTTTGAAGAATAATCTTCACCGGTTCAGACGCTCCGGTTTCAAGGCTCAAGAGCCAAATCTGAAAATCGCGTTCAAACACAACCCATTTCCCATCCGCAGAAATGGCTGGACGCAGCACCCGCCCATCGGAAAAGTGGGTGAACGGCTCAGTCTCCGTATCACCTTCCACCGTCATATACCAGATGTTTTCCTCACCGTCGCGGTCACTCAGGTAGTAAAGCCCAGTCCCGTCGGCGTTCCACATCGGCATCAAATTTCTGCCGAGATATTGCGTCAATCGACGGTGATCGTCCGCCCCAACAGCTTCACTGACTATCCAGATATCGGAATGCCCAGAGGGGTGCTGTCCACGCCGCCACCATTGGGAGCCGTTATTGTTAAAAGCTAATGTCTTTCCATCGGGCGAGATTGCCAAATTGTAATGTGTTTCCCGTGGATCCCCAGCAATTTGGATCGGTGTCCCCCCATCAACGTGGATCTTATAGCTTGCGCCTCGCAGCCCATCATAGCTGGAGGTGAAGTAGAGCCACCGCCCATCCGGAGACCAGCAGGCAGGTGGCACCGATTCGTCGTGATAGGTTAAGCGTTTCGGTGGTTGATTCGATTCGAGGGAGAGGGTGTAGATATTTCCACCACCCGTGCGCTGAGATGCAAACGCCAACTGCGTTCCGTCGGGAGAGAAGATTGGGTGTGAATCGTTGCTTGCATGAGATGTTATGCGGTTTGCCTGTCCACCGTCGGCGGGTACAATCCAGACATCTCCCGCATAACAGAAAGCAATTTTGTCCCCGTTCGGAGAGAGGGAGGGTTGCCGTAAATATGGAGGGTTTCCATCTTCGTTTTTTTCATCGGATTTCATTGATATGCTTTCGTCATCTTCCACTTAGAGTAATCGTGTCTTCGAGTGCGAATGGGTTATGAAAACAGCTCACTCAAAAGCGCACTCCGTTACCAGATATTTTTTAACTGCATCGTGGTTCAAAGTATATCCCAATCCAGGCCGATCTGGCACCAGAAAACAGCCATCTTCAAAGGGAAAATCCTCATTCACCAAGGTGTTCTCCCAAGCCATGGGTCCAACCATGTCATAGGGCTGCGTCAGGTGGGGCATACAGGCAGCCACATGCAACCCCATCGCTGCTCCCGGTCCGTACGCCACCGTTTGTGACCAACCGCCCATACCCAATTCATGGGCAAGACGTGACTGACTAATCGCTTCGAAAGCGGTCGATCCTCCAACAATCGCATAATCAAGCGCCTCCGCTTGAAACCGCTGAATCATATCTTCGGCGTTATAGACATGGTCTCCCACAGGCAGGTGGATGGTCTGCCGCAGACGACGCCACTCAGAAAAGGTGCCGCCTGCCGCCCGTTTAGTTATCGGACTCTCAAGGCTATCCATCCGATGCCCCTGTAGGCGGCGGGCAAGTTCTTGCGCTACCCAGACCTCCTCAAGTCGCCAACGGATATCAGGCCGAACCGCCATATCCGGCAGGACTTTGTGGATCGCTTCGACACGATCGGCGACATAAAGGATACGCTCCTCTGGCGTCGTCTCTCTGCTGGTGATGCACTTCATCTTGTAGGCGCGAAAACCGTGTTCCCATCCCCACTGTGCGTCCTCTGCCGTGTGTTGCGGTGTCTTGTAGCCGGTACATTGGGTGACATAGATGCGATCTCGGAGCCTACCGCCAAGCAAATTCCAGATCGGAACGCCGAGCGCCTGACCGCGCAGGTCAAGTATCGCCTGTTCAAAAGCCCCTACCATCGCTATTGTTGATTCAGCGAGATTAACCTGCAGCACATCCTTGCCCAACCACTCATTCAGCGATGCTTCCATGGTTGCCATCGGCGTAGCCCGCCCTATCTGGGTGAGCCCAGTCAACCCCTCGCTGGTTTCGACCTCCGCAATGCCGTGCTCCGATCGCTGGTGCGTTGGCTGTCCATAAAAGTCGTCAGACCACCACCATTTTCGTTCAGGCACGTTGACGATATAGAGTTTGATACGAACGATCTTCATAACTGTTGATGTCCTCCGCTTCAAAGACTGATTGTCGGTCATTTTACCGGGTAATCGGTTCCAAGCCGTGCTCCCAGTCACAGTCAAGGCAAAAGCTTATCCCCTGTCCGAGGTGCTGGATCTTACCATCACAGACAGGGCAGGCTGTGACCTCCGCGGAGATAGACTGTACCGACGACGGTTCAGACTCCTCCCGTTTATCGATTTGGAGATGTGTACATTCATAGACATGCCCGTTGCATTCGGGGCAACGGTAGAAGAAATTGGAATGCAGTCCGGTGATCTCCGGCGGAATGATGCAATCTAATTCGTAGATCACTGTATTATCACGGACAAGCCGTGCTTTCCCTGACTTTTCGATAGCGATAGCGTCCGGTTCGGCAAGATTCGGCTCCAACTGTATGATGAGCCCCTCAATCCGATAAGCAGCAACAGCCCACGGCAGTTCCGTCACCCCAAAGATGATACTCGTCCGCTGCGGTGCGAGCCGTTCAAAAATATGGTTGCCAGCGAGTATCTTCACCGGAACAAAATTGTCCCGGAAGGTAAAACAGGCATCTGTAGGGTTCAGGTCATTCATAATTGGCATCCTTCAACCCCCGAAGTCGGGTTGACAGATTCGTCCGAACTACGGGAACATGCTGCTTGACTTGTCTCTCTACTACCATTGCCCCTTGCGCGCTTAGATTTATGCGGTATATTCCATTACCCATCAACGGCAGTATTACTAAGGATACCAATCCCCTCAAGCTCCACCTCGACCACATCCCCAGCCTTTAATGCTGTTGTCGTTCCGGGGGTGCCGGTGAAGATAACGTCTCCCGGCTCAAGCGTCATCGCCTGCGAGACGAAGCTGACAACGGCCTCCACAGGGAAAATCAGATCGGCAGTGGTCTGGGACTGAACAACCTCGCCGTTGATGCGTGTCTCCAATTGGAGCGCGTTGTAATCGAGACCGGTCACCACAGCGGGTCCGACAGGACCGAATGTATCGGAGGCTTTTGCACGCCACCACTGCATATCGTTGCTTTGCCACGTTCGAGCGCTAACATCGTTCCCACAAGTAACGCCCAAAATATTTGCAGCGGACTCTTCGGGAGTTGCACCTTTCGTGCGGTTCTTAATGACGACAACCAATTCACCTTCCGCATGAATCTCATCATCCCCGTCCGGCAGCACAATATTTCCCTCCGGATCATTTAGACAGGTGGGTGTCTTGATAAAGATCTCCGGATTGGTTGGCTCTGGCGCACCGCCGAGATGGCTTCTATAGTTCAGACCAACTGCCAATACTTTTCCCGGCGTGACCGGCGCAAGCAGTTGGACATCTCCCAATGCGGCGGTATTTCCCGTTTCACTATATCCCGAAATCGGATCCCCATCTATCTCGTTAATGGTGTCGCCCGAGAGCGTCCCGCAACTTACATTTCCATTAGATTGGTATCGAACAAATTTCATAAAATCCTCCGATTATTTTCCCGCGAATGGTAGCGAGTTTTTGAATTGTAAGGATGAATTTCCTCATAAAGCTAGCGAACAATTTATCTTAATTCAGCAGCATTGTCAAGGGATAATTCATAACCGGTCATTATTAAAGTACGCTAAAGTGTTGCTAAACTGACTGAAGTGTGCTAAAGTTAGGATTAGCATTGGAGCTCGCTATAACACACTGAATTTTACTTACATTTATAAAGAGGAGAATTCATGCCATACGAACAATTACTTCCCACCACTGTGATCGGTTCTCACGCAATGCCGGGTTGGTTCTGGACAGCAATGGACGCACTAAAAGAGGGCAAATATGGACCTACCGATGAACGAGAGGTTTATGACGACGCTGTCCGACTGGCAATCTGGGATCAGAAAGAGGCTGGCATTGATACTATCACGGACGGCGAAATGCGTCGTTGGTATTTTGTGCAGAATTTCTACGGCCGGATGGAGGGATTGATTGAACGACCTGTCCTCCGCCAAGCCGGATTGTATGCGTACGATAGCGTTCCCCGCTATAATCTTGCGGATCGGGTGAGTATCCCAACGGGCTTGGGTATTGTGGAGGAATTTCAGTTTCTGAAAGCAAACGCCGGCGATGGACAAGGAATCAAGGCGTGCTGTCCAGGTCCCCTGACACTGACCATGCACATCCAAATCCGAGATGATGATCCGTATAAAGATCGCGTCGAACTTGCCTGGGAATTTGCTGAAGTTATCAACCGAGAATTGAAAGTGCTTGAGGCGGAAGGGTGTACCGAAGTCCAACTTGACGAACCGAGCTTTGGCATCATCCCCGGCAAACTTGAAGATTGGGTAGCCCTACTCAATCACGCACTTGATGGCGTATCGGTGCGAAAGAACCTTCACATCTGCTTCGGCAACTTGGGTTCACGTCCCCGCGGCAAACGCCGCTACGACTGGATGTTCCCAGCACTGCTGGAGATGAACGTCGATTGCCTGTCGATGGAGTTCGCCAACCGTGAGATGGTTGAACACGACATCTACAGTCGATTCGAGGGACAGTTTGACTTTATGGCAGGTGTCGTGGACATCAAGAGTTTTTGGAACGAACCGCCCGATGAGATCGCTGACCGCATTCGCCAAATCTTGAAACACTGTCCACCCGAACGATTGAGCATCTCGCCTGATTGTGGTTTCTTTCAGCTGCCACGTTGGTTATGCTGTTTGAAGCTGCAAAACCTCGTCGCCGGGACCCGCATTGTCCGCGCTGAATTGGAAGGCAGATAGAATTTGGGGTCCCAAAGCAGCTCGTGTTTATAGCTTTGTCAGCACAAACCAGCGTCCCCCTCAGACCACAAAGATATGAACTGCCATATTCCTAAACGTATGAAGCGCCTCTTATCCTGTTTCACGCTACCTGTTTTACTTTTTACCTACACTTCAGTTGTCTACTCCCAGCCGTCTGCCGACGAGATCATCTCGGATGCAATCCGCCATCAAAATCTTGGATTGGCATATCTCGAAGAATCTCAACCAGATCAAGCGATTGAGCAGTTTCAGGGGTTGATAGACCTTGTACCGGATGAGTCAATCGGTTACGGGAATCTCGCCGTTGCACGCTTACGTCTCAAGCAGCGCGAGGAAGCGGAAACGTGGATCAAACGCGGGCTTGAAGTTGAACCGATGGACAGCCAGCTGTATTTCATTTTGGCGGAGATCTATCAATCGCAGAGCAGAACAGCGGAAGCGGTTGGAGCAATCCAAGAGGCGGTGAAACTTGCGCCAGATGACCTTGAAGTGCGATATAAGTTGGCACGTCACTATCTGAGCCAGCGGAATGACCCGGAGGCGATGGACGCGTCAATTTTGCACCTGCAGGCGTTGCATGAGCGAACTCCAGCGAATGTGGTGGTACTGCTCAAATTGGCGAATACACTGTTGCGACGAGGACAGATTGAGGAAGCGGAACGGATCTGTATGGAGCTAAACGCGCTGTTATGGGACGCCGATGAAGAATTTCTGAAGTATCTGAAACAGGGACTGCTCTTGATAGACCAAAACGACATTAAAGGGGCAGCCCGATATATTCAGATTTTCGAGAACGTTCAGAAGCGGAGCCCCCGCTATCAACAGGGGATCGGCGAGTTGGTGACGAACATCTTGGGCCATCCGATTGAGGAATTCAGCTCTGGATTCAGGGGGCGAGTAAAAGCGAAGCGGACACCGGCAATCGGGGTCAACTTTGTCGATGCAACTCAGGAGGTCGGACTTGAGAACCTGAACGGCAAACGTTCCGCAATTCTGTTGACAGACTACGATAACGATGGCGATCTCGACCTGTACGCCGCGTGTGCTGCTTTAGACGCTGTTCCTACTCTTTTTCGGCATGACGGTGGGACATTTGTTCCTGTCCCAACAATCGGGGACCGCGCAGATGCTGCCACCTTTGCGGATATTGATAAGGATGGCGACCCGGATCTATGCCTGTCCGGAGACAAGGGGCTTACCCTCCTTCGCAATGATGGAGCGGGCAATTTCACCGAGATGACAGATTTCGTCGCCACCCAACCGGATCAGGATTCAAAGGAGCAGCGTAGAGGAGCACCCCTATTCGTTGACTACGATCATGACGGAGATCTGGATCTGTTCACAACCGGCGACAAGGTGGAGATGTATCGCAATAATGCGGACGATACTTTCAGCGATGTTAGCGATCAAACCTTTATCTCAGTGGAACAGCCCGGTGCACGAGGTGCGGCACTCGCTGATTTCGACGATGACGGCGATATAGATCTATTTGTTGTTAATGATACGATGGGCTGTACGCTCTACACAAACCTACGTCAGGGAAAGATGCAGGCGTTGACGGAGGAGATAGGACTGCCCCAAAACCACGCATTTACAGCGGTCACGGTCGGTGATTACGACAACGATGGTGATATTGATCTGTTTTTAGCTACCGACGGCGAAACACCCCATCAACTTTATAGAAACCGCGGTGATGGCACCTTTGTCCTCGATGCGCGTTCGGACACTGCTAAGGGTGTACGCGGTTCCGACGCCTATTTTCTCGATTATGACAACGACGGTTGGTTAGATTTATGGTTTCTTGGTGAACCGCAGAGGGCCAATGATCGTGGCGTTTTCCTGTTTCGGAACGATGGGACGGGACGTTTCACCGATACCTCACATCTCTTGCCGGAGACGATTCGGAGCGGCGGTGATGGGGCAATCGGCGATTACGACAGCGACGGCGACCTCGACCTCTTCCTAATTGACGCGAATGGCGGAGTTATGGTGCTGCGCAACGAGGGCGGCAGCCAAAATAGTTGGCTGGCGGTGAAACTGGAAGGTATCGACGCCGGCAATAATAAGAACAATATAGACGGCATCGGCGCAAAGGTGGAACTCAAGGCAGGCGAGCTTTACCAGATGAAATATGTTACCGCCCCGGCAACGCATTTCGGCTTGGGGAAAGAGAAGCAGGCGGACGTGCTGCGGGTTGTTTGGACAAACGGGGTCCCGCAAAATGTCATCCAACCCAAATCGAATCAGCGCATCCTCGAAAAGCAGGTGTTGAAGGGATCGTGTCCATTCCTCTACGTCTATGACGGTAGTGGTTATCAGTTTGTGACGGACCTTTTGTGGCGTAGCCCGTTGGGGATGGTCACGCCGATGGGTTTCCTTGCAGCTGCCGAAACCGCGGATTACGTCAAGATTCCCGGTGAACTGATGAAGCCGAAAGGGGACAGCTATTCGATTCAGGTTACGGAGGAACTGTGGGAAACCGCCTATTTTGATCTGGTCAAGCTGCTCGTCGTAGACCACCCCGCCGACACAGAAATCTTCACCGATGAGAGATATACCCCCCCGCCGTTCCCTGAGTTCAAGATCTACACGGCAAAAGAAATTCGTTACCCACGCATCGCCTTCGACCACCATGGGTACGATGTCTCCGATGCGCTCAAAGCGGTCGATTATCGCTATGCGGTCGAACATGAGCCGGGTGTGTTCCAAGGTGTCGTTGCCCCCCACTTCATCGTGCTTGATTTGGGAGATGTGCCTGATGACCAAGGGCTTACCCTATTCCTTACCGGCTGGATCTTCCCAACAGATACCAGTATCAATCTGTCACTCTCGCAGAATCCGTCAATTAACCCAGCGTTTCCTTACCTACAGGTTCGTGATGCGGACGGACAATGGCAGACGGTCATCAACCCCATCGGCATACCTGCGGGAAAGAATAAAACCATCTGCATCGATCTGACGGGCAAATTCCTTTCGGACGATCGACAGGTCAAGATCGCGACCGATATGCAAATTTACTGGGATTCGGCGTTTTTCACTATTGGCAGAGATGATGTGCCGATGCGTATCACGAGGTTGTCTCCGACTCACGCAGATCTCCACTATCGCGGCTTTTCCAAGATGTATCGCCCGACACCACACGGACCGCATCTGTTCGATTACAATGAGGTTGAAACGGCAGGACAGTGGCGCGATCTGGCGGGACATTACACACGGTACGGGGAAGTAACCTCCTTACTCGAAGAAATTGACGATATGTATGTCATCCTGAATGCGGGGGACGAGATGACAGTCGAGTTTGATGCGGAGGGATTGCCGCCGTTGGAAACGGGTTGGAAGCGGGATTTTATCCTCTACAGCGATGGATGGGACAAGGATGGCGACATCAACACGCTGACTTCGCAGACGGTTGCGCCGTTACCATTTCACGGCATGTCTACCTACCCGTATCCACACGGAGAAAAGTACCCAGAGACCCCAGAACATCTTCGCTATCAACTCGAATATAACACGCGGCGTGTGACGCATGACCTGCCCCGTTTCTGAGTTTCATCCGTTGAGTATCAACAGCACTAATCGATCAAGATCCATAACTCGACACCCGAATGCCTGAACACGAGGTTTAGAAAAATGCAAGCCAAAGCACTTGTCTGCGACGAAAATCAGAACTTTAGTTATGCTGACGTCACCCTGCCCGATCCGGGACCGGAACATATCCTGATACGATCGCTGTACAGCGGGGTTAGTATTGGGACAGAGTTCGCCCTGATCCGCAACAAAATACCGACTTGGGGCGAGTATCCACTGTGCACCGGCTACCAGGGGGTCGGTGTCGTTGAGTGCGCTGGCGATAAGGTCGATGCGTTCAAATCCGGCGATAAGGTCTATTACCGCGATAACCGGGAGGGGATGCGGCTACCCGATGGACGACAGGTTTCAGCCGCATCCGGTGTCCACTGCTCCGCTGCCCTTGTTAGTCCGGGGACAACGCACGGCCTGGAACTGCTGCCCGACGACGTTCCCGCTGACGCTGCGAGCCTGTTTGTGATGCCAGCGGTCGGTTTGAACGGCGTTGACATGGCGAACCCGCGGATGGGGGACGTTGTCGCAGTCTACGGCGCGGGATTGGTCGGGTTGGGGGTCATGGCTGCTTGTAGCCATCGGGGCTGCGTCGTCGTTGCCATTGATCTGGCACAGAACAGGTTGGAGGTGGCGCAAAAACTTGGGGCGGATTACCTAATTAACGGCTCCACTCAAAACGTGGTGGAGGAGCTACAAAAGATTGCGCCTGACGGTGCCGATGTGGTCTTTGAGTCCACCGGTATTCCCGCGTGTGTCGATCCAGCGATTGAATTGTGTAGACGGTACGGCAAGTTTATACTTCAAGGACATTACGGCACAGACCCGCTCTCCTACCAATTCGCGCCACCCCACGGCAAACGGTTGACGATGTTCTACCCGTGCGATGATGGCTTCGCGCCTTGCCGACGTGCTGTACTCAAAAATATGGCGACGGGCGTTCTGCCCTGGCATCACACGATCACACATCGTGTCGACGCGGAGGATTCGCCAGCCCTATACGATGCTATCAATAAAGACAACGCTAAGGATGTGGTCGGTGCGGTGATACGATGGTCGGAAGATTGATTGTTGCCCCGCACGGATGCGTTCGGAAGGAGAAAACATAGAATGAGTGGAATACTAATCACCGGCACCAGTGGATTTATTGGACGTGCACTCGCTGAATCAATGGCGAAAGACCACGAGGTTTTCTGTATATCCAGGCAGAAAACAGAGGTAGCGGGTGTGACGTCGATTCAAGGGGACTTTACATCGCCCGACGACCTTCGGAAAATAGACCCTAACAGGATTGATGTCGTAGTTCACCTTGCGGCGGTAACGGGTGGTGGGACCGAGGAGGAATTGCTCCGGGTCAATGTTATGGGAACATACCAACTGGTGCGGTATTTCATAGACGGCGGCTGCAAAAAGTTTGTGCTCGCCAGTTCGATTGCGGCGGTCGGAATGCAGTCTCCCCTGTTCAGACCGTTACAGTTACCGATGCCCGACGAACACCCGTGTCTGGATCGGGTGGGATACGGCTTCTCGAAGTATATGATGGAGGAGACCTCCCGTTATCTCGCACGCCAGAACGCGGATCTTGACTTTATCAATATCCGCTTGGCAAGCATCGCACCCGATGACCGCGAGTTGGCACCCAGAAAGGCGGGCCCGGTAGGGCAGTGGTCGATGGGAACGATCTCGTACATGTACCTCAGCGATACGGTTCGCTGTCTGACGCTTGCCGCAGAAGCCTCGCATAAGCCGGGGGTTCGCATCCTGAACGCGGTGGGGACACAAGCTTGTGTTGAGGATACTGTCCCTGAAATTATCCGTGGGTGGTACGGCGCGGATGCCGACCGGATAGATCTCTCCCACTACGCACGCCCCGGACATGAACGGGATCCGGTGTACAAAATCAGTCAAATCGCGGAAGAGTTGGGCTTTGTGCCTGAACGAAGTATACTATAAAATTTGGGTTGAAGCGCTGCCGAATCCCGTTTCCACAGTTACGTGTACTACGGAAAGATCCCCAACTGTATATAAGACCCAGCAATCTTATGGATAGCGAGGACCATCGCCGCGGTTCTCAAGTCCGCTGCTTCCCCAAGCGCCTTTGATTCCCTTCTAATTTCATCGTATGCGGTCACCATTGTTTCCTCAAGTGCAGCCTCCACCAGATCCTCTTCTGTCGCGCCATGTGCCAACCGATCCCGCTCGGTTTTTGAAAACTGTTGCCCCGATACGTCCTCCATTGCTTTCAAAAGATTACGGTCCCTATTTTCCTCAAAACGCCTTTCCAACTGACCGAACCGCACATGCGAAAGGTTCTTGAGCCATTCAAAATAAGAGATAGTAACGCCGCCCGCGTTCAGATACACGTCGGGAATAACCCACACACCTTTCGCCCTGAGAATCTCATCTCCTTCGGGGGTCGTAGGACCGTTTGCAGCCTCCGCAATAATCTTGGCTTTGATTCGAGAGGCGTTCTCGCCGGTAATCTGATTTTCAAGTGCCGCAGGGATGAGAATGTCACATTCCTGTTCGAGGATGTCGGTTAAGCTGGGGAGATTGGTCGCCCCAGGAAAATCGAGAAGGGAATCCTTTTCGGTTCGATGTTCGAAGACCTCCTCAACACCCAATCCTTTCGGATTGTAGATGGCACCGGTCATGTCGGCTAATCCAACAATCACCGCCCCACCTTCTTCCAAGAATTTGGCGCTGTGGTACCCGACGTTGCCAAACCCCTGAATGACAACCGACTTGCCCTCCAAGCCGGGCGTCAACCCGAGCACTTTCATATCCTCTGAGAAACCGCACGCCTCCCGGATACCGAAATACACGCCCCTACCCGTCGCGGCCGTCCGCCCTTGAATGCCGCCCAGTTCCATCGGCTTCCCCGTCACACATGCCAATCCCTCCAACTTGTCTGGCGTAAACGATTTATAGGTGTCGGCGATCCATGCCATTTCGCGTTCGCCGGTACCGTAGTCGGGAGCGGGAACGTCTATGCCCGGACCGATGAAATTCTTCTGAATCAGTTCGTATGTATAGCGACGGGTGATGCGCTCCAATTCCGCGGTGGAGTAGTTCTTGGTATCAATCTGAACGCCCCCTTTCGCCCCACCGAACGGCACATCGACGATGGTACATTTGTATGTCATCAGGGCGGCGAGTGCGATCACCTCGTCCTCATTGACCAACGTGCTGTAACGAACTCCACCTTTTGTCGGCTGTTTGTGATGACTATGTTCCGCTCGCCACGCATGGATGACTTCGATCTCTCCATCATCCCTTTCGAGTGGAAATGTCATGTGACAGACACTGTTGCAGATTTTGACCTGCTCAAGTAGACCGGGAGGGTAGTCGGTAAACTGAGCGGCTCTGTCAAAGTTGAGGTTGACCTGTTGAAAAAACGAATCCTCTGGCGGCATTTATACTGCTCTCCCCACAAGAATCTAATAAATGTAGTAAAGCGAAAACTTACCGTTTCCAACGATAACGCACGGCATCCTTCCCTGCCATCAGCGCGAACTCCCACCGGTCACACCATGTCTGATAATCGGTCTGCAGCGCATCTGGACGGAACTTGCTGCGCATGAGGAACGTCGGATAGAAGGGGCGACCCGATGGCATATAGGCATCGTGATAGCGCAGATCAAAACTCCAACGGACCTCGTCCGACTCGTTGGGGAGCGCATGATGCAGCGTGTAGTTGTGGAACAGGATAAGCCCACCAGCGGGTACGGGCAGCGGCTTAGATTGGATCGGTGG
Source organism: Candidatus Poribacteria bacterium (assembly GCA_022822005.1). GTDB lineage: Bacteria > Poribacteria > WGA-4E > WGA-4E > PCPOR2b > PCPOR2b. Next base: position 63,571 of record JAJECO010000001.1, read on the forward strand.
ACGCTCTTCATCAGGTACGTTTAATCCGGGGGTATATGCATGTTGCCGGAGGCCATATTTATGGCTGCCGGGCAGCACCGCCAAACAACCGTTCTCCAACGTCGCGTCCACAACAGGCACCCAGACAGTCAGCATAAAGTAGGGATCAGTGTCGGGCCAACACACACCGATATCCTGATGGAAATGGGTCGGAGACCCACCGGTTGCACGATGCGGCAGGACCGCCCGAATGTGCTGGATCGGATTACACACAATCTCTGAACCGCAGAGCGATTCCGCCACGTCCAGAATCTTCGGGTTTTTCAGGAAGTTGAAGGTCGCCTCGCCGCGTTCCTGCATAATGTCCAGATTGCCAGCGACTTCTGGAACCTCCTTCGCCAGAAGCAGCAGCCGCCGCGTGAACGGTTCGTCCTCATGCAGCGAACTCACCTTTCCCTCGGCGTACAGCTTCTGTGCACGCTTGTCAATAATATCGGAGTACTCGTCAATGACTGGCTGCAGGTCGTCTGTATCCAGTACATTTTCCAACCGCAAATAACCGTCCTCATGGAACGAGGAAATCTGAGCTTCTGTCAAGTGCATAGTGTATCTCCTTGTGATTTAGCAACTCAAGCTGTTAGGAATTAAAAATCCATCGGTTTTCTGTTAAAGCCAAAGAACTTAATCTTTCGCTCCAGAGGAGCGATATGTCTATAGCAAAATGATGCGTCCAATCCCCGCGCTCCAGAGGAGCGCAATGTGTTTAGCAGAGGACGTCTAATCCAAATCTCTAAAGCCCAGCGGGGCGACACGTGGCAACTTTCGTTATTTAGCAAGCGGGACCGACCCCTGCAGGAGCATCCCGCCCGTTTAAGACTCGTTACTGAAAAACCGTTGAACAGCAACTACGCTTATGAAGCAGACAATAACGCCTTTTCAACGGCGGTAGACAGTTGCATCAGGTGAAAGCGACTCGCTGTATAGGCATAATCTTCTCCGCTTTCATCTATAACGCGAATATAGCCGTGCGCCGCAGCGTCATCATCAGGGATCACACGATACAATTTCCCTACCTCCAGAGAAGCAGGGTATCCTTCATTATTGAGACATAGACCAAATTGTAGCAACTGGTTTTCTTTTTTACTCACCGCTAAGACACACTAAACTATTAATCAGGCGGATAGCCCCACTCTCTTATAAAACCGTATCTTTCACCATCACCTCAATAAATCAGAACTAGGAGGACTGCAACGGGGGATTAAGTATCAACGGTCTGTTCTATGAACGGTCTGTTCTATGGCAGACCTTGGCTGGGTGTTTAGCGGCTCATAGTGGAGAACCATGATCTGATGAGGACGTAAACCAACCGACTCATAAGTGCGTCCGTCACGGTCACTGAATTCCACCTCAAACGCTTTACCATCTGCAAGAATCTCAACCACCGTGCCAACTTGTCCACGCCTGAGATCGTATTCAGGTAAATCGCTTGTGAGGGCAACACCATCGAATAATTTAATGTTCATAATTTTTGCTTGAAAACTTTCAAGTTGAAACAGCCGGAAAAACCTGATAGAATTAGAAACAATTATACAACCCCTTCCAAACCCTTGTCAAACCCAAAACTGTGGTCAGGAGACAGCCCCAGCCATGCGACTCCGGACAAAACTCCTACTTCTCGGTTTCCTCGTCCTGCTGATCAACAGCGCGTACCTGATTAGCTTCGGTGAACCGACCCTATTTTACATCGGGAACGTCCTGATCCACATCGTCCTCGGCGTTGCGCTGATTGTCCCGTTTATTGTCTATGTGTGCAAGCGTTTCGCCGGCATGTCGACTATCGGCAAAGGCGGGGTGGTTTCTCTGGGAATTGGAGCGATTTCGGGCGTGTACCTGATGTTTGTGGGTGCCACGACGCCCAACCGCTGGCTGCTCATCCTCCATATCGTGGCGGTGACGGTCGGGGCGATTCTATTTGTCGGACATCTGTTGATTTTGGCGAAACGATCGGAATTTTCGCACAGAGCGGCACAGATTACCGGTATTGTTCTCCTTATTAGCCTGCTATTTCCCGTTGGGGCAAGATTGATCCAACACTATCGACCCAACCCAGACTATCTGGTGAAAAACCCGCTCTCCCCACCGACCAGCATGTATGAGGAGGGCGGTGGCACCGATGGACCGTTCTTTCCCGCCTCCGTCGAGACCTATACCGGCGATCTGATCCCCACCGACTTCTTTCTGACCTCCGAAACCTGCGCTGCAAGTGGATGCCACCCGGACATCTACAGGCAGTGGAATGAATCGGCGCATCACTTCGCCTCCTTTAACAATCAGTGGTATCGCAAGTCAATCATGTATATGCAGGATGTGAATGGGATCCAACCGTCCAAGTGGTGCGGTGGGTGCCACGATCCCGCAATCCTGCTGAACGGCGTGATGGACAGACCGATCCGGGAGAATATGCACACCCCCGCCGCCCAAGCCGGACTCGCGTGTACAGCGTGCCACTCGATGGAGAAGGTCAAAGACACGATGGGCAACAGCGGATATATCATCAAGTATCCGCCGCTGCACGAAATGGCTGCCAGCGAAAGCGCCGCAATCCGCAAACTCCACAACTATCTGATTAAACTGGATCCAGAACCCCATAAAAAGAGTTTCCTCAAGCCGTTCCACCGTCAGAACACCGCAGAGTTCTGTTCCACCTGTCACAAGGTACATCTCGATGAGCCGGTCAACAATTTCCGCTGGTTTCGCGGGTTTGACGACTACGATCAGTGGCAGATGAGCGGTGTCTCGCATCAGGGTGCGTTGTCTTTCTACTACCCCGAAGAGCCGAAGAAGTGTGTCGACTGTCACATGCCGTTGGTTCCGTCGAAAGACGCGGCGAATATCGACGGGAAAGTGCACAGCCACCGCTTTCCCGCAGCAAACACGGCGCTCCCTTTCGTGAACAAGCATGACGAGCAGCTTAAGGTGACGGTCGATTTTCTTCAGGACAATCAGGTGAGCGTGGATATCTTCGCGCTAAGTCCTGCAACACCGATCCAACCCCAATCCCATGGGGCAGCGGGTATCAGCACGTCCCCCGCCAGACCGCAACTTCGCACCTTCAGCATGATGGAGAGCGGAAGTCAGGGACACGCCGTGGGCACGGTAACGGACATAACGAAGCTGGTCGCACCTATCGACGGTTCCAACGCAACGGTTCGGCGCGGCGAGGAGGTTCGGGTTGACCTTGTAGTTCGGACAAGGAACGTAGGGCACCGATTCCCCGCCGGCACCATTGATGCCTTCGATCTCTGGTTGGAGTTGAAGGCGACGGACGAAAACGGGAAAATCATTTTCTGGAGTGGAGGGATTGAAGCGGAGGATGGGAATGGACCTGTCGATCCGGGGGCGCACTTCTATCGGGCATATATGTTAGACGAACACGGAAACCTCATCAATAAACGTAATGCGTGGGCGGCGCGGACAGTCCTCTATTCAAACACCATCCCCCCCGGCGCTGCGGATACCGTTCACTATCGGCTCCTCATCCCACCGGACTGTGGGAATGCGATTCATCTCCACGCCAAGTTGAATTACCGCAAATTCAACTGGTGGCATACGCAGTGGGCTTATGCGGGGGTGCGCGATCCGGAGGACACCGACTTTCAGGTCGGTAAAGGCTATGACAATGGACGTTGGGTCTTCACAGGAAACACATCGGACGTCGCAGGGCAGATCAAGGCAATTCCTAACCTCCCAATCGTCGTCATGGCAGAAGACAGGGCAACGCTGCGGGTGACGGATCAGGATAGGACGAGCGAGCCAGTAACCGGGGGTTCAGCCGCGAATCCGAAATCGAACGAGCGTGAGCGCTGGAATGACTACGGGATAGGGCTACTCCTTCAGGGCGACCTCAAAGGCGCGGAAGCGGTGTTCCAGAGAGTTACGGAGATTGAACCTGACTATATGGACGGGTGGGTCAACGTCGCACGGTGCCGGGTTCAGGAGGGCGATATGAGAGGGGCGGAGGAGATGCTTGACAAAGCAATGACGCTTCAGAAAGCACTGCCCCCCGGCAACCCACACCGAGCGAAGGTGCACTACTTCTACGCGCTGGTTCAGAAGGCGTACGGCAAATATGACGACGCGCTCGAACACCTGCGGATAGCCGCCCTCCAATTTCCGCGAGACCGTCGGGTTCTGAATGAGATCGGTAGGCTGCTCTACCTCCAGCGGAAGTATGAAGCGGCGCTTGCAGAATTTCAGAAGACGTTGGCGGTTGACCCGGAGGATCTGGACGCCCACTACAACATGATGCTGTGTTACCGTGCGCTCAAGAATGAGGTGATGGCGGCGAAGGCACGGAAACTGTACACGCGGTTTAAGGCGGATGAATCGGTTGACGCCATCACCGGGATCACCCGTCGCGCCGACCCGTATGCGAATATCGAACGCCAGCGCATCCATGAACACACCTCTGGGTTGAGCAACCCGAAATGAGTAAAAGGCAGTTCAGAGAAACCGAGTTTTTTCGGAAAAACTCGGTTTCTTTGGTTCTTTATTTAATCCCAAACACTCCGCTCGGCTTGGATAGACATATCCAAGCCATACCCGCAGAGGTGCAGTGGATTTGTCAATCCACTGCAAGCGGAGATCAACTCAACTCAATTCTCAAACAAAGGAGATAATCAACAATGGCTTACACACTTGAAGATGAATTTGGAGACATTATTGGCAAGGCGAGGCGTGGGAACGACCTGAGCGTGGGTGAGGTTGCTGCCGGTGCAGGACTCACGGAGGCGCAGGTGTCCCAGATGGAGGACTACACGCTGAAACCGACAGAAGATCAGGTGCATAAGATCGCAGAATGCCTCAATCTCAACGGTGAAAGGTTGGCGGACATTGCGATGGAACGGTGGGGACCGGAACCGATCCCATCGGGATACGACGACGCATTGGAGGTTATTACTATCACAGCGGATGTCGGCGGATGGCCCGTCCATGCGTATCTGCTCGTCTGCAAAGCGACCAATAAAGCTGCGATCATCGACACAGCGGCGCATCCAGACGATGTACTGCAAAAGGTAACGGAGACAGGCGTCGAACCTGCCCTGATTCTGCTGACACACGCGCACGGCGATCATGCGAACGGTCTGATGGAAATCGAGCGGGCGACGGGCTGCCCGACATATATCCACGCCCAGGAACCACAACCACGTAGCACCCGCCAACTTCGGCTCCTCAATCACGGAGATGCGGTTGCGGTCGGCAACCTCTCCGTGAAAACGCTCGACACACCGGGACACACGCCCGGCGGTTGCAGTTTCCACACCCGTTCCACAGTGATTGTTGGGGACGCGCTATTTGCGGGATCGGTCGGCGGCGCGAACATTTCGTATACCGATCTGCTTTCCGGCGTCAGGAATTACCTGCTTTCGCTGCCCGACGATACAAAACTCTTCCCCGGACACGGTCCCGCCACAACCGTCGGCGAAGAAAAAGCGCATAATCCATTTTTCTAAGGTTGGCGTCCTATTGGGTTAAAATCAACCTAATACCATTTGAACTATGGTAGATTTTAGAATTACTTGAGGGGTGTGCATCATTATTGTCTGAATCAGGATTCTCAGGATTTAAGGATTTTCAGGTTTCTTAATCCCGATTTATCGGGGATAGAAACCGAAACGTGAAACGGGACTATTTTAGGACGGGGCAGGGTGCATTTAGCCCCAGCGGGGCGACATGTTTATAGCATACCGATAGCCCCATACCCCAAAGCCCCAGCGGGGCGACATGTGCCATTTGTTTGAATCGCAGATTGCACGCTCCCACACGAAAGCGATTTATGCATACCTCTCAATTACTGAGACACTCTCAATGTGCAGCCAATCCCCTAAATCCCCCAACTCCCCTGACAAGGGGGGCTAGGGGGGTTAGGGGAACTTCGGAAACTTTGCGAAGGTTGGCGTCCTATTGGGTTAAAATCAACCTAATACCATTTGAACTAAAAAAGAGCGTTTGGAGGTGATGATTTGAATACGAATCAGAACGGTATCGAAAGCCGTCTATGGACGATGGCAGATGAGTTGAGAGCGAACTCACGGCTCAGAGGGGCTGACTATTCAACACCCGTACTGGGGCTGATATTCCTGCGGTATGCGGACCACAAATTCACGCAGGAGGAGCAGGAGATCAGCGGAGCGGCATCCACCAGCGGCAGGCGCAGTAGCGGCACGGGCCAGAGAACAGCATATCAAGCGCGCAGTGTGCCCTACCTTCTGGAGGAAGCCCGATTCCAGTATCTGTTGAACCTACCAGAGGGCGAGGACATAGCGCAGGCTATCACCGATGCGATGAAGGCGATCGAGGCAGAAAACAGACAGCTTGATGGTGTTTTACCCAAGACCTATAACCGATTTGAAAAGAATATCCTCATTGAACTCCTTCGCGCTATGGCACAGATTCCGATGGATATCGAAGGCGATGCCTTCGGCAAGATCTACGAGTATTTCTTGGGTAACTTTGCCATGGCGGAAGGGCAGCGCGGCGGCGAGTTCTTCACACCTACCTCCCTCGTAAAACTGATTGTCGAAATAATTCAACCGTTCCAAGGTCGTATCTTGGACCCAGCGTGTGGCTCCGGCGGTATGTTTGTCCAGAGCGCCGAGTTTATCCATAATCACCAAAAGAATGGGAACGGTCAAATCAGCATTTACGGCACAGAGCGTGTTTCAGAAACGATTCGGCTCTGCAAGATGAACCTCGCCGTGCACGGAATGGAAGGTGATATCCGGCAGGCGAATAGCTACTACGAAGATCCGCATCGGTGTTTGGACACGTTCGACTTCGTGATGGCGAATCCACCCTTCAACGTGAACCGGGTGGACAGGGAACGCATTAAGGATGACCCACGATTCCCGTTCGGGATGCCCCGCGCGGACAGCGCCAATTATCTTTGGATTCAGCTTTTCTACAGCGCACTTAACGCCTCCGGTCGGGCTGGCTTTGTCATGGCGAACTCCGCCGCCGATGCCCGCGCCTCTGAATTGGAGATCCGCAGGCAGATTATCGAATCCCGTGCCGTCGATGTGATGGTGAGCATCTCAGCCAATTTCTTCTACACCGTTACGCTGCCCTGCACCCTCTGGTTTTTCGACAAATCCAAAGGGGAAGGTGAGCGGGCGGATAAGGTGCTGTTCATTGATGCCCGCCATATTTACCGACAGATCAATCGGGCGCATCGGGAGTTCACGCCACAACAGATTGAGTTCTTGTCGAACATTGCGAGACTATATCGAGGCGAAACCCCGGACAACCAACATGACAGCACGGATATGATGGCGTCGAAATTCCCCGATGGTGTATACGTTGATGTGCCGGGCCTCTGCAAGGTGGCGACGGTTGCGGAGATTGAGGCGCAAGGGTGGAGCCTCAATCCGGGGCGATATGTCGGCGTCGCAGCGCGGGAGGGAGATACGTTTGACTTTGCGGAACGGCTGGGAGAACTCCACGAGGAATTGGAGGCCCTGAACGCCGAAGCGCATCAGTTGGAAGAACGGATCTCTGAGAATGTGGCGACGATATTGGAAGATACGGTGTAAATTGCCCCGATAGCATCGGGGCGGGGCGGCATGTGCCCTGTGTCTGAATTACCAATTATGGTAAAAATGATAATTACTGATACATTTGAATAATAACCACTGGTGTTAGTTTGCAGCTGTTGATAACGTCAAACGTGA
>JAJECO010000081.1 GCA_022822005.1 Candidatus Poribacteria bacterium
CCGGAGCTCTCGGTTGTCGAATTCGATCTGGAAACCTCGACATGGTCCTCAGAAATTGCAGATGAGCTAAGCCAGCAAATACAAACTAAAGCGGGAGCCTCCGTTGTTGAGTTGGCGTTGTACGCGGAGCAGCCGAAACTAGAAATCGTAGCTGTAGGACCCTCCGCTGCACTCCTCACCGCACGAGAGGATTTCGATCTACAGTGCACCGTTCGCAACAACGGGCTAGTGCCACTTGAGCCTATTCACGAAGCCTCTGTGGCGATCAATCGGATTAAGTTGCGACGCGGCCGAACAACACAGCCGTTAAAAAGGCTGAACCCCGGTGAAGAAACGACGTTTTCATGGAGTATCCGCAGTTTTTCGCGTGAGTCGACGGCACGCGCGTCGGTCGTACTGCGATGCCAACTGGCGACAGGCGAAATTCGCCAAAGTGTTGAACAAAACGTCGTACTTCTACCAGCGATTCCGAGGATTTCCAATCAGACTGCCTCGGAATTGTGCACGTATGATCAGAACGGACACGTCGTCACTGAAAATCAGCATTTACGCGCCCTCTTCACCAGAGGAACTGACGGATTTGAATACTGTCTGCTTTTCGCAGCGAAGAATGGACGTTACCGTCAGGCTGCAACCTGCAAGGCGATTTCGGAAATCGGTTATCGTAATGCCTCGGGGAAACCGCAACACATCAGGATTACCCCGACCATCTACCAGCTCGCCGGTAATAACCGAGGTGAATCGATTGTTTTGTTGACCTCTGAAGAGCGAGACGAAGACGGTGTGCTTTGGTCTTATGAAGCGCGTTTCTCCTTGTCTGAGGAGTCCAGACGGCTCAAGGTGGAATATAACCTCACTGCGGATAAAGAACGGGAGCTGACTGTTTTTAACGGTCCAATCCTGTATGCAGGAGACGGGGCGTTCGGTGAGCGTAAGACCGCTGCCCTGTTTCCGGGCTTGGAATTCTTGGAAACTGGTGAAGCATCATCGAGTTCACGAGATGTTGCTCCGCCGAATAACAACCGGCTTGTGCCTCATCCGTATAAAATCACGATTCCCCTGATGGCCGTGGAACACAAGAAGACGCTCATTGGTCTGGTATGGGATGCGCTGGAAACTTGGGATGGTAAGCACAACATGCCGTCAGCAGTATTTGCTTCCCCGAACTGGCACAACCATCAAAGGAACCACCTGATGGGGTTGTTTTTGCCCAGCGTCCCTGAGTGGGTCAATGAGAATAATTTGACAGCTTCGACGCCGTATCGCCTGAAAGCGAACCAGCCACTAACAATTAAGGCGCAAATTATAATTGATGGCAATGCCTCGATTTTAGATGCGATGTCCCACTGGACAGATGCTTATGATGTGCCTGAACCGCTAAAAGCACCGCGCAGCGATAAGGAGGAAATCCTACTTTCTCGGTACGGATTCATGCAAACCGTATGGGACGAGGAGGTAGGGAAATCGCAACACTGTGTTGATTGGACACCGGGCAATGCCCCGGGCTTCGCGACGCTGCTCTGGTATGATTACCTTATCCAAACGCAAGACGATACTATAAAAGATGAATCAGTTAGGCGGCGAGCACTTGAGATCGTCAAGCGTACAATCCAAGAGGCGGGACCGGGAGGACTATGTTCCACAGATCTTTGCCACATACTGAAGTGGGAAGCTCCATTTTACTTTGGGGAGGTGGAAGCGGGATTCGACCGTCTCAAAGAGATTGCGACGCGGTGGATCGCGACGCAGGAGGAGGACGGGAGCTGGGGTTTCCACCCAACAACAGATCGAGCAAAAACTCTGGGGAATGAAGGAGACGTTGTCTTAGGAACTTGTGCTCCGACCGTTCGGATGCTCCTCAAACATGCTCGGGTGACCGGCGATGCAGAATCGCTAAAGGCCGGCGTGAAGGGACTAGAGTACATGGAGAGTTTTGAAGTACCACGCGGTGCGCAAACATGGGAATGCCCACTTTATGCACCAGATCTTCTCGCTGCCGCGCACGCCCTTGGTGCCTATGTTGAGGCCTATGAAATCACCGGAGAGAAAAATTACCTCAACAGAGCAGGACAGTGGGCAACGGCCGGACTTCCCTTCCTGTATCATTGGCATCTGCCAGACCGGCCCGGCATGCGTTTCGGTTCTATACCAGTTTTCGGTACATCCTTCCATACCCACCCATGGTTTGGGGTTCCCGTACAGTGGAACGGTTTGGTTTATGCCTACGCACTTCAGCAGCTCGCTCGACACACATCTGAGAATCAAAGCCAATTCTGGTCCAAAGTTGCGGAGGGAATTACTATCAGCGCGATGCACCAGCAATGGACAGATGGAGAACTGAAAGGCACATATCCCGACGGTCTCTATGGGTTCTGTACAGAAGGGCGTGGGCCACATATCAATCCGGAAGGTATTATGGTGAATCTCTATACCTTGCGTGGGCTTGATCCGGATATCTCTACCGGAATTTTACGTGATCAAGGCAATCGTATTCACGTAAGCAGCGGCGCAAGAGTGGACGCGCTAAATCGTGAGGAATCAGATCGGTTGACGTTTTCGCTCCGTTATGTTCAAAACGAGACAAGCTATTCGGTCATCACCGGATACGGAAGTTGGTGCGCCAAAACAGGATCTTCAGCGAAACTGGGACCCTCTGCAATTCGTACCGGAAGTGGAGACCTTCCCCTTGTCGACAATCTCTCAACGACTGAGTCCGGTTGGCTCTACCGTGAGGACAAGGATCTTGTCTTTATCAGATACAAACACCGGATGGGGACAACCGAGTTTGAAGTGCTTCCCTCAGAAAAAGTGGAACCCGCCCAGGAGGCGATGGATACGGAGGCTCCGCCAGAAAATAGCACGGGTGACACAGATGAACCTGATCCGAAATCAGAATAGGTTTACTGAGAGAAACTGTGGCAAATCGAGGACTTTTTATTACATTTGAAGGCACGGATGGGGCAGGGAAAACGACGCAAATTCAGCGTCTGTCCACAGAACTGAGACAAACCGGTTATGATATATGCCTGACACGTGAACCGGGCGGTACCCCCATCTCCGAGCAGATCCGTGACATGCTGCTAAACCCAGATCACGGTGAGATGGCGGCGACAACGGAGCTTCTGTTATACGCTGCATCGCGGGCGCAGCACGTATCCGAAATTATCAAACCGGCACTGGAATCGGGAAAGATTGTCATCTCCTCGCGGTTTGCGGATGCCATGGTCGTCTATCAGGGCTATGGGCGTGGGTTAGACTTGGAGCGAATAAATCGCCTGAACCGAATTGCAACCGACGGTGTTACCCCAGACGTGACTTTTGTGCTGGATTTGCCGGTAGAGATCGGTTTGCAGCGAGTGCAAAAAAGTCGGGGCGGCTTGGACCGTCTGGAAAGAGAAAAAATCGATTTCCATCAACGGCTGCGAGATGGTTATCGGGCGTTAGCAGAACAAGAACCCCAGCGTCTCAAGCTCGTCGATGCGCAAGCGAGCCCTGAACAGGTGTATGTGCAGATAGAGGCAGCAATCCAACCCTTACTACAGAAGTGAATAACCTTATGCAAACCCCTATCATCGGACACCAGCAGATCCTCGAACAGCTATACCATGCGATTGCATCGAACCGTGTGGCGGGTGCCTACCTGTTCGTTGGAGTTGCCAATGTCGGAAAAGAGACCGTGGCTCTCCATTTTGCAAAGTCGATTAATTGTCTTTCATCAGATGAGGCAGCCTGCGGGACCTGTTTATCCTGCCGCAAAGCCGATGATGGGAACCATCCCGATCTTCAGATTATCCGACCATCGGGAGCTTGGATCAAGATTGATCAGATCCGTGAATTGCAAAAACGGATTATTTACCGACCGCTTGAAGGGGTGCGAAAGGTCTACATCTTGACGGAAGTAGAACGGATGAACCTCGAAGCTGCGAACTGTCTGCTCAAAACGCTTGAAGAACCACCCGCCGATTCGGTTTTAATCCTCCTGACCACAAATCTTGATGCGATGCTGCCCACGATCCGATCCCGGTGCCAAATCATCCCTTTCCACCCACTCCTTGTTTCCGACCTTGCTGGGCATCTGATGGAGCGATTCGACATCGATGAAACCCAAGCGTTCTCAATTTCGACAGCAGCCGGAGGGGCGGTCGGCAAGGCATTGGGGCTGCTTCAAGATGGAGCGGAGTTCGATGAAGATATTCCTGAGATTATGATGGCCGGTAACAGGCTGGACGCCTTCCGTATTGCAGAAAAATGGACGGCACAACCGGAGGCGCTTGACCACCTCGTGACTTGGTATCGTGATTTAGTGATGCTGCATCAAGGGGCTCCCGCGAACTTGCTCACTCATGTTCATCATGCAGAAGAGCTCAGACAGCTGGCAACCCATTACTCGCGGTTACAGTTGCAGTCGGCAATCAAGGCAATTTTCGAGACGAAAGCTATGCTGCAACGCAATGTCAATGCGACATTGGCTCTGGAGGTTCTGGCTTTGAAGTTATTGCGTAAACCGTAAAGTTCACGGATAGGAGGAATTAGTCGTGGCGTTAGGTAACTTACAAAGTGCTATTGAGAAACTACAGAAAACGATTGAGGCACATCGTGGATATTTGACTGAAAATGAAACCCGTACTCGGCAGGTGCTGATCGATCCGTTGCTGCGGAAGTTGGGTTGGGATGTGTCAAATCCGAATATAGTTCAGCTTGAATATCGGGTGCAGGAGCAATGGGCAGATTATGTACTGATGTCAAAGGGTAAACCGGTTGCTGTGGTTGAAGCAAAAAGACTAAGGAGTGATTTAGGCGACGATCAAATTATGCAGGCACTCAACTACGCAAATGCGGATGGTATTCCTTACATGATTATCGCTAATGGAGATACATGGGAGATGTATGACGTCTTCAAGCCTGCCACGTTGGAAGAGCGTCTGTTGATGAAGTTAGAATTGTCTCAACAGCCGGCTCGTAAGAATGCGGAGCAGGCATTAGCAATGAGGAAGCCAAATCTCACCGCTAAAGAACCAGTCTTTAAGCGGCCAAAGCGTGCGTCTAAGCGCAATAAGTCACCGAAACCGTCTAAACCACTAGGACGCAAATGGTATTCCTTCGACTCGGACGAGTGGTATCCGCAACATACCAAGCCGAGCGAATTGAGGATAGGTAATCACCCCGGGAAAGGCGTTACTCATTGGCTGGATGTCGTTCATGAAATTGTTACCTGGCTCATTGACGAGGGCATGTTGAGCGACAATGACTGTCCAATCGAGATAGGGAAGTGGCCCTTCATTAGTCGCAAAGCTGTGAACCCTGATGGCACCCCTTTCGATAATCCGCAAGAACTACCGAACAGTCTCATTTTGCAACGCGGCGGCCTAACGACCGAACAACAATTCAGCAGATTAAGGAAGTTGCTAATTCAATTTGACGTACCTCTAAGCACGATTCGTTGTAGACTGACCGGGCAAGCCAGCCGCTAAATACACCAAAAATCAATCCCTCCAATTTGGGTTGAACTGATGTAGGAAACGTCAATGCGACTTTGGCTTTAGAGGTTTTGGTTTTGAAGTTGTTACGTAAACCGTAAAGGTTGCAGATAAGGGAAATTAGTCATGGCGTTAGATGATTTGCAAGGCATTATTAAGAAGTTACAGGACGTGATTGAGACGCATCATAATTATCTGTCTAGACATGAGACTCGCACTCGGCAGGTGCTAATTGATCCGTTATTAAGGGAGTTGGGATGGGATGTATCAGATCCGGAGGCAGTTCAACTGGAATACGCAGTTAAACTTGAATATAGAGCAGGGAAGAAATGGGCGGATTATACACTGATGTTCAAGGATGAATCAATGTCCGACGATGAACCGAAGCCTGCTGCCGTGATTGAAGCGAAGCCGCTGGGAAGCGATTTAGAAGATGATAAGATGATGCAGGTTCTTAACTATGCGAATCGAGATGGCATTGATTACATGATTGTCACTGATGGTGACAAATGGGAGATGTACGAGGTCTTCAAGAAGGGCACATTGGAAGAACGTTTGTTAATGAAGTTTTGCTTGTCCCAGCAGCCTGCTCATCATAGTGCGTTGCAGGCGTTGGGGATGTGGAAACCAAATCTTGCCTCTGATGGTGGTCCATCTAAAGCAATAGAACCAGTATTCATATCACCAGAACCTATACTGGATCGCCCCAGCAGTCAATCCAATGAACAGCCAGAACAGCAGCTGCCCGACGACTTACCGGAAGATTTTGACCAGTGGTATTCTCTCACATCGGAGCGAAGATATCCATCATACACCATACCAATCCAGTTGAAGATAGGTACTGATATTGATAGGCGGGTTAATACTTGGAAGGATGTCATCCACGAAGTTATTACTTGGCTCGTTGACAAAGACATATTGAAGGACAACCATTGTCCAATCGAGATCGGGGAGAAAACTTTCATCAGTTCTGAAGCAGTGAACCGTGATGGTACACCGTTCAAAGACCCACGACAACTGCCGAAAGGTCTCATCTTGCAGCGTCGCACATCGACGCCCTTGGGTCAATGGGAGGGATTCAGAGCGTTATTAGATCAGCTTAAAGTGGATACAAGCACGGTTCGAGTGTCTCATAAGCCGGACGTTTCGGTTAAGCGGAAGTAGTGAATTCCACCAAGACATAATACGCAGTAAGTCAAAAAGGAACACAAAATCATGAGTACATTCTACATTACAACACCGATATACTATACCAACGCCGAGCCGCACGCCGGACATGCGTACACAACCATCGCTGCTGACGTGATGGCGAGATACCATCGTCTCAAAGGGGACGACGTTCTTTTTCTAACCGGTGTGGATGAGCATGGAGAGAATATCCAAAAAATCGCTGACCAGAAAAACATCTCTCCACAGGCTTACTGCGATCAGATCGCCCCAACGTTCACGACGCTCTGGGAAAGGTTGAATGTATCTTATGACATCTTCCTGCGGACAACAAGCGAGCTGCACAAGAGCGGCGTAAGAAAACTCCTCAACACACTTTACGAAACAGGGGACATATACAAGGGGAAATATAACGGATACTACTGTCGTCCGTGCGAGCGCTTCTTCACCGAAAAGGAGCAGACCGAGGATAAGATCTGTCCAATTCACAATTTACCCTTAGAATGGGTCGAGGAAGATAACTATTTCTTCGCGCTTTCAAAGTATCAAGATCCGTTGATTAAACACATCCACGAAAACCCGGAATTCATTCAACCCGAAAGCCGTCGTAACGAGATGTTGAACGTACTCGAATCAGGGTTGGAAGACGTGAGCATCTCACGGTCATCCGTATCGTGGGGTATCCCCTTGCCCTTCGACACAGAGCATATCTCTTACGTGTGGATCGAAGCGTTGAGCAACTATGTTACTGCCCTCGATTATGCCCAAGATGGGGAGCGGTTTAACAAATTTTGGCCCGCCAATGTTCACCTGATGGCGAAGGATATCGCACGCTTCCACGCGATTATATGGCCCGCGATGCTAATGGCAGTAGAATTGCCAGTCCCAAAAAAAGTTGTCGCCCACGGCTTCCTGACCAAAGATGGTGAAGCCTTGAGCAAGACGCTCGGTATCTTCATTGACATGGACACCGATATCGGGAAGTATGGATTGGACGCCTTCCGTTACTACCTGTTGCGCGAGTTCAGTTTCGGGAACGATGGCGATTACCGACCAAGCCGCCTTGATGCCCGCTATAATGCGGATCTCGCAAACGATCTCGGTAACCTACTCAACCGGACGCTCGGTCTCGTATCCAAAAACTTCGGCGGCATACCTGAGCCGACGACCGCCGGAGAATTTGATGACGAGATTCAAGGGATGGCGCGGGAGACAATCGACAAGGTCGATGCCCTGATGGAGGAACTGGTCTTCGATATGGCGTTGGAAACTATTTGGGAGTTTGTGCGCCGGATTAACCGCTATATCCAGCAAACACAGGTTTGGACGCTGGCAAAGTCGGAAGAAACAAAAGGACGTATGGGAACCATCCTCTATAATAGCATGGAAGCCCTACGGGTTGTTGCTGTCCTCATCTCTCCCTTCATGCCCGACACCGCCAATCGCATCCGTCAACAGCTTGGACTCGATGAGAGTTTCAACGACCAAGGATTGGATACGCTCACCGAGTGGGGAGGTTTAGCGTCGGGACTGTCGCTCGGCAAACCCGAACCCATCTTTCCAAGGAAGGATACCAAGAAATCGAAGCAAGAGAGCAAACAGAAACCCGCCCAAGTGGAGCAGTCCGCCGATGACAACCTAATCTCCTTCGATCAGTTTCAGGAACTGGATCTGCGCGTTGCTGAAGTGATTGCTGCCGAGAAAGTCCCAAAAGCTGATCGTCTTCTGAAGTTACAGGTTGACTTGGGAAGTGAGAAACGTCAAGTTGTTGCCGGCATCGCGGAGCATTACGCGCCCGAAGACCTCATCGGAAAACAGATTATCTTGGTCGCCAATCTGCAACCTGCCAAGATAAGAGGTATTGAATCACAGGGGATGCTGCTTGCAGCTGAAGGTGGGAAAGAGTTGGCTATCGTCACGCTTGAGAAGCAGATGCCGCCGGGGGCACAAGTTCGATAGCTAGTGAAACGTGAAAACCGCCTCGTTGTTCTTCGTAGGGATTGAGTTTCCCAGCACACGTTGGGCGAGGGAACCTCGCCCCTACGATTACAGGCACGTCTCACGTAAATGTCAACATGACCCAGCAACTCGGGTTAAAACCAGCCAGAGATCGAAATTCGCTGCGAATTTCCGAGGTCATGTGCGTTGAAGGCGTAATCTGTGAAAAGGGCAACTTCGCCAAAACGGAGGCGTATGCCAGCACCGGCCGCGAGTTTTCTCCCTTCTGCGCCCATCCGGAGCGCGACCACGTCAAACAGCCAATACTCCCCGCCAACACGGACAACCCTTTCGTGGGATCCAGTTGTTTGGAGATCTTGCCGATCTGTTTCCAAATCTACACCAAACGTTGCCTTACCAATCACGGGAAGTGAGATGCGATAAGACATACCGAGCCGAAATCGGGGATTACGGGTAAATACCGGTTCGTCCGTCGTGTTCCAGCGGATCTGTGTGCCGGTAGCATCCACCAATACCGCTCCGACATGAAGCGCATCGAGCGGTTTAAGCATTAGCCCAAGATCGATCCCAAAACCGTTTCCGCTGCTCTCAAAGAGTGATTGTCTGAGCAATTTCAGGTTTCCGCCGACCGAGAGACGGGAGTGGACCTGACGTGCATAGGAGATTAGCAGCGCGTTGTCTACGTTACTGAAGTATCCCGCCACTTCCGGACGATCAATGTACAGTTCCCCGGGGTCCTTAACCCCATCGCCATCTTTATCGAGAAAGTCCCCCAAGCGCCCATTGCCGTTGATATCCACGAACGTGGTATGTGGGATATCGTCCACACCGAGCCGAATCCAACTGACCCCTATGCTCCCGATGCCTTCGACCCCTTGGGCATAACTGGCAAAATTGTACGCTACCAATCCCTTACTGAGAAAGCCGCCCTGCCCTGCACCGAAGGAGTCGGAATACATCATGGCAAAAGCGCGCTGCTGGATCTGAACAAGTCCGGCGGGATTCCAGTACGCTGCTGTAGCATCGTCCGCAACGGATACGAAGCTACTTCCCATGCCCAAGGCGCGTGCGCCGACGCCGTGACTGAGAAATTCTGCTGCGTGGCTGCCCTCTTCCGCGATTGCTCGCATCGACACGGTGGCGAAACCTAGGGCGACAGCGAACAAGAAGACAACAGGACCTTTTTCACGCATAAAAGCCTATGATATTAGATATACCTAAAATCTAAACCGTGTCGTATTACGTCATCACAGATTTGTATGTGAAACTCAAGATGTGAAAAATAGCGCACTTCACGTTTTACGTTTCACGCTTCACACAATTAGACATACATAGATTATTCCGCAGCACTGACAGCAATCTTGATTACCATATCCCCTTCGAGTCGGTAGGTGCCGTTGAGTGCGTCAAACCCATCGCGTACGCGGGAAAGCGGCAACTCATGGCTTACCATATCAGCAAATGGAAATTCCTCCTTCTCAAGGATCGGCAATCCGCGCACAAAGTGTTCGGGTCGGCTGCCCCAGATCGCTTCAAGGCGGATATTCTTGCGCATCAGCAGTTGATTGATATTGAAATCGATCGATCCCATATCCACAAAATGCCCAACCTCAACGAAGGTGCCGCTCTGTTTCACATAGCCCAAACCTTCAGGGGTGGCAGGCAAAAATCCCGCGCATTCAAACACGACATCCGCTCCTTCGCCTCGCGGTGTTTCCGATTTAACCAGCTCTGTGCGTTCCTCGGCGGAGGACACCTCTTCAATATCTATGGTAACATCGGCGCCCATCCGCTTGGCGAGTTCTAAACGTCTCGCAGGACCACCGACGACAATTAGTTTCGCTGCGCCGCTGATCTTCGCACAGATTAATGTCACCAACCCGATTGCCCCGGCACCCTGAACGACAACGGTATCACCAATCTCCACCTTGCTGCGCATCACTGCGTGTACACCCACCGTAAACGGTTCCGTCATCACGGCAGCCTCGGGAGAGGCGCTGGTTTTGATGAAGCATGTGTTTGGATAGGAGAGGTAGATGTAATCGGCGAACCCACCACGGAAGTGGGGCGCATCATCTGGATTCCATTGGAAGCCGTAGGCGCCATAACTTGTCCCCGGTGCGAGGATAACGCGGTCTCCCTCCTGAATCGGATTTCCCACGTAGTCTGTTTTTACGCCTTCACCAATTGCATCAATGACACCGACATTCTCATGACCGAGCAGTACCTCTCGATCGAATCCGTTCTGCCAGTTGTGCAGGTCCGTTCCGCAGATTCCTGCCAACTCCTGTCGCAACAGCACCGTGTTCGGTGCTGGATCCGGCACAGGATATTCTCGAACATCAAAATCCTGTCCGTGTGCTACAACCGCTCTACCTGTTCTTGCCATTTTTCTTTTCCCTTGTGTGATTTTGCGAAAAGGTTTATAATACGCTTTACCGATACAATTACGATTATACAAAAATCGACCTAAGAGAGCAACGGAAAAAACGTGCGTGAAACGTGATGCGTGAAACGTGAAAATAATTTTTTTATAGTTGATTGTTTCATGAATGAACTAATAACTATTGAACTTATAGTGAAGCCTAAAAATAAGTAGACGCTTCTGCAGTAGGTATTGTAGCAGAATCGCCTGCGCCATCAGAGGTGTTGGTATAATCGGGGCAAGGATGCCCCTCCCACAGGAGATCCCTCTCGCCTTGGTCTCGTCCCTGATCACGGGACGGACTGTCCCGATTTATCGGGGATTTATCTGCCGGTGTCCAAATAATTGTAACATTTGGTTTAGGTGGTAACGTGCCTCCCAGGAGAATTTGAGATAATGTACAGTGCTGGAAAAATCTTTGAACAGCAACCCAACTTCCCCTCCTGTCACGCCTCAACAATCACTGAACTTCCCAACGGCGATCTGCTTGCTGCGTGGTATGCTGGATCACGGGAGGGAGAGAAAGATGTCGCAATATTCACTTCGCGCCGTTTTTACGGAAGCGAAGGTTGGATCGATCCGGAGATGGTTGTCAACACCCCAGACTGTTCCGAAGGTAATCCTGTCCTGTTCGCTGATACGAATGATCAGATCTGGTTGTTCTACGTCACGATGTACGGCAATCGCTGGACGCAGTGCAAGATGTATTACCAGAGATCAGATACGATGGGGTATAGCTGGGAGGAGAGTGTTGTTTTCCGCGAAGAATTGGGGTGGATGACGCGCAACAAACCGCTATATCTCTCGAATGGCGAAATTCTGCTGCCGGTCTATGATGAGCGCAATTGGCACTCGATGGTGATGGTCTCCGGTGACGGTGGCGAAACGTGGGATACGTATGGCGACGTATCGAGTCCTGAGGGGGTCATCCAACCAACAGTGGTGGAGCGGGCTGACGGTAGCTTGCTGATGCTGATGCGCAGTCGGGATGGGGAGATCTGGCGTTCAACCTCTGAAGATTTGGGACGGACCTGGGCGGTAGGGCAGCCAACGGATCTGCCGAACCCCAATTGTGGCACGGATATGGTCCGCTTACACAATGGAAATATCGTGCTTGTCTACAACGACACGCAGCGTGGTCGGACACCCCTGACGGTCGCGCTATCCACGGACGAAGGGGAGACCTGGGAGTACAAACAACATCTCGAAACCGAGGAGGGAGAATACTCCTATCCCGCCATTATTCAAGCCCACGATGGCGGCATCCATATTACTTATACCTATCGACGCACCAGCATCATGCACGTTGAAGTCGATGAAGCGTGGATTCAAGACTAATCCGAACGCTTGAGCAGCTATTCAGAAAATCTATCCCTAAAAAATTTTTATTGTTGCCTTATATTTTGAATTGTGATAAAATTCAGTGTCTTAATAGATTAAAATCTTAAATTCAACACAATTGGAGATGGATCCACATGCCAAATGCCCTTTTTGTTTATCCAGAGTTTCCGCCGTCATATTGGGGTTACAAATACGCCTTAGACTTTGCGGGCAAAAAATCAGCTATGCCGCCGCTTGGATTGTTGACTGTTGCGGGGATGTTCCCCAAGAATTATCAACTCAAAGTTGTCGATATGAATGTTAACACCTTGACGGATGCAGACATCGATTGGGCGGATGTCGTCCTAACCTCTACGATGGTTGTTCAAAAAGAATCGTTGTATCAGGTCATCCAACGATGTAACCGGGCTGGAGTTCCTATTGTCGCTGGTGGACCCCATCCCACCTCCTATCATGACAACATAAGAGAGGAAGCCGATGGGGAGGTCGATCATTTCTTCTTTGGTGAAGTGGAAGAAATATTTGAGGATTTTCTCACGGATTTCGAAGCGGGAGTCGCCAAAGATGTCTACCGCGAAAAAAGAAAACCGGATATAACACTTGCACCGCCGCCCCGTTATGATCTTATAAATATCCACGATTACGGCTCGATGGCGCTCCAATTCTCCCGTGGATGCCCCTTTGACTGCGAATTCTGCGACATCACTAAACTGTTTGGTCGTGTGCCACGCACCAAGAGCAACGAACAGATGATGACTGAGTTTGATATGCTTTACCGGCTCGGCTGGCAAGGCTCGCTTTTCGTGGTTGATGATAATTTTATCGGGAATAAACGTGATGCGATGCGGCTACTCCCTGAGGTAATCGACTACCAGAAGGAAAGAGAGTTCCCATTCAAGCTGTTCACCGAAGCAAGCGTAAATCTCGTCGAAATTCCAGATATGTTGGATGCCATGAGCGATGCCGGTTTTGACATGGTATTTCTGGGAATCGAAAGCCCGAATGAAGACGCGCTGTTGATGACGAAAAAGAAGCAGAATACCAACAAAGAAGAGGATGCTGGAAGTTACCTGCACCGCGCGATTCGCACTATCCAGGGTGCTGGTCTGGAAGTCACAGGCGGCTTCATTATTGGAATGGATGGGGATAAAGAATTTGATTCACATATTCGGTTTATCCAAGAGGCTGGCGTTCCCATGGCGATGGCAGGCTTACTAACCGCTTTGAAAGAGACTAATCTTTATCATCGTCTCCAAAAGGAGGGACGTCTGCTTGACGAATCTACTGGGAATAACACCGAAATATCGCTGAATTTTGTACCCGAACTCCCGCGGGAACATCTGATTGCCGAATACAGACGAGTCGTTTCCACACTCTATGATCCAACCTTGACAAACTACTTTGAACGTTGTCTCACATTGATTAAGAATCTCAAGCCTGTCAATCATGGGAAGACCAGAGTCGGCAAGACGGAATTGATGGCGATTGCCCGATCGTTTAAGCGACAACTGTTCTCCAAGCAGGGACCGGCATACCTCCGATTCTTGATGAACGTAATCAAAGATCATCCAAATATGTTGGACAAGGCAATACGCCTTGCCATCCATGGGTATCATTTTGAGAAAATGACTACCCAAACAGTTGCTGTTGATAATTTCAAACAGTATCTGACAAAAGAGTTTGATGCGTTTGAGGAGATTGTGTCTGAATCTGAGGGGCCTGTTAAAGCCGGCGTGAGTCGTATTGGAGAGGTTCACTCGCACGCACAAGAACTCTTAGCACGTGTCTACGCACAGTATGAAGATCTCCACGAAGATTTTAGATACAATGTGCGTGATGCTCTCGATGCTTTCCAGAAATCTGTGTTCAAACACTATTTGGAAGCAGAGTTCGGTGCATTCAAAGAAACTGTGTCCCGGTTTGCCAGAGCGGGTGGCGATCGAATCAGTGAAGTGGGTAAGCATACACAAGAACTCTTGGCACGTGTCCATGGGCAATACGAACGGATCCATAAAGATTTTAGACATGGCATCCGTGATTCGCTTATCTCTTTCCAAGAATCCGTGAAATCCCACCTGGATCAGCTTGTTGGTCCAGTCCCGATCGAAATCAAGAGTTTCGATTAGCCTGTCTGAGTTACATCTCTCGAAACCATGGCCGGCATCGAAATTGAAGATCTCCATTTCACCTACCCCAGTCGCAATACGTCAACCTTATGCGGAATAGAGGCAGAGGTTAACCCCGCAGCGTTCATCCTCCTTACTGGTCCCACCGGCTGCGGTAAGTCAACACTGCTGCGCACGATAAACGGACTGATACCTCACGCTTCAGGCGGAAAATTGTCCGGTAGCGTCCGGGTCAACGGCACAACTGTTGCTGAACAGCCAATCGCGGTAACATGCCAACAGGTTGGACTGCTATTCCAGAATCCTGAGGAGCAGCTCTTCTGCATTATTGTAGAAGATGAGATCGCATTTGGATTAGAGAACCTCGGACTCCCCTCCCACGAAATCAGGCGCCGGATCGATTCTGCATTGATGCAGGTTGGACTCGCCGGATTTAGAAATCGTCAAATCGCCTCGCTCTCCAGTGGACAGAAACAACGGGTTGCCCTCGCGTGCGTATGCGCCATGCAGCCACAGATCCTGTTGCTTGATGAGCCGACCAGCTATCTTGATCCCCAAGCCACGCATGACATCCTTGAGATTATCCGTGATCTGAATAGACAGCTGGGCATTACTGTAATTGTTGCTGGGCATCAGGTAAATGAAATAGCACCCTTAAGTGATCGAGTGTGGCTCATGGATAACGGTAAACTGGTTTCCGACCTGCCAATAGATCGAGCATTCGCGGATCTAAAACCGTACACACGCTTAGGTGTGCAGGTCCCAGAACTCGCGGAAGTTGCGGAACAGTTCGGTTATTCTGAACGTCCACTGACTCTCGACCATGCTCTCCGAGTTTTTTCAAATCCAATCCAGGATTCAAATCAACTTCAATTACCCCAGCATGAAACATCTAACGGACTTAGTAGCTCTGATGCTTCATCAAGCGAAGACGAATCGCCGGATGTAACGTCTGCCCAAGCCAATCCGGTGAATCCTGATGATGTGTTGGCGGAGACGCAGCGGGTTGCTTTCCGCTATCCGCAGACTTCTGTTGATGTGCTGAAGGACATCTCCTTTCAGGTGAAACGCGGCGAGATCGTCGCAATTATGGGGGCAAACGGATCAGGGAAGACGACGCTGCTCCTACATCTAATCGCGCTTCTGCGCCCGTCCGGGGGACAGGTCATCATTGACGGACAGGACACCCGGCGTTGTAAGCCACGCCATCTTGCAGGACAAGTGGGAATTGTATTTCAGAATCCCGATCTGCTGTTACAGGCGGCAACCGTCGCCGAAGAGATCGCTTTCGGTCCGAAGAACTTCAAGCTATCCCGTGCGGAGGTAGAGGAACGACTTGGCGAGATCTTGCCAATGTTTGACCTGCAAACCCTCAAAACAGAAGCGCCTTACGCACTCTCAAGAGGGCAACGTCAACGTACCGCAGTCGCTGCCAGTTTTTCTCTCTATCCCGACCTTCTTCTGCTTGATGAACCGACAACGGGTCAAGACTACTATCACTTGCAGCAACTTATGCAGATGCTTGACAGCACCGTGACGGCGCAAAATAAAACGGTTATCTTCTGTACCCACGATGTCCATCTCACCCTGAAATATGCAACTCGAGTGTTGCTGCTGCATCGTGGAGAACTCATATTCGATGGAAGTCCTGATGCCGCTTTTGCAGATCCGGAACGGTTGGAACACGCGTCGCTTGTCCCACCGCTGACGATGCAACTACGGAGGTCTCAAAATGATACATCTCCATCCTCACACGAAAATCGTCCTCCTCGCAATCGTTAGCTGTTTGGTCATTTTACTTGATAGCCCAATTGCGCTGCTTGTCTGTTTCCTGATAAGCCTCTGCTTCCAAGCATCAATTCCGCCATCGTGGCGTCAGCTACGCCTGCTCATCCTCTTTATCGGCTTGGGAACATGGGGATTGATCTACAGCCAAGGGATCTTTTATAATCAGCTCCCGCGCACCGTTATCTTTACGCTTATCCATAAAGATGTCCCTGTAATCGGGGCGATGACGGGCGGTGTTCACCTCTATCGCGAGGGTTTATTTCACGGTGCCGTTCAATCGTTGCGCTTTAATACGACTTTAACAATCAGCTGTTTCATCATTTGGACAACCCAGTCTCGCGACCTCCTGCTTGCCTTGGTGAAATTGCGCGTTCCATACAGTCTCGCATTTATGGTGACAACAGGACTGCGGTATATTCCGCTCATCGGTTCGGAGGCACAGACTGTAATTCGGTCACAACGGCTACGCGGTTTTCGCTATTTGCGTCTTAATTTTTTGCATACCATTAGCGGAATCTTGAACAGCCTGCGTCCAATCCTAACCAATAATATCCGGCGGGCAACGCATCTCAGTGAAGCGGTTGAGAGTCGCGCCTTTTCGGCTGATACTGCTACTACGAGCCGTACTTCCCTGCGTGAGTTGAAGACACGCAGGGGCGATGTCATCCTGATTGCCACCCTCATAGTCTGTTTATTAAGTGTTATCGGTTTGAAAAGTATCTACTTTCTCTATGCCAACGGACTCTATTACGCCTCTTGGTTGAGAGGCGCGTACACCTTTGCGCGTGAAGTGCTATAGTCCCGATGAAACTGTACAGGAGTTACCAACAATGCCAGAACGTATCTTAGTCGTGGACGACCAAACGGCAATGCAGGATCTACTAACAAATCTACTCGAACAGCGTGGTGCAGAACCTGTGGCTGTCGGCACTGTGGAGGCGGGGTTGGATATGGTATCCAAGAGTCCCGATGCCTTCGATTTGGTCATTCTGGACCTCGATTTTGGTGAGGGAGAAACAAACGGACTCGCTGGATTGGAAGAAATCAAGAAAATCAACCCTTCCCTGCCAGTTGTTATCTTAACGGGCAAAGGTACGATCTCGACCGCTGTCGAAGCGATTAAACTGGGCGC
Organism: Candidatus Poribacteria bacterium; assembly: GCA_022822005.1. GTDB lineage: Bacteria > Poribacteria > WGA-4E > WGA-4E > PCPOR2b > PCPOR2b. The sequence goes on from JAJECO010000081.1 coordinate 17,416, forward strand.
TCAAGAATATGTCGAAAAGGATTTCTATATTGAGGAAAACATGGAACTCGCCCTCACTCGCCTCAACCACCTGATCCGCGCTACAATCGATAACAAGCGACTGCGTCGAGAACGCGAGTTTTATCGAGAGGAACTGAAGGGGCGATACAACATTGTGGGCAATAGCCGTGCTATTCAACAGGTGCATCAGCAGATAGCCGAAGTTGCTTCTATTCCACGACCCGTTCTGATTCGGGGTGAACGCGGTACTGGCAAAGAGTTGGTCGCGGCTGCGATCCATAATAACAGTGATCGTCAAAAACGTCCGTTTATCACAATTAATTGTGCAGCACTGGCAGAGGGGCTGCTGGAATGTGAACTCTTCGGACAGGAGGATAACGCTTTTACAAATTCGTCGTTCCGAGAAGGACGCTTTGTATTGGCAGATAGAGGCACGCTTTTCCTTGATGAAATTGGCAATATGTCGGTTGAATTTCAACAGAAGATCCTGCGTGTGCTGGAGTATCAGCAGTTCGAGCGGGTCGGTGGCACGAAGACAATGAAGGTTGATGTGCGAGTTATTGCTGCAACCAACAGCGATATAGAGGCAGATATAGAAGCGGGCAAATTTCGAGCGGACCTGTACGACCGACTCGCATTTGAGACGATCTGGCTGCCCCCGTTACGTGATCGGAAAGAGGATATTGAACTGTTGTGCTACCATTTCATGGAGCGTCTCGCAGGTGAGGTGGCTAACATCAAACCCAAAAGATTGGCACCTGAAACTCTGGAGTGCATGGACGCATACGATTGGCCCGGTAATGTCCGGGAGCTCAAGTATGTTATTGAGCGTATCACGTATAAAGTTGATGGGGATACCATCTCTCCACACCATTTGCCTCAAGAGATTCTTACCGCCTATTCGCGCTCTGGCGATGGAGAAACCCTCTCGAATCGGTTGGCTCAAGTTGAGAAACAGATTCTGATGGATGTGTATGAACAGTGTCAAGGCGATTTAGAAGAAATTGCTCGGCAACTGAGTACCCCGCTTGAATCGCTGAAACAACTGATGCAGAAGCATCAGATTGACCATGCACAGTAGGATCAACATAGCATTGAGCCAGAAATCAGATTGGAGGGAACCTTGTTGTTCACAATTACAACGACAGCACATCAGGCAGAGGACCTCAGTTTCCTGCTTCACAAGCATCCGGCACGGGTACAAGTCTTTGAATTGAAATTTGGAAAGGTCCATATTTTTTATCCGGAAGTAAACGAGACGCGTTGCACGGCAGCGATGCTGCTTGAAGTTGATCCCATCGCATTAGCCCGCAGGCACAGGGGTGGAGGCGGTGGTACGTTGGGAACCTATGTAAATGACCGTCCTTACGTGGCATCATCATTTTTGAGTGTAGCGATCTCACAAGTATTTGGAACAGCCTTGGCAGGACACTGCAAAGATCTGCCTGATCGGGTGGATGAAGCGATGCCTTTTGAAGTAAACATCGCTGTCCTACCCTGTCGTGGAGGGGAGACGGTGCTTCGGCGGCTGTTTGAACCGCTCGGCTATCAGGTAGAGGCAACACCGTATGCGCTTGATAATCAATTCCCGCAATGGGGTGCCTCACGCTACTTTACGGTGAACCTGAGAATAACATGCAGCCTGCAATTGCTTCTATCCCACCTCTACGTACTTGTACCTGTTTTGGATGATGAAAAGCATTATTACGTTGGCGAGGACGAAGTGCGGAAACTGCTACGTCGTGGAGAGAGGTGGCTACCTTCACACCCAGAACGGGACCTCATCACTGAGCGATACCTCAAATATCAGCGTTCATTGGTACGCGAGGCATTGGCACGGTTGCAGGAGGACGCGGTAGCACCCGATGCAACGGCGGAGAGGTACGCCGCTGCGGAAGAAGCTTTGGAAGCACCTGTGCGACTGAATGCGCTGCGATTAGAGGCGGTGTTGGAGGCATTGAAACAGTGTAGTGCAAGACGGGTGCTTGACCTCGGCTGCGGCGAGGGGAAACTGCTCGTTATGCTGATGAAAGACGCGTACTTTGAAAGGCTCGTTGGGATGGACGTTTCCGCGCAAGCATTAGAAAACGCTGCAAAACGGCTACGCCTCGACAGCCATCCGATACGCCGAGAGCGTGTGTCACTCCTTCATGGAGCCTTGACCTATCGTGATGACCGCCTGTACGGCTATGATGCCGCCACGCTGGTTGAGGTCATTGAACACTTGGATGCGCCACGTCTGAGAGCTTTGGAGCGTGTTGTCTTCGAATATGCCCGTCCGGGATGTGTCATCGTCACGACGCCCAATCGCGAATATAACGCTCGTTTTGAATCTTTGCCCGCGGGCAACTTTCGCCACCCTGACCATCGCTTTGAATGGGGACGTTCCGAGTTTCGTACATGGGCAGAATATGTCGCGACGCAGTTTGGCTACGCCGTGAGGTTCGTTCCAATCGGTGAAGCAGACGAAGCACTCGGTCCGCCGACGCAAATGGCGGTGTTTGAACAACTGCATGATTGATTTATGGTAGATTTTAGAATTACTTATATGCTCCCAATGCACAGTCAAGCCCCTAATCAAGTGGAAGCGAGGAAGCGGGTGTGTGAGGAAGCGAGTCCCAACAAAGCCGAGGATCCCGATAAATCGGGACGTGAGGCGTGAAACGTAAATCAGTTCATTGGGTAATTATGGTGAAATCTACAATTACTCATACACCTTCGATGTACAACAAACCCCCTAAATCCCGCCCCCGATAAATCGGGATGTACCACTTGTCAGGGGGACTTTGGAAACTTCTCGAAGGTCGGAGTTATTGGTAAATGTCCACTTATTTCTATAATTCGCTATAATGAGCTAATGAACAACTGTAGCTGCTTGTAAGTTTCCCCGAATGATGCGATACAATTATTCAGAAACGGTATTATAACAATTCCTTTTGGAAATCAAGAGCGCAACAATGGGTGAAACCAAAACCATCACCATTCCAGAACTATCCCTTGTGCTGCTAATCGGTGCATCGAGTGCGGGTAAAAGTACCTTTGCCCGCAAGCATTTTAAGCCGACGGAGATCTTGTCCTCCGATTTCTGCCGTGGGTTGGTGTCGGACGATGAGAATGACATGGATGCAACGAAGGCGGCTTTTGATGTGTTGCATTATATCGCTGTCAAGCGGTTGGCGGCGAGACGATTGGTGGTTGTGGATGCTACAAACCTCAAACCGGAAGATCGGAAGCCGTTTGTCGATTTAGCGCGAGAGTATCATGTTCTGCCGGTTGCCATTGTATTAGACCCGCCGCAAAATGTCTGCACCGCACGTAATCAAGCTCGCCCTGATCGGCATCTACCGCGAAGCGTGATTCGTGGCCACATCCAGCAATTGCGCCGATCTGTACGCAGATTGGGAAGGGAAGGTTTTCGCTACATTCATCACCTGTGTAGTGAGGAAGAAATCGATTCGGTGCGCATCGAGCGGCAACGCCTCTGGACTGATCGTCGAGACGACTCTGGGCCGTTTGACATCATCGGCGATTTACACGGCTGCTGTGACGAATTGGAAGAATTGCTCGATGTACTCGGATACGTCCGAAACGAGGGAGGGATATTCGTCCACCCCCAAGGTCGACGCGCCTTCTTTCTGGGCGATCTGGTTGATAGGGGACCGCGTATTGTGGACACGCTGCAACTCATCATGGGAATGTGCGAGACAGGCAGCGCGTTATGCGTACCGGGAAATCATGACATGAAGCTATTACGGAAGTTGCGTGAGCGAAACCAGACTGAAAAAGTTTCGCATGGAAGGAACAATCGAAGAAAAAGTGTTGAAATTCAAATCACCCATGGACTTGCCGAGACGCTTGCTGAGCTGGACGCGCTCCCTACTGATGAACGGGAGCCATTTGAGGAGAGGGTCATCGCGTTTCTGGACAGCCTTGTGAGCCACTTCCTTCTCGATGACGGCAAACTGATTGTCGCACACGCGGGGATGAAGGAGGAGATGCAAGGGCGGTCGTCAGGAGCGGTGCGCGAGTTTGCACTTTACGGCGAGACGACCGGCGAGACCGATGTGTTTGGTCTGCCCATCAGGTACGATTGGGCATCGGAGTACCGGGGCCGTGGAACTGTTGTTTACGGTCATACCCCCGTCCCTGAACCCGAATGGCTCAACCACACTATCAATATTGACACCGGCTGCGTATTCGGAGGCAAGCTAACGGCTTTGCGCTACCCCGAAAAGGAATTAGTGTCCGTCCCGGCGCAGCGGGTCTATTCCGAACCTGTACGTCCGTTCCTTGAGTCTGAGTCGCAGGTGCCGCAGTTGACCGCACAACAGGCACACGATGACCTGCTCAACATCGCTGACTACTTGCAAAAATTAATGATTCACACGCAGCTGGTGGGGCAAGTGGTTGTCCGTGAAGAAAATGCCGCTGCCGCGCTCGAAGTGATGACGCGCTTTGCGGTTGCTCCACAGTGGCTTATCTATCTGCCTCCCACAATGTCGCCCAGTGCAACATCGGGACTTCCAAACATGCTGGAACACCCGGAGGAAGCGTTCTCCTACTTCCGCAACGAAGGTGTATCGCAAGTCATCTGTGAAGAGAAGCACATGGGTTCGCGTGTCGTTATCGTGCTATGCCGCGATGAAACGGTTGCCCTCAAACGATTCGGCATTATCGATGATGGTACAGTCCAACCCCCGTTTGACGGCGACAAATCGCCGGAGGCCAACCGTGTTGAACCCAGTCTCGGTGTCTGTTATACACGGACAGGGCGCCCCTTCTTTAACGACCCTGAAATGGAGAGCGCGTTGCTCCAACGACTCCACACCGCCTTTGATGCAATCAAGTTTTGGGAAACACACCAAACCGATTGGGTTTGTCTTGACGCTGAACTAATGCCGTGGTCTGCAAAGGCACAGGAGTTGATCAAGGAACAGTACGCGCCGGTCGGTGTCGCTGGGGGGATTGCGCTCAAACATGCTGCTGAGGTTCTCACACAGTCAGGAGAACGAGGGTTGGCTGTAGAGGAACTACAGGAGCAAATCGCCCAACGGCAGGATAGCGTCGAACGGTATGGCAACGTTTATCGACAGTACTGTTGGGAGGTGACATCGCTCGACGACCTGAAACTTGCACCTTTTCATCTGTTAGCGGTAGAGGGTAAAGTCTACACCGACAAAGACCACGGCTGGCACCTCGAAACGCTGAAGACATTGTGCGATGCTAACCCTGACCTATTCCATGCCACCGCTTACCACGTTGTGGATGTGGGGGACGAAACATCGCAGAGTGGAGCGATTCAGTGGTGGGAGGCGCTGACAGAGCAGGGCGGTGAGGGAATGGTCGTCAAGCCGTACGACTTCCACGTGCGTGGTTCGCGCGGGTTGGTGCAACCGGCGGTCAAATGTCGTGGACGAGAGTATCTGAGAATCATCTATGGTCCCGAATATTTACTCCCCGAAAATTTAGACCGGTTGAAAGCGCGTAACTTGGGCGTCAAAAGGCAGTTGGCACTCCGCGAGTTTGCGCTTGGCATCGAGGCATTGGAACGCTTTGTACGCCGAGAGCCGCTGCAGCGTGTGCACGAATGTGTCTTCGGCGTTCTGGCGTTAGAGAGCGAGCCTGTCGACCCACGGTTATAGTTTTGAATGAATCGTGCTACTACAAACTGAAGCATGTACCGAATTTTCTGAAGATTGGAGAGGAGGAGCCGGAGATTATGTCTGACACCTACGAAAAAATCTACGCACAGTCATTGAACGAGCCGGAATCTTTCTGGGCGGAAGCCGCGGAAGATGTCCACTGGTACAAAAAGTGGGACACGGTGCTTGATGGCTCGCAGAAACCTTTCTACCGCTGGTTTACTGGGGGCATAACTAACACCTGCTACAACGCCCTCGATCTGCATGTGGAAAACGGACGCGCCGACCAGACCGCACTTATCTACGATAGTCCGGTCACGGGAACTATCCAGTCCTTCACTTACCGTGAGTTCCGCGACGAGGTCGCACGTTTTGCTGGTGTTCTCGTCGATCAAGGCGTTCAGAAAGGCGATCGGGTGATTATCTACATGCCGATGGTGCCTGAATCGGTTATCGCCATGCTTGCTTGCGCTCGGATTGGCGCCGTTCATTCGGTTGTCTTCGGCGGGTTCGCCGCTAACGAATTGGCAACCCGCATTGATGACGCAAAACCGAAACTCATCCTCTCCGCTTCGTGCGGTATCGAAGTGGACCGCATTATCGCATATAAGCCTCTGCTTGATAGTGCTATCGAACTTGCTGCAGAAAAGCCTTCGCGCTGTATCATCCTACAACGCCCTCAAGAAGAAGCATCCATGGTCGCCGGTCGTGATCTGGATTGGTCGGAAGTTGTGGAGGGAGCGACCCCAGTCGATTGCGTGCCGGTTGCCGCAACAGATCCCCTTTATATTCTTTACACCTCTGGCACAACGGGTGTGCCGAAAGGCGTTGTACGCGACCACGGCGGTCATCTGGTTGCACTCAAATGGAGCCTCCAGAATGTCTATGGGGTAGATGCAGGCGAGGTGTACTGGGCGGCTTCGGACATCGGTTGGGCTGTGGGACACTCCTACACGGTCTACGCTCCTCTGTTCAAAGGCTGCACGACGGTTTTGTACGAGGGAAAACCGGTTGGCACCCCCGACCCCGGCGCATTCTGGCGCGTCATTTCTCAACATGGGGTGAGCACCCTCTTCACCGCACCGACCGTCTTCCGAGCGATTAAACGCGAGGATCCCAACGGCGATTATATCCGAAAATATGATCTGGGCGGTTTCAGGGCACTCTTCCTTGCCGGTGAGCGGTGCGATCCCGACACACTAATCTGGGCGCAGGAACAGCTCAACGTCCCGGTGATCGACCACTGGTGGCAGACAGAAACCGGCTGGCCCGTTGGCGCGAACCCCATCGGCATCGAGGCATTTCCGGTAAAACCCGGCTCCTGTACCAAGCCTGTCCCGGGCTATGATGTGCGCGTCTTAGATGACGATGGCGCAGAGGTAGAAGCGAGCCAGATTGGGAATATCGTCATCAAGCTGCCGTTGCCCCCCGGCTGTCTTCCAACGTTGTGGAATAACGACGGGGGTTATCAGTCCTCCTATCTCAGCACCTATTCGGGCTACTATTTGACAGCGGACGCCGGCTATAAGGATGAGGACGGCTACCTCTGGATCATGAGCCGCACGGATGACATCATCAATGTGGCGGGACACCGTCTTTCGACCGGTGCGATGGAGGAGGTACTGGCAGCGCATCCCGACGTGGCTGAATGCGCCGTTGTGGGTATCGCAGACCAAATCAAGGGGGAAGTCCCGATGGGCTTTATTGTGTTGAAAGCCGGTGTTCAGCGCCCCGACGATCTCATCATTCAGGAACTTATTCAGATGGTGCGTCAGGAGATTGGTCCTATCGCGTCCTTCCGAGTCGCGACGGTGGTGCAGCGGCTACCCAAGACGCGGTCGGGTAAGATCCTGCGCGGAACGATGAAGAGCATTGCTGATGGGGTGGAATACCGGATGCCGGCGACAATTGATGACCCGGTTATTTTGGATGAGATTACTGAAGCCTTGGCAATTCTAGGGTATCCACGCCAAAGTGTATAGGAGCAAGATAGCCAAATTTGATACTATTAACCAATGATGCTAGTTTGCAACTGTTGATAACTTGAAACATCAGGACTTACGCAAATTCAGCACGCGGCGCAAGATTTTTTTATTTTTAACCCCCTAAATCCCTCCCCCAATTTTATCCCCGATGAATCGGAACGGACGGGATGTACCATTTATCAGGGGGACTTATGAACCCACTGCGTAAGTCCTAACATGAGGCATGAAACGTGAAAAGCATTGGTTCATCGGTTCATTTAGCCCCAGAGGGGCGATATGTCTATAGTACACGGATAAACAAATACCCTAAAGCCCCAGAGGGGCGACATGTGTATCCGAAGAGGGAAATGTAAAAAGAATGAATGAACCAATGAACTCCCCGATAAATCGGGATCCAAAGCGACTTGAGCAATGTGGAGACCACTTTCTCACTAACTAGCACCAAAGGTTTATAGGCTACACAGATTTCCGTGTTTTTATCAAGGTGGTAACTTGGTTCATCCTTACCAAACACACCCAAAGAAAGAATCTATGAACGAACGATTTCTTTGTTTCGCCCTTTGCCTGTTGATGTGCTTTGTTCTTCCACTAACCGCAACGGCACAAGTGTTTGACATCCCTGCCCCCATTCCGCCTCCGTTTGCTATTCGTGATGCGTTTGAACTGGATCCGTTTTACCAACAGTGGATTGCTGTGGCTGGATTCCCTGTTGTGGCATCGGCGCAAGTGAATCCTTATGCCCTAAAGGAAGCGGCGTGGCAGATTTGGCAGATGATCGGGCATCGTCCAGACGTGCTCCAAGCCTTGGTGTCAAAAAGCGTGCGTTTTTCTATAATCGCCCATAACGAGTTAATATCAGAGATTCCTGAATACAGCTTTCCCTTCCCCGATTTTCTTTCATTCTGGGCACGTGGCATCGGCGGAACAGGATTAGAGGTGCCGGGACATCCAGCAGTCAGCTCTTCTGAGGAAAATATACTGCATTATCCGGGCGTTGGTGGCTCATACAACGTTTTGATTCACGAGTTTGCACATGCAATACACCTATTTGGATTAAATGCGACTGATCCGACATTTGACAACCGACTCAAGGCTGCGTATGACGCGGCAATGGCGAAAGGATTGTGGCAGGACACCTATGCTTCTTCAGACAGGAGAGAATACTGGGCAGAAGGCACACAAGGGTGGTTTCACCCTCAAGGTGGGGGGAGTTTTAGCAATTTTGGCACTACGCGGTCGGCACTCAAAGCGTATGATCCGCCGCTTGCGGCATTGCTTGCTGAAATCTACGGCGATACCCAGTGGCGCTATACACCGCCCGCCGTTCGCCCTAATCTACCACATCTTCAGGGATTTAATCCACAAGATTCTCCGACATTTCAAGGTTTTCCAGAGTTAGAAGAATTGTATCGACAATTCCACGACCCAAACAGCGATGGCGGGGACAACTGGGTGGACCTCAGACCGTATGATCCGAGTCTGATTCCAACTCTAAACGAATCAAGAACTCCGGGGCGCCTTACTGGAATAGGCTTCATTAACGTTACCCAAGCGGATGTCTTATTGTATGGGGTGAGGTATGATGGTACAGCGGAATACTGGACACGGGTGCCTCCGGGTTTCCTTCGTGTGACACCGACTAGGACGGATATGATATGGCTGATTAAAGACCCAAACGGCAGGAACCTCGCTGTCTTTCAACCCGTCGAACAAGCAGGACGTGCCATTATTCGCGCGGAGATGGGTTTGATAACGCCCGGACTTTCAAAGGTTTCAGGCGATAACCAAGTAGGTGTATCTGGTACATCCTTGCCAAAGCCGCTGGTCATTGAAGCGCGGACTGAGAACCTGTCAGTGCTTGAAGGAATTTCGGTCACATTTACCATCACCGCAGGCGATGGAACGCTCAGTGTCACCCGTACTACAACCGATGAAAAAGGTAGAGCAGAGAGCACACTCACGCTGGGACCAAATCAGGGAATAAATACTATTGCTGTGTCTGCCGACGGAATTGAGGGAACGGTTACCTTTAACGCCGTAGCGGAGACTCCGGTGGACATTCCTGACGCCAAGCTTCGCGCTGCTATTGAGGAGGCTTTGGGCAAAAAAGAGGGGGTGCCGATCGCTCCAGGGGAGATGGCAGCATTAACTCGTCTTGAAGCGCAAAACGCCAACATCAGCAATTTAACAGGGCTTGAACATGCGACCAACCTAATGGATCTACATCTTTGGAGAAATTCAGTATCAGACCTCTCACCGTTAGCAGGTTTAACTAACCTGACAGGATTGTATCTCGGAGGCAGCTCGGCATCAGACCTCTCACCTCTTGTGGGATTAACCAACTTAGAATCATTGTTTCTTGATGGTAATGGAATATTAGATCTCTCGCCTTTGGTAGGATTAACCAAACTGACACGACTCGCTCTTAACTACAACTCGATCTCGGACCTCTCACCTTTGGCAGGTCTAACTAGTCTGAGATGGATGCGTCTTGCTGGGAACAATATCTCTGACCTCTCACCTTTGGTAGAAAATACGGGATTGGGAGATGGAGACGAGCTAGAGATACAGAGAAATCCCCTGAGCTACCAATCTCTCCACATCCATATTCCTACCCTCCAGAGCAGAGGAGTTACCGTCGAGTTTGATGCGGACGAAACACGCCCTCCGGATGTCAACGGCGATGGGAGCGTCGATGTCTTGGATTTGATCGCAGTTACGTCCTATTTTGGGCACACAGGGGAAAATATAGCAACAGATGTTAGCGGAGATAGGGTTGTCGATGTGCTGGACCTTGTATTAGTTGCAGGTTCGTTTGACGGGACAGCAGCCGCACCTTCAGCGCAGCCACAAGTCCCTGAGACACTCACGGCGGTAGAAGTTCGGGGTTGGCTGACTGACGCAAGGACACTTGAGGTTAGGGATCCCATCATGAAACGAGGATTTATGGTACTTGAACAGCTCTTAGCAGCCCTCACCCCAAAAGAGACAGAGTTGTTGGCCAACTATCCAAATCCGTTTAACCCAGAGACATGGATACCGTATCGGTTGGCGGAGGATGCTTTTGTCACGTTGACCATCTATGACCAAGGCGGTCAGATTGTTCGCACCCTTGAGGTTGGGCATCGGGTTGCATCTGCCTACGAGAATCGGTCAAAGGCAATCTATTGGGAGGGCAGAAATAATATAGGTGAGCCGGTGGCAAGTGGCGTTTATTTTTACACCCTGACTGCGGGGAATTATTCCGCCACACGGCGGATGGTGATTCTGAAATAGGATCGGTGGATTGCGTGACTCCAACGGACGCCCAATGAATTGGGCTACTACAAACAGTGGGTAAGCGGGGCAAGATGCCCCGCCTACGGGGGATGGATTCCATTAACCGCGGGCAGGATGCCCCGCCTACAGAAACCGGATTATTGGAAGTATGCCACACTATGAGGATAAATAGATGACTGAATCGAAACAGCGCGACATTGACCCACGCCGTCTGGAATTGGCGTCTGATCCGTACCGTCCAGCATACCACTTTATATGCCCAGCCAACTGGATGAACGATCCGAACGGCACCATTTTCTGGAAGGGCAGATACCACATCTTCTACCAGTATAATCCCAATGGGGCTTTCCACGGCACGATACATTGGGGACACGCCTCCAGTGCGGATTTGGTTCATTGGACAGACCACCCGATTGCGTTGCCGCCCGGCCCAGAGGGGGCAGATCGGGATCAGTGCTACAGCGGCGCAGCGTTTGTCAACAAGGAGGGGGTGCCTACATTCATTTATCACGGCTTGCCGGACGGTATCTGCCTTGCCACAAGCGACGATGATCTCCTTATCAACTGGGAAAAACACCCAGCGAACCCGATTATACCCAATCCAGGACCCGGTGACGAATATTGGGTCAGTGGTGCCCCATGCGCTTGGGTCGAAGGGGATACCTACTATGCGCTGACCGGAAACAGCGGCAATGCCCCGCCGGATGTGGCGTATCTATACACCTCTAAAGACTTTGCTAATTGGGAGTATCTGCACCCGTTCTACGAGGGAGGGGTTTTCACAGAGTGGGGTGAGGACTGTGGCTGTCCTGACTTTTTCCGTTTGGGAAATAAACATGTGCTTTCCTTCACCAGTCACCCGCGTGGGGCGCAGTTCTACATCGGCACTTACGCCAATCAACGGTTCACCCCGGAGCGTCACAAGCGACTGGCACTCGGTGATACAGGTCGTCCCGGCGTCTATAATGAAGGCTTGACCCTACTGGATGACAAGGACAGACGCATACTGTTCGGCAGGCTCCACGAAGCGCGCTATAGCTACGTCCAACGTGCTTCCGGCTGGGCGGGGATGTTTGCGCTGCCGATGGTTCTGTCGTTGTCCGATGACGGCGATCTGCTCATGGAACCTGCTCCAGAACTGGAGGCGTTGCGAGGTGAGCACACACACTTTTCTGACGTTCAGCTGAACGCGGATGAAGACCGTCAACTTGAGGAAATCAGAGGGGACCAGCTAGAGATTCGAGCGGTGTTTGAATGGGAGAGTGCCGAAGAGTTCGGCGTGAAAGTCTGCTGTTCCCCGGACGGCGAAGAGCAAACCCTCATCCGTTTGAACCTTAATCCGTGGTCAGCCAACCGTGCACCACAGGAGATTAGACCGCTTCGGGAGTTGATTCTGGACGCAAATCGGTCTAGCATCAGTTCGGAGGTGAGTAATCGTGAATCGGAACGGTGTACGTTTGATCTGTCTTATGGTGAGTCGATAGAATTGCGGGTATTCGTGGATCGGAGTGTGGTGGAGGTTTTTGCCAATGACCGCTACTACTTGGCAAAACGCATCTATCCCGCGCGACCCGATAGTCTCGGCGTAGAACTATTTGCACGAGGCGGAAAGGCGACTGTGCGATCGTTGGACGTATGGCAGATGGGAGCAATTTGGCCCCTTGCATAGCGTTGATTCGCGGTTTCAGTTCAGTTGTGTTCCCTGTCTTTACTCATAAAGTGATTGAGGAGTGTTTCATTAAGTGTGTCTACTCTCTTATCAATCCTTTCAATTTGAGACGTCAGATGAATATACTGTTGCTTGACTTCTTTTATATTTTCTTCCAGAGGTTCTTTTACAAACTTGATAATAGGTATAAACATGGTTACTACTGAAGCAACAGTTCCTATGATAGTCAAGACTATTGGATTCATTGGTTAGGACTCCAAAATGTGCTTAATTATATCAAAAAAATAACCTTTACTATTGTGTTCACAATCTATTATCTTGGTGATTAGCTATAGATTGTATCACAAACACCAATATAACATCAACTATATGTGAGGGGTCTAACTTCATCACCATTTGCGCTATTGTTAACCTAAGTTGCTAGTTGTTAGGTCTGCTATACACATTGCGCTCCTCTGGAGCGCGAGGGCTGGACGTATCTGCATTGCTATAGACATATCGCTCCGCTGGAGCGAAAGGCCAAACCTATTAACCTAAACCGAAAACCGATGGATTTTCAGTGACTAGGTTCTGTTGACATTTCATTGTAACCAGATAATAGAGAGACATAAATCGGTTCACGGACGTAAAATCCCAGAAAAGAAACCGAGTTTTGCAGAAAAAACTCGGTTTCTGGCATCTTTTCCAGTGATTTGAGCGTTTCTCGCAATAGCAAAAGCAAAATGTCAACACGCTCTAGCAACTTGCGCTATTGCTAACACAAACATCGCAGTTGAGGTGAGGTTTACAGCGATGGGACGCTATAATGGGATTTGAACCTCTACTGCACCATAATATGTTGAGTCTCACTCAATTTCTAATAGATGGCAACTTGGATTAAAGGAGGTTACTCCAATGGGTAAAAACAAGTCATTTGAAGAAAATCTAGCGCAACTTGAGCGGGATGGATTTCTGCTCATCAAAAACGCCCTTGATATGGAAACTGTTCAAAAATGGCGGGGCAGTCTGTATGGGCGCTACAGGCGGGGCGAATACGATCGCAGGAACAGCGTCGGCAATGTGTCATATAACCAGTTGCTGGAGCAGGAACCGGAGATGACGCGGGCACTTATCGCGCATCCCAGCGTCGCACCCTACCTGAAAGCAACTCTGGGGAAGCAGTGCCAACTTCGCAGTGTGCGCGCACACCTGAACCCCGACGACTATACACAGGAATGGCACATGGATTTCTATGATTACTGGTATCAGGAGGAGAAGGTTGATGCAAGTCGTTTTGTCCAAGGCTTCTGCATGAACACCACTTTTTACCTGACCGATAACACGCCGGACCGTGCACGCCTTACCTTTGTCAAAGATCTCTGTCATCGTGCAATTCCCGAAGAACTTCGGGAACATCTCTGGTACAGGGACGATCGAAACAATCCGTTCCAGCGTTGGTGTGACGAGCAGCCGCATATAGACCTGTATCCGATGAGCGGGGATGCGGTGGTCTTTTACAGTCATCTGCCCCATCAAGGCGCCAAAATGGGACCCGATCCCGATGGAGAGATTCGTGGGAATATCGTTTTCCACTACCAGCAGAACCCGATGTATCCCGGTATCCGCTTTGTCAGTCACCCACAGGTTACGCTCGATGCCCTCGGTTATGACGGCACTTTTCCCTTTGCAGAAGGTTGAATTTGTCTGCGCTCATGAAGAAATCGTGCAACAGAATCTGAGTCTTTGGCAAGTCCGGGCGGGGCAAGATGCCCCGCCTACGGTTTTATAAAGTTGAAGTCGGTCTGGGCGGTCAAGATGCCCCGCCTACGGTTTTATGGTGTCTAAAAATCTCGAAAACAACAACGGAGGATATACTCTATGGCAACATTTCGTCCCAAAGTCTTGATAGCTTGTGATGAACGTGTCCGCAATTCCTACCTACCACCCGCAGAAATAGAACGCCTTGAAACCTTCGCTGATTGGGAGTGGTTCTCCTGCGAAGGCGGAAGCATCTACACCACCAACGAAAATCCCGAAGCAGCAGCAGCGCTCAGTGAACACCTCAGTGAGGCTAACGGTCTGGTTGTGTGTCACGGTTGTCCCACAGTTACGCCGGAGGTTTTGGACGTCGCGCCAAATCTGAAAATTATCGGTGAATTAGAGGGGGATCGTTTTGCCAGTCGGATTGATTTGGAAGCCGCATGGGAGCGGGGAATCCGCACGGTGGATACCACTAACGGCTCCTCCTATCCGGTGTCAGAGTGGGCGTTGGGGCTTATCCTGATTGCGTTACGCAACGCGGGAGCCCAATTCCGTCGCATCATCGCCGGCGAGACAACCCGAGATAACAGCGCGCTCGAATATGCTGGTGGATTACTCACCGGTAAGCGGGTTGGATTGATAGGGGGCGGGAATATGGGCAGGCGCCTTATCAAATTCCTCCGTCCTTTCGAGGTCGATATCTGGGTGCACGATCCCTATCTACCGCGGGAGATGGCGGAAGCGGTCGGCTTTCTACAAACCTCACTGGACAACCTGCTGTCGCAATGCGATGTCATTGTCTGTGTTGCACCATTGACGCCGGGAACGGAACGGATGATCGGGGAACGCGAGCTGAATCTAATAAAATCCGGCGCAGCGTTAGTCAATGTCTCGCGTGGTCCAATTATTGATCCCGATGCACTGATTGCACGCCTCAAACGTGGGGATATCACCGCCGGGTTAGATGTCTTTGATCCGGAACCGATTCCGCCGGATAGCGAAATTATCCATCTCCCCAATGTCTTCCTTACTCCACACTTTGCTGCTTTCACCGGCGACGACTATCCGCACTTCTTTGAGTTAATGGTGGACGAGTTAGATCGTTTCTTCCACGGTCACGAAACACTGTTCGATTTGACGCCGCGCTCTCTTGCGAATCGTACTGGTGCTGAACCAGTTTAGGTAAAACTCCAAATACACTGAAAAACTCTGCCCGCGAAAAATCGGTCAATCTCTTCGCGGATGAAAAGGGGGTTAATCATGACACCAGACGAAGAAAAAGTGCACTTTGATACATTCGGATTCATTGTCAGGCGAGGGCTCTTTGGAGCGGAGAAGATGCAAAAATTCTCCGACTGGTTTGACGAGGGATGCGATGCTCAGTGTGGTCCTTTCGCAGGTGAAAGGCAAATCGGTTATCCCGGACTCAGCATACATGAGGGATTCTGCCATCACTACCTCGATGACCCACGAATTCTGGATACGCTGGAAAACCTAATGGGTGAGGATTTCATGCTAGTTGCCTCAGATGCCCAGCGGCATTCAGGAAACTCCCATTGGCACCAAGATACGGCCATTCCGATGGAAGAGGGCAAAACAAGTGAATACTTGATGCTCAAGGTGATTATGTATCTGGACGACCATAGCGAGGGACCGGGGTGTTTGTGGGTGCTTCCGGGAAGTCACAGGCGAGGTTACGCTGAGTCGATACGCGAGTTGATAGGGATGGGAAATCCCACCGACGTCGATACGTTGACCCCAGCCGGTGTGCCGCCAACCGCTTTTCCCGGCGCAGTCCCCACCAAAACCCGTCCGGGGGATATCATTTTTTTTAATCAGAAGTTGGCGCATTCATCGTGGGGTGGGCAGCCGGGACGCCGATTTTTAGGACTCACTTTCGGCGCGAAACCGACCGAGGATTGGCAGGTCGAGTGGCTCGTCCATCATGGCGAGCGGTGGAAAAAAATGTGTAGGAATGAGCGGCAGTCGCAGTTTCCTGAACACTTGGTCAGGACCGCAGGTCCTCGTCGTCAACGCTTGATTGAGTTTATGTACAGCAGAGGATACTGATGTCCTTTTTAAGCGCGCAAAATTAACGACTACTAATGGGGCTTTGCAACCCTCGATAGTTCGGGAGCCAAAGCGACTTGGGTAGGTTGACGAATCGCCCGCTATTTGGATACTCCCCACACACTTTTCACCCATGCTTCAGGGTATCCTCTAACCCCATAAGTGTGGCGTACATTATCCGCACTCGTTGCATGGAGATTGAGCGTTCCTGTGCCTCTTCGAGTATAGGACCGACACACGCCTGAAATTCTGTGGGTATGCCTTTCTGTATATCTTGGAGGGCGGAATGCGTTGATTGGCTGCCAGCCAAGGGCGATGTCAAAACCTTTTCGATCGCTTCTTCTGCGGTACCTTCACACCATGTTTTGACATGGTAAGGTCCGAGATCTATCAGAGGAATTTCTTTCGCTGCAGCCAGCGCCTGAAGTTCTCTGACCATACCAGTATACTCTGTGACCAACTGTCTGTTGGACATAACACCGGCATTGTTCCGTCTAGAGAGGGTAGCAAGCAGCCCGATGGGGATCCAACCCACCATCTTCGACCACGTGGCGGACAGAATAGCGTCAGAGGCTTGGGTGATAAGCCCTGCCCGTTCAAAAAGATTCACAATCTCGTCAACACGTCCTGATGCGCCCCCATCCAATTCCCCAAATTGCGTGCCTCCGTCGTATGTCCAGTTCACAACCCCCGGCGTTGGACGCTCTCCCGCAACGACAGCAAGACCACCAATCACCTTCTCCCCTCCAAAGACATCGACCAATAGCTCGTCTTTCACTACGCCGTTCTGCAAAGAAGTTGCAAAATCCCGGACCTCTATATGCTCCGTGATCGCGAGTGCCGCTTGTGTGTCTTGGGCTTTCACAGTGTAGATCAGAATATCGCATTCTCGGATGTCTTTGGGGTCATCAGTTGCATCAATCTGGACGGTAAACTCCTGAAGTCCAGTCAGATGGAGAGCATGTTGCCTCTGGATTGCATCAATATGCGCCCCCGGACGCCCCACGATGGTTACATCGCACTCCCCTTTTCGAGCCAAGAGGGCGGCAATGGTGCCACCAAGTCCGCCCGGTCCAACAATCACTACCTTTTTCATAGTTTCCTCCGGTCCTTTCTACTCTGTGTTTGTGTGATCTATCCAAGATGTGATGAGCGTCGCGAGATTATTCATCGCAAGTTCCAAATTCTCGGCGAAATCGGCTGCGGCGGTGTGATTTGCTGTATCGGTTACACCTCGGATTTCAACAAACGGAACGCCGCTGAACGCACACGCCCTTGCGCCGCCAGCTCCCTCCCATGCTACAGCCAGTGCCCCCGTGGATTCATGCAGTTCCTTTCCTCTTTCAGTCTCTACCACATCTTCATCCCCGCTCGCTATAGGACCAAAATGGACCCTGAACGAGTGGAGTGACTCTGATACAGATCTGAGATCTGCTATTGTAGTCCCCGCGCCGTCGAATTTCGGTAGGGGGCGTGTATTAAACTTGTTATTATAATCGTGTTCTACGGTTGTGGTTGCGACGACAACATCTCCAACACATACCCCGTCTGTCAACGCGCCAGCCGCCCCGGCACAAATAATCACATCCCAGTCGCTACAGGTGTCTAACAAGTGCTGCGTTTGGAGGGCAAACTGAGCTTTTCCTAACCCACCCGGTGCAAGGGTCACGCGCAAATCAGAAAGCTGCACAACTGAAAGCTTACCTGTCGTAGAACTTTTGGCGCGGAAGCCTCGCTTGGCGAAGGCCTGTAAGAGTAGATCTAACTCTTCTTTCATTGGGGCAATGATCAGTCTTTTCATACAGGATATTATAGCATCAGAGGAGAGAACGTAGAATTAAAAAGATTGCTCGCCCAACTTTTCCACGTTTTTGCCATGTCACCGGATTCAACGAGAGATCTGAGGGTCGAGAAAATTGCAACTGTGGATTTAGCAGTTGTTGAAAATGTCCAAAATTGGTATAATACCGTCATATATTCACTGACCACGGAGCGGATCAATGGTTGATAATCGTAAAGCGCAGAACGTTACAAGCGATTGGTGGCTTGGGATGCCCCGTACCGTCGAGCCGAAGATCTTGGAATGGCTGGAAAAATATCCGGACCGATTGGAAGCACGTCACACCACACAGTACACCGGTCATAAGATCTACGCACTGACTGTAACCAACGGAGCAGTTCCGGGTTGCGAAAAGAAAAAGCTGTTGACTACTGTTTCCCACGGGCATGAGCCAGCGGGCACTGCAGCAATCATGAACTTCATTAATCAGTTGCTCACAGGCAAACACCTCAACGGGAATAAGACAGATCTACCCGTGGGTACGCTCCTTGATGAAACGCTGCTGACCTTCATCCCGATTGCGAATCCCGATGGACGTTCCCGCGCACCCGTTGATTGCTGGGACGGTTCCATCTACAACGCTAAGGAGTTTTTCGACTACATGAAAGGCTGGCGCGCAGATGGCAGCCGATTCGATTGGCCCGAACCCCGCGTGTGGAAGCAGAGCGAGGAAAATGTTGAGCGTGTTGGAATCACTTATGCACAGATCGATGAAGATACCTACGCCGAAAATTTCTGGGCACCGGAGGGGACGCATTATAACGCATTGATGGAACAACTTGGAGAAACCTATTACTACGATGCACTTTTAGACCTACACCAGACCTACGAGCAGGAAGAACACTACGATACCTTTGTACAATACGCGGACGCTGAATGGATGCCGAAAGCACAGCAAGAGTATGGGCTTGCTTGGGGCGAAGCGATGCAGGCTGTCTTTGAAGATATCGGCGCCCACTTCAGCGGGGTTCATACCGGCGGTGATGAACGCTGGATTATCCACCAATTTTCTGTCAAATATGGAACCCCCAATCTGCTCTTTGAAGTTCAAAACAACCATCCCAATACACCGATGGACGAGCAACTCCTTTACGCCGAAACTATCATCCGTGGCAGCGTTGAATGGTTGCTGCACGGCACAAACTGAATCATAACTAACCCACAGGAGCGTTCCTATGAAAATTACGCATGTCGAAACAATGACCTTGGACATTCCCTTTTACGCTGACCATGTCACCCGCGCTATGCAGCGGGCTCAGACCCACAACGAGCGCGTCCAGTTGTGTCGCATCGAGACTGATAACGGTCTCGTCGGGTATGGTGATAACAGTGTTCATAATCCGGACAGCTTGATAGGTCAGAATCCTTTCGTCATCATGAACGATGACTCCATCGGTTTTGGTGCACAATTGGCTGCACTGGATATAGCGGGAAAAGCCGCCGGTGCCCCGGTACACGCACTGTTGGGCGACAAAGTGCGAGATCGTTGCCCCATCTCTTGGTGGGATATTGACATGCCGCCAGAGGATTGGGTCGCGGAAGCAAAGGAATCTCTCAAACGCGGCTACACCACCTTCAAGATGAAAGCCCGTCCGTGGCGCGACATCATCGAACAGATAGAGACGGTTGAAAAGGTTGTGCCGCTTGATTATAAGTTCGACATAGACTTCAACGGCTTCCTGCTGACTCAGGCGAAAGCCGAAATCATCCTCCAGCAGCTTGACCCGCATCCCAATGTGGGGATGTACGAGAGCCCTTTCTATCTCCAGGAAGACCTGACAGGCGCCCGCATCCTCCGGGAACGTGTGTGCAAACCTATTGTTGAACACTTCCGCGAAGAGGTACTCCATGCCCATTGCAGCGACGGCTTCGTAATCGGCGGCGGTGCCACGGTAACTCGGTACCATGCCACGCTCGCTGCCGCTTTCAACAAGCCTTTCTGGCTACAATTGGTCGGCACCGGTATCACTACCGCCTTCGCCGTACATCTCGGTTCGGTCCTCTCACACGCCCAACTGCCCTATATCACCTGCTTCGAGCTGTGGGAACACAATCTACTTAAAGGAGGACTTGAGGTGGTAGATGGGTTCATCGACGTGCCGGACGCGCCGGGACTGGGTGTTGAGGTTGATGAGAAAGCGATTAAGAAGTATCAGGTAGAGCCTACCACGCCAACTCCGACAGATTTATATCGACAGAAGAAGCGTATTCTCCGCATCAGTTGGCCCGGCGTTGGAAGGAAACAGCGAGTGTGGGAGTTCACCGAGGAGGGCAATTATCAACAGGCTTTCTACCAGGGTAACATCCCCGGCTTCGAGCGTGGCGTGAACTTGGAGGTCATTGAGGATGATAATAGCTCCGGTTTTCGGAAACAGCATGAGAAACTGGTTGCCCGTGGTCTATGATCGCCCAATCCTAAAGTATCAGATGCAACGATAGATCAATGAGCCAAAAGAAAGGAGTGTTGTCATGTCAGAATATACAGTTCTTGGCAAAAGACTACCCAGAGTCGATGCCCTTGAAAAAGTGACAGGTGTAGCCCAATATGGGGCCGATGTTCATCTGCCCGGTATGCTGCACGGGAAGTTCGTTCGCAGCAAACACGCGCACGCAAAGATTGTTAGTATTGATACCAGTGAAGCAGAGAAGCTGCCTGGCGTAAGAGCAATTATCACCCAAGACGATGTCGAAAGCGGACGACGGGTGTTTGCTTCTGACAAGGTCCTGTATCTTGGCGAGCCAATTGCAGCTGTTGCAGCAACAGATCCGGATATTGCAGAGGAAGCTGCGGACCTAATCCAAGTCAACTACGAACCGCTCCCTGTTGTTCAAGACGTAACTGAGGCTATCGAGCCAGATGCACCTCGTTTGCACAACGATGATACGAAAGATAGTCCCGCCCGCCGGGCGATTAGAGCGGACTTGAGAAAGCTTGAACGGGATGACTCGCAAGACCACAGCGCAGAAATTGCCAAGCTAAATGCACAGTTGGAAGAGCTTAGGGACGAGGTCTACTATAACATTTCCGCCGAGACCCATACAGCGGTTGGCGATGTAGAGCAAGGCTTCGCTGAATCGGCCCTTGTTGTAGAAAATACCTATGTCATTCCACGAGTGCATCAAACCTACATGGAGCCACACGTTTCGGTCGCCGATGTTGATTCCACCGGCAAAGTCACGGTGTGGGCAAGCACACAAGGTCCCTTCGCCATCCGATCTGGCATCGCGGGAACGCTTGGGGTTCCGCTCAATCAGATTAACGTCATTCCAACGATAATGGGTGGTGGGTTTGGCGGACGTTTTGGCGTCGCGCTGACGCATGTTCCTGCTGTGCTGCTTTCCCAAAAGACTGGCCGTCCAGTGAAGATCCAGATGAGTCGTGAAGAGGAGTTCACCGATGGTCGTCCCGCGCCGGGATGTGTGATTAAGTTGAAGACCGGCGTAAAAAGCGACGGTACAATCCATGCCCGTCAAGCACTTGCTTTTTGGGATTCGGGTTCTGTTTCGGGTGCTTCGATTGGTAGTACGCTTCGTGTTCGGGGTGTCTATAAAATCCCGCACCTAAAGGTCGATGCGTATGGCGTCTATACAAACAAGTCAGGTACAGCCGCCTATCGTGCACCGGGTACGCCCCAAGCCGCGTTCGCCGGTGAATCTCAACTGGATGACATTGCGCGCAAACTTGGCATGGATCCGGTTGAATTTCGCATGAAAAATATGCGTGAAGAAGGCGATCCTATCCCTGGCGGCGGTCAACGCGGTGGAGCCAGCGAGCCCAAGGTCGGTTATAAGGAGACCCTGCAAGCCGTTGCCGATGCCGTTGACTGGAATAACCGAACTACAGGACCCAATCAAGGGTGGGGTGTAGCAATCGGTGATTGGACAAACGGTTGTGGGCCCGGCGGGATGTTCGTTTCTATTCACGAAGATGGAAGCGCGCGCATCTTCCACGGTTCAATGGATATCAGCGGCACTGATACCGCGATCACCCAGATCGTTGCTGAGGTGTTGACCCTTCCTTACGACGAGGTTGCAATTACCCGCGGCGATACCGATTCGGCGCCTTACGCAACAGGCTCTGGTGGTAGCGTTGTTACCTTCACGATGGGAAATACCGCCAAAATCGCAGCTGAGGATACCCGGAAACGTATCCTTGAACTTGCTGCTGAACGGTTGAATACGGAGATTGATAATCTCAAGTTAGATGGGGGACAGGTGACGACAGTTGACGGTGATCCGCCGAAGTCGATTGGATTTGGTGAGTTGGCTGCCTACAGTCTCTCAACGACGGGTGGTCCCATCGTTGGTAAAGGTTCATTTGCACGGCAACCGACGACACCTGCCCTCGCCGCACAGATTGCTAAAGTCGAAGTCGATACGGAGACTGGCAGGATCAAGGTGCTGAAAATGGCAGCCTCACAGGACGTCGGTTTTGCTATTAACCCGATGTCGGTTGAGGGTCAAATCGAGGGTGGCACAGTACAAGGCTACGCTTGGGCGACCATGGAGGAGATGCAATATGACGAGAACGGCAGCGTAAATCCGGGTTTCGTCGATTACCGTGTGCCAACTACAGCAGATTTGCCCACCGTGGAATCGATTATCGTTGAAGTGGCAGCGCCCCAAGGACCGTTCGGTGCGAAGGGTGTCGGTGAGCCGCCAATCACGCCTACCTTGGCAACGATGGCGAACGCCGTTGCTGATGCAGTTGGTGTACGGATTACGGAACTCCCGATGACACCAGAGCGCGTTGTTGATGCGATTAGCGGCAACGGTAAGTGAACCGATATGCTGTAACTGCACATAGCACGTAGGTTGGGTTGAACGGAACCGATGAAAAGTACAAAGCCTTACCCTTGGATTTCGAGTTCGATTTTGATTGAAATCTCACAAATTAAGTGAAACCCAACGCTTGATAATCAACGCATCAATTGGATTGAGTTGGGTTTCACTGTATCTATGTATTAAGAGGGCATTGTTGAAAGTCAGTACCTCTATTGTCCTTGATAGGGATTCGCTTTTAACCGTTCAACCCAACCTACACCACTATCTTGATAAGCTGAGAAAACTATGACTGCTAACGAACTTGCTGAATGGGTGATTGACGCCCGTCAGCGTACCTTCGATATTGTTGCAGATCTCACCGACGAACAGATAATGAGTCCATACCTCGCGATCGTCAACCCACTGCTGTGGGAAATCGGTCATGTGGCATGGTTCCAAGAAAAATGGGTGCTGCGAGATACATGCAAACAGAAACCCATTCGTGATGATGCGGACGCCCTTTGGGATTCAATCGCAATCCCTCACGAAACACGGTGGGACCTACCTTTGCCTACTCGTGAAGGAACATTAGGGTATATGCGAGACGTGCGAGATCAGATTGTAGATAGACTTCAACGCGGAGAAGTGAGCGATGAATTGGCATATTTTGTGCGCTATACTACCTATCACGAAGATATGCACAATGAAGCGTTTACCTACACACGGCAGACTCTTGAATACACCCCACCCCGCTTTTCTGCTGTTCCTGAACGTCATCCTGATATCGGTGGCGGTCCCTTGCCGGGCGATGTCGAAATTCCCGGCGGCACGTTGATGCTGGGTGCTTCGTCCGATGAACCTTTTATATTTGACAATGAGAAGTGGGCGCACCCTATCGAAATCCAACCGTTCGCCATCGCGCGTGCTCCGGTAACTCAATCTGAGTTTGCCGCGTTCACTGACGATAACGGATACCTACGGAAAGAGTTATGGACTGAAGAAGGATGGGAATGGAGAAAGTCCGTAGATGCAACGCACCCCGTTTACTGGGGTACCTCAAATAACGGTTGGCTGCGTAGACATTTTGATAAATGGGTCTCACTCGAACCACACCTTCCGATTATCCATGTCAGTTACTACGAAGCGGACGCCTACTGTCGGTGGGCGGGACGTAGACTTCCAACGGAAGCGGAATGGGAAACCGCCGCTGCGGTCGAACCAAATCCAACGGGAAAGGGACTCTCTTCGCAGAAACGGCGCTTCCCTTGGGGAGATGGGCCCCCAACGCCGGAACATGCCAATCTTGACTGGAATGCAATGGGTTGCATTGACGTGGGAGCGTGTCCAAAAAGCGACAGTGCCTACGGCTGCCGGCAGATGATCGGTAATGTCTGGGAGTGGACCAGTACCCCCTTCCGCCCCTATCCCGGCTTTGAGATTGACCCTTACGAGGAGTATTCCGAGCCGTGGTTTGAAACTCGCAACGTACTTCGTGGCGGTTGCTGGACAACCCGTTCGCGCCTCATCCGTAATACATGGCGCAACTTCTATACTCCAGATCGGCGGGATGTCTTAGCAGGATTTCGGACCTGTGCAATTTGATCGGTTCATGATGGTTCTTGTCTGAATCGTGGATTAAACAGATGACACGGATAACATTGAACCTTTGGGGAAGTCTGTCTCATTCGATAAACACGCAATGAATTGCGCTACTACGAGCAGGGGTATTTATAGGAATCGACCTGTCGATTTTGGAAAATCGACCTACGGGAAGCCGACATTCATGTATGGCTCAGTATTCATTACCTCTATCCTTTTGGAAAATTGATGACAAAACAAGCGATACCGAACGGTGTCAGCCTGATTCAGGCACCCAAGCACAATCGACAGCAATCGCTGAAGGATGCGGTTGCAGAAGGATTCAAACGAACCCCCAAAAGTACCCCCGCTCTCTTCTTCTACGATACCGCCGGTTCACAACTCTTTGAGCAGATTTGCAAGCTTCCCGAATACTATCCAACGCGAACTGAGCATAAAATCTTAACGGACAAGGCATCGGACATCGTCTCAATAGCCACCGGCGAAGTGGAACTCGTGGAGCTTGGCAGTGGAAATTCCGCCAAAACACGAATTCTAATTGATGCAATCCTCGCCAATCAACCCCATCTCCACTACATACCGACCGACATTTCTACCGACTTTCTGCTCGAATCGTCCATTGCCCTCAAAAACGAATACGCGCCGCTGTCGGTCACGGCAATTGCAGCCGAGCACAACGATGCACTTCAGTTATTGCCTGAGGGCGGTAGCCAATCCCGTCTCTTCCTTTTTCTCGGCAGCAACATCGGTAATTCTGAGCCGGAAGAGGCAGTCAGTTTCATCGGACAAATTCGCCGCCGAATGCGCTCGGAGGACTGCCTGCTGATAGGTTTTGACTTGGTGAAAGACCGTCAGGTGCTTTTTGACGCTTATAACGATAAGGCGGGAATAACGGCGGAGTTCAACAAAAACCTGCTGGTTCGGATTAACCGCGAGTTGGGCGGAGACTTTGAGGTCAACCGATTCGACCATCACGCACCGTTTGTCGAGGCGCATTCCCGCATCGAAATGCGCCTGATTAGCCGGTGTGATCAGACTGTTTATCTGGAACGTCTTGGACAGAGCTTCGGTTTTGAAGACGGTGAGTATCTTCACACGGAAAACAGTTACAAGTACACGCTTGCGGGCTTTGAGTCGCTCTGTGAGGCGGCAGGCATGAAGATGCAAAAATACTGGCTCGATGAACACGGGTGGTTCGCCGTGGGGCTGTTCCACAGAGCTAGTGGAGGATAGGAGTATGAACGAGAGCAAAATCGCGCTGAAGGATGTCGAAATGCGTTTTGGCGATGTGATCGCACTCCATTCGACCAACTTGCAGATCGCACCGGGGCAAACAACGGTGCTAATCGGCCCGAGCGGTTGCGGCAAATCCACAATCCTGCGACTGATCATTGGCTTATTAACCCCGACAGCCGGGACAGTCGAGTTCGAGGGTGAGTCCGTTTCGCAAGCCAACATCCTCGCGCTACGCCGCCGGATGGGTTACGTGATTCAAGATGGCGGACTATTTCCGCATTTGACCGCCGCCCAAAATGTGACCCTCATGGCACGGCACCTCCAACCCGCGCTCCAAGAGACCGAAATTCAGTCGAAGTTAGATGAACTCTGTGAACTGACGCGCTTTCCGAAAGATGGTCTTGCGCGTTATGCCGTCGAACTCTCCGGCGGACAACGTCAGCGCGTCAGTCTGATGCGCGCACTTGCACTGGATCCCGATGTTCTGCTGCTTGACGAACCGCTTGGGGCGTTAGATCCGATGGTTCGTGCGTCCCTCCAAACGGAATTGAAAGAAATTTTCAACCGTCTCGGTAAAACCGTCCTTCTCGTTACGCACGACATGGCAGAAGCAGGCTACATAGGAGACAGTATCGTGCTCATGCGAGAAGGGCATGTTCTGCAACAGGGAACGCTCGACGACCTCCGTGAGCGGCCATCTGACGATTTCGTCTCGGAATTCATTACCGCTCAGCGTAGTTTAGTCCAGTTGTGAAATGGGGTGTAAAAAAGATGAAAAAACAACAAGAATCAACTGGGAAACGGGAAAATATTTCACGTCTTACGTTTCACGTTTCACGCATCACGTTTTACGCGCTATCTGTCCTTTTGTTGATCTGTGCGCTTCCTTCTGCCGATGCCCAGAGAATCAGTGTTGGGTCCAAACGATTCACAGAATCTTACGTCTTGGGCGAAATAGCAAAGAAACTGCTGGAAGACGCGGGATACCGTGTGGAACACAAACAGGGAATGGGCGGCACCATTATCGTGTGGGACGCGCTGAAAAATGGCGACATCGCCATGTATCCCGACTACACTGGCACCATCCAAGAGACAATCCTGAAATCAGCATCTCCAATGACCGCTGGGGAAATGCGGAGTGCGCTTGCCGAACACGGCATCGGTATGGCAGGAGAGCTGGGTTTCAACAACACCTACGCGCTCGCCATGCGCCGAACGGATGCAGATTCTCGGAAGATTCATAAAATTTCTGATTTGCGAAACCACTCGGATATCAAGGTTGGATTTACACACGAGTTTCTGGATCGAAAGGATGGTTGGGAACCACTGAGTCACCATTACGGCTTACAGTTCAAACCGCGCGGGATGGAACACGCTCTAGCGTACGTTGCTCTGAACAACAGTGAAATCGATCTCATGGACGCCTACTCCACTGATGCCAAACTCGTTGAGTACGATCTAACCGTGTTGGAAGATGATCTGCAATTTTTTCCCAAGTATCACGCCGTCTTCCTGTACCGGCTGGATACCGATCAAGCCGCGATCGACGCGATTCGCAGACTAGAGGGTAAAATCGATGAAGGGCGGATGACACTATTGAACGCGGAGGCCGAACGTACAAAAGACTTTGCTGCTGGTGCCTCACTCTATTTCAGCGAGGTAGGACACAGCGCGGTAGAGGTCGCTTCTGAGTCCTTTCTGTCCAAACTCGCACGGTGGACGGGACGACATCTAATGCTCGTGGGTATCTCAATGGTGATTGCAATTCTGGTCAGCATTCCGCTCGGTATACGCGCCAGCCGCCCCGGACTGCTCAGCCAAATCATCATTGGCGTACCGGGGATCATGCAAACCGTTCCGTCACTGGCTCTGCTCGCGCTGCTTGTTCCGGTACCGATGCTCGGTATAAGTCCGACAACAGCGATTGTAGCACTTTTCCTCTACAGCCTTTTGCCGATTGTTCGGAACACCGCTACCGGGCTTCAGAACATCCCGACGCCGTTGAGGGAATCTGCAGCGGCACTTGGTCTGGAACCGTCTGCTCAGCTTACCAAAGTGTACCTGCCGATGGCGTCGCGGACGATTCTTGCGGGTATCAAGACAAGTGCTATCATCAACGTTGGAACAGCTACCCTTGCTGCACTCATCGGAGCGGGTGGACTTGGCGAACCGATTATCAGTGGGCTCGCCCTCAATGATGCAGAGGTCATCCTGCAAGGTGCTATTCCGGCAGCGCTGTTGGCAATATTAGTTCAGGTATGCTTTGACGCTCTGGACCGCCTGCTTATTCCGAGAGGCTTGCGTTTGGAGGAGGCTTCAGCAGGTGAGTGAGTTGAGTTTTATTCTTGTATAAACATAAAAAAAGCACATCGGAGACAAAAATGGATTGGGAAATCAAGAAGAGGGGTCGAGTAACCTATTACCGGAAGAAAACAAACGAGGTTTTTTCGGATCTGGTTGTTGAAACGCTTGACAACGGCGATCTCAAAATCCGCTTCGTCGGTATGACCGGCGCAATAGCGGCAACCAACGAATTAGGGTTGGACGGGATAGCACGTATGGATCCAGCAAAGGAGATACCACGTATCTTCGATACATGGGAGATGTACGTCCGTGAAGCAGGGATCTGCAATTCTTTGACAGAACTCGATTTCTTGGAGGTCCATTCCTTTGGTGCTGCACCCAAAGAACCACATCCATTGGTAGAACCGGAGGGTTACGCGGCGGAGAAGGAACGTATCCGCCAAGCCTATGCACAGGCTTACGCTACTTACTGGAAGGAGAAAATGCCGGAGAACGGGCTGCCTGTACGGTTCACAGTCTATCTGGACGAACTACCGGATTCAGACGCCAGTTACGAGTTTGGGGCTGTGGCGCTCTATCAAAAATCAGCAAAGTAACTTGTATAGGACTTACGCATTTCAGGGCGGGCAAGATACTCTGCCTACAGACTAACCCATTTTAACATAGGTAGTGCGGGGCAAGATGCCCCGCCTACGGTTAGTTGCGTAAATCCTGTTGTACCAACCTACTCGCCGGAAGTTACATCTTGGAAAGCAGTGTCTCAAAACCGTCTCTGCAACACCAATCGGCTCTCAACGTTATGGGGAGAAACGCTTGTTTGCAGGTCCAATCCCAAAGAGTTCTGTTTTCTGTTATAGCTTTTCGCAGCGATGCGGGCATCGATTGCACTGACAACATGGTTCAGAATTGCTATACCCAGAAAGGTCTTCGCCGCTTGGAACTTGTCGTTGGCATCCATCCGTAGTTGATAGGCAACTTCACGTTGGGGTGAATCATGAATCTTTCGGTTCTCGTCTTTGAAGGCTTTTCGATCTTCCCAATACCACTTGCCAACCCTTTCAAGCGGCTCACCATTGTTATCCGTATAGACATTGTGCCAGTTATCATACAGCGTCGCGTGTTCAAAATCTTCGATGGGATCCCAATCATCGAACTTTGTAGGTCCCTCGAAAATAACGTGGTTTCTCACATGCTCGCGATAGTCTTCTCGAAGGTCCTGTGCGCTGCTGCGTGTAATGAAATAGGCGGCAAGCAACCCCGCCTCCGCCGCAATCTGGAGATAACCGCGCTTGGCACCGATATAGAGTTGACCCGAACCGGGAACAAGTGCCGAGTACAGAAACGCTTTTGTCGGTGATTTCATCGGTTCTATATTCAGAGCGCCTTGGTGCTCTTCGATAGAGAGGCTTCCGCCCGGTTTGGTCAGCAATGTCTGCGCGCCCAGCGCAGAAGTGAGTCGAAATGATGGACCTCGATAATTTTCGGAGGGTGGTAAGGCTTGGGAGGTGGTTTTGACCGTGGACTCCTTTGACGCCATTCCCATCTGCGTAAAAATCTCAATACTGAAAAGTGATACAAGCAAAATCCAGCAAATATGTTTCATTCTTTTTCTTTCTCAAGTTGGTTACAGATTCTATCTACCCCCGGGCTAAAGGGATAATTTCGGACATGCTTAGAACTGTAGGATAAGCGCAAAGACATTTAGACGCTGCTGTTCCGGACCACCGCCGGGAAGCTGCGCGAAGTCTATCTGATAGTTAAGCAATCGAACCCCCAACCCGTAAGTCAGGTGATCAGTAAAGTTAAGAAGATCAATGCCGGGCTCTTCCTTGTAACCAACACGGAGCGCCAAGAAACTTCCCAACCAATATTCGAGGCCAACACTCTTTTGTAAATGCCTCCATTCAAAAGCGTTTACACCAACCCCCCGATCCGAGAGCAATCCGTTACGCGTAAACTCAGGCTTCAATTCCTGACCTTCTGCTTCTCTCTGTTCATTTTCCTCTTTAATAGTTTCATTGAGTCGGATTAGATCCGCTTCTAATTGGTCTTCATCCTCTCGCAATTTATGGATAGATGCAGTCAAATCACCAATGAATCTCAACTGATGGTTTCCTTGATTGTAGAGAGTGACCGCTGTTCCAAATCGGAACATCCGTGGGAGAGGGTCGCTTTGGTTTTCATCTATAAAATGTATCCGCGTTCCCCAGTTCTGGATAGCCGCGCCGACCTGAATCGGCATCGGTGTCGAGGGTATGTCGTATTGCATTCCCAAATCTATGGCGTACGCGCGCGCGCCTTCCTCCCCTAATTTCAGAGAGATCACTTTGCCGCTAATCCCGCCCAACAGTCCTTGCGCCAATTTATCCGCATAAGAGGCCGTCCACACCCAGTTCGTTCCGAGATTCTCCGTCCGTATCGGTTCCGGAGAATCAATTGTCACATCAATTTCTCCCTGTCCTTCGAGTTGAAGCATAGTACCGAGCGTCCCAGCATCACCTAACGGCATAGCACCGGCGAAAAAAGCGTAATACAATCCCTCTCCTGCCTCTCCGAAAAGCTGGGTCCGGTCTACATACGAAAGCGCAGCTTGCCGCCTTTCCATAATCCCCAGCCCACTTGGATTCCATAAAGCCGCTGTAACATCGTTATTAATCGCTGAGAACGCATCGCCGAGTGCGGCAGCCCGTGTGCCACCCCCGAGATCGAGGATTTTTGCAGCCGTTGTCCCCGGTCCCGCGGAGACGGGGAGCACGACAAAAAGTGTCACGAATAATAGCAAAATAGTTGTAGATAAAATATCTACCTGTTTCATTCTTAGAATCTCCTGAATATCGTTATCTCAAAAAATGTGTGTTCAAGCTACCACCTACAACCACTCCAAACGGAAAACGGGTTGAATAGGTTTACGGCGAGGAGGATTTCTGTTCCTATTCTTCCTCTTCCTCAACGAAGTCGAGTGCGGCTGAATTCATGCAATAGCGAAGACCCGTTGGCGCAGGACCGTCGTTAAAGACATGGCCAAGGTGTGCATCGCATCTTTCACACATAGCCTCTGTCCGAATCATGCCGTAACTGGTATCGGTCTCTGTTTCAACGTTAGCTTCCGAAATCGGTGCCCAAAAACTGGGCCAACCGGTGCCAGAATCAAACTTCGTTTCTGAACTGAACAAATCCGTGCCACAGCAGACACATCGATATATTCCCTTTCCTTTGGCATTGTTGTATTTTCCGGTGAAGGCGCGTTCTGTGCCTTTTTGCCGGGTCACATAATACTGCTCTGGGTTCAGTTGTTCCTGCCATTCCGCATCTGTCTTTCTTATTTTATCAGACATGTATATTCCTTTCTGATGCACCCACCTCATTTGAAGCAGGTCAATCCGCTACAAACCTAATCCAGATGTAAAATTATCTCATCACCGTCCACTGTAACCGGGTAGGTTTTGACACGCATGCGCGAATCGTAGAGCCCCGTTCCTGTCTTGATGTCAAATTCCCATTGATGCCAAGAACACTTGATAATCTCGCCCTCACGTTCAAAATCGACATGATAGGTTTTGTCGGAAATGACATGAGGTCGGAGCCGTCCTTGGCAGAGGGGACCGCCTTTGTGGGGACACATATTCCTGAGCGCGTAAAACGTTCCAGCAACGTTAAACACACCAATCCCGCCCTTGCCACCCACCTCTACAATTTTCCGTTCGCCGGGTGGCAACTCATCAACTTTTCCAACTACATGACGCTGCATTGTGGCTCTACCCCTTCATTGGATCATATCAGAAAGTTGCTTCATACTTCAAAGCATGGACATAACTCGTTGGAGACGTATAATAACCGTTCTGCTAATATGCCATTAACAAAACCTTACGTCTATCATATGTCACGCTGCCTGCTCCACGACAGCATCCCCCATCTGCAACCGGTGTGCATAGAGTTCACATGCATTCTCAACAAAGACGCGTCGCTTGAGTTCTTGAGAAATTCCGGGTAACACAGTCGTTGGGTTATCCCAATCCCAATGGGGATAATCGCTCGCATAGACGAGGATTTCATCCGCGTGTAGCCATTCGAGGAACTTGTTCCGGTCTGCACGGGTTGGTGGTTGTTCCATCGGTTGAGAGCCGTAACGGATGTGCTCGCGAATATATTCGCTCGGCAGCTTCTTGACCCACGGGGTATAATCTCGCGTTGATTTCCAATCGGCATCCATGTGCCACATCAATCCCGGCAGCCAAAAGGTATCGTGTTCGATGAAAAGGAACCTGAAATTCGGAAACTTCTCAAAGACACCCTCACAGATCAGGCTGACTGTGTGAGCCATCGCGATCTGTGGACGTGCCATACGCATTTCTAAGTAGTATGACGGGTATCCGGCCGCAGTTGGGGCGTTGGCGATACCCGATCCCTCTGCGCCGAAGTGCACGCACACCGGTAAGCCATATTCCTGTGCTGCTTCATAGATTGGGTGATAAAAGCGGTTTCCGAAAGGCATCCGTGCACCGGCTGGCATGATCACCTGAAAAACTGATGGATGCTCGCCAAGCCGATGAATCTCCTCCGCTGCCTGTTGTGGATCCGTCGGAGCAATGGCGATCGATGCTTTGAAACGAGAGTCTGCTTTAACCCAACTTTCAAGCGTCCAATCGTTGAACGCGCGACACATCGCTGCGCCGTAGTCGGAATTTGGGTGGACGGCTGCACCGTAGACCGAAGAGCCCGTCAGAATAGCGACATCAATCCCATGGAGATCCAGGTGCTTCTCTATAGCGAGTTCAACGTTACTGCTGGGATGTTCCTCTTGACCCTCCCACAATTCAGCGCGAACTCCTCCGCGCGGCATGTTCGTGTAACCAACTCCCGGCATCATTGTTCCAAAGTCTTTGATGTGTTCTACATAATGCCGAGGCAGGTAAGGGAACAGATCTTCCTGCTTCTTGGTCGAATGGTGTAAATCACAGTCAATAATGTTAATTTTTTCTGTGTCGATAGCAGATTGTTCGCGTACGGTTTCCATAAAATCTCCTGTCACTATCAGAAATTGAACCTTGTGGCGTAAATCTTATTCTTGGACGTGCCGTTCTATAATCTGGTATAATCCACCGTTAAGATTGAACTTCGTACACAGGAACGCTTGTGCATTCCCTGCTGGTTTGCAGTTGTCACATCCAAAACACGAATTATCCGTGAGCCGAGCCCGCCTCCTGGATTTTGGCAAGATGGGAATTGCTAAGATTCTGTCTATATAATAATACCCTACATAAGATATAGATTCAAGTCCTGTAAACAATTACTTATGAACGAAAAATCAAAAAAGTCTGAAATCAATGCGTGAGAGATCAGATACTAATCGAACAACGAAAATAGGAGGCAGCCGATGAATGTTGCGGAGCTGTTTGTAAAATGCTTAGAAGCTGAAGATGTGGAGTATGTCTTTGGGGTGCCGGGCGAGGAAAACGCCCATTTTATGATGGCGTTAGAAGAGTCTTCAATACCGTTTGTCCTTACTCGCCATGAACAGGGGGCCGCTTTCATGGCGGATGTCTATGGCAGATTGACCGGCAGGGCGAGCGTCTGTCTTGGAACACTCGGACCAGGGGCAACCAATCTCATGACCGGCGTTGCTGACGCCAATATGGATCGTGCGCCGATGGTTGTAGTCACAGGGCAGGCTGACAGCCGACGACAGCACAAGGAAAGCCACCAAAATATGGATGTGGTAGGGATGTTCCAACCTGTTACTAAGTGGGCAAGCCCGATCATCAATTCGGAAAATATCCCTGAAGTGGTTCGCAAAGCATTCAAATTGGCTGAGACGGAAAAACCGGGGGCTTGTCACATTGAGCTTGCCGAGGACATCGCCTCTGAATCAACGGACAATATCCCTATTCCGAGACAACGCCTGCGTCGCGCCGTGCCGGACGATAAAATTGTCGATCAGGCCATGGATCTAATCCGTCAAGCGAAGCGTCCGGTAATCTTGGCTGGCAACGGTGCTATCCGCAAGCGGGCAAGCAAGCAGTTGCGGGAGTTTGCCGAAATCACGAACATCGGTGTTATCAACACTTTCATGGGGAAAGGTGCAGTTTCCCGCCATGCACCCTACAGCCTGTTTACCATCGGGTTACAGGCGAAAGACCTTGTCGCTTGTGCAGTTGACGCCGCCG
Organism: Candidatus Poribacteria bacterium; assembly: GCA_022822005.1. Lineage (GTDB taxonomy): Bacteria > Poribacteria > WGA-4E > WGA-4E > PCPOR2b > PCPOR2b. The sequence goes on from JAJECO010000081.1 coordinate 51,708, forward strand.
ATCTGGTGATAACCCTCGGCTACGATCTCGTGGAGTATCATCCGCGTCTATGGAATCACGGCGGTCACAAGAAAATTGTGCACATCGACTTTCTGCCAGCTGAGGTCGATGAAGATTACCGCGTTGATGTCGAAGTCATCGGTGATCTCGCACACGCGCTCTGGATGCTCAATGAGCGGGTTAAAGAAAAACCCCTTCAGTTCAACGGTCATCAGCACCAAACTATCCGAGAGGATATGCTGGCTGAATTTGCTCGACACAAAGATGATGAAACGGTGGGCATCATCCGTCCCCAAAAGGTGCTCTGGGATGTGCGCGAAGCGTTAGGTCCCGACGACATTCTATTGAGCGATGTCGGAGCGCACAAAATGTGGATCGCACGTTATTACCAATGCGATGAACCGAATACCTGTTTCATTTCAAACGGCTTCTGTTCCATGGGATTTGCCCTGCCGGGTGCTATCGCCGCTAAAATGGTATCCCCAGAACGCCGCGTGCTCGCCATCTGTGGTGATGGCGGATTCCTGATGAACGTCCAAGAGATGGAGACCGCCAAACGGTTAGGAACCAATATTGTGGTCATGGTCTGGGAAGACGGCGGCTACGGGCTTATCTCTTGGAAACAGGACAACCAGTTCAACCGTCACACCAATCTTTCGTTCAGCAATCCTGACTTTGTTCAGTTAGCCGAATCCTTCGGGTGGACAGGGATCAGAGTTGGGAATGCTGTGGACCTCGCACCTGCCTTGGACCAAGCTTTTCAAGCGGACAACCCTGCGCTTATTGTTATTCCGATCGATTATCGAGAGAATGCCCTGCTGACAGAGCGTTTGGGCAATATTGCGTGTCCGATATAATGTTTTGGGCTTGACTTGGTTTGTCTGGCGTGCTACATTAAGCCTTGGATTTCTCGCGCAGATTGTTAGCTTATCATCGTACAATTTTATGTGCGGAGTCAATAGTTAGAAAGATAAAAGATAACAAATTGACTTGACGCTGGGTATTGGCTATATGACCCCGCGCTTTGAAGGTGCAATTCGCATTATCAATGCTTGAAGAACGACAAGGAGAGAACATCAAGATTGTGAAGAACACCGAACTCGTTGAACATGCGTCTAACGAATCTGATAAGATGCAAGACGAATACCAGTTTGACTACAGCAAAGCCAAACCGAACCGCTTTGCTTCGCGGATTGGACAGGACCAGTTGATGATCGTTCTCGATCCGGATGTCGCGGCGGTGTTTAAAACTCCTGAATCCGTAAATCAGGTATTGCGGGCGATTATCACCTCAATGCCAAGCGCAGAAAAAGGGGATTGATGGGTTTTGTATTCTATTTTATGATTTTCAAAGTTGTTATCTGAGAGTCGGCACGAATCACACAATCATTTTTTGCCATGTGTAAAATAAGAGGAGAAGCAAATGCACGTAGGTACACAGCAATTTAACACATCCGATGTAGATCTGGAATACTTGGCAAGGCACGGCGTTTTCAACAAGAATGAGAATTTTATTACATTCCACCGAGCGTACGGCTGGGATGTGAAGGAGTTGAAAGAGAAAAAGGAGAAGTGTGCCAGATTCGGTATTGATATGGAGATGGTTGCGATCCCCCTCGCTCACCTGAACGTCAACGGTGGCGGCATCCCCAACTTCATGCTTGGCAACTATGAAGAAGGTGATAAGGAGATCGAGTTGGTCTGCAATATGATTAAGCAGGCAGCCGAAGCCGAGATACCGTCGATCAAGTATTTCCTTTGTGCACTGGAGAATCAACGTACCGAAAGCAAACCGTCCGGACGGGGAGGTTCTCAATACAGCACATGGAATCTGGAGGAAGCGGATTCCACCACACCAAGATTCGATGAGCCGGTCACCGCCGAAATGAACTGGGCACGGATTACCTACTTCCTTGAGCGCGTTATCCCGGTGGCAACCGAGTACAAAATCCGAATGGCTTGCCACCCCTGTGATCCGTGGCTGCCACCCGGTTATAAAGGTGTTGATCGGGTCATGGGAGGATTCGATGGCTTCAAGCGTTTTATCGAGATTTGTCCCAGCCCCTATCACGGTGTCAACCTCTGTCTCGGTTGTATGGCAGAGAGTGTAACAGATCCCAAGAACGAGGTTCCCGACATTATCCGCTACTTCGGCTCTCGGAAGAAGATATTCCTCTGTCACTTCCGCAACATCGTCGGTGCTCGCAACAAGTTCCAAGAGGTTTGGCCTGATGAAGGCGTGATGAATATGCGCTGGAATATGAAAGCTCTCAAAGAGGTCGAATATCCACACATGGTTGTCCCCGATCACGCACCGGGACATAAAGACCCGGAGAGTGGTCGTCAGGCATTCGCTTACGAGTTCGGCTACATCAAAGCGATGATGCAGGCGGTCATGGACGAGGATTAAATTTCGTATTTGGTCCGTGAGCATCAACTTAACGGGACACCAAGTGAAAAGGTGCGAGGATTTAGCAGATCAAAATATGTCCAATAGTCAATTACCTCCTCACGGACGCAATTGGAAAAAAGTTAAAGCCGAGATAAAGTCGGTACAAAAGGACGACGCTCCTTGGTACAGTGAACGCATGTTCATCGGGGGAAGCTACTTCGGCGGCGAGGAGGTTGTCAAGGTGGCAAATGAAGCCTATCAGATGTACATCAACTATAATGGGCTTTACGCCACGAAGGTATTTCCCAGCCTTGTCCGTTACGAGCGTGATATTGTTGGCACGCTGCTTGGGATGATGAACGCTCCGAATTGCGCTAGTGGCAGTATCACCACCGGCGGCACCGAAAGCTTGATTATGGCGGTGAAAACCGCCCACGCATGGGCACACGACCACCGTTCGGGTGCAACAGAGCCCGAGATATTGATACCCCACGCAGCGCATCCTGCCTTCGATAAGACGGCACATCTAATGGGAATCAAGGCAGTGCGAATGCCCCAAAGCGACGGTTTCCGCGCAGATGTTGAGGCAATGGGGCGCGCCATCAATGCCAATACCATCATGCTTGCGGCTTCTGCCCCCTCCTATCCCTTCGGTGTTACCGACCCTATCCCCGAAATCGCTGCTCTATCGGAAAAACACGGTCTGTGGTTGCATGTGGATGCCTGTCACGGTGGCTTCATCTTCCCGTTTGCCCGCAAATTGGGCTACTCCATTCCTGACTACGACTTCGCAGTCCCCGGTGTCACATCAATCTCTGTGGATGTACACAAGCTGGGCTATGCCAATAAGGGGGTGTCTACCCTGCTATTGCGCGATGCCAACTTGGAAACCTACCAGCGATATACCTTCGATGCTTGGCCCTCCGGGACGTATTCTACGCAGAACCTGATGGGGTCTCGTTCGGGTGGCGGACTTGCATCCGCTTGGGCGGTGCTGAACTACCTCGGCGAAGAGGGCTATCTTGAGCGCGTGGGCGAAATTCTCGATACCAGAGAGCGATTCCTTGCCGGCATTCGGAGGATCGACGGATTAGAGATATGGGGCGAACCACAGGCATACCTCATCGCCTTTGGTTCCAACGTTTTTGACATCTTTGCGGTTGATGAAGGCATGGCCGAGCGCGGTTGGATGGGGAGCCGCTTGCAAGATCCGCCCGCCATCCACCTGTTTTTGGATCTGTCTCACAGTGCTATCGTCGATGAGTATCTCCACGATCTTGCTGAGGTTGTTAGAGTGGTGAAATCCGGTGAGATACAGAGTCGGGAAAAAGGTGCTTCGTACTCAAGATGATACACGCACCAATCTCTTACGTTAACCTAAGTTGCTAGTTATGGAAGATGTTGTAAAACGAGAGAATGGGAACTGAATAAAGCCCCTTACCTGCTCGCAGTGGATTGACAAATCCACTGCACTCCTGCAAAGATGGCTTGGATATGTCTATCCAAGCCGAGCGGGTTTGACAACTAGCTACTTGCGTTACGTTTGCAATATAGGATTACGAATAGGAGGCAGCAAACAGCATGACACCCGATGTAGCACTGGAGAAACGGAATCAGTTGACTAAAGAGGGGTATTGTGTCGTTGACGACATCTTGACCGAAGCCTTTCTCGAAGAGCTCCGAGAAACGTCTGACCGGATGCTGGACGCCGTGGAGCATCCGCCCCATTGGAAATATCAGGGATCGGACCTTCATGTCAGAGGGATTGATGAGCCAGTCATTGACCGGCTAATTCACTGGGAGCCGACACGCAACGCCTTGGGGGATATGGGCTTGGGCGACTTCAAATCGGCGGGTGGATTCATCATCCTCAGCAAACCACCGGGCGGACCACCCCTCTACTGGCACCAAGATTGGATGGGGTGGAACGACCCAATCAGCACCGCGCCTTGGCCACAGTATCTTTTCCTGTCCTACTACCTGATCGACACCACCCTTGAAAACGGTTGCTTTCGTATTATCCCCGGCACACACCTGAAGCGGATCCCACTGCACAACCGGTTGGTGCAAGCGCATGCACAGGGCGGCTACGATGTAGAGGAGGACGACCCCTATATGTTCTGTGACCATCCCGATGCTATTGACCTGCCGGTGAAAGCGGGATCACTCGTGGTTGCAGAGGGACGGGTACTCCATGCTGCACACGGAAACCAGAGCGATAAACGGCGAACGCTGCTCCTCGGATGGCACACCCGTCCACCGACGCCGCCCGATTATTGGACGGGCGATGTGCCTAAAGTTATCAAGAACCGCAATCCGGAGGCCGTATACGAAGCGACGCGTGAACCGGGTGAATACCTCGTCTGAATCGTAATCGTAACCTTGTTCCCTTTCAACCTAAAATGAGGAGAATTGGACCATGAAACTCGGAATTGGTTTCAGTCAAGCTGCCTTGACGGAGGAGAATCTTCAGTACGCCAAGCAGCTCGGCGTAAGCCACGTTATCATACACGGTCCCCGCTTTGGGGAACGGGGTGTGCTGGAGTTCATCGAACTACTCAGAGCCCGAACATTCATCGAATCGCACGGACTCGAGGTCGCAGGCATCGAGAATCTGCCAGCAGATCACTGGGATAAGGTCCTCCACGGCGCACCCGGACGCGATGAACAGATCGAAAAGGTCTGTGAGACAATTGAGAACATGGGTAAGGCAGGCATCCCAATCCTCGGCTACTATTTCAGCATTGCTGGCGTGTGGGGACATTGGCGCGCCTACGACAGTGGCGGCGGACGCGGCGATGCAGGGCTCAAGAGTTTCGATTACGAACTCGTGAAAGATGCACCGGTCGTTGAGACAGGACGGGTGAGCGTTGAGGAGATGTGGGAACGGTTGGCTTATTTTCTGGAACGTGTGGTGCCAGTTGCTGAACGCGCTGGTGTTAAGTTGGCAGCGCATCAGGATGATCCGCCGGCGGAAGAATTGCGTGGGACGGGACGCCTCCTAACAAGTCACGAGGGAATGAAGCGATTAATTGAAACAGTGCCAAGTCCAAACAACGGGTTGGAATTCTGCCAAGGAACCGTCGGGGAGATGGGACCCGACCGGGCAGTAGACGCCATTCGCTACTTCGGTGGGCAGGGCAAAATCTTCTACGTTCACTTTCGCAACGTTCGGGGTCAGTTTCCAAAGTTCGATGAGGTGTTCATCGACGAAGGGGATGTCGATATGTTTGAAGCCATGCGTGCCTACAAAGAGGTGGGCTTCGATGGCGTCATCATCCCCGACCACGCCCCTCGTGTGGCAGGCGACAGCGACCATCGGCGTCAAGGCGTAACATTTGCGCTGGGATACATGAGGGCGCTGATGCAGATGGTTGAGAAATTGTCGTAGTCGAAGACCAATAACCCCAATTTGGTTCTATCTCTATCAGGAGAATTGTATGGACAAAATCAAGATTGCCCTCATCGGTGCCGGTGGCATGGCAAATGGCGTTCACTACCCCTCCCTCGCGGCATTCGACGATGTGAAACTGGTAGGCTTGTGCGATTTAGTTCCATCGAAGCTGCAAGAAACCGCAGAGCGGTTCCAGATCGCAAAGACCTTTGCAGATTACAAACAGATGCTCGAAACGACAAGTCCAGACGCTGTGTATGTCTTGATGCCCCCGCAGCATCTATTTGCCCCCGTCATTCACTCTCTATCACAAGGTCACCACGTCTTCATCGAAAAACCCCCCGGCGTAACGCTCCATCAAGCAAAAGAGATGGCGCTGGCTGCCGAGAAACACAATTGCAAAACGATGGTCGGGTTTAATCGACGGTTCATTCCGCTCATGCGTCAAGTCAAGGGGATCGTCGAAGAAAAAGGACCCATCATCCAGTGTATGTCCACATTCCACAAAAACACCCCAGGCGCCCTATACTACGACGGTATCATCGACGTGTTGACCTGCGATGCCATCCATGCCGTTGACGCGCTCCGTTGGATGGGCGGCGGAGCAGTCAAAGCTGTGGCGAGTGATATTAACAGTTTCGGTTCGGATCGGGAAAATAGTTTCAACGCCATCGTCAAGTTTGACAGTGGTGCATCAGGCTATCTCTGCACCAATTGGGCGGTTGGGGGACGAATCCATATCTTTGAGATGCATGCGCCCGGTATCTCCGCATATATCAATCCGGACGTGGGGGGCAGCGCCGTTATCCATAGCAGCGAGGGAGTCAAAGAGATTTCAACCGTTGAGGCGGCTGGAACGGATGCGAATCACAAGGCTTACGGGTTCTACAGCGAAAATCGTCATTTCGTGGATTGCATTCAGGAAGACCGCCAGCCAGACACCTGTTTTGCGGATGCGGTCAAGAGTATGGAACTGGTTCAGGAAATCTACCGGAATCGGATCGATTGACAAACGTCCAAATCTCATTCAGTCAGGCTCATATACTTTCAATTAACAAACCATAACACAGGAGAACTACAAAAAATGCTCGTTTATATCGGAACCTACACGCAGGGAGACAGCGAAGGAATTTACGTCTATCGTCTGGACACCGCTTCTGGTGCACTCGAATATGTCAGCGTAGCAACAGGGATAGATAATCCTTCCTTTTTAGATCTTCACCCCCATAAACCGTATCTCTACGCAATAAATGAAATTTCGGAGTCCGATGGAGAATCTGGAGGGGCTATCACCGCATTTTCCATTGATGAAGAGGCTGGGGAGCTAACCCTCTTAAATCAGCAGTCGACGGTTGGTCCGGGACCGTGCCATCTGAGCGTTGACGCGACCGGAAAATTTGTCCTTGTAGCAAACTACGGCGGTGGGAGCGTTTGTATGCTTCCCATACATGACGACGGAACGTTGGGCGAAGCGACCGATTTCATTCAACACGAAGGTTCAAGTGTCGATCCGTCGCGCCAACAGGGACCGCACGCGCATTCAATCATGATTGATCCAGCGAATCGATATGCCTTCACGCCGGATCTGGGGCTCGATAAGATCTTAATTTACAAGATAGACCTGACAAACGGGAAACTCGTCCCGAACGATCCGCCATCGGCGGACGTCGCACCGGGCGGAGGACCACGTCATTTCGATTTCCATCCCAGCCGAAAATACGCCTATGTTATCAACGAGATGGGCAATACTGTGACCGCTTTTTCCTACGATGAATCGAACGGTGCACTCTCGGAGATCCAGAGTATTCCAACGTTACCTGACGATTTTGATGGCACAAGCCACACAGCCGATGTCCATGTCTCGCCGTCCGGGCAGTTCCTCTACGGCTCCAACCGAGGTCATGATAGCATTGTGATTTTCGCCATTGATCAAGACACCGGCGAGCTTACCTATGTCGATCATGAATCAACCCAGGGCGAAACGCCCCGAAATTTCGCTATTGACCCGACGGGAACCTTCCTATTTGCCGAGAACCAAGGCACGGATACCATCGTCACGTTCCGGATCGATTCGGACACAGGAAAGCTGACGGCAACGGGGCATGTAGCCAACGTGCCGATGCCTGTGTGTATAAAGATGAGGTAGTCTTTGAGTATAAAGAGGTGAAATTCTATGCGCACGATTCCTACAGATACATCTCAACCAACAACTCGCATTCCTGTTGAGGATTCCCTTCCGGACCAGCTTGTAAGTTTCGGCGGCGACGGTGAACCCAAATCGGCTCGCACCATGCTTCAGACCTTAGTTGAGTTCGAGGAGGAGGTCGGGCTTGACGCAGACAGCTATTCACTGGGAGGCAATGTCCAACAGATCGAGGAAAAAATGGCAGAACTATTGGGCAAGGAAGCCGCCGTTTTTATGCCGACGGGCACCCTCGCAAACCATCTTGCGGTTCGAATGCTCTGTGGAGATAAGCCACGTGCAGTTGTGCAAGAGCAGAGCCATCTGTATCAAGACAGCGGCGACTGCGTTTCCCGTCTCAGCAATATCAACCTCCTACCGTTGGCGAAAGACCGACCTCATTTCACGATTGAAGAACTGAAACGGGCTGTTGAGGATTCCGAGCAGGGACGGGTCCTGACTCCGGTCGGTGCCCTCATGATCGAGAGCCCTGTCCGCCGTCAGGAGGGCAAGGTCGTTCCCTTTGACGAAATGCAGGCGATAACCGACTACTGCCGGGAACGAGGAATTGGCACCCATCTCGATGGGGCACGCCTCTACATGATGTCGGGCGCGACCGGGGTTTCGGTGAAGAGGTACGCCTCTCTGTTCGACACGGTATATGTATCCCTGTACAAATATTTCGGCGCGCCGTTCGGATCGGTGTTGGCGAGTACCTCCCAATTCTGCGATGGGCTCTACCACGACCGTCGTATGTTCGGCGGAGGTCTGGCGTCTGCCAATTTTGCGGCAGCATTGGCGCTGAAAGGTGTGGAAGGATTTGAAGAACGCTACAATACCGCCATGAAACGTGCGACAGCGCTCTTCGACAAACTTAACACGTTGGGGGGTATCCACGTCGGACGCATTGTGAACGGTTCCAACATCTTCCCAATCGAGTTGTCACAAGATCTCGATTCAGATAAGTTTGTCAAAATACTTCAAGAGCAATCCGTATCCATTTCTTTGGGCGATCCGGATTCGCGGCGAGGCACACTTAGGGTGAATACCAGCATACTGAAGCAGGATGTTGACACACTTTTCTCTGCTTTTCGTTCTGCCCTTGAAAATAGTCGGTTGTAACCCATTAAAGGCATGAACATGAACGGAATCTACGAACTGACTGTCTGTCCATGGACAGCCTCATATCCGCGGAATGATCACCAACTTATCTTTCCGATGAAAGATGGTCGACTGATGCTCGTATGGTGTGAGTATTATGCGGATAGCCCCTCACTTGTGACGGATATAGCAGACGCCCATCACCGGGTTGGTGACAACATGCCGTGTCGTATTTCCGCTAAAATATCTGCGGATGTTGGACGGAGTTGGAGCGATACATTTACGCTGCAAGATAATATCGGCAAAATGAACGTGAAACATCCCAACCTGCTCCGACTCCCGTCAGGCGAGATTCTATTCACCTATACAGTGCGCAATTCCGTTAGCGATTTAAGGATCTACATGAAGCGCTCTAACGATGAGTGCGAAACGTGGAGCGATTCCCATCAAATTTCCTCGCTGGCGGGGATGAATTTCACCAACTGCGATCACATTCTTCAACTCAGTTCTGGGAGAATCCTGCTCCCCGCACATCACGGCGCATTCCACGGTAGGGGAGATCACTATCAGGCGCTCTGCTACTATTCCGATGACGACGGTAACACATGGAAACCGAGCGAAGTACCGATGGACCTACCGAAGCGGGGTGCTGAAGAACCTTCGGTTGTGGAGTTGCAAGACGGTTCTCTCCTCGCAGTCATGCGGACGAGTCTTGGGGCGGTCTATAAATCCTACTCTAACGATAGCGGGGAGAGTTGGACGCCGCCCGAATCAACGGGACTCGCGGCACCGGCATCCCCGCCGCTGGTAAAGCAGATTCCCAGCACGGGCGATCTGCTGTTGGTATGGAATCACAACGTTGACCTCGATCATCACCACCAAGGCGACCGAAACCCGCTCACTGCGGCTATTTCCAAAGACAAAGGGCAGACGTGGGAAAATATCAAGGATATCGAAAACCATGGGGGATACGACAGCGCCTATGCCGCGGTAACCTTCGTTGATGATGAAGCCCTCGTAACCTACTACACCGGCTCTACCTCAACCTACGGCGAATCGGTCATGCTGAAGATCTTCTCGATAGATTGGTTTTATCAGTAAAGAGATCACGGAATATCTTTCAAACGATTGAGTCGTCCGACGGTTCTCACCCCCCATCATTCTCACTATTTTAGTATTGACGCGTGAACCCCGTTTCGCATACAATGCGTTCTCGAAAACCCGCCGTCGGTTCGGGTTTGCCCGCCCCTTCTGAAGGAAATTGACTATGGAAAATTGCGAAACAATGTTGTTTTAATCAGAGAAAATCACAATAGATTATAGGTAAACAAGGAGATCATATATGCAAGCTATTGATGCAGTCGCACAAATTTTGAAAACTGAAGGTGTTGAGAACCTGTTCTGTTTTCCCGCGAACAGCCTCATCGACGCCTGTGCAAAGGTCGGCATCCGGCCAATTATGGCGCGAACAGAACGGACGCTAATCAATATGGCTGATGGATTCAGCCGAATTTCCAACGGTGACCGGTTAGGCGTTGCGTGTGTCCAGTCCGGTCCCGGTAGCGAAAATGCGTTCGGAGGGGTCGCCCAAGCGTTCTCGGACTCTGTCCCAATTCTGATGCTACCCGGTGGGGTTGCTCGCCGCAGCCACGGTATCCCCACCCACTTCGAGGCGGTGCCAAACTACGGCGGTATCACCAAATGGGTCGCTCAAGTCAACTTTCCGGATCGAGTGCCAGCCATGATGCGCCGCGCATTTAGCCTGCTCCGGACAGGGCACCCCGCGCCGGTGATGCTCGAAATTCCGACCGATGTTGCCAGCGAAGATATCGACGACAGTTTCGACTACAGGCCACCTGAGAAGATTAAGCCCGCCGGTAATCCCCGCGATATTGAGGCATCGGTGAAAGCCCTACTCACTGCGGAATCCCCGATCCTTCATGTAGGGCAGGGCGTCCTCTACGCTGACGGGACGGACGAATTGATCGAGTTTGCAGAATTGGTCGGTGTTCCAGTCATGACAACGATGGCGGGCAAAAGTGCGTTCCCCGAAAACCATCCACTCGCGCTCGGCGCCAGCGGACATACCGGCACCGGTATGGTCAAGCACTTTCTGGGGAAAGCGGATCTTGTCTTTGGGCTTGGGTGTAGCCTCTCTCAATCGGTTATGTCCACCCCAATCCCCGATGGGAAGGTGTTGGTCCACAACTCGATCGATGAGTTAGACATCAACAAGGATTATGCCGCCGACTACGCAATTATCGGCGATGCGAAAATTGTCTTGAGCCAACTAATTGATGAGGCAAAAAAACAGTTGGGTGGTGGACGCAGTAACGACGCAGTTGTCGCAGAAATAAAAACGGTGAAGGAACAGTGGTTAGCGGAGTGGATGCCGAAACTGACCTCGGAGGAAGCGCCCATCAACCCATACCGTGTCGTTTGGGATCTGAACCAGGCGGTAGATCGTACCCAAGCAATTGTTACCCACGATTCCGGGAATCCACGCGATCAGACCCTCCCCTTCTATGAAGCGATTACCCCTCACGGCTACATCGGTTGGGGCAAGTCCACACAGTTAGGATATGGGCTTGGGTTAATCATGGGCGCAAAAATGGCTGCACCGGAAAAACTCGCCATCAACATCATGGGCGACGCTGCATTCGGTATGGCGGGGATGGACTTTGAAACCGCTGCGCGGGAGCGCATCCCTATCCTAACCATCATGTTCAACAACTCGGCACTCGGCGGCTACGAGAAACACATGCCCGTCGCAACCGAACGTTTCAAAACAAAGTTCCTAACCGGTGATTACGTCAAAGTTGCAGAAGGGTTGGGAGGATACGGCGAAAAGGTCGAGGATCCAGCGGACATCATCCCCGCTATTCAGCGCGCACAGAAAGAGACCGAGGCGGGCAAGCCTGCTTTGTTGGAAATCATCACGCGTGAGGAAACCGACTTTTCACTCGGAATTTAGCTGTAAAATGTGGGGTGCGGTCTGCCAACAATTGCGCCGTACCCTCACCGCCCATCACCAAAGTTCGCAATAGAAAGGAGCCGTCTCTCATGGCAGACTATCAACCGCTCGATTTGTCAACGTTATGTAATGCAGGATTTGAAGTTTTAGGAACCAACGTGAGTGCCCCTATAGGCAACCAAGCCTTCCGTGGTCTTCCGTTTTTGGTCAACGCGGACGACTCAAAATGTTTCATTGCACTCAATGACGATTCGGGAAGCGTGACAATCCCTATCAATCAATCCGCGCGCCGTGTTGTTATCGCACATCGACTGCTGGAATCTGACCTGATGGAGGGCGGTGCCCTCGGAATACCTGTCGCGGACTATGTGTTCCGTCTCGCAGAAGATGCCGAAATTCGTATTCCCATCCGCGAGCGATTTGAAATTGCCCATCTCTCCGAAGGTGGATCGCCCTTTCACGCACTCCCTGATCAGAATGACCAACTGATGTCGCGCTATGAGGGGAGATGGGAGGATATGGGCAGGCGTCAAACCGAGGTGTCGCGTGGCACGGCGCGAGGCTACTATCTGTGGTCCTGGGAAAATCCACATCCAGACCGTGAGATTGAATCGCTGGAAATTGTTCCGAGCGGTCCCCACTTCATCATTGCGGGGATCACACTTTCACACGTTGACGAGCATCCCTTCGTCCGAGGAGGAAAGCGTGAAGCACGTCTGACCCTGACCAATCCTGAAGACGCAGATAAACCGTTTGACCTTGATGTTAAAGTCGATCGGGGGATTGCGACCTATGTTCATGCACTGCCCGAAGCCTCAAGCGATGATTTTGTCAACGATGATTTCGCCGGTTGGGGGGAAGCGCAGAACCCTAATTCGAGCCCGGCTTATGTTGAGGTTGCTGCCATTCCGTCAGCAACGGTAACGGTCAAGCAGGGAGAGGAAAAAGTGGGTGAGGTCAAGTGGGGCGATGTCGAAGATAAGAAGGTGGTCGAGACCCCGCGTATGCGCGTAGAACTGTTGGACCGTGGACGGAATTGGGTCCATGTGAATGTCCTCGATGACGACACAGGCAATCCAGTCCCCTGCCGTGTCCACTTCCGCTCGCCGGAAGGTATTCCCTATCAGCCATACGGGCATCACAACCAAGTCAATTCTAATCTCGGCAGTTGGCATATTGATATCGGCGGCGATCTCCGACTTGGACAAGTCACCTACGCATACATTGATGGCCGTTGTCAGGGATGGCTACCGCGCGGTGAGGTTGTTGTGGATATCGCGCGCGGATTTGAGTATGAGCCGTTACGGACACGGGTGAATATCGAACCGGGGCAACGCGAACTGACGCTCCGTCTCAAACGATGGATCCACATGAACGCAGAGGGATGGTACAGCGGCGATTCGCACGTTCACTTCCTCTCGACACAGGGGAGCCACACAGAGTCCCAAGGCGAAGATCTCAACATCGTCAATCTACTTCCGTCACAATGGGGAAATCTCTTCACCAACACGGAGGACTTTACCGGCAAGCCGAGTATTTCGCAGGATGGTAATAACATCGTTTATGTCGGTCAAGAGAATCGGCAGCACTTTCTCGGTCATCTCATCTTATGGGGGCTAAAGGAGCCGGTGATGCCCTGGTGTAGCGATGGTCCCGGTGAGTCTGAGCTCGGTGGAACACTGGAAATCACGATGAGTGATTGGGCGGATCAGTGTCATGCACAGGGCGGCTCGGTCATCATTCCGCACCTCCCAAACCCGAATGGTGAACCCGCAGCACTGATAGCCACCGGTCGCGTGGATGGCGTGGAAATGTTGCGTCATGCGCCGTTCAATCATCTTGAATACTACCGCTATCTCAACTGCGGTTATCGGCTGCCACTGGTCGGTGGAACAGACAAGATGAGCAGCGATGTACCGGTCGGTATCTATCGCACCTATGCATATCTACCCGACCAAGAATTTACCTACGACAACTGGTGTAAAAGTGTGTCCCAGGGAAGGACATTCCACAGTGGTGGTCCCATGATCAACCTCACAGTGGACGGGCACAATATCGGTGATACAATGCAGCTGTCAGGTGCCGGTACAGTTGAGGTCGAAGCGTGGGCGGAGAGTATCTTCCCAATCCACACCCTCGAAATCGTCCAAGCTGGACGTGTCGTTGCGTCGACAGAAGATAGCAAGGGCACCCGACGGTTGGAATTGAAGGCGCAGGTAAAGGTAGATGGACACACATGGGTTGCTGCTCGATGTGGTGCTCCCAACTATACCAGTATCCCCCATCACGATGGCTGGGGACGGGGGATATTTGCCCACACCTCCCCGGTGTATATTGCCTGCGGAGGCGAATGGTGGATGTTCGACAAGGATGCGGCGCAGTATATGCTTACGCTCATCGATGGCAACCTGACCTATATCCGTCAGACAGCCGCTCGACATGAGCCCGGTACGGCGACACACCATCACGGCGAGGACAATCATCTCACCTACCTTGAGCGTCCGTTCATTGAAGCTCGTGCAGCAATTCACCGGCGGATGCATCAGTTGGGGATAGCGCATTAGTTAGAGGATAGATGCTGAAAAAATGGAGGTTCCGACTATGACTGAATTGGCATCACGAGGGACAGAGAAACCAAAAGACTTCAGCGTAACTGATGACCAGATTACGCAATTCAAGCTCAACGGGTTCCTCGTGGTCGAGGATGTTTTAACGGCAGAAGAGGTGGAGACCCTTTCTGCCCATACTGACCTCATAGCTGCTGGTAAGGCAGAAAACATTCCGGAGACCAGTATCCAACTCGAAAAGATTTTCAGTAACGGCTCAAGGTCCGTAGAAAATCAGGTCCTATCTGTCCGCAAACTATTCAACATCGCTGTCTATGACGAAATTATGTGGGCGCATGTCTGCAATCCCAAAATCGTCAACATCGTGGCGGCGTTGCTGGGCACTGATGATATCAAGATGTACGGCGACCAACTCTTCATGAAAGCGCCAGACGGAGTTGGGACAGCGCAGCGATGGCACCAAGATTCCGCTTCGTGGCGTGACATCTTCCCGAAAGATCTGGTTAGCGCATGGACCGCCATCGACCACGCAACGATGGAGAATGGCTGTCTAAATTTCGTTCCCGGGACCCACCGCTGGGGTATGATGCGTGGCGAGCAGTTGGCACCGTTTCTGGAAGACTTAGGGAGCGACGAATGGCCCGTTATCCCCGTACCGCTGAGACCCGGCAGCATCAGCTTCCATCACAGCCTTACGCTGCATCAAAGCGGCCCGAATAACACCAACACACGTCGCCGCGGTTACGCTGTACACTACATGCGCGCCACCTCGCGTAAGGATGAATCGATAACCGATGCGCCGAAGATGCCTCCTTTCAAGCAGGTGAGCGGCCGTTCTTGGCAAGGGCGTGTGTGAGGTTGAAAGCAAAATGTCACATCGGCAGCGGCTGCTAACAGCCTTCCTTGTCCTTTGTTTGATCTCTATCTTTGGGCTTGGGATACAGGGGAGTCCGGCAGAGTCACCGAATCTAATCTCTGCTACACCCCTATCCCAAACCGCGCTTCAGTTGCGATTTGACCGAACCCTAAACCCCGGGGCAGCAGAAGATCTGTCAAATTACCGAATAGAACCAAAGATTGAGGTCGAATGGGCAACGCTCGACTCACGAGCAACTATTGTACACCTGTCCACCAGTCCACTTGAAATTGATAGAAGCTATACCCTAAGCGTTCACGGTATAGTTGCCCCAAAGGAAGTTACTATTACCCTGCCCGAAATCATGGAGGTAACCTTTGGTGAAGGCCAAGGGGTAACATTTTCTGGTTGGGTGCGGGATACAAGTTTAATCGTCGATCCACAGAAGAAGCTGAGAAACTATAATGCCGGTGCCGAAGAATTCCTGCTGTGTACACCTACCGGCGGTGTCTTCTTCCTCGCTTTTGACATCATGGAGACGTTTGAGGAGATCGGTATTCGGCAAGCGGCCAGCATCCTAAATGCCTCTATCAGCCTCCATGCAGCATCCGTCGGAAACGATATGTCCCAGCAGATTATTATTCGGCGTGTGCTGCTTCCTTGGCATGAGGGAGCACAGAAATCCCAACCGGCGAAGGAGAATGAGCTGACCTATAATAGTGCGATGCACCAAAATTTTCCGTGGAATAAACCGCCAGCGCAAGCGATGTTGGAAGGGGTCAACGGCGAGGAACCGAGTGATTACAACGGTTCGGAGGATGTCGCATATCGAATTGATGGATTGACAGAGATTGGCGCGGCTGAAAGACGATATCTCTGGCTCGGGAACTCAATAACAGAAGCCGCACGTTTTTGGTTCACCTATCCGGACTATAGCTACGGTTACCTGTTTGCGCTGCGAGATGGCACAGCGCCTGTCCGTTTCTCCTCCAAAGAGCACCCCGATGAACCCCACCGACCTGTGCTAACAATCCAGTATAATACAAGGATAGGCAATAACGAGTGACGCGCTGACAAACCGACGCGTTATGCTGTTAGGTAGGATCTTATCTGAGCCAATGTACGCTCGGATGCCCCCAAATTTTCCTCAATAACCTGTTTCCCGATCTGTCCCATACGGGTCCGTTCCGCCGCATCCGGAAGCCACGATGTGAGCACATCTGCCATCTCCTGAGGGTCATTAACCAACTGAGCTGCCCCTCGCGTTTTCAGGAGTCCCGCCTCATAGGCGTTGTGAATCGTGGGACCGAATAAAATCGGTTTCGCCATCGCTGCTGGTTCCATCACGTTGTGAACACTTCCGTGGAAACTCCCACCGACGAACGCCACATCTCCCAACCTATACAGCTGCGCTAACAAGCCAACGGTATCAATTACAATGACATCAGTTTGGCTCAAATCAACGCCTTCCTGTAGATCTGAAAAGCAGACCCCGGAAAGACCCAGATCATCAAGCTGCGCCCGAATTTCATCGATCCGTTCCGAAGTCGGTTCGTGGGGCACGAGGATCAGATGTAGCAGATTGTTGCAATCTGGAGTATGCGAGTTGTTTTCGCGTAGACGGCGGTACGCCTCAAGCACGACTCGTTCATCCTCCAAGTAAGTGCTGCCTGCAATTAGGATTGGGCGTTTTAGTGTCGATTGACCCGAAAAAAAATTGCCCTTCCCATTAACAGCGACCGCACGTTGGTACACACGATCAAAGCGGGTATCTCCAGTTACCTCAATCTGTGCGGACGGTGGGCAGATCAGGCGAAACCGTTGTGCATCGTCCTCCGAAATTACGCAGTGCACCGAGATGTATTGATGGACGGATCTGAAGAAAGGGCGCGCAAAGGAGGCTAACCGCTTGGATTCTGGATGTAGCGTTCCTGCGATGAGCGCGATAGGAACGCCGCGTTTCGCAGCGCACCAAACAAGGTTGGGCCAAATATCAAACTTGGAAAAAACGAGAAGAGATGGCTTGATAATTTGAAAGAGGCGTTCCGCGTTTCGGGCGGTATCTAACGGAAGGTAGATACCGGCGTCGTGATGAGGATAGCTTGTGACGTTGGAATGGACGGAGGGGGAAAAGTAGGTTAAGACGATGCGCGACTCATCTTTGAGTGATTCGATGAGCGGTCTGGCTTGCTCAAATTCTCCAACGGACGTGAAATGAAACCACACCGTTTGATTCAGTTTTCGTGCAGATTGCAGCTGTTCTGTGATTGAGTCGAAAACGCCTCGCCGCCCGGCAAGTCCTTCTCGGATCTTGGGACTAAACCGAGCAGCTATGTAATATCCGGCGGTCAGCGCGGGGATTACAAGAGTATTATAGAGCGTTTTCCAGACCATGGTATGACGCGGTACGCTTATATTGCAGACAGGATTTTGTCTTTAATTGCATCCTTTGGTAGGGCACCAACAATCTGTTCAGCAACGGTTCCTTCTTTGATGACCAGGAGCGTTGGGATGCTACGAATACCATATTTCATTGCTGTTTCGCGGTTGTCATCCACATTCAATTTGCCCACCTTAAACGTGCCAACATTCTCATCAGCAAGCTGTTCAAGTGTCGGCGCAATCATTTTGCAGGGACCGCACCATTCTGCCCAAAAATCGACGACAATTGGTGTGTCGGAATTTAAAACAGTATCTTCAAAATTGTCATCCGTGACTTCTATAACATTTTCAGCCATGAATTGTCTCCTTACGAAAGTAGTAGTACGAAATACATTAATATAATACCTTACAAAATTGAGAGAGTCAAATGGATTACGGTCAATTTTCGTCCGGTATTGCTCGCAGATCGTCCACCGTTTTTGTGAGATTTTCCGCAATCTCTTTCTTGATGAGAAAAACTGTATTCGGTGCGCTCCGCAAGCGTCCGTAGCGCTGTGTGTCGTCAGCGAGTTTCCCAATTATCAACCGGTGCTCTGTGCGATCTTTCAATGTCACCACAAGTTGAATTTCCGGCGCGTCGAATCCTGTCGTTTCTACGGTTGGGGACACCGGTAAGAACGCCTCAACCGTTAATTGGTTTACCTGCTCAATGATGCTGCGAACCGCTCCGTTTTTTGCTTGTTCTTGGACTGGATGCGTCAGTCGCCAATTCGTCCCCTGTTTCTGACAGGTCAAATTGACATCGCCATGTTTCAGGACAACTTTGGAGACAGCATCACTGTCGAAATCAAGGATCTGCTTGTGCCGGAGTTCGGCAACTCCCATCCCAAGAAGGTCGACAATCTCCCCCTTAACCAGAAAGACAGTGTCAGCGTTCTGGGACTTTACATAGACGTTATCACCCTTCATCTTCCCAGCAAGTAGCACGGCAGGTTCGGTATCGGGGACCATAAACGACGCCTGAATCGAAGGTGAGTCCAAGCCGTAAGGACGGAGATTCCTCGCCTGATCATCGACGAATGCAACCGCCTTCAGCGCATCCACACCAAATAAGAGGTCATCCACCGCGTCCGCGTCCGCCTTCAACGTAACCGGGGACATAATCTCCCATTCGCCGTCCACATTTTTCTGACACATAATCCTGTCTTCCCTTTGACGGAGCGTGAACCGATGGGTGGCGGTGCGTTGGAAGTCAATGACCCGTTTATCGCGGAGATCGAAAACGGTTCTGTCCAGTTTTGTATAAATCTCTCTGTTGACCGCGTAAACCGCATGACGGTCTGGGCGTGCGACATAAATTCGCCCGTCTGTTCCTGCATTGCTACCGATCTGTAGTTCCTGTTTTGGGGCATCATCTGTGAACTGAAGCGCGACGGTAATTTTCGGACGGCTAAGCCCGTAATTTGCAGGATCGTAGTCACCATCCGCCTCAAAGACCACCGCTTTCAAACCAGCAAGTGCCGCCACGATTTCTTGAATTGATCTGGTATCGGCTTTTGCTTCCACCGGTTGAATCATTTTCCATTCACCCGCGTACCCAGCCGTCTCACCGTTCAAAGCGATCTGTCGTTCGCAGTGAACCTCAGGGGCGTCCCCAACTCGGAGATAGAGCGCTGTTACCGCATCCGGTGAAAAGTTGAAAACCTCCCGATCCCGCAGATCCGAAGATGACTTTGTAAAGTCGTCGAGCGCACTCGATTCAATAAGAAAGATATGGGATTCGGATTCCTCTTGTGTGTAAACAGAATAATTGACGGTCTTATTGCCAATGAGAAATGTTCTGGCTGGGGTTTCTCCCCCTGTCCATAATTCGATTTGGATATTGGGTGGCTGTAATCCGTACTGTGCATAATCTGCCGCGTCGAGTGTCTGCTTGACCTTCTTTTCTAACAGGTCGTTCAACATCGCATTGACCTTAGCCGCGTCAGCATCAGCGGCAAAGGGCGCTGTCAGTTGCCATGCGCCGTCGGCATTTTTCGCCAATGTTAGAGATTGATACGATTCGTCCTTGAACGACAAGCGTATCCGCTGAATTCTGTCTTCATTGAGCGTATAGATCACGCGAATCTTCTGAGCTTCCGCCTCCGACCGCTCTGCATCGGGAGATGGGCGCCCGAAAAAGAAGTATGCACTACCGAGTATGATGAATACTGCCAGAAAAATCAACGTCGTTTTGAAATTCACGTCTGAGTCACCTCCTATTTTACCTATCCATTCACCACTTTGCACACCCCATACCAGATATTGGATGCAGTATCCAACCTCTTTTCAAACCCTTGACAATTGTATCAGATAAAGCGGCTATTTTGCGACAATGACGGTGCCAGTATCATAACTCTCGCCCACCTGAATCTGATAAACGTAAACACCACTTTCCACGATGTTGCCAAGCTCATCCTTCCCATCCCAGTCCAAGTCACGAGTGCTCGGATCTGTAGTCCTTAATTCCCTAATAAGTACGCCGTGGAGATTGAAAATAAGGACGCTAAACTCGCCTTCAAAGCCTTCAATCGCGCGAGCGGGGAACACGACCCGGTTAAAGTCGGGATTGTCCGACAGAGGGGTGAACGGATTTGGGAACGGCTTGCCGAGGATACGCAGAATTTGGGAAATCTGTGCCGAGCGATTACCGACTTCATCTACCGCTTCGATAGCGTAAGTAAACACACCGACCCCAAGCCTGCGTTCGTCCAAAAACATATTGGCGTCCTCTACCGAAATTTCTGCGTTTCCTCCGTGTCGATTCACCAAAGGTGTGAGGCGTTGTCCCAACCTGCCGAAGAAAAGTTTATATTTAACGACGTCGGGGGTCGGGCTAACCGTCCAGCTCAGGTTGATGACATCGTCAGATTCAACGACAGTCAGGCTTTCAGGGGGCTGAGGTGGCGCCGTGTCCAATAGCACTTCGACGGTAACACTGTCGGAACGCTTAGATCTTAGGAGCGGCGTTTTATACGCTTCAATCGCA
Source organism: Candidatus Poribacteria bacterium (assembly GCA_022822005.1). GTDB lineage: Bacteria > Poribacteria > WGA-4E > WGA-4E > PCPOR2b > PCPOR2b. Next base: position 72,584 of record JAJECO010000081.1, read on the forward strand.
TAGTTATGCGTTCCCGGCTCGACGTTCACATCCAGAAATGCCTCAGTATTTCGGCTTGAATCGGCTTCAACTCTGATCTCAATCCGGGGCGCATCGTCACGATAGATAAAGTAGCCAGCGACATCCGGATCGACCGATTTTTGCCAAATGAGTATGACATCATTTTCGCCATCTGCATCTCTTGTCGCACTGAACCCTTCGACTGGATCGGGCGGCACATTGGGAATAATCTGCAGCGTAAAATCGTCGTTATTTCGCTTGCCATCTGTGTTGCCCGGTTCGATAAATCCGCCAATCGGCACATCCGCCAAGTTTCTGAGACGTGCTCTAAAGGTAATCTCTTCAGCGGTGGAATCCTCTGCAAGCGCGGGATTCGGTGCCTTACCGTCGAACACAATCTCGTTGAGCGTATTATCGAGATCTGTGATTGCCTCGTCTAAAAGAATGCGGAGGCGGTTCCCCGCGGGCTCTGCAACGGCATCAGTTTCTTGACCGTTGCGCGAAAAGGATCTGAAGTCTGACGGATCAACAACGAACCCAGCTGGCAGTATGATTTCAATTGTCTTAATGTCTTCATCAATTGGTTTGGCGAGCGAACGGTCGATCCGCAGGCTAACGATCAAGGTCACAGTCGAGCCTGCGGGAATAAGTCCTTGGTCGTCATCCTTAACGTTGATTTCGCCTACCGATGTAACTGCGGTGTGACCATTAACTGCGAAACACGCCAAAAAAAATGCGATCAGAGGGACAAGGAAATGGGGTTGTTTTTTGTTGTTCATTCAAACATAAGGTTCAATGAGAACCGTTGGGTTGTATTGTCTGCTAAGGCTCCCGTGACGATATGAAAAGCGTAATCCAGTTGGAGTTGAAGTGCAGCAATTGGCAGTTTTACGCTGCCACCGAATGCAATACCGGTTGCATGGTTGACGTCACTTCTTAGTGAATAGCCCGCACGGACACCGATCGTTCTGTTGAGCCATAGTTCCGCCCCGATACGGCTGTGGCGTACTCCATCCCGAAAAGCAACTTCAAAAACGCCAAGCCCCGACTTGAGCACTTCGCGTAGTGCTTCCTGCTTGGTGGTAGCAGCAATCGTATCAAGACGATACGCTAAGCCGAGCCGAATGTTTTGTGGAACGAAATCTTCCTCTGCTGCAGATACGCTCACATCGGCGGGGAACAGGTTTTCCGCTGAGAGTCCAAGCGTTAATCCAGTGACTGGCGTAGCCAGTAGACCCAGATCGAAAGAGAAATCAGTGGCGGAGGTCTGAGAAAAAAACTGAGGATTATTTTCGAGATGTGCACTAACGGATCCGTTACCCTCATCAAAACGGTTACTAAAGGACTTCAGATTCAAACCAAGCGCAAACTTTTCTAAGAAGGCTTTTCCGTAAGATATAGTAAGAGTTTGTTCTTTATAAACCTCTGAATCTTCGCTCAGAATACCGATACTCGCGCCGAGCGACCCGACAGATCGAAGTGGGACTATTCCACTGAGATGGTTATAGTTGATGAGCCCTCTGAACCGCTGGGCGGTCGTCAGACTGAGATGAACAGCGTCAATATAGCCAAGACCGGCGGGGTTGTAGTTCGGTGCGTTCCCATCATCTGCCAGTGCCACGAACGCCCCACCCATTCCGAGTGGTCGCGCTCCTACTCCAATATCATTGAATGCGGCGACCGCACCGCTTGTGCATATAATCAACAGTCCGATTGTACTAATGACGATTCGCACCCTATCTTCACCCCTGCGATTTTTCGTTGCGGAACTGAGATAAATCCTTCGCATTTTAATCGACATTAAGTATTTATGCCGTAGGCGGTACGGGGGTTTTAGTCACAAAAAAGGCAGGACGTCGCCTTGGACACCCCGCCCAAAATAAAGGTTTCTCAATTCCCAGATGAAGCAATGTCTGCTACGAAACGGTGCGCGGCTATAGTTGTTCTCGATTCTGATATATCACGCAAGTCAACCCAAAAACCACTTCCACCCCAAGACCGTAACGGTTAGTTACATCTGATTTTCGTGCCGATATTCACCATTCTGCCAGCGCGCTCCGCTGCAGTTTCGATGAGTGCTGTTGCCTTTTCGATTGCGGTTTCCAGAGCCATCGGTTCAGGAACAATGTCAATCATGGCGTCAATCCCCGCATTGTAAACGCTATCAGAACCGTCAGCAATGCTACCAGCGATTGCAATCACAGGGATGTTCTGCGTCTTTGCAACCTTCGCAACACCCACAGGTGTTTTGCCGAAAACTGTCTGAAAATTAATCTGTCCTTCGCCTGTTATTACGAGATCTGCGCCCGCAACCTGTTTGCTCAACTGGGTTGCCTCGGTGACAATTTCGATCCCCGATTTCAGGGACGCATTGAGAAAAGCCATCAAGCCGGCACCTAATCCGCCGGCAGCACCCGCACCGGGGACAGTATTTACAGATTTACCGAGGTCTCGCTGTAAAATCCTATCGAAATGCCCCAGGTTCGCATCCAGCACGTCAATCATCTCAGGGGTCGCGCCCTTTTGAGGTCCGTAGACGTGAGAGGCACCCTCTTTGCCGGTGAGCGGGTTGTTGACATCACAGGCGACGACCGTTTCTGTTTCAGAGATGCGCGGATCCAACTCGGAAATGTCGATTGCGCTGAGTGTCGCCAAAGCACCGCCACCCCGTTCGATCTGCTCATCGTTTGCTGTGAGCAGCTTGGCGCCGAGAGCCTGTGCCATGCCGGCGCCTCCGTCGTTTGTTGCGCTGCCACCGATACCAATGATCAGTTTTCGACATCCATGGAGAAGAGCAGCTCGGATCAGTTCTCCTGTCCCATAAGTTGTAGTAATACGTGGGTCGCGTTTGTCGTACGGAACAAGCGTTAACCCGGAGGCTGCCGCCATCTCAATAACCGCTGTGATGCCATCGCCGAGCACCCCATATTGGGCATCAATTGGGGTGCCGAGCGGATCCCGCACCTGCGCCGTTAAGATTTCTCCACCGGTTGCGTCGACAAGTGATTGCACTGTGCCCTCACCGCCGTCTGCCATCGGTACTTTTTTGATGGTCGCGGCCGGAAACACACGGCGCAAACCAACTTCAACGGCTTCTGCCACCTCTAATGCGGTCAGGCTGCCTTTGAACGAATCAGGGGCAATAACGATTTTCATTGCTAAGCTCCGGACCTAATGTATAATACAGAGTATAGGTAAATGCACGTATTGATGGATCTACCCATCCCCCTGTTTTCTGGTTTATGGATTCATTTTTATCCTATCATGCTCGTCAGCCCTTGTCAAGCGGAAGCTCCTCGGTTCCTAGGGCTATTCAGTTTTAGGCTTATTACCCGTTTTGTTTAAAAAGTCGGAGTCGCGAAGTCGCTCTAAGAGCGACGTGTCGGGATTTGGAAATCCCTCCTACAGAAAAACTAAATGACCCTACCTCGGTTCCTAGGGCTATTCGGTTTTCCATTTTTGACTGATTTTGGCAGGTAGACGGAAGGTTGCTCCTTAGATGGGTTCCGAGAGAGACGAGATAGCTTTAGGTACACTTTGAAAACTATGAATAGCAAAACACCCGAGCCACAAAGAAACATCGTCTACTTTGATCTGGAAACACAAAAATCTGCACGGGAGGTCGGAGGATGGTCACACATTGACCGGATGAAACTGGCGATTGCTGTGACTTACAGCACCGCCGACCAGCAGTACGCAACCTTTCAGGAGTCTGACGTTGATGCGCTGATAAATCAGCTCAAAGAAGCGGATTGCGTCGTTGGGTTCAATATCAAGGGTTTTGATTACGTTGTCCTCCGCCCATATACATCGGACAACTTATGGAAATTGCCGACTTTCGACATGTTGGAACACGTTAGGCGTACACTCGGATTTAGGCTCAGCCTCGATGCTCTTGCAAAGGAGACATTGCGAGAGACTAAGTCAGCCGATGGGTTACAGTCCCTACGATGGTGGAAGGCAGGTAAGGTCGATTTGGTTTCGGAGTACTGTCGCAAGGATGTTGAAATCACGAAGCGATTGCATGAGTACGCTTGTCAAAATGGACACCTTCTGTTTCGAGGGCGGGATGGTCGGGTGCGACGCGTGAATACAGCACGGTGGTGAATTGATTTCATAGCTGGAGGTAGTTTTGTGTTATACAACCGAGTGCCTTAATGCCGTGTAATAGCGATCCTTCTGCTGTCATTCGCAGGGAACGGAGAGCTCCATTCCAAACCACGGGGTTAATCCGTCCCATAGGTCGAGATTCACATCTCGACAGCGTTAGCACTTTCAATCAACAATCTGCAACCGTTTCCACCGATCGTAGTAAACCCGGACTTTCTCAGGTAGTGCCTCGCGAACATTATCTGCTAATCGCCACCTAAACCGTTCATCCAGCGTCTCAGACGGATCGTCCGCTTGATGTTTCACCAAACAGCCACACAGCGTCAGACGCTCCTCCATCCCCGTAGGCATTACGCCCCTGTGAATGGTGTTACCGTTCCAGAATATAGTCTGTCCTCGCTTCAGCCTTATTTGTTTTGCGTCCGGAATATCACCAACTCCTTTGTTGCTTATCAGCACCTCGCGCTCGTGGTCGGTCCGATAGCGGCGCTGACTGCCCGGCACTATCCATAGACACGGATCGTCTATCAATGCCATATGCCATTTGAGTAAGTTCTTGCGGTAACGACTTAGAATTTCCATCTCTACCTCATAACTGCCGTCCCGTTCCTCCGCACCAAAGTCACGGTGCCAGCCACACTGATAGCCACCACCTTGGATGGCAAACGCGGTCACCCAGCCTAAACGTAGTTCCTCGCCCAGGAAAGGGTGCACATAGCGTTCAACCGGCTCGGAAGCCAGATAATCTGAGAAAATCGGCTCGCCGAATTCCGGTGCCATGACCCCCATAATGACGACCGGGGCTGTCCCTTCGCCGCCGGTGCCAATTTTGTCAGTCTTGTCAACTACCTCGCCGGAGCGCACCTTATCCGCTACCCGCCGTGTGGCTTCTGTCAGCGCAGGCAGCATCTCCGGCACCACCGCATCGTCGGCGATAAAGTAACCTTGGTCCTCGTACTGCTCGATCTGCGCCTTGGATGCCATATTATATTCCTCCATTTCATGCGGATCTTGCCGCCCCTTCTCGCTTGGCAGTGAATATCAACACATCACTCTCAGCTTTGATGTTGCTCGATAGACACTTCTCGTCCGCTTTCTGCAGAACGGTAGATCCCCTCCATCATCTGCTGTACGTGCAGCATTTCACTGAAAGTTACAACCGGCGTTCGATCATCGCGGACAGCTTCAACGAAATCTCTGAGCACCTCAAAGAAGCTATTTTCAGGCTCGACTACCTCCGGGGTTCTGTCGAAGACTTGGTCCCCGTCATCAAGATAGATCTTCAGGGGAATCTCCGCTGCACCGAAGTCCCCTAACACCTCAATGGTCGGTCGGCTCTTCCACGGATGCGTCAGCCAATTGCTCTCAAGTGATAGCCCTGAATCATCCGTGAATCGGATATAGCCCGCCGCGAAGTCCTCCGTCTCGAAATCGTCCAATGTTCCCGCCCACGAAATAACCGGATTCTTCATGTGACGCACCTTCTGGTACGTGGTTCCCATCGCAGCGACGGGTGTGGGATCACCGATAATCCAGTTTGCGAAATCGAGAGTGTGGACAGCGGTGCTATACAGAACGCCTCCACCCGATAGTGCCTTGTTATGAAAGACGCTGTAGCCGGGGATGTTCATCACATGGCCCGTCCAGACGCGGGTGTAGTATATTCGGCCCAAGGCACCGGTTTCGATGAACTTCTTGAGTGCATATCCTGACGCCAGCCCACGATTCTGAAGCCCCATACTCATCTTCTTGCCATTCCGCTTGCAAGCGTCAATCATCTCCTGTGCTTCCGCGCTGCTGACACAGAGTGCTTTCTCACAAATAACATTTGCCCCTGCATCAAAGGCAGCGACCGTCTGATCGCTGTGCAGGGCATGAGGGGTACAAACACTAACCAGATCCAAGGCGTGTCGTTCCAACATCTCTTGATAGTTGTCGTATACATGCGGCACCTGAAATTCCTTCGCCACCGCTTGCGCGCGTTCAAGGTTTGTATCGCAAACCGCCACAAGCGATACCTCGTCCATCTTTGCATAATTCGCAACATGACCACCCCTGCCCTGAGCACCACAACCAATTACAGCTGCTTTCATAAAAATCCTCCGAAGGTTTTTGTAGATATTGTGTTAGTCTAACACCGTTTATCTTCTGCGTCAATCTGCACTGCCACCGCCCGGTTTTTTGTTTTTCGCTACGGGCAGATGTGCTATAATGAAAACAATTTCTAAGAATGGTTTTTCTTGCTCGGCGAATAAGTGCCTTAAATAAGAGAAAGCAAGTATGGTCCCTGTAACTATAGATAGGTACATGCAACTGATTCCCGCAGTGAAGCATTCACCTAAGCACTATCTATGGGCTTCGTATGATGCCGAAGCCGATGTGTTATATGTGAACTTCAAAAAACCGCGTCATGCAGACGACAGCGAGTTGACTGACGATGACGTGATCATCCACTACGAGCAGGGCGAAGTCATCGGTCTGGCGATCCTCAACGCTAGCCAACGCTTCCCCGAATCGTGAAACCTTTAACCGGATTTTGTGGTGAAGAGTGTGGTAGCCGGGTTGCTGTCTATAAAGGCACTAGAAACCGAGTTTTTGACAAAAACTCGGTTTCTGAAGCTTGGACAGAGTAAGCTTTTATATTCAGCCCCGCGTATTTTTTTCGACAAAAACCTTACATACTGGCTGACGATTAACTCTCAAAAAAATAAAATTCTATATGAAAACAACCGTAACATTACTTATCCTTTTCGCACTGTTTTCATCTAACACGTTTTCCGATGTCTACACAC
>JAJECO010000023.1 GCA_022822005.1 Candidatus Poribacteria bacterium
GTAATTCTAAAGTTCACCATAAAGGGGTATCATCGTTTTGCCAGAGTAGTCTATATCCACAATCTGTCAAACTGTTTTTGTATTAGTGCTCTGTCAAATAAATCATGATAAAGCACTTACGGCTCGGCTTCGCTATGGCTATCCAAGCCGCTGTGCGGGAGAAGTGTCTAAAGGAGACTTTTGTACCACGATCTGTACTGCCCTCGGAAATTAGGGCCACTCCCTAAACCAAGATTGTGATACAATGAAGTAAAAAGCAAGAAAGGTATTGACAAAGGCAGGCGAATAGTATAAGATAGATAATTGTGGGGACTCCGAGTGGTAGCTCGAAGCCCCCCTGAAGCAAAACGAGATGTCGCTCGAATCGCTTCGTGATTGTTAGACGTGAATCTAACAATCCCTCATAGTATAACCCTTTACGCTGTTAGTTTCAATCTGAATTAAAAGGGGCTGCGCGATTCGGGATTATCCCTAAAACGCAGCCCCTTTTTTTTTGGTTGACGCCGATGGCGGTAAGGAAGGAATAACGTCTGAGATGTTTAACCGTTATTTCGTCTTGGTTTTGATTAGCATTCATAAACAGTATCTCCTCGCCCCCACCTGCCTATCCCTATTGATTATCCTGTCTCAAAATGTTCATTCCCAACAACGGATAGCCCAAGACGCCCACGCTATCTTCCAACAAAGCTGCCTTATCTGCCAAGGTCCCGACGGTGCTTATCGAGAGACACTGTTAATGGGACACAAAACACCCAGGGGACTGAAAGGAGACTCACAATAGACCCTATACCCATCATCCTCATCGTCACACTACTCATCATCGTCATTCTCGACTATCGCATCCTTAAAGCCATAAGACGCGATATCAAGACTGAATTAAAATCGTTGCGACGGCTGATTGACAAGAAGGATTAGGAGTTGCGGGCGAGGTTGATTCGGTGAACTGAAAGGAGAACAAAATGTTAGGATTCAGAAATCGTGTTTTCTCCCTGATGTGCGTGTTGTTTGCATCGTGCGCATCATTTCCGACCGCCCACGCGAACGAAGGTACGCTAAATCGATCATCTAACCCAGATGCGCTAAAGATGATACTTCAGGAGATTCAATCGTTGCGTAAAGAGCTTGAGGTGCTGCAAAAGCAAGTGGAACGTTTAAGCGATGTGGTTGCTGAATCCAAAAAGAATCCAGATGGGAACGCCAAACCTCGCCCTGTTATAACACAGAAGGCTCGCCCGCTTAAAGAGTTTAGCATAGGCAGTATTCACCCCGACGACGTTAAGAGTCAATCGTTAGCACCAATAGAATCGCCGCTATCATCAAAAAGGAAAGCGCCTAAAAACATGGGGGATGCCCTTGAAGAAATTGCTCATCACATCTTGGCTCAGAGCAACCGGGGCGCTCGAACACAGAAATCACTTGGTCTAGAAAACCAAACAATGCTTGATGTGGGGCTCATCAAAATTGGTCGACACCTCTTAAAAACGCGCAAGAGTGACACGCTCGATATCGTTTTTGTGATTGACGCGAGCAAAAGCATGCGGAATGATATCGATGCAGTGCACAATCATCTGAACCAGATGACTGACCTGCTCAAAACGGCGAACTTAGATTTCACCGTTGGACTGGTAGTGTTCCGAGATGGCACAAGTTTCCCTTCGCTAGGTTGGGACTTTCAGGTAACGCCCCAAACTACATCGATTCGGGAGATTAAAAGGAATCTAGCTTCCATCGATTGTCGAGGTGGGGAAAAGGCGTTAGATGCACTCGTCCAAGCAGCAGCCAAAGTGAAGTTTCGCAGAGGCGCAGAGCGGCGGTTCATCTTGGTCACAGACGAATATGTAAGCGGCTCATATTCACCGAAAAGGGTATTGAACACACTGAAATCTAAAAAGATTGGTGTCAGCGTTATCGGACGTGATGAACCCTTTCAAAAAATGCTAGTGCAAGGCACCGGCGGACTCTGGATACCAATTGCCAGTTTGTGAACATAGGTGTGAAGGAAAGCGAATTATAGGACATTCGCCCCCGCCCACACCCATAACTAAGAAGGTTTTTTTACGATGAGAATACTGTGTGGAAGCGTCTTGCTTATTGTCTTATCCATCTTGAGTTGCACGCCACATCTGAAATTCAGTCAGGAAAAGTTCGATCTCAAACATCACATTACCTATGATCAGCAAACCACAGGCGACTGTCTTATCGTAGGAAAATTAACCAACGTGTCGGGGAAAACGATGGAGCAGTCTGTTTTTATAATTCACTTGGTTGATTACAACTTCAAGACTATCGGCCATGAACGCTATTATCGCGTAGGATTTGAGAGCAACGAAACATTCACCTATATCATAAAGTACCCTCAACCATGTAAGGACATTGCCGCTGTGTATCATTACTATACCACCTTGACACCTCAAGAGAATACCCCTTGCCTGATACCCATTCCAATACCTTACTAATGAGAAAAATCAGATTCATAGAATGTATCGCAATCGCTTTAATAATTGGCCTGCATGTTCCCGCGTATTTGCTTCTTTTTGACAAAACCGTTTTTGGATTGGACAAAACAAGCACAGTGCATATTATCGTATGCGGAATTGTTGTTTATGCGATTATGACTTATTACCTGTACCGAAAATATAAAAAAATGGGTTTATAATGAAAAAGTTAATTGTCCTAACCACTCTGCTCTGCCTGCTCGTCGTACCTCCCGCTTTCGCGCTCACACCACAAGAGGTAGCCGAAACGGTTTTGCCGTCTACGGTGCTTGTTACTATCACAGATGCTAGCGGTCAATCCTCTTTTGGTAGTGGGTTTGTCGTTGGAACAGGACAGATCGCTACCAATCAGCATGTGGTTAAAGGCATCGCAAGCGGAAAAGTAAAACTGGTTGGAGAAACGATAGAGCATGTCATTGAGTCTGTGTCTATAGTAGACACTAACCGTGATTTGGCAATAGTGAAAGCCTCAAGCCTCACTGCATCAGCACTTACCCTTGGGGATAGCGATACCGTTCAGATTGGACAGGCTATCTACGCCGCAGGAAATCCACGAGGCTTAACCGGCACTTTCTCGCAGGGTATTGTCAGTGCAATCCGCCCGGAGGGGAACATCTTTGTTGAGGATACAATCATCCAGATGACCGCGGCCGTATCCCCGGGGAGCAGTGGCGGACCCGTGCTGAATGAGGACGGCGAGGTGATTGGTGTTGTGTTCTCTCAGCTTACCGATGGACAGAATCTCAACTTTATGATCCCTGTCAACTTTCTTAAAACCCTCCTCTCTGAATTAGAAAGCAACCGTCTTGTCAATATCCCTGATCCGAACCTCAGTGCCGCCTTTGAATTCATACTCGGCAAGATGCGCGGCGATTCTATCCACGTCTTTGAAATGGAGAATTTCACCTCGCTTCGTATAAAAAACTATAATTTACGAGATCTAACAGGGTTCGAGTTTGCCACCAATTTGACAGTGTTGAATCTTGGATCTTCGAAAATAGGAAACAATTGGTACAACAGCAACTCGTTCACAGACCTCACACCGTTAATCGGTTTGACAAACCTAAAAGAATTAAATCTAAACAGAGCGTCAATAACAAATCTATCAGGGTTGGAAGGGGTGACCAGCCTGACTTGGCTGGATCTTACGCTCACCAACATCACCGACATATCTGCATTAGCCGGTTTAACTAACTTGACCGAACTGTATCTTGGTGGGAACACTATCACCGACGTATCCCCTTTGTCCGATTTGACTAACTTGACAACATTATATCTTTGGGGCAATCCGGTTGAGAATACATCTCCGCTTTGCCTGTTACAAGATCAGAATCCGGACTTAGAATTGGACATAGAGATTACATGTGGGCCCTACGGACTATTCATGCAGGATTTCAACAGCGATGGTAAGGTCACGCTCGCAGACCTATTCTTTCTGTTTGCCGTGCTCTTTGCTCTTCCAAATAATGGTGATGCCAATAATGACGGAACCATTGATTTCTTGGATTTGGTGGCTGTAGCGGAGTCGGTTAGCAAATCAACAACGAATGAAGCACCAGCCATCGAAATCACGCAAGCTACTTCCTTGGCAACGATTCAAGCGTGGATTGATGCGGCACTCACATCAGATGATGACTCACTTGCCTTTCAGGAAGGTATTGCCCTTCTGAACCGCTTTCTCAAGGCAATGCGGCCCCACGAAACGGAACTGCTTCCCAACTATCCGAACCCCTTCAACCCCGAAACATGGATCCCTTACCGCCTCGCCCGTGCCGCTGATGTTACACTCACCATTTATGACACAAAGGGTGTTTTGGTCCGTCGATTCGATCTCGGATATCAAGCAGCCGGCTACTACACCGATCGGGCGAAAGCCGTCTACTGGGACGGACGTAACGCAAGCGGTGAACCCATCGCAAGTGGAAACTATTTCTATCAGTTGGAAGCGGGAGCGTTTTCCGCCACACGTAAACTGGTTATCCTGAACTGATTGCCACTGCCAACAAGAGAGGGTTTCAACCAGCGTGTGTCGTGTTTGACAGTTGGTACAGCAGTTTGAAGAATCTAAAGACGATTCAAAAGTATCAATGGCACTGGCTGACCCAATTGAAGTCGAATCGACAGGTCAACCTCAATAGACAAGGCAATCAACCGGTCAACCAACTACCGATTAGCAACAAAGGGACTATCGTTCATCTGAAGGGATACGGATTGATTAAAGTGTTCAAGATTGTTTCCAAAAACGGCAACATTGAATATTGAGCAACAAGCGACCTCTCAATGAACGAACTATTTCGACGCAAATATGCCGAATTGTCTTGGGCAATTGAAGCATATCATTGAGGTATCAAGCAATTTGTTGGCGTTGAAAGGTGTTTTGCTCGCAAGGCGGTGGCACAACGGAATCATATCGGTCTGGCATTGAGAGCATTTCTACGCATTGAGCGACACCGGTTTTTGACAGGTATTGGGTGGTTTGAAACTAAAGTTTCCATTATCAGAGACGCTGTCCGTGCTTATCTCGCTAAGCCACTTTACACCTTAACTGCGTAACTCCTAACCAAGTATTAGCTAAAACCGATTTTTCCGAGAATTGATCTGCCCGCCTACAGTCAAGTCAAATTAATTCCAACCATACAGAAGATTCTCGCCACGTACCCACACTAATCAAGTAAAAGCTTTTTTCTTGACACTTAATATATCGGCTAGTATACTACCAACCGGTGCCACTGAGCTTGAACGTTTAATCTTTTCTCTAAGATGGGCGACTCAAACCGTGAAAAAGCTATCCTTTTGGACACTAATCATACTGATTGCAGCTAGCTATAGTTTCGCACGTATTATAGACCCCAAGACAGGTGCTGAGTTCAGATATAGAGCAAAACTGGTAGAGGTCGCTCCAGTAGTTGATGGCTTTCTTGACGATCCAGCATGGGACGATGCTATATCGGCCGCGCTAGATCATGATGTCAAAGAGGATCGACGTTGGGGCGAATCTAGTGACTTCAAAGGCACTTTTGCTGCTGTATGGCGCAATGCTTCCCTCTACATAGCCATTGAACTGACCGACGATCAAATTGAAACCGCCCACGAAAAACTCTCAAAGCAAGATCGTCTAGAGATATATCTAGATACAGGACATTCGGGCCAGCAGAGCGATCTATATCGTTACACACTTCCCGTTGGACAAGACGTTATGGCAGCTGGTAATCAAGGGCTGCTGGTTAATTGGGGAAATGGAGGGCAATCTGTCGAATTGAGCTTTGACCTGATTCAAACACCGAGAAAAGAGGATGCCATCAGCTTTGGCATTTACTATTACGACGTAGATGATGATCGCTTGAACCACAAACTTCGTTGGGGTCCAACCGGACAAACTGAACCGGAAGATGCGCTTGCAGACTTGATATTTACAGCCAACATAAAGCTAAACGCGAACCAGAAAGCGATACAATGGGGACGTATCAAACAACTCTATTAATCATGGGTACTATATTTATGCCTCAAAACTCAAGCGCACGGAGTTCGCAGTGTTTATCATCGGTAAAGTATTAGAATTAATAGGAATGTCGCTTCTGGGAGCGGGGCTATATGTCGGGTGTGTCAACCCCTACGGTCTCACCGAGGGCGCTGCTATGGGGGCGGAGGTTGCCTCCCTCGCGGTAGGAATCTTAATCTTCTTTATAGGCAGAACGATAGAGAAACGCTAATCGAGCGCAGATGACACACTTGGCTCTATGAGAATGTAACTGCTTGAAATTAACAAGTTATTTTGGTACTTACACATACCTAAGCATCGAGCGCATCCCCTCGGTGCTTTTTTGATGTTTATATTTGCTGGAGGAAAAATTAGGATGGCATTTAATGTCAAAAAACGTGGAAAATTAACCTATTATTACCAAGGCGATCATCCGGTGTTGTCCCCCTTAGTCACCGAAACGTTGCCCGACGGAGATCTGAAAATCTATTTTTCAGGTCTAACAGGAGGATATTCGGCGAAAGGTGTCCTGAACCTTGATGAACTGGTTTCGATGGATCCAGAGCGGGAGATCCCGCTGGTATTCAAAAGTTGGGAATCTTGGTTGATAGAAGCAGGTATTTGCGATTCTCTAAAGAATGTAGATTTCATTGAAGTCCACGCTTTCGGTTGTCAGCCCAAAACCCCAAATCCGCTTGTTGACCCAGCAGGTTATGCAGCAGAGCAGGAACGACTGCGCAAGGCTTATGCTCAAGCATATAGTAACTTTTTTCGTGATTACCTACCAGAAAACGGTGTTCCCGCTCGGTTCACGGTCCATGTCGTCGATGTTCCAGACACGGCAGCTTCCTATGAGTTCTACGGAACTGCACTCTTACAGAAAGAACTACAAAAGGATTCTGGATCAATAGATTCGTGAGATTCGAGAGGCGGCATGTTTTCCCTGCGAGGTTGCAACAGAATGAGACATCTGAGACCTCTCCTCTCTTTCATCTGCATCGCATCAATCATATTGATGGGCTGCGGCGAAAAACACGAAAAACACGAAATCTCCAACGATTTTGACGAACTCAACGAATGGCGCACACTTCCCCAAGCCAATTTCGCGATTCCGCCTTACGCCCGTTACCTTGAGGGAATCAAAATCTGCCTAGATCCAGGACACGGTGGACAGGCTTATCTGCCGAACTACAAGCGTGGACCAACTGGGCTCCGAGAGGCAGAGGCGAACCTGCGAGTAGGGCTATATCTACGTGATTTTCTAACGCAGGCAGGCGCGACTGTCTTCATGACGCGCACCGATGATTCCTTCGTCAGCATCCCGGACCGCAGTGAAATTGCTAATAAGAACGCTGTCGATTTCTTCATCTCCATCCATCATAATTCGTTCAGCGACCCCGAAACCAATTACACCTCCACATGGTATCATCAAGATGCAGATGATTCTCGCACCAGTTTAGATCTCGCCCGGTATGTACAGCAAAGCGTTGCCGACACACTACGCCTATCACAATTCCCGCCAACAGGACTCTATTCGGATCGATTGGTAATTCCTTCAGGGTTCGGCGTACTACGTCAGACGAAACGCCCCGCCATTCTATGTGAAGCGTCGTTTTACTCTAACCCCGAAGAAGAACAACGCTTGAAAAAGGAGTCATACAATAAGCGCGAGGCTTACGGCTACTTTATCGGTATTGCACGTTACGTCGCGGCAGGCTTCCCGAAGGGAATTCTGCTGAATCCACTATCAGAATCGTCGATCGAAACAAAACGTCCGCGTATTGAGATTCGTGTGGAGGATGGCTTGCATGAACGCGGTGCGTGGATGCTCAAAAGACAACAGATATTCTCCGATTCCATCCGAGTCAAACTCGATGGTGTTGTCGTTCCTCATCAGTATCTCCGTGCTAAAGACCTCATTGTGATTACCCCGCCAAACCCACTCTCTAACGGCGTACACTTTGTCGAAACCAATCTTGTCAATTACTACGGGAATCACAGCCCACCTAACAATCAGTGGTTCAAAGTTGCCCCACCCGCTGCGAAATTAAAACTTCAGGCATGGGCGAAAACCCTTCCTCCCGATGGCGAAAGCTACGTTGGCATCACCGCCACCGCCCTGGACGAGGAAGGTCTGCCTATCGCCGATAACGAGCCAATTTATGCTCAGACATCGTTTGGGCGACTGGCTGAGACCAACCGCGCCTCAAAGAACGGAGAGACACGATTCTATCTGCACACAGACGCAGCACAGTCAGGCCGAGGTATCGCACAGGTAAAGGTAACTTACAAAGAGAAATCAGAAGTCATTGGCATCCACTTTGAGAAAATTCATGGCGGGATTGTTCAGGGCAGCGTACGTGATATTTCCGGGAGCATGATCGCAGATGCAGCCGTGCAATTAGTCAGAACAAAAACCGTAACCACAATGACCAATCCGGATGGACACTTTTTTTTCAACAATATCTCACCGGGGAGCATAATTCTCAACGTTTCAAAAACTGGCTACTACAATTTCCAACTGAAGACCAACGCGATTTCAAATAGTGCACAACTCCTCCAACCCCTGCTACACCCGATCGCAGATGGTACGGTTATTGGGGAAGTATTCGTTCTCGACGCACGCTACGGTGGGTCAGAGCAAGGAACACCGATCATAGATTCTACTGCCCCGGCAGATCTTAATCTCGCCGTAGTCAAAGCACTTCAGGAGATGCTAGAACGTGCCGGGGCAAGTGTTTACCTTGTTCGAGAGAAAGATGAGAAGATCCCTGTCCCGAAACGGGTCAAGACAATCAACGCTGTTAAACATGACGGATACTACCTCCGGATTGATCACGGAGCCTGGGTCGAAGGCGAACCGTCGATAATTGCGACAGGCTATCCGGGCAACCAAGTCGCGGAAAACTATCTTAAAGCGATACTTGAAGGAGCTAATACGGCACTTTTTCAGACACCGATTGAGACGTTTGGAGACGAAGAATCACCGGAGATTCGGTCGACTAACAAAATTGCACTCGCGCTCGAGATCCGTTCTATCAATCACCCACATATCCATGAATCCGTGGACGCACCCGCACTGATTGCACAGAAAGCGTATGCAATCTTTTTGGGAACGTGGAAATTTCTGAAAAACGCTCAATCGGTCGGTAAGAGACTCAACCCCACCACCACAGATGAAGTCTTACCCCAAAAAGAACTTGAAATTCGTGTTGTTGATGCGGTTTCACAGCAGCCGGTCAGTGGTGCAAGAATCGCATTAGATGACACTTTTCCGTTAGTAACAAATCAAACTGGAAAAGCCGTTTTCCACGGGGTCCAGCCGCGAAGCTATCGCATTGTAATTGAGGCTGCAGGGTATACGCATCAGGCAATCGAATCAGACCTGCTGGACTCAGAATCCGTGTTAGTAGAAATAAGGAAGAAAGAGAATCGGTAAAACAACAAATTAGGCAAGATGGAATCATAGTCCCTAATGTCTTTTCTGATTGAAAGCTACGTCAGGGGATGATAAGATGGAACTCGCCATGAAAAATGTGTTAGTGATCGATGACGACGAGAAAATTTGCTGGGCTTTCGAGCAATTTCTGACAGACGAAGGCCACCGACCGATTATCGCCAATAATGCCGAAGAAGGCTTACGAAAGATCCAGTCGGAAATGCCCGATATCATTCTGCTTGATGTACGCCTGCCCGGTATGAATGGTCTTGAAGCATTGAAGCAAATCAAGGCACTTCAGTCAGAGGTAATTGTGATCGTGATGACGGCATATGACAACGTAGAAACCACCATCCAAGCTATGCAGCTGCACGCCTTCGATTTCATCCCTAAACCAATCGATCTGGATCAGGTGAAAGCAATCATCGAGCGCGCGACACAGATGCAGGTTGAACGCAGTAAAATGCCTTCTTCCGAACTCCCCTCGGCAGAGGTTGAATTGCCACAGGGACATCGCTTGGTCGGGAAAAGTCCACAGATGCAGGAGATTTATAAGCTAATAGGGATGATCGCGAATAACACCGTTACCGTGCTGATAGAGGGTGAAAGTGGAACAGGAAAAGAGTTAATCGCACAGTCAATCCATTCTAACAGCTCACGCAAGGATAAACCCTTTGTTCCCGTCAACTGTGGCGCACTCCCCGACGACCTACTCGAAAGTGAACTCTTCGGTTATGAAGCGGGCGCATTTACGGGGGCAAATGCCAAAGGCAAGCCCGGCAGGTTTGAACTCGCAGATGGTGGCACACTGTTTCTTGATGAGATCAGTAATATGAGCCCGGTGCTACAGGTTAAACTGCAACGGGCTTTGCAGGAGCAAGAAATTGAAAGGTTAGGCGGCACTCGTCCGTTAAAAGTGGATGTGCGTATCATCGCTGCGACGAATCAAGACCTCGCTGAAGAGGTTCGATTGGGCAAGTTCCGTGAAGATCTTTACTACCGCTTCAACCTGCTCTCAATTAATCTTCCACCCTTGCGCGAACGGACCACGGATATCCCGCTGTTAATCCATCACTTTCTACAGACAGTCAGCCTCGAACTTGAGCAGAATGTTCGAGGAGTTTCGCCAGGGTGTTTAGAACTTTTGCAACAATACGATTGGCCCGGAAATGTGCGGGAGTTAGAGAACACTGTTAAGAGCGCAGCAGTTCTTTCACGAACAGATGTCATCCTACCAGAACACCTCCCACCAGAAATTTTGAATTACAAGGGAAGAAGTCAATCTACCCAATCGCGTCTTGAAACAGTCCTTGAATCCGTATTGAAGGAAACCGTCAGAGACGCTGTTATGCAGGCACGTAACGGGCTTTACGACGAAGCTATTGATGCCGTTGATCATGCGTTAATCAAGTCCGTCCTTGACGAAGTCGAAGGCAATCAGACGAAATCAGCAAAACTCTTGGGAATCAGCCGTACAACGTTATTGCAAAAAATAAAGAAATTGGGAATCGAAGTGAACGCATGAACAGATGGTTGACACCTTTGATTACATTTGTATTCCCTGCAAAGTGTCGACGCTGTGAGACACCAATGGGTATTGGTCAGGTGCACTACCTTTGTGATGCCTGTTGGGAACAGATTGAATTTCTCAAGCCTCCTTGGTGTCAGATCTGTGGGCTGCCAAGATGGAGCACCGCTTGTGCAGGTTGTCGTGAGCATCCCCCGTTATTTAGGAAACTTCGTGCGATTGCTTTTTACGAACCCACCCTGCGTGAAGCCATCCATCTGATGAAGTATGAGAAAAAACAGGTCATCTCAAAACATCTGGTTCAATTGCTGCAAGCGCACCTCCCCGCAGATTTAGCCTCCACAGACTACGATTTCTTGCTGCCAGTTCCCCTCCATGCAAACCGTTTCCGTCAACGGGGATTTAACCAAGCCGAGCAAATTGCCCAAGGCGTTGCTAAGATCTGGGGTGTGCCCGTCCGTACTGATATTCTTGTCCGTATCAGGGACACCGTCCCACTGAGCAGTCTGCATTCTCGCGAAGAACGTAGGAAAAGTATTGCCGGTGCTTTTGAAATCCAATCGCAGGATTCAATTCAGAATCGGAAGATCTTACTGATTGACGATATTTTTACTACGGGAACAACGATTAATGAAGCCCTCAAGGTTCTGCAGGTTGCTAACCCTAACTGCGTTGATGTCCTGACACTAACCCGCACAAGACCATCTGTGTAAAAAATATAAGTCAGAAAAAGGACGTAAAACTAGAATGCAAGAAGTTCATTTACCGGTAAAAAAGTATCAAACTATCACAATCATTGCTGCTGTGGTAGGGTTTCTGTTAGGAATGCTAATTCCTGCCTTCGCTTTTGGTAAGGGGCACTGGTCATGCCCGTTTGGGCAGGGTGTAGTACAGGTCGGTATGTTTGTTCTGCTGACCGGTGTTCTGGGATCGCTCCTTACCGGTAATGTGACCGCTCTCCTTGTGATTCTCATCGCGAGGTTGCGCCGATCATCACCTAAGCCGAAGTAATCTTCAATCTGTACCCAAGAACCAAAGAGAGAAACCGAACCATCATAAATCGCTACAATGAAGCAGACTGACCACCGTCAATGGTAATAACGCTTCCGGTTATATAGCGGGACGCATCAGAAGCAAGCAGCAGCAATGCCCCGTCAAGGTCGTCAACTTGACCCAATCGGCGTTGGGGAATGCGTTTAATCAGGCGTTGCCCAGCTTGCGTAGCAAAGAATTGACGGTTTATATCAGTTTCAATATAACCGGGTGCAATGGCGTTCACACGTATCCCATGCGGTGCCAACTCAACCGCCATTGCTCGCGTCAGGTTGATGATACCACCCTTAGAGGCACAGTATCCCGGCAATTGGGAAATCCCACGTTCTCCAAGCACAGACGCAATATTGATAATGCTCCCGCCCCGCTCACAGTGAACCATTCGTCGGGTAACCTCCTGCGCCATCAGCCAAATCCCCTTGAGATTTGTGTCAAGCACGGAGTCCCAATCCTCCTCGGCGTGTTTAAGTATCGGCTTAGTTACAGCAATACCAGCGTTGTTGACAAGGATATTAATTGCTCCGAGTGCATTCTCCGCCGTCTCAACGCACGCCCGGACGCTCTCTCCTTCGGTAACATCAACCCGGACCGCAACGGCACAACCGTCGAACGCCTCGATCTCCTTGACAACCTCATTGAGCCGCTCAATCCTACGGGCAGCCAGAACTACCCGCGCGCCTGCTTGCGCCAGTGTTAAAGCGAAATGACGACCCAAGCCCCGTGATGCGCCAGTTACAATCGCGCACCGACGGGTGAGGTCAAATATAGACGGACTATTCCCTCCCTCCATCTTTCCAACCTCCTTCCATTCCTTCCAATCTTAACGGAACACGCCGCTCTACTACACGTTGTCCTCTATCCCCGCCGCTTGCTTAGCTAAAGATTTACACCGTTCCAAATCATACTCCCGATAAATAGTAATCTTTTGCGCTTCAAGCGAGCCTTCGGCGTGGATGGCAAGCAGTTCGTTGTAACCGCCAAAATCAGAAGCGGTTAGGTCGCGAATCAGGTTCACCAATTTGAGACGATCCAACGTTGGAACCTCCGCGACTCCACCAAGGTACTTTTCGATATAATCTCGCGTTTCAGGGTTTGTGACATCCTCCTCCGAAGGCCCAGTGACCACAAGTCCCCCAGCGATATCTTGTACGTAACTGACCATCTGATGGTAGTTGCTGGCAAAGTAAAACTTAGCGACGTTGGTGATAATCGAATTGGGAATCGCCACCCCATCAACCTCCGCACAATCGACAGCAGCAGCTTTACTTAGCGCACGAACCGTTTCGGCATAGTTAATCAGGTGCATCAACTTCTCCCGAACATGGCTTGCGCGACTGATGCCGTTGTGTTCTGCGACTAATGCAGCGGCACCGGTTAGAAGGTCACACAGCGGTGGTTTGTAAGAAACCGCAGTAAATCGGTGGAATTGGACAAAGGTAGTAGCTAATCCACCCGCGAAGTCCCACTCCCCGCTCATAAAAACCCGTTCCTTCGGGACAAAAACGTCGTCAAAAATTGTCAGACTTTCGATCATCCGGTGATTGGAGCTGACAGGGTTATGAAACTCGCTGGACGACGAAGCACCAAAGGGGCTAACAATCATTTTCAAGCCGGGGGTATTGGCGGGGACAGCGAAGGCGAGGGCGTAATCTTTATCCTGCTCTGTCATATTCCGGGTTGGCAACACGATGATCTCATCTACATAGGGAGCACAGGTGGTATGCGCTTTCGCACCGCGAACCACTATCCCATCCTCCCGCTCTTCAACCACACGCACATAGTAGTCCGGATGCACCTGCTCAGACGGATTCAGGCTTCGGTCACCCTTCACATCAGTCTGAGCAACCGCCATACTGAGGTCTTCCCCCTGACAGCGCTGGTGATACGCCTCCACCCGCTTGAGGTAGTCCGTACCGTACTGCGCATCAATCCGCTTGGCAACCAAAGAGAGGGCAAAGAGGGCATCCGTTCCAATCTCCTTGATTAGTAACACCACCCCGCTGCCAAGCCGAGTGCTGGTTTCGATCATCTCACGCCGTTTTAGCAGATCATCTGTGTTGGTAGGGCTTACAAAATACCGACTGATCGTTTCGCCCGTCTCAGGAATCTTGACGGTCATCAAATCCCGATACTCCGCATCTTCAGCGAGTGCAAAATCGAGAGAGGCGTGCTCCACCCCAACCCCTAAATCTGGATGGCGGGTGACATCTTCCACGCGATCTCCCTTGAAGAACAGGGTGCGACTATCGTTCAGGCTCGCCTTGTACTCCTCCGCCGATCGGACTCCCATATTCTACCTCCATCCCAATCTTCACGCTTTGGACGCGAGTTATATCCCCAAACTCTCGTTAATTTCCCGCTGATAGTCGTTAACCTGCTCGGCAAGCATATCATCAATAGTAACAATACGTCCAATTTCACCGGATTCCAGTATCCCGTAAGAGACCGCCACAGATCGCGTTCCCTGTGCAGCGTCTACCTCGACCGGATGCTCGCCCCCTATCGCCTGTGCAAAGTCCCCATATTCGATAGCGATAATCTTCCTATCTATTTCAGGGAACGGGAATTCGTAACGCCACAACCGATCCTCGCCCCACAAATCTGATGTCACGGCATCAAGCCGAAAGTCAGGAACATGCTCCAATATCCTCTCATCATCAATAGGGGATTCGCCATCAATATGTAGTGTGATATTCCCCCCGCTGCGATCCCCCGGCAAACTCATAGAACCACCAGAACCGTAAATCTGTCGTGACCACACACCCTGACCACGACCCGCGTGATCTTCGATATACTGCCCAACCGCACCGTTTTTGAAAGTCAGTGTTGCGTAAGCAGCGTCCTCGGCGGTCGCTTCAAATTCGGCGGGCATCTTTACCTGCCAGCGGCCATAGACACCGCTGGGATTCGATCCAGCCTCGCCACCCCCTGCTGCGGGGTTCTTGCGAATAGGTTCATGGAGTCTGGTGTTTGCATACACCGTCTCAATATCGCCAAGCAGGTATTCCATCATATCCGAGTGATGAACCCCTACATCAAGCAATATACCACTTTGGTCCTTTTGGTGGCGCCATACAGAGATTAACATTCGGTCACCGCCGCCAATAGCGTGGTGGATGAGAAATCGCGGAGTGCCAATGATCCCTGCGTCCAGCAGCGCCTTCGCCAAACGGTTAATGGGATCCCGTCGATAGTTCTCTGCCACACTTAAAATCGCGTCAGATGCCTCCGCTGCACGCGCAATAAGGTTACATGCACGGACGGTCAACCCCATCGGCTTCTCAACCATCGTATGCCAACACCGCTCCAACGTCTCAACGGCAACCGTATGGTGGTATCGCGGTGTCGTCGTCACGTCTACCGCTTCAACATTAACCGCTGCCAGTCCATCCAAATCCTCAACGACGGCTGGGCGCACCCCAAAATGTGTTGCCGCTTGGTCAGCAAGGGATTCGGCGTTATCACGTACCGGATCGCATGCCCCAACGAGTTCAAACCGTTCCCACCCTACACGATGCAGCTCTGCAAGCCCATACAAGTGACGATGCCCCATACCCCCACAGCCAACAATGGCTAATCGAATCTTCTCACTCACTGTCCTTCTCCCCTTAAATCGAAATTAACAAAATAGAAACTTACACACTCCAGATTGTAGTTACCCAATTCATCAGGCGTCGGAAACTAACGTCTTGTAGGCGGAGCATCCTGCCCCGCCTTGTCCCGCCGCAATGAATCCCTCTGAATTACAAAACTTTGACTACCCAACAGCGTAAGCCCTAAGAATATAGTTCGCTCATTATAAAGAGGACATAGGTGACTGTCAATATCAAAAAGGCTTGAGCTCGGAGCGACAGCCCATCGGAATCGACAATTGGCTTGCATTGCGACGGAGGTATCTGATAAAATCTATTAACTAAATTGAACCGACCTAACCAAGAAAGTGCGTTGTAATGAAACGGGTATGTGTATTCTGTGGATCCAGCATGGGAAGCAAACCAGCCTATGCCAAAGCCGCAAGGCAGTTAGGTAACGCCTTAGCAAACAAAAACTTGGGGCTTGTTTACGGTGGCACTAACGTCGGCACAATGGGTGAGCTAGCCAACGCTGCCCTTGAGGCCGGTGGCGAAGTGATTGGTGTCGTGCCTACGATATTCGTCGAAAAAGAAATCGCCCATACTGAGCTTTCCGATCTGCGAGTTGTTGACTCTATGCACGAACGGAAAGGACTGATGGCTGAACTGTCCGATGCCTTTATCGCGCTCCCCGGCGGCCTCGGTACAATCGACGAACTCTTTGAGATGGTAACGTGGACGCAACTTGGTCTACACCGAAAACCGTGCGGTCTCCTAAACGTATGTGGGTATTACAGGGAGTTAGCAAACTTTCTCGATTATGCGGTTTCGGAGGGATTTATCAGGACACCCCACCGTTCACTGATACTGGTTGACGAACGCCCAGATGTGTTGCTCAAGAAGTTTGACGAGTTTCTGAGCAGTTGAACCACTTATAGGATACACCCGAGGAGAATGCCATGAAAGCCGCTGTCTTTGAAGAAACCGGAAGATTAAGCGTACAGGATAAGCCTGTCCCTTCGCTCAATCCAGGCGATGCCCTGATTAAAGTAGATCTGTGCGGTATCTGTGCGTCTGACTTGGCAGCACTTAACGGGGATATTACCGACTACTCGCCACCCGTCGTGATGGGGCATGAACTCGCCGGGGTCATCGTTGAAAGCCGACACCCCGACGTGAAAGTCGGCGAGAAGGTGACAGTGAATCCAATGCTCTCCTGCGGGGACTGCGATTCCTGCCGGGCAGATCTGGATAAGTATTGTTCGAATATTGAGGGGATAGGACATGACATTGACGGCGGATATGCTGAATACCTCCGGATGCCGAAGCACGGAATTGACACAGGAAAACTCATAACCGTGCCAGATACCATCTCGCCAGAAGAATTGATCTTTCTGGAGCCGCTGGGCTGCTGTATCAATGCAATGCGTGAAACAATCCTTGATAGAAGCGTCGCTATCCTCGGCGCAGGTCCTATCGGCTTGATGTTTACCCAACTGTCGAAAAAAGCGGAATTACAGACATTCGTTCTTGAACCACTCGCCCATCGGCGCAGCGCAGCAGACGAAGTCGGCGTAGATGCCACATTCGATATTACGGCGGAACAGGTGGAAACATTCATTGAGAAAACTGACGGTGGCGTGGATACTGTGATCTCTGCGACGGTCAATAATCAGCGTGCGATCGATCTCGCCTTCAAGCTCGTGCGGCGAGGTGGCTGTGTAAATTTCTTTGGACTGGCACCGGGAGGACAGGAGCTGCGAATCAACCTTGAGCATTTCCATTACATGGGGCACAAACTAATGGCGTCATGGGCATTCTCGCGATGGAGTCTGAACGAATCCCGTCAGATGCTTATTGATGACGAAATTAAACTCAAGCCTCTACTTACGGATCGGTTTCCGATTGAGGGAATCATTGAAGGCTTTGAAAATGCCCGGAAGCAAGGCGGTGTAAAAAGCGTTCTGGTCGGCGAGTAATCGCATGACCGCCGTCACGTCCAAGTTTTACCTAAAAGCAAATCGTCATGAATACATTGAAAGCCTACCTTGAATTAATCCGCTATCCCCTCTTCGCCATTCCGATCGCTGCGACGTTACCGGGCGCCCTGATCGCTTCAGAGGGAACGTGGAATTGGAGGGTTGGGCTCACCCTGTTAATCGCACTGCTTGGCTACTTCGCAGGCATGATGAAGAACGACTACTTTCATCGCGAGCAGGATGCCCTTGTAAATCCCGACCGTCCGCTCCCGTCGCACCGACTCACACCTCGGCAAGTCCTGATCACAGCAAGTACGACCTACATCATCTGTGTCATCTTGGGATTCACGCTCCACATTAAAGCAGGACTTCTGGTGATTGCCCTCGTGATGATTTCCCATTCATATAACGCCTTCTTCAAGGAACGCGGAATATTGGGAAGCCTTAGCCTGCCCCTCGGCATCGGTCTGCTCAACATATTTGGTGCCCTCGCTGTCAGCGGGGGTGTGCCACGTTTGGTTTGGTACGCATTTGCCGCTACGACGCTCTACGATTGTGGGACACACATCACGACGACCTTCAAAGATCTCGAACGGGATGAGAAACTCGGTATCACCACCACTCCCTTGCAGCTGGGAATAAAGCCAGCCCTCGTCTGCGCGGCTGCATCGACCATATTGTCCTTTATCGTCGCCGTACTACCACACTGGCTTGAAGGGGTCAGTTGGCATTACACCTTATGGGTGGTCTTTGCGTTGCTCGCAACGAGTATTACCCGTCTACCTCTTTACCTAAATCCGACTGAGAAAAATGGTTATCGCGCACTGAAGGGTTCGATGATAGGTGCCATCACGTTTTTCCCATGTCTCATCGGCGTTCAGATCTCCCTGTGGGGTTCTGCGCTTGTGATTTTGCCGTTGCTGCTTGTAACATTGACCTTGCTAGAAGTGACGAAGCGAGAAGTGTAATACATTATGTATTGTATTTGATGGAATTGACAATAGACATGCAAAATCCAGCAATACTGGAGGAACTAATGGAAGTTGAAAATCCAAAATTCAAGCGGAAATTATTCCACCTCGATGTGCTTATTGAAAAACAGACAGACTGTTATACTGCCCACTGTTTGCAATTGGATTTAGTCACTGATGGTGATACAAAGGCGGACGCGGAAGCGATGATTGTTGATGCGATTTCCGAGCAAATCACTTTTGCGATTGAAAACAATTTGATGGATCATCTTTTTCAACCGGCTGCCCCGGCAGAGTGGCGGAAACTTTTGTATAGCAATCAAACATAAACAAGTTGAGGATAAAAATCTATGACCGATATTCCAAAAACATACGCACCGCACGACATCGAAGAAAAATGGTACAAATTCTGGCGAGACAAGGATTATTTCCACGCCGCCGATACCTCTGACAAACCCCCATACTCGGTTGTGATTCCGCCCCCGAATATCACAGGGAGCCTACATATCGGGCACGCACTCAACAATACATTGCAAGACACATTGATTCGTTGGCGGCGGATGCAGGGTTACAATACACTCTGGATGCCGGGGACAGATCATGCGGGCATTGGCACAGAGATCATCATGGAAAGACAGCTCGCCGCTTGGGGTACAGACCGTGATCAACTTGGTCGTGAAAAGTTTATTGAGAGGATGTGGGATTGGAAAGATGAAACGCACGCAACCATCAGCGATCAGCTATACCAACTCGGCTGTTCCTGCGATTGGGAACGTGAACGATTCACGATGGATGAGGGATTATCCAGAGCAGTCTGTACCGCGTTTGTCAAACTCTACGATGCAGACTTAATCTATCGTGACGCAAACTTAGTCAATTGGTGTCCGCACTGTCGCACCGTCATCTCCAACCTTGAGGTTGAGCCGGTTGAGATTGATGGAAATTTCTATCACATCAAGTATCCAATTAAGGATTCAGAGGAATCCGTTGAAATTGCGACGACGCGTCCGGAAACGATGCTGGGTGATACAGCAGTTGCTGTCCACCCAGATGATACGCGCTATCAACACCTCATCGACAAAACGGCGATTCTACCGATTCTTGGACGTGAACTCCCAATCATCGCAGACGAATATGTCGATCTGGAATTTGGTACGGGCGCACTGAAGGTCACACCCGCTCATGATCCAAACGACTACGAAATCGGTCAACGACATGAACTTGAGCAGGTCAACATACTGAATCCGGACGGCAGCTTGAATGAGAATGCAGGAACGAAGTATCAAGGTATGGATCGGTTTGAATGTCGCGAGGTGTTGGTCGAAGACCTACGTGCACAAGGGTATCTACTTAAAGTTGTGCCACACCCCCATGCGGTCGGACACCATGATCGGTGCAATCAGATTATTGAACCGTATATCTCGCCGCAGTGGTATCTGAATGTCAAACCGCTTGCGGAACGGGCGATTGAAGCGACGAAACGCGGTGAAATTGTATTTCTCCCGGAACGCGAGGAAAGACGATTTTATCAATGGATGGAAAATATCGAACCGTGGCCCATTTCTCGACAACGCTGGTGGGGTCACAAACTCCCAGTCTGGCACTGCGACGCTTGTGGAGAACTCACGGTAGCGGTAACTCCTCCTTCTCAATGCGCTCATTGCAATTCCGAGAAGATCTGGCAAGACGAAGAGGTGCTCGATACATGGTTCAGTTCGGGGCTTTGGCCCTTCTCGACAATGGGTTGGCCCGATGATACAGAGTGCCTCAAAACTTTCTATCCGACCTCCGTATTGGTGACCGCGTGGGATATCCTCTTCTTCTGGGTCGTCCGGATGGCGATGCTCGGTCTTCAGTGTATGGATGAAGTGCCATTTCGCCGTGTTTACCTGCATCCACTGGTCGCTGATGAACACGGTCAGAAACAGAGTAAATCGAAAGGGAACGCCATCGACCCGGTGCCAACCATCCACGAGTACGGTGCCGATGCGTTCCGATTCGCGCTCGTGTTCTCCGCTGTACCGAACCCATATATCGCCTTGGCTGAATCCCAAATTGAGGCAGGGAAACGGTTCGCCAACAAAATCTGGAACGCCTCTCGCCTGTTACTGATGAATCTCGACGATTATCAACCCGGGCAGCCGACAGAGCTGACCCTCTGCGATCAGTGGATTCGCAGCCGCTATAACGCAACCGTGGAAGCGGTGACGACATGTCTGGAGGAGTTCCGGTTTAGTGACGCAGCACACACGCTCTATGAATTCCTCTGGCACGAGTTTTGTGATTGGTACGTTGAACTCATCAAGCAACGCCTCTACTATACCGACGATCCAACGGCGAAACACACCGCACAAGCGGTCGCCTCTGAGATTCTTGAAGGCACACTACGACTGCTGCACCCAATCATGCCGTTCATCACAGAAGAGATCTGGCAGCGACTCCCCCATAAAGGCGAGAGCATCATGACCGCCCCTTGGCCCGAATCGCAAGCAGCTGAGACAGATCCAAAGACGGAAGGGGCGATGCAGACAATCATGGACGTTATTGACGGTATTCGTAGCGTCCGCGGTGAGATGAACGTGCCACCCTCCAGCGAAGTCGAGATCCTGATTCAATCTCCGAATCCGGAAACCGCTGAACTCCTCACCGAACATCTGGAGGAGTACCTGCCAGCGTTCACGCGCTTCTCACAGATCTCCATCGCTGAACATCAGGAAAAACCTGCTGCCGCCGCTGTAGCAGTGGTTAGCGACAATGTGATCTATATCCCGCTTGCGGGAATTATCGACATTGAAAAGGAGAAGGATCGCTTGCAGAAGCGGTTGGACAAGGTACTCAAAGAACTCACGGGTGCCCAAAAAACGCTGGACAACCCAAATTTCATTGACCGCGCGCCGGAAGCCGTTGTTCAACAGAAACGCACCCGACTCACAGAGCTTGAATCAGAGCAAGAGAAACTCGCAACGAATCTGGAGATGTTAGGCTAAGACAACCGGAAGGGGTTCAGATTGTCCGTTACAAAGCTAAACATTGTCGTGGTAGGCGCAGGGATTGTTGGGGCATCCATAGCCTATCATCTGTCGCGTTCCAAAGATGTTGCCGTGACCGTACTTGAGCGGAATGAACCGTGCACGGGAGCGTCAGGACATTCCTTTGCTTGGCTGAATTCCTTCGGCAAAGATCCCGTAAGCTACCACCATTTCAACCGTCGGTCAATGGATATCTGGGATCGATTCGCTCGGAGGCTGGGTGGGGATCTCGACCTCCATTGGGGCGGCGAACTACGATGGGAATGGGCACCGGAACGCGCCGGTGCATTGCGTCAACGGATCGTGCAACTACAAGCATGGGGATATCCCATCCGGATCATCCCAAGCGCTGAACTCCGGGAACTTGAGCCCGGTCTTTCCCCCGGTCCCGTTCTGACCGCCTCTTTTTCAGATATTGACGGGCGTGTAGACCCGCGCAGAGTGATTGCAGCCTGTCTACAGCGTGCGTGTGAGGCGGGAGCCGCTGTGCATACCCATACCCCAGCGAACAAACTATGTCTGGACGGTCAGGGAAGTATAGAGGCGGTGAGTACCCCTAACGGTGAGATCGGTTGTGATGTAGTCGTGCTGGCGAACGGGACTGCCACAACGGAACTCGCCGCGACAGCCGGCGTTCACATCCCGCAACAGCACAGTCCCGGCGTGGTAATTCGTACCGATCCACAGCCGCCGATACTCAAAAATGTCTCGGTGCTTCACCTACCACCCATCGATGAAGATCGACATGAAATCCACCTGCGACAATCTGCCGACGGAACGCTTTACATCGGTCAAGGTTCACAGGAAAGTGTAGACCAAGACGATTCTCAAGAACACGCGGATGCCCTGTTGAGTCGTGCTATCCATTACCTGCCAGCCCTCGCCGGTGCGCGAGCAGTTCCAACACCGGTGGGCTACCGTCCGATGCCGATTGATGAGTTACCGGTCATAGGATTTTGTGATGCAGCACCGAATCTGTACATCGCTTTGATGCACAGTGGGGTCACATTGGCACCCCTCGTGGGAGAATTAGCAACGCTGGAGATTGTTGATAACGCCCGCGTTGAAATGCTTGCCCCATACCGTCCAGAGCGATTCAGGTTCGCTAATTGAGGGTAAACCCCGATATCCGTAGGTTGGGCATCTTGCCCAATCCAAAACCCAATCGGTGCAGCAAGTGTATTAAAGTTGTAGGCATACGCCGTATCCCGTAATCCTTATACAAATTATGGCACGTTGCAGCGTAATGTATAGATTCCATCAATCCAATGAACCAATGAACTAATGCACTGATGAACCAACATAGCCCCAGCGGGGCGATATGTTTATAGCAATGCCGAACCCCTACACCCATAGCCCCAGTTGCTCTGAATCCCGATTTATCGGGGAGGGGCGACATGTGGATGGAATACGTCACTGAAAGAGGCTTAAATATGGTTCAAGTGAAGGAACAACTCGAAAAATGCTTGGAAAACTTTCGCGCGGGCACCCTAACGGAGCAAGACCTACAACAGGTGTTGGCTAACATTACAGCGGCAAAACCCCAACGCCTGTTATATCTTCAAGCCGCAAATACGTCAGTCACCTCGACGGTTGAGGGTATGTCAATCGTGGATGGCGACGGCGTACACAACGGTCCCGACGACCCCGAAGATTGGCCCTACCAGACCGTGCATGAGGCAATGCTCGACGGATGGCGTATCGTCAAGTTCCCCGAAATGACACTGATGCTGGTGGGGGAAAACGAAACGTACGGACTCGGCTGCGAATTTGTCCTCGAAAAATGACTCTCCAATCGCGGCACTTCCACGAAAGGATTTTACCGATGATCGACCAAATACACGATTGTGAACCGACGCTAACGGATCAACAGGTAATCGAATTTTGTCAGAAGGGATTTATCATCCTCGAAGGCGTGGTCTCAGATGAAATTAATCGTCGCGTCTCAGATTTTCTGGATGGACATCCCCACTTAGAACCGGTCGAAATCCTCGCTGAAGACTGGTTCGTCGAAGGCGTTATCAAAAATCCGCAGGCAGCGGGCGCGGTACGGTCGCTTCTGGGCAAGAACTTCAAGCTGCCGATGATCATGAGCAACCACCGTGTCGAGTGCCCCAGAACGTTGAGTTGTGGCTGGCATCGGGACGGCGGCGCTATCGACGCAACACGGCTCGAATTCCTACAGGTGTTTTACTACCCCCAAGACACACCGAAAGAGATGGGTCCGACCGAATTGGTGCCCAGTTCGCATCTGCTCCGCGCCAAACGCCGCTTCATGAGTCACTACGGCAACATCCGAATAGGGGTAAAGACCGCAGCGCCAGCAGGCTCAATTTTCATCACACACTACAGTATTTGGCACCGTGCAACCTCCTCCACCGGCAGCGGGATCCGCAATCTGCTTAAATACAACTATTGGCGAACAGTGCCACCCCAACGTGATTGGGTGGTTGATCCCTCTACTGACTTTATGCAGATGAAGTTTATGCCAGACGTTTCAGTGCTTGAAAAATGGTACGACTCCATCCACGTCGCACGACTGTTCCAGTGGCTGTGCGGTCTCGGCGACGATTTCGAGTTTAAGGGAGGCCAGTCTTGGCCCATCACCGCCGGCGGCGGCTACGACACGACCGAGGGCTTACCGCCCGGGCTTGGTACATCATCATAAGGAGCATTGACCAATGCAATCAACACAACAAATCCCAACAGCAGAAGTGCCCTCAAAACCAGCCGCCGAACTGATCGATTACGAGACTCGAGAAGAACGAGCGCAGGCACTGGAACGCGATGGCTTTGCTTTTTTCCGCGCAGTTCTCAGTCCCGAACAGGTTCAAGAGTTGCGCGCATGTTCTGACCGTATCAAAACCGTTGCAACACCGAGATGGGATTTTATTGACCCCGAAGGCAGCGGGATTAAAACAATCCAGAACGCCTTCAATCGGGATCCCCTCTATCTCGACTTCCTCGACAAACCGGGCGTCATTGAACTGGTCGAAGACGCTCTGGGCGAAGATTGTCACCTCATCCAGATGACCCAATGGAACACAGGGAAGCGGGAGGAACAGAAGATGCACACCGATTGGAAGCCGATCCTGCTGCCCGATGATGTGGCGATCGATCCGCGGGTCAAGATCCCAGCACTGATCATGACCGCCCACTTCTATCTCGATGATATGTATGAAGCACTGGGTCCCACACGTGTCGTCCCCGGTAGTCATCGGGCCGGCATAAGACCTGAACTGGATCAGGAGCGGTGGAACGATGCACAGGAGCAATCAATCCTCTGCAAAGCGGGCGATGTAATTGTTTTCAGGAGCGATGTGTGGCATCGGGGCGGTGCCAATCGTACGGATCAGGTTCGTTACCTGCTACAGGTCCATTACGCCAATCGGTGGATCGCGCAACGGTTTCCGCCTTTTCTGAGTTTTCAGTTTGACCCAGAAATTCTATCGAAAGCAACGCCACGCCAGCGCCGCCTGTTGGGCGAACATCGCCCAGGACCCTTCGCGTGAAACAGAAAGTATCTGTGTAATGGTGCTACCTCCCCGCACAGTTTTTAGTTAGAAGAACGTTTTCTCGGTCAACATTGCATTAACACCGGTCGTCAGTAAATAGAAAGGTGGCATGGCAGAATTCGATATTGTTTCCAAACAACTTGTTAAAGATTATCCCACGGATTTCGATCGCTATCCTCAGCGGGTTAATTCACGATTCTCAAACCATTATCAATATCATTTCGGAGGAAACCATGCACGAATCATCTATTGTCCAACACTTTACCGAAAGAGGACAAAGACAACAGGGTATCGAATCCGTCCTTGACATTTTGGGAATGCGATTTGACCCAAGTGCAGCTGAAACCTTAAAGCCCACCATTGAGACGATCGAAGATTTGCAACATCTCAGGCAGTTACTTCGTTCGGCCGTACAAGCACCAAATCTTGATGAATTCAAACAGACTCTCACTTCAATGACCAACGGGCAATAAGAGGAAATACGCATGAATTTCAGATACCGTCTGGGAGTAGACATCGGCGGAACGTTCACCGATGCAACCCTAATCAACGAGGAAACAGGTGAGATCCGTGTCGACAAAGTCCCTTCGACCCCCCAAGACCCGTCACACGGTTTCATGGAGGCAACCCACCGCATACTACGCAAAGCCAACGTGTCACCGGACGAGGTCGGCTACGTCGTTCACGGCACGACTGTGGCAACCAACTCGATTATCGAAGGGAAAGTTGCCCGCACCGGTTTTGTTACAACCGACGGCTTTCGCGATCTGCTGGAGATTCAGCGTCAGATACGACCCTCACTCTACGACTTACAATTTGAAAAACCACGTCCCCTGACGCCGCGTTACCTATGCTTCGGCGTACCAGAACGCTTAGATGCCCAAGGGAATGTGCTCACACCACTCGACGAGTCCACAATCAGGGATGTAGCAGAACAACTCCATCAAGAGAACGTGGAATCAATCGCCGTCTGCTTCCTCCACGCCTACATCAATCCGAGCCATGAGAAACGGACAGGGGAGATCCTACGTGAAGCCCTCCCCGACACCATCATCTCCCTCTCGTCAGAGGTCGCACCGGAGTTCCGGGAGTATTTCCGGGCAAGTACGACGGTCATCAATGCTTCCATCAGGCCCGTCGTCGGGCGTTACCTCCAGAGCATTGAAGCACGGCTGCGAGAAGAGGGACTGGAAGCGGAACTGCTTGTGATGCAAAGCAGCGGTGGGGTTTTCACATTTGAGGCAGCGAGCGAGAAACCGGTCTTCATGGTCGAATCGGGACCCGCAGCGGGTGTCATTGCCGCAACCTATCTCGGCACGACGCTGGAATGCCCGGATGTCATCTCCTTCGACATGGGCGGCACCACAGCGAAGGCGGGACTTATCCAGAACGGCACACCAACGATAACCAAAGACTACGAGGTAGGGACAGCGGCGCAAACCGGCGTGGGTGCCTCCCGCGGGGCAGGCTATCCCATCCGTACCCCCGTCATCGACCTTGTGGAGATTGGCGCCGGCGGCGGTTCCATCGCTTGGGTGGACTCCGGCGGGGTGCTGCGTGTGGGACCGCAGAGCGCAGGCGCGGATCCGGGACCCGTATGCTATGGAGCAGGCGGGGCAGAGCCAACCATCACCGACGCCAATCTGGTGTTAGGGCGTCTCAACCCCAGCTTTTTCTTAGGCGGTGAGATCGAATTAGATGTTAATGCGGCGCGTCAGGCGATCCAAGATCAGTGCGCCGATCCGTTAAACCTTGACCTTGTGGAAGCCGCCCACGGCATTGTAGAGATTGCCAACGCTGCAATGGTCAACGCACTACGACTCGTCTCCGTCCAGCGCGGTTACGACCCCAGAGACTTCGTATTAACAGCGTTTGGCGGTGCGGGGCCCGTACACGCCAACCGCTTGGCAGCAGAGATTGACGCGCCCACCACTATTATTCCGATGAGTCCCGGTACAACTTCAGCCATGGGCTTACTGGTAACTGACCTCAAGCACGACTACTCCACAACCCTCATCCAACACGTCGACCAACTGAATACAGCGGCGGTGGAGGAGACCTACCAAGAGTTAGAGGCGCAGGGAGACACAAGCCTAAAACGGGAGGGTGTGCGTCCAGAGGACATCAGTTTCCTCAGGCAAGTGGATATGCGCTATGTTGGACAAAGCTACGAGCTGACAGTGCCCTTACCGGCGGAACAGTTAGACGCTTCAAAGATCGCCGACGTACTTGAACAGTTCCATGTCGAACACGACCGCGCCTACGGCTATAGTGCATCGGAAGAACCGGTCGAGTTCGTAAATCTCCGACTCACCGCAATCGGCAAAATCGCCAAACCCCGGCTGCGTGAACTGGAAGGGAACAATACAGACACCGCTGCAGCGCAGAAAGCGGTCCGATCCGTGTACTTTGCCGAGAGTGACGGCTATGTTGAATGCCCCATCTATGATCGTTATCTTCTGGGT
Source organism: Candidatus Poribacteria bacterium (assembly GCA_022822005.1). Classification (GTDB taxonomy): domain Bacteria; phylum Poribacteria; class WGA-4E; order WGA-4E; family PCPOR2b; genus PCPOR2b. Next base: position 27,525 of record JAJECO010000023.1, read on the forward strand.
CCCGGCTGCGTCTTGACAGGACCAATAATTGTCGAAGAGATCGATTCCACCACCGTCATCCACCCCGGCTACAGCGCACAGGTTGACAGGTTCGGCAACCTGATCCTGACCCGAATTTAACCCTGATAGGACTTACGCACTTCAGTTTGTAGTAGCGCAATTCATTGCGCGTTTGGACGGACGATAAGTCGCCCGACTACAAACCCAAGACTTTACTGTAGTTGCCCGTTTCTTAATCCCGATTTATCGGGGATTCATCGGGCGTCCGTTCCGCCTGTTCCGGTTTATCGGGGATAAAATCGGGGGCGGGATTTAGGGGGGTGGTTGTGTATCGAAAGTGTATAAGTAATTGAGGGATGTGCACCATTATTGTCTGAATCAGGTTTCTTAATCCCGATTTATCGGGGATTTAAGGATTTTGATGTTTGAATCCATAACCTTTTATAGTAGTCGATTCGATATTCATCATTATGAACGAACAAGAAAAACAATCCCAATTGAATCACCAAGTTGGTCAGAACAACGTCCAGATATTCGGGTTGGATATAAACGCCCCAGTATTCATCACGGCAAGCGTCAGTATCACCCTCTTTGTGGTCGGTACACTCGTGTTCCAAGAACAAGCGTCGGTCATTTTTGGCAGCCTCCGTGTGTGGCTGACCACGCGCTTGGATTGGGTGTTCATGCTCACCTGTAGCCTGTTGGTGCTATTCTGCCTGTTTCTGATGGTCTCACCGCTCGGCAGAGTTCGGCTCGGTGGAACGGAGGCTGTCCCGGACTATTCCACGTTTACATGGATAGCGATGCTGTTTTCAGCGGGGTTAGCGATCGGGCTGGTCTATTTCGGGGTCATCGAGCCTGTCCACCATTTTCAGCATCCGCCGTTCAACATGACACCGGTTTACGACGCGCAAGCACCACCGCCTGACATAGATGATCCAAATACAAAAGCAGCATGGGATATGAGTTTTGCCGCGATCGCTTTCCATTGGGGACTGCACGGGTGGGTGGGCTATGCGGTTATCGGGTTGGCTCTTGCATATTTCACCTACAATCGGGGCTTGCCGCTTGCACTGCGGTCAGCGTTCTATCCTTTGCTTGGCAAGCGGGTGTGGGGCTATCCGGGTCACATCATCGACACGCTCGCTATCTTTGCAACACTGTTCGGGATAGCACCTTCTTTGGGACTCGGTGCACAGCAGGTAGCTGCGGGACTCAATTACCTGTTTAATATCCCTGCGACCAATGCCACCGCGGTGGCTATCATCTTATTGATCACCCTCATCGCCACGGCGTCGGTCTTGAGCGGCTTGAACGTCGGTATCAAGCGATTGAGTCAGGTCAATATCTGCATCACAATTGCGCTTTTTTTATTCGTCATCGTAGCCGGTCCCACGGGCGCGATTTTCAGCAGTTTCTTCAGGGGACTGGGGACTTATATCGTTACGATTGTGCCGTTCAGCAATTGGGTGGGACGCACCGATTCATACTTTATCCATGATTGGTCGGCGTTCCATCTGGCGTGGTGGTTGGCGTGGGGGCCGTTTGTAGGCTCGTTTATCGCCCGTATCTCGAAGGGGCGCACGGTGCGGCAGTTTCTGTTCTGCGTGCTTATCTTGCCGATGCTGCTGATTCTGTTGTGTATGAGCACGTTTGGGGGGACGGCTATCCATCAGTTTCTTACCGATGGGTTTACCGGGGTGATGGATAGTGTTGGCGGAGGGAAACAGGAGCTTGCACTGTTCAAGATGCTTGAACAACTCCCGCTGACGGGTATCACTTCGTTTGTGAGCATTGTCCTGCTCATTATCTTTTTTATCACATCGTCCGATTCTGGCTCGCTCGTCGTTGATACGATTGCTGCGGGCGGTAAGTTTGATGCGCCGGTCGGACAACGGGTGTTTTGGTGTTCGGCTGAAGGGTTGGTCGCTATCGCGCTCCTGCTCGGTGGCGGCTTGCGGTCGTTGCAAGCGCTAGCCGTTGCGTCGGGCTTGCCGTTTGCGATTATTGTCATCGGGATGGGCGGATGCACATGGCTGGCACTGCGGAAGGAAGAAGTGGACTGATTTGTTTGAAGTGCCATCACTAATTTAGACCACAAATCGCTGAATTTAAGACAAGTATTGTTGTTCTTGGCTGATGCTATGTTTTCGAAACAGTTCCGCTCGGGAACTTTAACCCGTAAGTGCCTCAATAACAACTTCCGCCTTAAATTGAGGGGTGAATCTTCTCCGTTTTGCCATCGGATAGCTCTTTTCAAGTAGATTGGCATTGTATCACAATCTTGGTTTAGAGGGTGGCCCAAATTTCCGATGGCAGTACACGTGTTCCACTGAGGTATTTTAATCAATCTGTTTCTTCTGCTTCAACAGGCGAGGTGGAACGCGAGGCGGATTTCTATCTGGTCGATAACGCTGGATTGAGGCACCGTTGCGAAGTGAAGTTGATGGGCAGAGGGAATCCAGAAAGTGCGGATGCCGTACATGCCCGTAGCAGCCAAGTTTTTGTTGCGGATAAACTCTCCGACCTGCATAAAGCACAACTCGACGATTCAGACATCCAGTGGGTAGAGCTGCGAGATGAAAACGGTTACAAGCGGTTTGAGCAGGTCTTAACGGCGTTATCAATTCCTTGTCAACCCTTTGAAGGTGATATACAGTCAGCGTTAGATGAGATCTTTCCAGTTATACTTTCCGACGATGTTCAATCTTCATCAACCCCTGGTATTACTCTTCAAGAGCGGAGTAGTGATGATTCGCAGCTGCTCGTGGACTTTGAATAAAATAAAGTGCACAGGGACGGTATCGCCCTAAGCAACTAGACGATCGCCTCCCCATTGTGATGGACGAGGTGACGCCGATTGAGACAGAGTTGAAACTTCCACCCCTTGATGGTGGAACGCAGGAGAAAAGAGTAAATCATGAAATACAATAAGGAGCAAAAATGAAAAGACTCGTTATCCTTGCATGTTCACAGCGCAAGGTTCAAGGTAAGCGCGTAATGCCTGCGATGGACAGATATGATGGTCCTGCGTATAAGGTTGTGCGGAAGTGGCTGCGCACTATTCCTGATGCTCGGCCCCACCATGATTTTCTCATTTTATCGGCGGAGTTCGGGCTGATTTCCGAGAGCCAGCGTATCCCTTACTATGACCGGCGCATGAGTGTCGAGCGGGCGAAAGAACTGCATGAGGAAACCCTCTATACTCTCAAGCCCATTTTAAGCTCTGGCATCTATCGCGCCGTTTTTGTCTGCATGGGCAAGACCTATCGGGGTGCAATTGAAGGCGTCAATGCCTTTTTTCCTGACATACAATACTCTCACGGTAGGATTGGTATGCAGCTCTCTCAACTCCGCCAATTTTTGTATAAGGCGGAATAATTACAATAGCGAGGTGAAAGTATGGTTTCAGAGCAAGTAATTAGGCGAATTACCGGTAAAACTGGTTTGTATTATACCGCTTTCAAGTTGTCTGAGCGTGGTTGGAATGTGTTTCCTCAAGAGAACGGTCTATATAAGCCTAATATATTGGTCTGTGAGAGCCTAGACGGAAACCGAAAGATGTGCGTCCAAGTCAGGAGCTTTAAGGATCGAGATCCCGTTCAAATCAGCCAAGGGGGTCTGAAGTGCAATTATTGGGTTATGGTGCACGCCATAGCGTCTGGCAAACCAGAGGCTTACATTCTGCCTATTGATGAAGTCAAAAAACATCTGAAGCACAACGCCGGTGGGAGTGCCGTATGGTTAAATGAGAAGTTTAAGTATTATGAAGACAATCAATTCAAAGAAAAATGGGAACAAATAGGAAACGGCTTTTAATCAACCCAGTATAAATTTACACTTTTTCACGTGAAGCGATGTCCTTGTTGATTTTGTGTAAAGCGTTTAGGGCAAATGCTTGATAAAATATGTTATCAGACATTTTGAGGTCATTTTTGGGGAAAGAAAGAAAATAAGATCCAGTCATAGCAAGGATCTTAACAGTCTCAATGAGCAAAAAATATGTCCGATAATTGTAGCGGAGCGATTTTGAAGTAGAACAAGGAGAACAATATGGCAAATTTACATGGTTTACAACCTAAACAACTTGCTCGGATTGGTATGTTTTATCTTGAGGAAGCAATTTTAGATGTGTTGTTTGAAGCAGAAATGGGCAATCGGCAAGGATTAGGTCCTACAGAAATTAGCAAGAGGCTTGGCACTTTTCTGCCATGGTATAACCCCGGAGATCTTATCGTTGCCGGTTTTCTAATAAAACTCGAAAATCAAGGCTTAGTCGTGCATCCTAGGCGCGGTGATTGGAGACTATCCGAAAAGGGGCGTGAAAATCGCCGTCACGATTGATGAAGGGAGCGTCAATATGCGAACCGTCAGGGTTGAATGGGAGGGACCACTCTCTCTTGACAAAGTGAAAGAGTTAGACGACAGAGACGAGGACTGCGGTTTATACCAGATCTATGGTCGCCACATCATCTTCGGAGATGATTCCCTGCTCTACATTGGAATGACAACCTCGACTTTCAGGCGACGATTTATTGATGGCACCGAACCACACATATCGTGGCTAGTGGAGGAGGAGGGGGTGTCGGTTTATGTGGGTCGAATTGCGGAAGAAGATTATGAGCATGATCCGCCACATTGGTCAGATTGGGAGAATGTTCTCAAGGATGCTGAAGCACTTACCATCAAATGGCACTCACCGCCATATAATTCACGCAACATTGAAACCTATAACGGTCAGCGCCTGGAAGTTGTGAATCTTGGTAGTTACGGTAGTTTATGCAAAAAATACAGAAGTCGAGACCGTAAAAGGTGGGGGTGGTCAGGAGATTACGGTTAGTCTTTTGATTGTTTCCAAATGAAAGGGGGAATTAGCGAATAAGAGCAGCATAGAATCAATAGGGAGGCACCATTGAGATAACGTAAGACAAAAGTTGTGTCGTCGGAAATTTGCTTTGCCTGTTTTAATGCCGAAACATTAAGCGAATGTGCCGGTTCATTCCAGAAGGGTTTTAGAAATGCCGATGGCAATCCGAGACGTGAAAAGGTCACGATAAATATCCGAAGAATCCCGGATGACGCCCTTGTTGCTATTCGGGAATTCTAGCCCAAAACCACGGCGACGTTGGACGGGTAGAGGAAGATTTGACAAATGGATTCTATAAAAGACTTTATAACTGACTGGTCAATTATGGGAGCTATTCTAAAAATAGTAATAGTTGCTTCTCCATTCTTAATCAGACAAATAGCCAAACTTGTCAACCTCAGAAAAGACATGGAAGGACTCAAATTAATTATAGACGGGGACAAAAAGCAAATTGCTACTGACAGAGCAAATACTAAGGAAGATATGGAGTACGCTAAGAAATACAGGGACGAAGCTAGGGCAGATAAAATCGCAATTGAACAAATGAAAGAAGATATTACAAAAAAAGTAGAAGCCGTCAACAGTCAACTTTCTAGCGCCCGAAGCCGCGCAGAGCTTAGCTCCATAGGTGGTGAAACAGAAAGGGCTAGCAGAGAAAAACGGATAGAGTTAGAAAAGATCGCAGAGATAGTTAAGAAACACCTGAAGCCATATTAAAGATTGGAACTTTTCAAGAGGTGTTGTGGAATACTTTGAATATCGACGCATTTCAAAAAAATAAAAGGAGATTGCCATTATGCAACTTGGAGACATACCCGACTCAAACCTTCGCACTGTGATTGCCGTTCAACTTGAAGAGCAGGCAGTTAATGATTTAGCTGATGCGCGGGAATTAAATTTACAAGAGACTGGTATAAGCAAATTGGATGGACTTGAAAAGGCAAAGAAGTTGGTTGTTCTAAGAGCAGGCGGTAATTCTATCTCCGATTTGTCGCCTTTGAAAGAGTTAACCAATTTGAAGACTCTCGATTTTTGGGGGAATACGATAGAAAATATTTTACCTCTAAAAGGATTGAAAAATTTGCGTGGATTGTGGTTCCAGAACAATCAGATAAAGGATTTGTCCCCTTTGGAGGACTTAATCAACCTAGAATATCTGAATCTTGAGGGCAATAAGATAAAACATATTACCTCTTTACAGGGGCTAACTAATCTGAGGTGGCTATGGCTACAAAACAACTCAATAGAAGACATATCATCGCTTGCTGATATGGAAGGATTGGAGGGTTTGTGGCTTCAGGATAACTTGATAACCAACATTGCGACTCTGAAGAGAATTTCCAAACTGACAAGGCTGGAGATTGACATAAATTCACTGTCAGATTTTGAATATCTAAAAGGACTAAGGAATAAGCATAGACTAGTGGTTGAGATAGAATCTCCAGTACCTTTGAGTTTCTTCGACGGTGACGGGCGAGGAGGCATCCTGAAAGTGGTTGTTAGGGAATATAATTAGGGGTGTTATTTATAATTTTCAACGATTTACGGGCGATGGATTGGACATCTGACTGAACATCGGGGTAGTCCCTGTTTAATTCTGATCTTTCCGAGTTCGCCAATGCAGCCCAGGAGATCCTCCTTGAGCACAACAACAACCAATAGCAGCGAACCAATCGGATACCGTGAACTGATTCGCGGCAACCGTAATTTTCGCCTGCTCTGGTTTGGACAGATTATCAGCCTCCTGGGGGATTGGTTCAACTTTGTCGCTTCCGCTTCGCTCATCGCAATACTCACCCAGTCCGGGTTCGCTGTCGGCAGCCTCTTCGTCGTCCGGATGCTCGCCCCATTCTTCATCAGTCCCATCGCTGGTGTGGTCGCCGACCGTTATAACCGCAAAAATATCCTCATCATAACCGACCTAACGCGTGCTGTAGCCGCATTCGGTTTCCTCTTCGTCCGGAGCGCCGATCATGTCTGGCTCCTTTACGTTCTCACCGCCCTCCAACTCGGCATCAGCGGCTTCTTCTTCCCCACACGCAATGCAATTTTACCCGATATAGTTTCATCACAAGGGCTTGGTGCTGCCAACGCCTTAGGGTCCGCGACATGGTCGGTTATGCTCGCCGTGGGCGCTGCCATCGGCGGAATAGTGTCCGGCGCGTGGGGCATCTACCCCGCCTTTGTCATTGACGGCTTGACCTTTCTCCTCTCTGCTGCATTCATCATTCCCATTAAACTTGATGCGAAACCCGCCCCCGCGGCGTCGGACAAAACTATGGGGGCTGCCGTCACGGAGTACCTCGACGGTTTACGTTATCTGGGCAGGCATACCGATACACTGGTCGTCGCACTACATAAAGCCGCCAGCGCACTGGTGATGGGGTCAGGATCTCAGGTCGCAATGGTCGTCATCGCCAAAGATATCTTTGTAATTGGGGAAGGTGGGGGTATCAGTCTCGGTCTCATGCTTGGGATGGGCGGCATCGGAACAGGGATCGGTCCCATTATCGCTCGCCATTTCACCGGGGATCGGGATCGTCCGTTGCGGTATGCCATCATTTTGGGCTATCTGATGGGCGCTGTGGGACTGGCAATCGTCGCGCCGATGATCCAATTCGGCTGGGTGCTTCTGGGTGTCACCCTCCGTGGAATTGGCGGGGGAATTATATGGGTGTTCTCAACACAACTCTTATTGCAGCTCGCCCCCAATTCGGTGCGTGGCAGGGTTTTCTCCACCGACTATGCCCTTTTTACACTGATGAGCGCCATCGGTTCTGCGGCTGCGGGCGGGGCACTCGACGCCTCACTGAGCCTCCCTGCAATTTTCTGGTGGATGGCGGGTTTGACGGTGATCCCAGCGGTTCTCTGGGCGGCATGGCTGGGCGACAGAACCGAACACGAAACGTAATGCGTGAAACATAAAAACGAGAAGACGAGCTAAAGCCTTTGTCCCGTTATCTCGTTTTCTACTTCCTTGCGTCTTTGCGTTAAGATAGGTTTCACTGACCGAATCCGAGACTGCGGAGATGTGCGACCGCTTGCTTCATATCTCCGGGTGCCTGCATAATCCACGGTCCCTGAAAACCCACGTCTTCAAGAACCCCCTTGACACCAGCGAAATCCACCGCCCCCGTACCCAGCGTTGGAAAATCCCATTCGTCAAAATTACCGCTGTGGTCCTTCAAATGGGCGCTCACAACATACTGTGCAATCTTTTTCAATTCCGTGACCGCATCCGCCCCATCCGTATAGAAACTGATATTCCCCGTATCGTAATTGATTCTTACATTCGGGTGGTCGGTAGCGTCCATGGTTTTCAACGCAACCTCGGCATTATGCACCAGCGATGGATGCGTTTCAAGTGCGACAGTGATGCCACGCTGTGCCGCCTCATCACCCATCGTTTTCAGCCAATCGCAGACCTTTGGTCTCATTTCTTCATCGGCTTTGATGCTACTGAGTGCGAGATCTATGCCCATCTTGACCGCCGCATCAAACGCGTTTACCCACGCCTGGCTCGCCGCCTCAGTGGCAACGGTATCCTCTTCGAGATATAACGCGGTCAATCCGATGGCTTGCAGCCCCTTCGCTTTGAGATCGGCCTGAAGTTCTTCGACCTTGTCAGGTTCAGGGGCACCGACTTGAACATATCGGATGCCGTGTTCTAAAAGCTCTGCACCGCCCCCTATATTTGCCAATACGTTTGCCATACCGACTCCTTTCTGCGCGGGTGAAACCGCGCTTCCGCTCTTCTCGACTTATGCACTTTGTGCGTGACTATGCACTATCTTACACCCTTGGCGGACGGATCGCAAGCCGTTTGTTGAGTTGGTCTAAATTTTTTGCCCTTTTTTTCTAATCGTGCTATAATGTTTGCTCAATTGCCAGAGTCTTTTCCGCCGCTAAATGAGTGAGGAACGGTTTGCAACATGCTTAACGATTCACAAATCGCGACATTCAAAGAAGAAGGTTACCTGATTATTGAGAACCTCTTTACCGATGACGATCTGCGCCCCGTGAAGGACGAGTTCAGCACCGTTGTCGAACAGCAGGCACAGCAACTACATCAAGCTGGGCGGCTGAGCGATTTGTACAAAAACGAGTCATTTGAACAGCGTCTGGCAAAAATTGCTGCCGAAGCACCCGAAGCGACCTCCGCACTACAAACCCGTGCCCATAAAGACGAGGCATTCTTTCAGTTCCTGAAACACCCCAAAATTCTTGACCGGGTCGAGTCGCTGGTGGGTCCCGATATCCTGTGCCACCCCTCCTACAACATCCATCCACGCCTACCGGGAGGATATACCACCCCGCATCAGGATGCCGGATTTTACCTGCCCGATGGCGATGAGACGTTGATTCTGGCATGCCTGATACCGCTCGTTGATACCACACCTGAAAATGGGTGTCTATGGGTCGCCCCACGCCGACATAAGGAAGGCGTTTTGCGCCATGTCTGGGGCGAGGATGGACTAAACATCTCCCCTGAAGAGCTCTCAGAAGAAGAACGACAGCCAGTGCCTACAAAGGTAGGCAGCATGGTGATGTTTACCAGTATGACGCCGCACGGTTCGCGGGTTAATAATACAGATACCATCCGTTGGAGTATGGATCTGCGCTACCAAGCACTGGGGAAGCCCACGGGACGTTGGTATGTCCCCGGCTTTGTCGCTCGGAGCCGCTCCAACCCTGAATTAGAAACACCGAACTGCACGGCGTGGATTGCTGAAGTGGAACGCGTCGAGCAGAAGGCGAATAAATACCCCGAATGGCCACGCTACCGTTGGCCCCAGACATCATAGATAACCCAAGCGCAACTGTGTAATTCGTAAACCTGTTCTAAGGATTTTCTCTATGGTCCGAATCCCAATAACCATGTGCCACGGCATCAGGCATGACGGCGACTATCCATTGACCGCGGACCATCTCGACAGACTGGTGAAAATTGCTGCCGAACTGAACTTTGAATCCATCAATTACGATCAGCTTTTTCAATGGTTCCAAGAGGGAGAGGAGTTGCCGCATCGACCGATCATGTTTGACTTCGATCACCCTGTGAAGTCAATGCGTTATGAAATACATGATGTCCTGAACAAATACGGCTACGCTGGAAATCTGTTTGTCAATACCGGACCGGTAGATGAACTCTACGCCAAGCCTATGCCGTCGGATCTCGTCCGTGAGACTATGACCTGGGACGAGATGGGCCAGCTCATAGAAAGCGGTTGGCATATCGGGGCACATACGGTAACGCATCCGAACCTGTCTGAACTCTCCCTTGAGGATGCGTCCGGCGAAAAATTACGGGCGGAACTGGAGCGGTGCGATGAAACATTGAAAAAGCATCTCGGAATTACGCCAAAAGACTTCGCTTTTACAGGCACAAGTTGGAGCAGTATCGCAGAACGTGAAGTCTCAAAAAGATATCGGTTTGGCAGGCTCTGGATTGTGGGAACAGAATATCAAGTTGATGGCAAGAGGACGAGATACGCCGATCTCGTCGGGGTTGATGGTCCCGACGAAGCGGACGGTGGACCGCCAATAGCGGCGCGTTATATCACAAAGGATTCGCCCCCTTATCGTCTGCCATCGATGGAAATTCAGAGATCCCTAATTTATGACACCGACGCGTTTCGCCGTTACCTTGAAGGCGCACTAAAGACTTAGGCTTATGTAAAAAGAAATAGGAGTTACGCACTTCAGATTGTAGCTGCCTGTTTCTTAATCCCGATTTATCGGGGATTTAAGGATTTTCAGGATAGAAACCGGAACGTGACATGGGACTATTTTAGAAAGGGACAGGGGGTATTTAGCCCCAGCGGGGCGACATGTTTATAGCATACGGATAGCCCCATACCCCAAAGCCCCAGCGGGGCGACATGTGCCATTTGTCTGAATCGCAGATTGCTCTCTCACACGAAAGCGATTTATGTACACCCCTCAATTACTTGGACACTGCAAATCGGCGAGGTAGGCAAACCTCGACTACTAGGGTTAGAAAAATCTGGGCTATCACCCGGTAGGTGCGGTTTTTAACCGCACTGAAGCGGCGCAGTTAGAAACAGCGCCTACCAAACATGACGAGCAAAAGTGTCTATTTGTTTTTAGAATTCACTATAAATGTTAAAGGAAGTAAATAGATGGCATCAATCGATTTTTCATTGATCGACAAGGTTGTTCTCGTAACCGGTGCAGGGAAAGGTATCGGCAAAGAGATTGCGCTCGCTTGTGCGGACGCCGGAGCCGACATCGTCGCAGGAAGCCGCACCGTCAGTGAAGTTGAACAGGTAGCGGAGGAGGTTCGCAAAGCAGGTCAACGCGCAGAAGCATGGCAACTGGACGTTGCGGACGTTTCAAGCATTGAGGGATTCATACAGAAGACGCTCGACACCTTTGGTAGAATTGATGTACTAGTCAACAACGCCGGAGTCAACAAGGTCCAGCCCGCGCTTGATGTCACCGAAGAAGACTTCGATTATATCGTGGACGTAAACTTTAAGGGCACCTTCTTCATGAGCCAGATGACGGCGAAGTCGATGATTGAGAACGGTATTCGGGGACGTATCATCAACATCAGTTCGCAAGTCGGTGTTGTCGGCGGACCACTACGAGCACCCTATAGCGGCGCGAAGGGCGCCGTTTGCCTACTCACCAAATCGTTAGCCGCGGAATGGGCAACGCACGGCATCACAGTCAACTCGGTCGCACCAACCGTCACCCGCACACCCCTTTCAGAAGGGGCACTGAAAAACCCCGAATTTCAGAAGATGGTAAACGAAAATGTTCTGATGGGGCGGATCGCAGAACCGGAAGAAATCGCAGCAGCGGTTATCTACCTCGCAAGCGATATAGCCGGCATGGTCACCGGACACACACATCTTGTCGATGGCGGATGGACTGCGGTTTGACGGCATGAATTATATTGCCCCCAGACCCGGTAGGTGCGGTTTCTAACCGCACCGCCTCCCGTCGAGTCGGGACAGGACACGGGGGCGAAAGTGTTTATCTGTTTTTATGGTGAATTATAGAAATAAGTAAACATTACCCATAACTCCGACCTTTGAGAGGTTTCCAAAGTCCTCCTGACAAGAGAGGTTAGGGCGGTTACAAACACTTCCCCCCTGACAAGGGGGGCTAGGGGGGTTGGTTGTGCAGTAGGAATGTCTAAGTAATTGTAAAATCTACCATAGAATTCACCATAGTAAGGTTCGGATCAGGGGATCGGAATAGGAAGGGTAAGAAACGTGAAAAAACTAACCTCAAACGGCATACTGCTAGACACGTCGCCACACGCATTCGGTGAGATGCGCGAATCAAACAATCTCCTTGACGACACCCCCGCCTTAAGGGACCGAATGGCGGAGGACGGCTATCTCCTACTCCGCGACTATTTGGATCTGGAGTGGGTCATGGCCGCGCGGCGATCCGTGCTTGAGGTGTTAGCCGAACATGAGATGCTCGACGAAAACTATCCCCTCATGGAGGCGCAGGCAGCAAAGAGTGATCAAGAAACATTTCGATCTGCGATCGGCAGTCGCGCAGCGTTGGGAAAATTGCCTGCCGTGCAGAGGTTGGTGCATTCCGGCCGGATGATCGACTTCTACACCGCATTCCTCGGCGGCGAGGTCAGATCCTTTGATTTCATCTGGATGCGCGTGATGGGTCCCGGCAGATCCAGTGCGCCGCACTACGACATTGTCTACATGGGACGAGGCACCACGAACCTATACACCTCGTGGACGCCCTTAGGAGATGCTCCCTTGAGCGACGCCTCACTGATGGTACTTGAAAACTCCCACCGTCTGGAGGAGCTCAAATCAACCTACGGACAGATGGACGTCGACAAGAAAGGTAACTGGAAAAAATCGGGCGGGAGTTTCGGCAAAGACCCCGCAGCGATTCAGAAGGAATTTGGAGGCCGTTGGCTCACAACAGACTTCCGCGCCGGAGATCTGCTGGTGTTCAGTATGTATACGATGCACTGCTCCCTCGACAATCGCTCGGATCGGATTCGACTGTCTTCAGATACGCGCTACCAACTGGCATCGGAGCCGGTGGATGAGCGCTGGATCGGTGACAATCCAATCGCCCATTCAGTGCGAGAATAGGTGTGAGATTCTCAACTGAAAAGCTATGAGCTACAAGCGACGCAACATTATCCAAGCACTCCGCGAATATGGCTTTGAAGTTCTGCGTGAAGGTAGACGACATACGATATATTCGCGTGGCGAGATAACAGTCCCTGTTCCGCGCCATCGTCAAATCACGCCAGCAACATCTCGAAGTATTGCAAGAATCATTGGTGTGCCTTGGCGAGAATTTGAATCCAAAATCTCATAAGGAGCATGAAACATGGAGTATTTTACAGTAGAGATTCAACGAGATGGGAATTTCTTTGTCGCTCAGTGCGTTGAGGAAGAATCCTGTTTCACGCAGGGAAAAACACTTCAGGAAACCATCCGTAATATGCGCGAAGTTTTAGAATTAATGTTAGATGTCAAGCATCCTCAACTAGAGGTGCACTTACGGCACGATGCAGTTGAGGTGTTTGCTTGAAGATTTTCGTCAGGATATATAGTGAATTATAGAAATAAGTAGACATTAATAGTAGTAGGCACACTCCGTGTGCCGTAACTCGGCGAGCAAGGTCCGTGACTTGGTTCGCTCATCATGTCTAAGTAATTCTAAAATCTACCATAAAAACAACCTTGTGTAGAAAATATATCCTATCCAATAGGCAACAACTTTATAAATCAAGCAGGAGGTTATCATGATCATACGAAACTGGCGTGATTCAATTCCCTATGTCGGGCATGAAAGCAAAATTATTTGGCCCATACTGACCCGCGCTGAGAACGAAAACGCTGATCCACCGGAAGTCGCGTGTCTGCAAGGACTGAGCAATTTCACACGCCACGTCGTCCAAGGACGCATCACGACGGATTACCACGACCATCAAGACAAAGAACAGGTCTACTACTTTATCAAAGGGCGGGGCAAAATGTTGATCGACGGTAAGGAATACCCAGTAACAGCGGGTGATGCCGTACATCTACCGCCCAAGACAAAGCACGGCGTCATCAATGACGGCGAAGATGAAATTGAGTACCTGAACATCAGTGCGCCTGTTGAGCAGTAATTCAGGGACGCAATCCTCCTCTACATTCCAGCTAAGGAGTCTTTATGATTAAACTCGGTATGTATGGATCCTATTTTGGCAAGGACGATCCAAAAACACTTCCCTACGTTGAAGATGTGATCGATTTCGCCTACGAGCTGAAGCTAGACGTCGTCGATTTCCGCGCCGACGTGGGCTTTCGCTCACAGGACCTCGATTATCTGCGCGCTATCAAGATTAAATGCCTCAAAGCCGGACTCCCTATCGGCTATCTCGCAACCGGCGGCCATTTTGTGGGAACGGAAGATGAACTACAGGAGAAAATGGTTCGGTGCAAAGCAGATCTGGATACCGCCGTCTTCCTCGGCGCACCGATGGTAAGATCGTTCTGCGGTCCCACGCCGGAGACCGATGAAGGGCAAGCGCGGGAAGTTGAGTGTTTCCAAGAACTGTGTGATGCCGCCGCCGAAAAGGGTATCATCGTCGGTGTGCAGAACCATCCATGTACCGGCGACGGGGTCCTACAGCTGCTGCGTGAGACAGATCGCGAGAACTTTACCTTTATTCTGGATACCGGTCAGTGGGTGGGATCTCCCTCACGGACCCAAGGTGTTCCCGATCCGGATATAGATACCTACCAATTCATGGAGCAGACCGCTCCCTACGCCTCGTATGTCCGTGCGAAAGTTTATAAAGTGGATAGTGGACGTGAGGAGTGGTTAGACTATGAACGTATTGTTAAAATTTTGAAAGCAGCGAATTTTAATGGATGTATGTCCATCACATTTGAAGGCAAAGATGTCAACGAATGCGATGATAAAGAAACCTTCAGGCGAGCGGCTAAGTATCTACGTGAACTACTTGCCGCCTAGTCTTTTTGGATAAATCCGATGCCGTTGCGCGAAGGAAGCCTTGCGCCTGCGGAATCGGAACACGATACACAATCAAGGAGATTATAATGGCCGAAAATATTTACTCAAGATTGGGTGCAGTTCCAATTATCAACGCTGCGGGTAACTCCACCGCCATGGGTGGCTCAACCCCTACCCCAATAGTCAAACAGGCAATGGAAGAAGCGGAAGAATACTTTGTGGACATGGAAGAACTCCTCGAAAAATCTGGAGACCATATCGCTTCTCTGGTCGGCGCGGAGGCCGCTTATGTCACGGCAGGCTGCTACGCTGCCATGGTACTGTCCACCGCTGCGTGTATGACCGGCAATGATCAGGAAAAAATGGATCAGCTTCCAGATACCACCGGCATGAAGGACGAGGTCGTCATCCAAGCAAAACAGCGATACGGCTTTGATCGGGCTTACACCATACCGGGAAGCAAGCTGATAGAAGCGGGAGACGAAAGCGGGTGCACGGCAGAACAACTGGAAGCCGCAATCGGTCCCCAGACCGCAGCCGTTATCCACTTTATTAGCCCAGATCCGGATGTCACTGTTGTCTCGCTCGAAGATACGGTCAGCATAGCACGTAAACATAACGTGTACGTCATCGCCGACGCCGCTTCGCAGATCTTCCCAATCAATTATTTCAAGGACACCGCCACATCGGCAGACCTGGTCTGCTTCGGCGGCAAATATGTCCACGGTCCCCACTCAGCTGGATTTGTGGCTGGCAAGAAGGACCTCATCCAAGCCGTCGCTGCCCACGGTTTCATCGGACCCCGTCCCTTGGGACGCGGGATGAAGATAGACCGACAGGAAATCATCGGACTCACCGTCGCCCTCGACCAATGGTTCACGATGGACCACGAGGAACGCTTCGACGAATATCGGCAAAAGTTCGCTGTCATTGAGCGAGCAATTGAAGGTGCGCCCGGCGTGGAAGAAACCAAGGAAGTTACCACGCAAAGGTATTGGGGCGTTGAACTCCACGTCGTCGTCAACGCGGCGGAGGCAGCACGTAGTGCACGTGAACTCATCGAAGATCTTGATGCTGGCGATCCCTGCATCAAAGTTGGCGGCGAAGGCGAAGATGCCGTCGTTATCCGGGTAGACAACTTAGAGGAAGGTGATGAACATACCATCGCCCAACGGTTGAGAGCCCTGCTCGCCGGTTAAATTCGGTTCCGGTTTAGGGTTCGTAGGGAACGCAGATCTGCGTTCCCTACCACAAGATACACCCGACGACCCCGCACTCTCCTCAACAGATTATTAACAAACACGTACAGATGGACAAGCAGTTCCCAACAGCAGCATGTGATCAAATTGCGACGGACTTTTGCGGGCGTATCGGCTTCTACATCGAAGACCTGACCACCGGAATAACGCACGAACACAATGCGGATCAACGCTTTCCCACTGCAAGCGTCTGCAAAGTGCCAGTGATGATCGAACTGTTCCGTCAGGTTGAGAACGGTACACTTTCTCTTGACGACCGCCGTCGGCTGCAAGGAGACATCTCCACCCACGGGTCAGGGACGCTACAGCTGATGGAAGATGAGCCGGAGCTGACGCTACGCGACTATTGTCGGTTGATGATCGGGGTCAGCGATAACATGGCGACCGACTTCCTCTTAGGGGTGGTTGGGTTGGAATCGGTCAACGCCACCTTGGATGCGATGGGATTCCCCAACACCCGGACCAGCACAACCCTGGGTCGCTATCACTACCGGATGTTCGGCATGGACGATGTCCCATGTAACCGAGCAAACGATGTGGTGCAGCAGGCACGGGCAGAGACGCACGGCACTGACTTCGACAGCGTATCCTTCCAAGATTCTTTGGAAAACAACGTCGCCACCCCACGGGACATGGGGAGTATCCTAAAACAACTTCACGCCGGTCAAATCGTCAGTCCGCAGGCATCGGCGGTGATGATCGAGATGCTCAAACTCTGCAATGACCGCCGCATGATCGCCCGAGACTTAAACCGTGACATCCCAATCGGTCACAAGATTGGATCAAGCGGGCGTATCAAGGGGGATGTCGGGCTTATCTTCCTTCCAACAGGTCCCCTTGTCGTCTCCGCGTTTGCACTTGCGAGCGATGATGGTGCCCGTGGGGATGAGGCGATTGCAGAGATCGCCCGGTTAGCAATGGAAACCTTCTCACCCGAAAGCATCGCTCAATAATTCTTTATACCTTGCGTTTGTTTGTCCCGATGCTTTATCGGGAATAGTATTCTATCAATATCTAAATTTCCTATGGAGGAAACAAAATGGCAGAGATACACAGTTCTTGGCAACGCGATTTCGATGTATACGACAGACTCAACGCGCTCGGCATTGACCTCGGTACGAAAGCCGACGCAGTTTCCGATCCCCGCGGTCGACGTATCTGTAACCTCACCTTTACCCCGTCCGGTTTGGTATTCGCTTCGGGGACAGGTGCCGGAACGGGTCCGGTGACCAACGACGATCAAGATGTGGAAGATGGTTACGATGCGGGTCGCGAGGCAGGCATCAGCCACATCCTCTCCCTGCACTGGGGATTGGAACCCTTCGGAAACTTGAACGATGTCTGGTATTGCGTCAAGTGTATCGGGATGGTCAGCTCACACGGCGGCGGGTCTTTTACAAAATCGCCCCAAGTTGTGGACGGCTACACGAAGGCGTTTCATGATGTCTTTGGGGGACCGCTCTCCGAATCGGCTGACGATGGTATGGACTCCTCCCTATCCGGTTGGCACGCACGAAGTGCTGTGGCGGGTTATGATCTACCAGGAAACTGCAAGATCGAGCCTGAGATGATATTCCAAATCGATCCAGATTTGGCAATCAGAATCATCCGAGAACGCGGTCCACACATTTAAGTTCTGATTCATGTTAAGAAATCGTGCAGTAGAAACCGAGTTTTTTCGGAAAAACTCGGTTTCTCTCCATATTTTGCACTTTCTTTACTACATGAACCTCCCGATTTAGTTTGGAGGCATTATGTCCGTTCGTTTCGTCTTTTTGACTGACAGCCACTATTATCCCGACGCACCAAAGGATTACGGTGCGCCGAAGATGCTGACACAGAGTAAGACCGTCCTCGACGCGATTGTGCCAGCGGTCAATCCGATTAAACCTGAATTCATCGTTCACGGCGGCGACTTCCTCTGCGGTGGTAGTTCGTTTGACCTGCCGTGGGAAACCTACCTGCAATCTATTGAGGACGTTGCAGTAACTTTCGACGGCTTTGAGGCACCGCTATACTGTGTCCCCGGCAACCACGACTCCGACGCACAACAGGGGTCTTTTGAAGCGTTCGCGGAGAAATTCGACATCCCCGAAACGCTCAAGGTCGTTGATGCCGCTCCACGCCTTCGTCTCGCGATCGCCAACATCTATCACCAATGCGACCCAATCGAAGATGGCAGCGGCGTTTGGACCGATACCCTCGACAATGCCCTCCGTGAGGAAGCAAAAAAAGCCTATGACGAAGGGCACGCGATGCTGTTGTTTATCCATGCCTGGGCACTGCCAAGCCATGAAGAGGGAAAGGGAACCCTCGACGGTGCAAATCGGTTGTTGGAAACCGTGAGGGAGAGTCCTGCCATCGTCGCGCTCTTCACGGGGCACCGGCATACCAACCGTATCCGGATGTACCGTGACTTCCTCACTGTTGACACCGCATGTTTGATCGGTTACCCGCTGGGGTTTCGGGAGGTCCAACTCCATGACGACGGATATTTCGAGACGCGATTTCACCAACTCCCACTACCAGCACTTATCCAAGAATCGTACGACAAATCCAGCCCTGAAACGAACAACGTCTGGTGTGGTGAAATCCATGATCGGAATACGGAAATCCTCATACCAAGACTGAAAGAAATTTGGCGTTAGAATAGGAGAAACAGATGAGAATCCTCGTCACCGGTGCTGCTGGGGCTGTTGGTTCGGCGGTCGTGAAAGGACTGAAAGACCAGTATTCGCTGCGTGGGTTTGACCGCGTACCGATGCCGGATATTGCAGAGGCGATTGTCGGGGATGTCGGTGACTTTGAGGCAGTACTCAAAGCCACCGAGGATATGGAGGCGGTGATCCACCTCGCGGGCAATCCCTCCGGCGGCGCACCGTGGGAAGATATCCTCCAGAATAACATCATCGGCACATACAACGTCTTTGAAGCCGCCCACCAAAACGGTGTCCGTCGGGTCGCCTTCGCCAGCCGCGCTGGGCTGCTCGCACCCTACCCAAAAGATATCATGCGGACGGTTGATATGACCCCTCGACCGGAGACCTACTATTCAATCAGCAAGGTCTTCGGAGAGAATCTGGGCTATATGTATTCAGCGCGGTTTGATATGGAATTTGTCTCAGTCCGGATCGGCAACTTCAAGCGAGACCGTGACCTTCCGGATCACCCCCATCAACTGAGCCACGGCGACGCAGCTCTCGTATTTGAGCGGGCAGTTACACAACCGGGGGTGAAGTTCGAGGTTGTGTTCGGCGTCTCAGACAGCACATGGGCACTCTACGACCTGGAACATGGGCGGCAGGTCATCGACTACCACCCACAGGATAAATCCGAGGCAGAACCAGAGATCTGAGAATCAATTGTAACGATACTTCAAGGAAAAGAATGATGGACGTTCTTATTATCGGTGGCACACGATACATGGGTCGGATTGTTGTACAGCGGTTGCTTGAACGTGGGGACAAGGTCACCATCTTTTCCAGAGGGACCACCCGCCCCGAATGGTGGGAGCAGATTGAGCATATTCAGGGCGACCGTGAAGATCAGGCAGATTTTGCCGCAAAGCTGAATGGAAAATCCTTTGATGCGGTCATTGATACCCAAGCCTACGGTAAAGAAGACGTTGAATCTGCGATAGGAGCATTCAATGGAAACGTGGATCGTTACGTCATAGTCAGCACCGGATCGGTATACTTGGAAGGCGCGGTAGACTTCTCCAAGCACTGCACGTTCCAAGAGTCGGTCGTGGATTGGTCGTCAATTGATTATACCTACCCCGTAGGAGAAGACCCGTACGGCGTCGGCAAACGACACTGCGAAAAGTGGCTCCAAGAAAACAGCAAGGTTCCGTACACTATCGTCCGTATTCCAGCGGTCATGGGCTGGGACGACCCGACCGGACGGATGTGGTGGTGGGTCCAACGGGCACTGGACGGACGCAGCGTGGTCATTCCGTCGGAGAACCGTGGACTGTTCCGCACCCTATATTCCGCCGATGCTGCAAAGGTTTTCATCCGTGTCCTTGATGTGCCAGAAACTGCTAACCAGACATATCACATCGCCATGCAAGAGATAATGACCATAGAACGTTGGGCGGAACTGATTTGGAAGGCAGCAGGTCACGAACACCAGATTACCTACGTTCCAAACGAAATTATCCAAAAACAGCCCCACCTGAACGACTACGCCCCGCCGATGAGCCGATCCGTTTCATACCTCTACAATCTGTCCAAAGCCGAGGGTGATTTCGGTTTCAACACCACACCTGTAGAGGAGTGGATTCAGACGACCGTAGACTGGTATCGTGAGCAGTACACAGGCGAAAATTCGGAAGGCTATGAATATAGGCAAGACGAGTTGAGGTTGGCAGCAAGATGGACAGAACAATTCGGTCAGTTCATTTCAGGCTTCTAAGTCGATACCTCAACGCCTCGTAGCTTGTAGGGAGCAACGATCGTTGTTCCTCACCACATTAGGATTCAGGGAATTAACAAAACAAAGAACCCTCTCTCTCATTATCCTGTAAATCCTAAAATCCTGTAAATCCTGATTCAGACAGTTATCCTGATTTGACGTGGGGAGGCACCAAAATGTCAAACGCCAACGCAAAACAAGCATTGTTCCACCGTGATTTGAGTTACAACTATCCTCTAATAGTGCGCGGAGAAGGGATCTATCTCTACGATGAAACGGGCAAACGTTACATCGATGGCGCCGCCGGTGCGAGCAATGTTACCTTGGGACACGGCCGCCAGCGTATCGCGGAGGCGATGGCAGAACAGGGCAAAACGCTCGCCTACTGCTTCGCCACCCATTTTACGACCCAACCGGCACTCGATTTAGCGGATCGGGTCGCCAAAATAGCCCCCGGTGACCTGAACCACGCCTACTTCGTTTCAGGCGGTTCGGAGGGAATTGAAACCGCAATCAAGATCGCCCGGCAATACCATGTCCAGCGTGGGAACGGACAGAAGCACCAAGTCATTTCGCGTTGGCGCGGCTACCACGGTGCGACACTCGGCGCTTTGGGCGTCACAGGCACGCCGGGGATGCGCGATCTTTACGCACCCCTGCTCCCCAATTTCCCCCACATCACGCCCTGCTACCCATACCGTTGCGCGTTTGCAGGGTGTGAGGGAAAGTGTAACCTCACCTGTGCCAACGAGTTAGAACAGATGATCTTGCAGACCGGTCCGGAGAACGTGGCGGCATTTGTGGCGGAACCGTTGGTGCTCGGAGGCGTTGCTGCCGCTATACCACCCAAGGATTACTATCCGCTCGTCCGTGAAATCTGCGATAAATACGACGTCCTATTTATTGCAGATGAAATCATCACAGGCTTCGGGCGCAGCGGCAGATATTTCGCCATCGAGCATTGGGACGTCCTCCCGGATATGATTGTCTTTGGAAAGGCAGCCAGCAGCGGCTACGCCCCTTTGAGCGGTGTGATTGTTCGGGATAGTATTCGTGATACCTTCGCGGTGGGTGGCACGCCTTTTGCTCACGTCTTCACCTACGTCAATAATCCGATAGCAATGCGGGTTGGGCTGGAAGTACTAGACATCATCGAAGAGGAAGGGATCCTTGAGCATACCGTGGAGATGGGCGCGTACCTATTGGAAAAGGCAAGCGCGTTAGATGCCCATCCGAGCGTCGGCGAGATTCGAGGGCTTGGACTGATCCTCGGCATCGAATTGGTACGCGACAAAGATACGAAGGAACCGTTCCCCGCATCGCTTGGCGTACACAAACGTCTCAACAAAATGTTGCTGGACAAGGGGCTGTCCATGGGAACCGGCGGCGGTACGGCGGATTGGGTGAACGGCGACGACCTGCGTTTTTATCCCCCGCTCATTATCACGCGCAGCCAGATCGACGACGTAATTGCCATCATCAATGAGTGTTTAACCCAATTGGAATCGGAATTTTAACGCAAAGTCGCAGAGTCGCAAAGAAAAGACCTTCTATAACAATAGGAGTTACGCACTTCAGATTGTAGTTGCCTGTTTCTTTATCCCGATTTATCGGGGATTCATCAGGCGTTAGCAACGGTGTTCAGTGGCGATGAATCGCCGAACTACTCCCTTGATGAGGGAGGGGGGTTGGTTTTGACCGTTCAACTGCGTAAGTCCTAAATAAGTAGACATTTATCAATACTCCGACCCTCACGAAGTCGCCACAGTCCCCCTGATAAGTGGTACATCCCGCCTGTCCCGATTCATCGGGGATTTATCGGGGGAGGAATTTAGGGGGTTGGCTGTGCATCGGAACTATCTAAGTAATTCTAAAAACCATCATAATATTTCTTCCTTGCGTCTTTGCCTCTTGGCGTCCTTGCGTTCCACATCTTCTCGCTCTGTGTTCTTACCCAAATAACGGGTTGGTCGTACCAAATGCGTCTACAGCTGTCCCTGTGACCGCTGAACTCACGTCCGACGATAGGAAAACGGCGAGCGCCGCTATCTCTTCCGGCAGCATCAGCTTCGGATTCTCATCCCTACCGCCGCTCCCAAATGCCTCGCGGAAACCCTCCGTGTCAACCCCACCGGGACAGATACAGTTGACATCAATGCCGTGCTCTTTAACCTCGGCTGCAACGCTCTCCGTCAGACTGATCAGCGCGGCTTTCGTTACCCGATAGGCAGTGCGCCCCTTGCCCCCTTTGCGTCCGCCAATACTTGAGATATTGATGATTTTGCCGTATCGGTTTTTGATCATGCTTGGGAGGGCGAATTTCGTGAGCAACGCAGCAGCAGTCAGGTTCACATCCATCACCTGCCGCCACAAATCGGCGTCCAAGTCTACCAGATCTATAGGAGGATGGATGATGGCAGCGTTGTTGACCAAGATATCGACGCTCCCAAATTTCGCGGTCGTTTCATCTACAATGCGTCGGATATCCCGTTCAACCCCCAGATCCGCAGTCACCGCCAACCCCGCTGAACCCGCCGCTTCGACCTGAGCAACCACCGCTTCAATTGCCACCGTCGTCCGGGCGGTAGCAACGACGTTGGCACCTTCCTGACCAAATGCGACTGCAATTGCCCTCCCGATCCCTTGGCTCGCACCGGTAACGACAGCCGTTCTATTATTAAGTTGTCCCATCAATCTCTCCTTTCAATATCGACTCATGTTAAAGAACCGTGCGATAGAAGGAACAACGATCGTTGTTCCTTACTGCTATGAGTCTCGCAGGTCGGACCCCAATGAACCAATGAACTAATTACGTTTCACGCATCACGTTTTACGTTTCTTACTATCGCGCAGTCAAATCGTCCCCTAAGTCATCGGTATCGAACTCCCCTGCCTCCATGCAGACAGCCATCACAAGCATTTCCAAATCCGCCTGTGTGTGGTTGTAAATACCGTGCGATCCACCCAACCGGTTCGGGATGGCGTCACCCACATGTACCTCCTCCGTTTCGTCGTCCACCGTCATTCGACCGCTGCCCGCCATGATGATGTACGTCTCCTCTATCGTATCGTGGCGGTGATACCCGACCGAGGCACCGGGTGGAACCACGCAGTGGGCAACAAACCCCCAATTTGTTCGGAAATCCTGATGCCCCCACACCTGTCTTATCCCGACCAGTCCCTTTCCTTTATGAACGTTCGGAATAAAAGTCAGCAGATTGCGGTCAAGTCGCCCGACAGGAAGCCGATCAATCGCCTCCAACGGCGCGCCGACACGATCGTCCCCGAAGTCTGTGCAGTCATACCCACCGCCCGTATTCGCGACACAGAAATTCATGAACAGCGTCTCTTTGTCCGTATGGTTGTAGATGGCGTGGGATTCCCCTTTCCGGCAAGGGACAGTCGCACCCCCAACCACCTCCGCCGTTCGACCATTGTGGGTGAACTGCGCGGCGTTGTCCAGAATTGTGAACATCTCCTCGCACTCATCGTGACGGTGATGACCAATCCCGCCTCCGGGTGCCAAAACCGCGTAATGAACAAACCACCACGGCGTCTCAAAGGCGTCCTCACCCCAGAGACCCTTAATTAAAATATGCCCCGCCCCGCCATGAACATTTTCTGACACACTCAATTCCTCTCGATTCACATGAGCAATCCGCATGACTATTTCTCCCTCCCTTATACTATACGCTATTTATTAACCCCGTTCGGCTTGGCTAGACATATCCAAGCCACACCGCATCAGCGCAGTGGATTGGCAATCTACTGCGAGCGGTGAAACTAATGGAACGGTATCTTACCACGTCTGGAATCACAACTCAACACAATTGATACCTGTGGATGACACAGCATCAAACCACCTGTGATGCGGGTACCAAGCAAAAAGTTTCCCAATCTAGGAGTACTGTAGGAGGGATCTCCGAATCCCGATATTAAATAGCCCTACTACCAACTTCCATTTGGACTTGACGGAGCATTTTTTCTGTGCTAAACTCGACACCAACACGAAAATTCAATATTGGAAATTCATCTTCTACATACGGAGTATTTGCCATGATGAAAATCGGTGCCATGTCTTTGAATGTCAGAGATACAACAGCCACCGCCTTTGCGCAAATCGTCTACGACCTCGGATACGACATGATTGAGTTGCATTCGAGCGCGTTTGAGTCTACCGACATCGATTATCTGCGAACAGTCAAAAAAGACCTGATGCAGAAGGGGTTGCCCCTCGGATACATCGGAATCAGCAACGATTTTGGCAGTCCGATTGAGGAGCATCCGGAACAGATTGCGTTAATCAAGAAATGGATTGATGTCGCAGATTTCATGAGTTGTCCATTGGTCCGCGTCTTTGCCGCATACCTCCGGGAAGAGCACGAAGACGAAGAGGAACTCTGGCCCCCAATGATCGCTGGGTTCAAGGAAGTTGCGGAGTATGGCTACGAAAAAGGGATCCTCGTCGGTTTACAGAATCATAATCACAACAATGTCACCCGCACCGGCGATGATCTGCTGCGCGCCCTTCGTGAAACGGATCACCCCTACTTCACACACATCGTTGATACCGGACAGTACGCCGGTTCGCCTGGCGCAAGTGGCCACAAGGGTTCGGCTCACCCAAATTACGATTGCTACGATAGCATTGCAAAGACAGCACCTTATGCCGTGTACGCCCGTACAAAATTTTATCAAATAGACAGCGGCGTGGAGGAGTGGCTGGATTATCCACGCATCCTTGATATCTTTCGCGGAATCGGTTATAACGGCTGCCTGTCGGTGGTCTACGAAGGCGAGTCCGATCGAGTGGAATCAATGCGGAAAGCTGTGAACTATCTTCGATCGATTATGTGAAATATCAAATGAATCAGATTGTTGACCTGACAATGCCAATCGAAAACCACTTTCGGTGGCCCGTAGATCGGCAACTCAGAGAGGACTTCAACACAGGCAGCGCTTTTCAAGTGACCTGGGCTGGCTGGGCGGTCCATGGATTCACGCATGTTGATGCGCCGAGGCACATCGACCCCAACGGTGGGACGACGAGCGATATCCCACTCGATCAGATTGTGGGCAGAGCCACAATTGTCGACCTCACTGGTATCGAGCCCAATTCGGCGATCACTGAAACCCAAGTCCGTAACGCCGGTGCGCACATCAGCCCGAGCGACATCGTCCTGCTGAAGACCTGTTGGGATCAAGTCGCCTCGCCAAAGACACCGGAATTCTGGACGACTGCCCCTTACATGACCCAACCGGCGTGCGAGTGGCTCCTATCACGTCAGATTAAAGCAATTGGTTATGATTTTCCACAAGATTATCCCATCCGAAAGCTGCTCGACAAAGAGGTCGCACCGATTTCTGAATTTGTTACACATGACGTATTGCTTCGCAATGGCGTTATCATGATTGAATACCTCTGTAACCTACACCAATTAACGACTCCCTACACCCAACTCTATGTACTCCCGTTGAAGATTCTGGAATCGGACGGAGCACCCGCTCGCGCGATTGCCGTTCAGCCTGAAAGGTAAAAATACGTCATGGCTATCGCACACACGCTTACCTTGCAATCTCCATAGAGGTGCGCTGGAAATGCAGAATATGGAATCACATTCACAATATTCCAATCGCCAAGACTTCGCACCGTGTAACACCTTGCATTTTCGTCCCGAAGGTGCACTCGTCGGGGACGCATCTTTCTACTGTCGGGAAGGCGAGTGCCACCTTTTCTATCTAAGCAAAAGAAAAGACGACCCGCCCAGACTTCCTCGCTGTGAACTCGACCACGCCGTGAGTACCGATCTCCTCCATTGGGAACTTCTACCACCAGCATTGCTGCCGGGGCAGCCGGGAGAGGCAGATGATGACGGAATAGGTGGGGTGGCGATAGTGCGCTCCGAGGGAAAGTACCAAATGTTCTACGCCGGCACTAACCCCCAAGTGATCTATCACGCCTCCAGCGACGACCTAATCAAGTGGGAGAAAGACGCGCCCCTGCGACCGATAATTGTTCCAGATACGCGTTGGTACGTTTCCCACGATGCCCCTGTAGAAGACCCCTACCTACTGACAGCGTGGCGGGATCCGTTTCTGTTCTACGACGATGTAGGTGAGCAGTATGTGATGATCACTACCGCGCGGCTCAACCACGGACCGCTGTGGGAGCGGGGCTGTGTGGCTTGGACTGTTAGCAAAGACTTGAAAAACTGGGAGGTGAGACCACCTCTTTACAGTCCTTTCATTGGGGCAGCCCTTGAGGTTACAGAGATTTTTAAGATGGAGGAACGTTACTATCTGATATTCTGTCATGGGGAGACGAATACCACGCGCTACCGAGTCGCAGAGCGGCTGGAGGGTCCCTATCTCTGTCCTGAAGACGACGTTCTTCTGCCGAACTATATGTATGCACCTCGAACCGCTATGATGGGCGGTGGGCGTTACCTCATTCCCTGGGCTGCGGACCGTATCGGCGGTAACGATGACTATCAACCCGAATGGGGTGGAGAGGGATACGCTTGGGGCGGAGCACTGGGAACTCCCCAACACATTCGGACTCTACCGGATGGCGGGATCGGCCTGTTTTATCCAAGCATTGTTGACCGCTTGGCAGCCGAGCCGTTGCTCGGTCCGAGCGTATTGGAAGGGGTACAGTCGGAACGGGGTGAGTGGAAAGGGACATCAGGAAGACTCTCCGCTACCTCTTCACAGGGACTGGCACGGGGGATGCTCTCCGCCGGTGGAACAGATTTTATCCTCTCATGCGAGATAACGATGAAGCGAGGTGCGGCGACAGGCTTGATTCTCCGTGGGAATGAAACTGGCGAAGCGGGCTACTTCCTGCGCTTAGAGCCGGGACAGGGTGTCGTCTCGCTGTGGCGATACCCCCGACCATGGGTAATCTCTCGACCAATGGCGATGAAGATTACATCCGAGGTTAATTATAATCGCCCGATGGCGTTAAAAGTCCTACTCCACAGACACATCTTAGACGTCTACCTAAATGACAGACTGGTAATTTCGCGTGCTGTTCACGACTATAAGGAAGGACGTTTCGGGGTTTTTGTCGAGGATGCCGAGAGCGAATTTACCGCACTCAAAGCGAACGAGCTAAAGGAATGAGTTTGGCGGACCGCCCTTCGTTTTCTCACATCTCATGACAAGGAGCAGAGATTCAATGAAAATCACCGACATTAAACCGATCCCAGTACAGGTCGGACACAGAAATCAACTCGTGGTTAAAGTCGAAACAGACGAAGGGATTTACGGGTGGGGAGAATCCGGGGTATCCGGACGTGAACTGGCTGTCGTTGGTGCGATCCAACATTATCGCGAATTTCTCATTGGCCGCGATCCAATGCGCATTGGTGGACTCTGGCAGGAGATGTATCGGAGCCAGTATTTTGAGGGCGGACGTATCTTGACCGCCGCTATCGCCGCTATTGACATCGCACTTTACGATATCGCAGGCAAGGCACTCGGTGTACCCGTCTACCAACTGCTCGGTGGGAAACAGCGCGATTTCGTTCCTTGCTTTGCCACCACCTTTGCCCAATCACTTGAGGAGTTGATTGAAGATACCAATTTGCTGATCGAAAATGGTTGGAATGTCATCCGCACGGCACCAGTTCAAGACAGCGATCCAACAATTTTTGAGCCACGGGAGTCAATCGCCATAACCGCCAGTCAGTTGACCCAACTTCGGGAAGCGGTCGGTCCCGCGCCCGTTCTGGGTATCGATTACCACCATCGCTTGAGTGTCGCGGAAGCCGCATCTTTTTGCCAGCGCATGCCCAGCGGTACCCTCGACTTTCTCGAAGAACCGATTCGCGACCAGACGCCAGCGGCGTATGAATCTTTGCGCCAGATGGTTGATGTTCCGTTTGCAATCGGGGAAGAAATCTCCAGCAAATGGGACTTTTTGCCTTATCTGGAACGTGGAATTACCAACTTTGCCCGCATTGATGTCTGTAATGTCGGAGGACTAACGGAAGGGATGAAGGTGGCGAGTTTAGCGGAAACGCACTATATCGACCTAATGCCCCATAATCCGTTGGGCGCGATCTGCACGGCAGCCACAGTACACTTAGCCGCGGCGGTTCCCAACTTTGCTTGGTTAGAGGTACGAGTTTCACCAACGGAGGAGAGCGGATTTTACAACGAGGAAGTTTTCCCGATGCAGCCGAAACTTGAAGGGGATCGTTTCGTAGTGCCAGATACGCCGGGGCTTGGTGTTGAGTTCAATGAAGAGATAGCGGCAAATCAGACCTTTACATTCTGGGAGGCACCACACTGGAGGCGCCGCGATGGGTCTTACACCAACTGGTAGGTGAGACCGATGACAACGACACTCGCCCATGAGAGGAGGAACTTGTGATGTCAACCGACAACCAAGTCTCACATCAAACGGTTCGCTGGATCCACGTTACAGACCTGCAGTTGGGCTTGGGCAAGTCCGCCGGTAACGACAACGATACCATCGCCCGGAGTCTCATTGAGCAGATCGCGTCTGAAGAGGCGGATTTCGTCATCAATTCGGGTGATCTTATTCACGGTGCACACGCGGATCAGACGCTCGAAACGATCATGGAATACTGGTCGGACTATCAGATAACCGTAAAACCTCTCAAGGGGAAATCGCCCATTCTTTCTGCCCCAGGCAACCACGACATGACGCGTGAGGATAGGTCTATGGAGCGGTACTGCCGGGAAACAGGGAGAGCGGACCAGCCGCCGTATTACGCAGCGACGATCCAAGGCGTGCATGTTGTATGTCTCGACGTCGTTTCATCTCTGCACCGGGGAGGTTTTCCCAAGGGATCTAAACAAGAGGTCTGGTTGAAGCAGGAACTGAACCGTTTACCTCAAGTCAGAGGTCTCATTGTGGTCGGTCATTATCCGATCTTTCTGTCTCCCGATTTTTACGGAAGGTTTTCGGATTCATCCCTACATTATGATGAACGTACCGGGCAAGAGGGAGTCCTGCTTCCCATCCTGCTCAAAGCTGGGGTCGATCTCTATCTTTGCGGGCATCTACACACCTATGAACGGACACGGTATGACCAGTTGACCCAAGTGATGGCCGGTGCCTACGGGGTTGCCTACCCGGATCTGATGCCATATCAACCGAATCAGCACTGTCAGGCTCTGGACGAACGGCAGTGTTACGTCCGCTACACCCTCACCAAGGACGCTATCCACGCTGAGGCGATATCGCTACAAGGGGCGGTCGTGGACGCTTGGTCGCAGGCGCTTAATCGGGATTAGCGGTGTAACAACATTATTCGACAATAAAACGAAAACCTATACTGTAGTTGCCCAATTCATTGGGCAACTACAGGTCATCAGGAGGACAACGTCATGAATAATCTTGAACTGCAGCAATATCTGTTCGATATACAAGGCTACTTGGTTATTGAAAACGTCTTGAGTCCAGAAGAGCTTGCAACGCTCAACCAGTTGATCGACCAGCAAGAACTACCCACACCGGGAAAGGTTCAAAGATTTGGTAGCGCACCAGACGGATCAGGATTTCTCAATTGGGGAAAACCGTTTTGTGATCTTCTGACCCACGACGCGATTATGCCGATCCTCCGATTCCGGTTGGGCGACTCCTTCCGTCTCGATCGGATTTACGGCATGTATATGCGTGACGGGATGCCAAGAGGACGACTCCACGCTGATTACGGTGCCACCTCGCCAACCTCCGGCGCGCAACCGGGAGAATACTTCCCTTTCCGCGATAATGTAATTACTAACGGATTTGTCGTGGTAACATGGGTTTTGTCCGACGCAGGTCCCGACCACGGTGGATTTTGCTGCATTCCCGGCAGCCACAAAAGCAACTTTAAGCTACCACCACAGATAGACGAATCCCCCGAAGATGCACCGTGTGTAATCATCCCAAATGCGCCAGCCGGTTCGGCAATTCTATTCACCGAAGCGCTGACCCACGGAACGGCAGCCTGGCGCGGCAAACACGAAAGACGGTCTTTGTTGTATAAATACTGTGTGTCACACATGGTATGGACCGCACGGCGCGTACAACTCCCGACAAATGTTGAACTGACCTCCCGTCAGGAGATTCTCTTCGGTACCCCCGGAGATCCGCTCCGTCACTTCCCATCGCTATTCGAAGGGTTTGAAAGCGAGCAGGTTGTATGAGCAAATCACTGGAATCCGCCCTACACAACTTGGTACGAGAACGGTTGGACACCTCGAATATCACCTATTGCGGGATAACTAAAAATGGATACCAAATCCCCGTTCTCCTTCATAAGAGTGCCTACGATTTCAATGGAGATTGTTCTCGAATACTAATCATCGGAGGGATCAGCGGAACTGATAGTGATGTCCAGCTATCCCTCGATGCAATTGAAACAATTACAATCCATTACAATAATTTCAACGCGCTGTCAATCAGCTATATTCCCTGTCTGGACTACGACGCATACATAAGCAATCCACAGGCACCTCAAGCTGAAGGGACATTGACGCACGGATTCCCACCCAACGGAAACTACTTTTTTGACCCAGAAATACCAGAGAGCAGATATATTTGGCGGTGGGTATCCTACCAAGCCCCTGATTTAGTGATTGAACTATCCCTTGCAGAATCAACCCGGATTGAATCCAACGAGGCTGCTCCCGCTTTCATCGCTGATACGGATACAGTGAGGTCCGTTTCGGATGATAGTCTAATCGGAGCATTGGGACGGAAACACGAGTCCAATCCGGGACCGATACCCGGAGTCAGAATCACAGGAACAAACACGCAAGTTCTATCAAAGACAGTCGAACTATTGCATAAAGCGGCAGATTCGAGAGGCACGGATCAACCTTCATCAAGCCATGCCGCAGCAGCAATCCGCAAACGGAGGGACCGAACCGCGCAGGAGGTAAGTGAGGCGTTAGCATCACAATTTGGGTATAAACTCGATTCCCCAATTAACTACATCCAAGGAGTCGGTGTGAGCGGCAGAATTCGATTGGCAGAACATAAGAATCAAGTAGTGCCTGATGATATCTTTCAGCTTGTTGATCCCTACGTTGATAATCCCTCCACCAGTTTTGGCGATGCCCCCGGTTCCGCTTCACTTGCCGGGGCGGTATGGGCAGATGATCTGTTCCGAGTGACCGAAGACCCAAGATACAAAAATTATCTCTTAGATCTGACAGATCGGTTTGAATCCGACGGCTCAAATCCTCCTGCTCCAGCAGATCCAAAGTGGAGAACAGAAGATATGTTCATGCTTGGATCGATGATGGGGAGGAGTTATACACTAACTCAGGAGGCGCAATATCTGGATATACTGACCAATTTCCTCGTCGAAATGGATACACAGCAGATTTCGGGACTGTTTTGGCATGATCGTGAAACCCCTTTTTACTGGGGCAGGGGAAACGGATTCGCCGTTCTGGGGCTTGCAGAGACATTGACCTATCTGCCGCAATCTCATCCCCTATACGCCGATACACTCTTGATGTATCAGAAATTGTTAAACGGGTTACTGCAATACCAGAACCCATCGGGTTGCTACCACCAAGTCATTACCTTACCCAGTAGCTATCAAGAACTCACAAGCACCTGCATGATCGGCTACGGGATTGCCAGAGGGATTAAATTGGGATTGTTGGATCAATCCTATCTCCCAACCCTAAAGTCTCTATGGAACGGAACCAAAGCGAGGATCACCGAAGCGGGCGATGTCGTTGATGGATGTACCGGGACAGGCGCGTTAGAGACGGAACAGGATTACATCGTTAGAGAGGCGCTGAGCGGCTATGATGACCGTACAGGGAGTTTGGCGTTATGGTTCGCTGTTGAGATGATGCAGTTGATGCCATCATGGGCGTGAAGGATAGTAGGGCTATTATACTCAAAAGATTTTCCCACTGCATTATCGCTTATGGCAAGAAAACAGTTCACAACCAAGGAGGCAAACCGATGCAAAGATTGAACCGAGTCATTGTTTGGGTAATTGTGTTGTTTCTTCAGCAGCAATTACTCGTTCAGGTATTTGCCGCTCAACCGGAGCGGATTACCTCGAAAGAACTTAAGCACTTATTAGATGCCAAAGAGAAGGTAATTCTGGTTGATGTGCGTGGCCAGATTAATTACCACCTCGGACACATCCCCGGAGCGGTTTCGATGCCATTTCCAGATGGCATTGAAACGAGACATCAAACACTTCCCGCCGAAGGGCTAATTGTTTTATACTGAAGCTGACCGGCGGAAGCCACAAGTGCCGGTGCGGCACAAATGTTAATAGAGGAGTTTGGTTTTCCCCCGGAGCGGGTAAAAGTGCTCCAAGGGGGTTTTCCCGCATGGAGAGACGCGGGCTTTCCAGTCGAAGTTACGGCAGCGGTCCAATCAAAAGAAAAACGCTTCGTCCTGTGGGGACAGATTAAATCAAACAGTCGAAGGTGACACACAATCCAAATGAACGAATATGATCTAACCATCATCGGTGGAGGAAGCGCAGGACTTGTCCTAGCGGTAGCGGGTGCAAAGCTAGGAAAAAAAACCGCTCTCGTCGAAAAGCACCGCTTGGGAGGCGACTGCCTCTGGACAGGGTGCGTCCCCTCGAAAGCCCTCCTCAAATCAGCAAAGATCGCTCATTACATCAAAGAAGCCGAAAAATACGGTGTCCTCACGAAAGACGCTCAAGTGGATTTTGCACGCGTCATGGCGTATGTCCGCAGCACCCAACACACCATCGAGCAAGAACATGATAACCCTGAACGATTCCGCGAAATGGGAGTAAACATCATCTTTGGGGAAGGGCATTTCGAGTCGCCAAGGACCTTTGTGGTGCAAGATGCAGAGAACGACCAAACCCTTACGCTCAAAAGCAAAAAATTTGTCATCACAACCGGCTCCCGTCCAACCGCACCCGATATCCCCGGAATGGATTCGGGCGATTATCTGGACAGCGAAAATGTCTGGGAATTAGACGAACTGCCTGAAAGATTATTGGTAATAGGCGCGGGGCCCATCGGGATTGAACTCGGACAGGCATTTCACCGTCTGGGCGCGAAAGTGACAATTGTGCAACGCAGCGATCGAATTTTAACGAAAGAGGATACCGAAGTCTCAGAGAAAATGCTGGGTTACCTTCAGGAAAATGGGGTTGAAATCCTCTTAAATACCAACCCCGTTCAGATTGATCGGATCAATGCCCCGCATAACAACGAACTTAATCCGGATATAGCGGTCTGGGGATCGCAAAATACCGACCCATCAGATGAGTATCATGTCAAACTCAAGGCAGCCGACACGGGGAACAAGCGCGAAATCACCGTCAATCGGACCCTGATTGCAGCAGGACGGACACCAAACATCGAAGGATTAGGACTGGAAGAAATTGGCGTCAAGATCGGAAAAAGAGGGATCGAAGTCAACAACAAGCTGCAAACAACCGTCAAAAATATTTATGCCGCTGGCGATGTGGTCGGACATTACCTTTTTACCCATGTTGCAGCGTTTCAAGCAACGCAGATCGTCCGGAATATCTTCTTCCCCGGTTCCAGCGCGATAAACTATTCTGTTGTCCCTTGGACAACCTTCTCCGATCCAGAGGTCGCTCGGTGCGGCTTGACTGAAGAGGAAGCACGCGAGAAACATGGAGATGTCGATGTTTTCAGAGTGGACCTACACGATGTCGATCGCGCAGTCGCCGAAGGAGAGACCAAAGGATTCATCAAAGTCATTGCAACCCGTTGGAAGGGTAAAATCTTGGGCGTCCACCTAGTTGGACCGAGCGCGGGAGAGGTTATCCACGAGTTCGTCTTGGCGATGAATGCGGACCTCCCCCTGCGGAAGTTGGCGGGAATCATTCACGTCTATCCAACCTTTTCGAGCATTGTCTGGCGGGTTGCCGGAAAATGGCTTGCCGAAGGCACCCTAATCCAAACACTACGCGGGATGCTTCGGAAAGGAAATTAACTTTCGGTTGTTACTTTGCGGCAATCGTGATATAATTTGTTCAAGCAATTAGGAGGAATGGTAAATGAGATTCAATATATGGACATCAAGCGCGATCGTGCTGATTAGCTTCGCACTTATAAGTGCTATCGGTTGCGAATCATCCGACCACGATGAAGATAGAGAACATGACGCAATCGGCGAACGGACAGGGCATCTGCCCAGTCACGCAGAGGGCGGCGGCGAAGGGGAAGAGTCCGGGGGTGAGTTTACTAAAGACCAAACTTACGACCACGTGCGAAACGGTGTGCGGTTAGAAATCGTCTATGACGCAGCAACGAATGCCTTCGTTGGAACGGTAGAAAACACGACGAACCAAACCGTGTCCAGAGTGCGCGTTGAAGTTCACCTATCTAACGGAATAGAACTGGGACCCACGACACCGACCGACCTTGTTCCCGGTCAAAAGGTAACTGTTGAGCTCAGTGCAGCAGGACAGGACTTTAATAAATGGTCTGCCCATCCAGAGACTGGCTCAAGTGAACACGGCGGAGCGGAGCAACACGACGAAGACGGAGAACATGACTGAAATGTTCCGTCCAGAGATGACAAAAACTTACACGACGAAAGGAGGAAATTAAGAGATATGGATGCAAGCATTCAACCGATTTTGGAGAAGGTATTAGCCGGTGAACGCCTTGATTTTGATGACGGGCTGACCCTTTTCAAAAGTCATGACCTCTTATCAATCGGCGCGGCTGCTGATACAATCCGACAACGAAAGCACCCAGAAGGACACATCACCTATATCGTTGATCGCAATATCAACTACACCAACTGGTGCTATGTCGATTGTGACTTTTGCGCCTTCTACCGCCACAAAACCGATCCCGATGCGTACGTGATGTCCAAAGAGGAGTTGGGGAACAAAATCCAAGAGACGATAGATCTCGGCGGCGTACTTATCCTTATGCAGGGTGGATTACACCCCAAACTGAAACTGGATTGGTACGAAGACCTCCTCCAGTGGATCAAAGCAAACTATAAAATCCATATTCACGGCTTCTCCCCACCAGAGCTTGATTGGTTCGCCAAAATTAATAGACTCTCCCTCAAAGAGACCTTAATCCGTCTGCGCGATGCCGGTTTAGATTCTATTCCCGGTGGCGGAGCGGAGATCCTGACCGACCACGCCCGCGACGAAATCAGCCCCAAAAAATGCACATCAGACGAATGGCTGGAAGTGATGCGGCAGGGACATTATGTGG
Organism: Candidatus Poribacteria bacterium; assembly: GCA_022822005.1. GTDB lineage: Bacteria > Poribacteria > WGA-4E > WGA-4E > PCPOR2b > PCPOR2b. The sequence continues at coordinate 63,258 of JAJECO010000023.1, forward strand.
GGCTCCGTTCAAGCGCAACCATGATGTACGGACATGTCGAAAGCTACGGTGAGCGTGTAGAACATCTCCTCCGCCTGCGAGAACTACAAGACGAAACCGGCGGCTTCACAGCCTTCATCTGCTGGTCACTGCAACCCAAGCACACACGCCTCGAACATATTGCACCCGCAGGTAGCTTTGAATACCTCAAAACCCTCGCGATCTCCCGACTCATGCTTGACAACTTCGACAACTTCCAATCGTCATGGGTCACCCAAGGACCAAAGATCGGTCAAATGTCGCTCAAGTTTGGAGCAAACGATATGGGCGGCACAATGATCGAGGAGAATGTTGTTAGCAAGGCAGGAACGGTCTACTGTATGCCCATCGAAGAAATCGAGCGCACCATCTCTGAGTTAGGGTTCGTTCCGAAACAACGGAATTTCTTCTACGAGACCATCAACTAATGCCCCTGATTCCTGCCACCCACCTCAGAACCATCAGCATCAATATCTTCACCGCCATAGGTCTCAAACCGGACAAAGCCCAAACGATTGCCAATCTGCTTATTGAGTCCAATCTCGCCGGACACGATTCACACGGTGTTCTGCGCTTGCCGCAGTATGTCGTGAGCATCCAGAATAAGGCAATCGATCCAGACGTGGAGATTGAGATTGTCGGCGAAACCCCTTCCAGTGCGGTCATTGATGGGCATAGAGGGTTGGGACAATTCATCGCCACCCAAGCGATGGAAGTCGCCATTGCAAAAGCGAAAGCACACACCATCAGCACTGTCAATGTCTACAACTGCAACCACATCGGGCGGCTTGCTGATTATGTGAAGATAGCTGCCGATGCGAAGATGATCGGCTTGCTGTTTCTTAACGGCCATGGCGGGGATCACGGCGTTGCACCGTGGGGCGGCACCGATCGGCGACTCAGCACCAATCCCTTTGCGTGCGCACTACCTACAGGGAAGGACAGTCCGATGGTCATTGATCTCACCACCAGCATCGTTGCTGGCGGAAAGATTCGGGCATATCGCAGCCGCGGCGAACCTTTACCGGAAGGTTGGATCCTCGACGCCAATGGTAATCCAAGCACCGACCCCAACGCATATCTTGAACATCCGCAAGGTCCGCTACTTCCATTCGGCGACATCGTGGGTCACAAAGGGTACGGGTTGAGCATGTTGACGGATATTCTCGCCGGCGCGATGTGCGAAGCCGGTTGCAGCCGATCATCATCACCCGGTGCCGGAAACGCCTTCCTTATCATCGTTATCGACATTGAGAAATTCACAGAGATTGCAGATTTTGAAACGCACGTTGCACAGCTGATAGATTTCGTCAAAGCCTCTCCAACTGCCCCCGGTTTCGATGAAATCTCGATCCCCGGTGAACGTTCTGCACGCACCCGTCAACAACGATTGGCAGACGGCATCCCGCTCGATGATACAACATGGGAACGTCTCGTCGAAACCGCCCAAAGCGTTGGGGTTTCCGTTGAGCACGATTAGGCAAACCGACGCATATCCTCATTGGCGTAAGCCGCCACCGCTGCATTCGCTTCCCGCCTCGCTTTCAACCTTTCGACAACTTGCTCCAACCGTTCCGATGGAATTGTACACGTCATTTCATCCGGCGGCATCCCTGTCCGCACCCTACTCAACATACACCCCGTGCTAATCGCGAGTTTCCCCTGCTCTTTCGAGATCGGGATGATGTGGCACTGCGGTTTGCCGACGAAAACCGTATCACTAAACCCGTCGTGGATAACCATCGCCTGAAAACCGTTTACTTTCAAAAGTATCACATCAGGGTCAACGGACGTATCCGCTAAAGGTCCATAAGTGATGTGGCTTGGACGGTCATTTACAAATGGTAGCTGCATCGCTTCTTCGGGAGACACCCATCCCACCTCCACGATGGCACCGACATCTCCGTTATTCATAACATCTTCCAACGTTTTCAACCCGTGTGTGACACTCCCAACGCTACAGTTATAGTGGTCTTCGGGCACTGTCGTAAATGTCTGATCCGTCGCATCCTTCCAAAAGACGCATCCCGCTGGGACCTTGCCGCTGCGACCGTCGGGCGTTGGTGCTGGCACCTCACCTTCATGTGTTGACACATCTTGAGGAGCTTCGTCAGAAAATGTGATGGCAATAGGGGTGTGCTTCAAGCCCAACTCCCTATCTAACTGTTCCGCTAATAATTTCCAATTTTTGGTCATTGTAAAGCCTATCCTTTCGTTTGATATACTGTCACCTTCCATGCTAGTTATGAAGCTGTGAAGGAACCTCCATCTGCTCTTCTGTGCATTACTCGGAACCCTTGCCACCGATAACGATAAGAAACCCGCTGTCTTCGCTGGCATAGACAGCGTGTAGGATGTCAGCCGTGAAGGTAACCGCCTCACCTTGTCCCAACGCAATCTTCTCAGCACTCGTCGTAAATATGATGTTTCCGCTAAGCGCGATAACGGTGGCGGCGGTAGGTGCCTGATGATCTTCAAGCGTAGTTCCCGCTTTGAGGGCAACCAACACGATGGTCAATTCATCTCCATGTGCCAGCGTTAATGAGGCACGCCCTGACGTAGCAGATGCCGCTTCTTCCATTAGTTTTTCCGCCATTGACATAAGCGGAAATCCCTTAGTCATTGATACGTTTAGATCAACAGGTCTGTAGGGGCGTTCATATGATGCGTTCATTGTAAAGCCTCCGTGGATAACATGCTACGTTCAATAGACTCCCTTCCGTCTATTCGTCGTTTATATTTTAGGTTTGGCGCGTTTCTCCAAGATGAGTTGCGTACGATCCTCTCGTACCAACATATCGAAGAAATGTTTCGCTGCGAGATAATCTTCGGGTGGTATAATTGCCTCCTTGATAGTGAAGCTAATTTCGTACTGAATCTGATCTCCCTCCAGTTTGTACTGGCGTTCCACACCGGCAAACCGACTTTCTAAACGAAGATCTTTCGGGAAGGTTGCCTTCCACCCCTCCGGCAGAGTAATCCGGATTGTTTTTTTCATCTGCATCGGGTAGCTCAGATCAAGCGGGTGTTGACGTTCAACCGCCGCAAAAATCTCTGCATAATCCGAAAACTCATCGCTCGGCATCGGAAACACCAAACCGTTGCCAACTAACTCGACATAATTCTCAGCAGTAAAAGCAACGTTGAGTCGCACCGGAACGTTGAGATCCGCCAGATCAGATATCTGTACCGAATCAACCCGGACGCCGGGAAATTGCTTACTAAGCCCAACGGCAAGGGTATCTTTCCATGCGCTCGGCGATACCGGTTTATATTCTAACCGCGCCTCAATATTGTACTGCCCAAGTGTGTCAATCTGCATACTCCCTTGAACCGTCCCGTCTTCTGCCAATGTGACCACTGTGTCAACGATCAATCGATTAGATTCAGGTGTAGAGACGGGAATATCAACAAATTCACCTCGATCGTCTCGGATAACAAACCCTTTTCGCCCTCGATTCCGTGCGGGAAGATCGCCATAGCTACAGGTATCGGCCGTCGGATCGAGCCAAATATAGTCGCCATCAGCGCGGGGGATCGCAGCAATCAGATGGCTAAACTGTCCGAGCGAGGGAAGTTCCAAATCAACGCGCTGATACGGCGCGGGACTCAGCATGGCTGGAAACGCCTCAATACCAACGACATCAAGCATCGTAATCATCAATGTAGTTTTGTCCTTGCAATCACCGTATCGGACACTGAGTACCTCATCCGCCGGCGTGGGTTGAAATGCCCCCTGCCCCAACTCGATTCCCACATAACGAATCTGCGATGCCACAAAGTGGTATATCGCCCGAATCTTGTCATCCGTTGTGAGAAGATCCGCGGTAATGTCCTCGACCGTTTTCTCAATCGCTTGGTCAACCGTGTATCGGTCTTTTGCAATGTCTCTGTACCAACTATAAACGGCGTCCCAAGATTCTACAGACGAGTAACTCAAGCGTGGTACAATATCGTTGGTCGCCGGCATATTGTACTCCCTCTTAAGCGCGGGTGTTTCGCCATGGGTCCAGAGATACGTGCTGGTCTCCTCTTCTTGTAATATCTGGGGATCGAGCCGGCAATGGATCGCTTTCCACCTGAAGTTCGTCCCTTTGGGGACATGCAACGCATATGCAGATTGCAAGATCGGATCTGTGGATTGAAAGCTAAAACCGCCCCAAAACCATGAGGTGCTCCCGACCGACTCCGCCCCCGCATCCTCAAGCGTGACCTGATACTCAATACACACCCCCGGCTTGAGGGCAGGCATTGAGATGACTCGCCACATCGAATCAGAATAAAGGTTGTAGGAGAGCAATCCCGGCGGGGTGACATCATTGAACGCCTCCTCCGGTGGTTCAACAACAGCACCATCGGGGGTGATAGTTCGTGCAACGTTGACCGTGATATGTTGTGCAGTAGGCGTATGCGGAATCGCGATGTCATCGTAGTTTTGCGCCCCCCGCTCCGTTAAAATCTTGACCACCTGATGTGTGGTGTAACGGGATTTCCCTGCTGGAGTAACTTCGTGACTAAACTGGTTGAGTAGGATGATCGCGTCAGCGTGGGGATAATCAACTCTATTAGGCGCAGCGGCGATGATTTCCTGGATGTCGATGTCAATTAAATCTACAGGCGCGAGGTCAACGACCATCGGTCCAGATCGATCTAACTGTGCAAGTGCCTGGAGGCGTGTTGGGGCGAGGAGATTCTGGGGATCTATCTCCAGAATTTTATGGTACTGAAGCTGCGCTTCGTAGTAACGTCCATGATCCTCGTAGAGAGAAGCAAGGCTTTGATGTGCCCATACGTCCGTCGGGAAAAGCCGGATAGACTCTCTAAACTCGGCGATAGCTTCCCCGATGTCGCCTTTTTCCCAGTAAATCAAGCCGAGATAGTTATGCAGATTCCTGCTATCAGGTCGTGCAGCCTTTGGATCAACCTCTATTGCCTTTCGCAAAGTCCGTTCAGCGTCGTCGAGTCGACCGAGCTGCTTGTAAGTCAAACCGAGATGGTTAAGAGCGTATAGGTTCTGTGGATCAACCTCCAAAGTATCCTCGTAAACCTGTGACGCAGCATTATAGTTGTTCAATTGCTCATAGATGTAGCCCAAAGAATTCCGTGCATCCATATTTTTGGGATCGAGCGTTACTGTCGCGACAAAGGCATCTCTCGCTTTTTCATATTCCTCCTGTTGGAAGAGGAGCTTCGCAATCTGGAATTGGATCTGGCTTGCATTCGGCTTAATTACCATCGCAGCCCGATACGCTTCAAGCGCATCTTTCAAGTCTCCATCTTGAAGCGCCAAATTTCCAGCCTCGACCTGTTCGCGCCACGCTCTATTTCGTTCGATCAGTGGATCGACGATTACCTTTTCGGCGGGCTGACTTCGATGGAAGAATGAACAACCACTCAGCAGCAACAGAATAGCGATCAACGAAGCACTTGCCTTAAAATGTCGAATTGTCACGATTATTCTCCTTACGTTTCACGCATCACGTTTCACTTCAAGATGTAACTGGCTTTTCAACGCATCAATATCAGCAGTTTCGTCGGGTTCGAGCCAGCGAGAAATCCATTGCACCGTTATCCTCCATGTTCGCGTAATTCAGAAATTAGCACCTTGCCCTATATGAGTTCACCCATAAGTCTATCAAAAAGTTGCCTCAACATCAACGATATTCATGTAAGTGCACTAGGGTCATTTAGTTTTACTGTAGGAGGGATCTCCGAATCCCGACATCTCACTGTAGGCGTGATCTCCCGGTTGTACCTTTTCAAACAAAATGGTTGAAAAGCCGAAAACTGAATAGCCCTAATGTAAGTGCACCGTTGCTTCTTGAGGCGGTCGCGGCGTTTTGGTATAATGATAGACAGCACTTTGAAGTGACGAATCGAGCGAAAAGGACGGAAGGACGAATGAACGAATCGCGTTATGTTGTTGATCGGACTGAGGTCGGTGGTATTGAGACTTATATCTTACGCGATAATACCACCAAAGCGGAGGCGCGGATCGCGACGAGCCTGGGAAATAACTGTTACTGCTTGGGTATCCCCGTCAATGGTGAATGGATAGACCTAATAGACCCACCACCCGATTTGGAAACGCTAAAAAACGAACCAACAAGGTACGGCAACCCAATTCTGTTCCCGTTTCCGAACAGAATCCGCGGTGGAAAATTCAGCTTTGAAGGAAAGGAATACACCTTCGACAAAGCACCGGGGACCCCCAACTCCATCCACGGACTCTTATTGAACCAACCCTATCAGGTTAAAAGTATTGATACAGCGGACAGCGCTTCAATCGCCTGCCGCCTAAATTCGCGGGAATTTCCAGAGATTATGCGTCAGTATCCACTACCGTTTGAGATTCGAATCACGCATACGCTCAAAGCAACCACCCTGACGCTGGATATCAATATCAGGAACACCGGCGATAGCAACATGCCCATGGGATTTGGCAGCCACCCCTATTTTCGTGTGCCGTTATCATCAAAATCTACGGCTGAACGATGCCTAATTACCGTACCAGCTTCAAAGCGTTGGGAATTGGAGGAACTTCTGCCGACAGGTGAGATCTCCAATTTGGAAGAAGATGCGGACTTCCGATCCGGGAAGCCGCTTGCGGGGAAACAGTTCGACGATGTCTTGACCGGTGTCATCCTGTCAGACGACGTGAGTCGCTGCGTCATTGATGACCAAGACGCAAAAGTCCGTATGACCTTAGAATCCGATGCACAGTTTCGAGAGCTGGTCGTCTATACCCCGCCGGGTCGCCCATCAATCTGTTTTGAACCGTACACCTGCCCAACAGATGCAATTAACCTCCAAGCAAGGGATATTGATGCCGGCATCATCGTCCTTGAGCCGGGGGCAGTGTTTTCCGGTACAATCCGAATTATCGCAGAAGGAACGGAGCTTGAGGTTCGCTAAGTATATAAGTTTGCTCATTTCCAATGATTAAACCTAAAAATCAACTCTTAGGTAACGTTTTTCGTTTAAGATTATAACTACACGACTACTCATTAATGCAACATAATTGGTATTTGAAACCGAGTTTTTCTGAAAAACTCGCTCTCCCCGTATGATGTCGCAATACGATCCAAGTTATTTTTGCGGGAGCTAAACTAATAGTTTAACTCTAACGAATTTAGATTTGTACGCTACTCGCCTGCGCCTGTATCCTTTAGACATAGAATCCATTTTCAATAAATAGCAACAGGGATTATTCTATGCTCTTTGGCGATAGCGATGCAATGAGAACCATTCAGAGGACGATTCACCAACTCCGCAACAACGATACCACCTCGGTTTTAATTACCGGGGAAACCGGTGTCGGGAAGGAATGGGAGTTCTCACATAAAGTGATAGGTGGTGGCCATGTCCATGACGCGACAGAGGGTAATGCAGGGTCTCCTATAACAATTCCGAGTGGTGGGTCTCGCTCATATGGCAAATTGATACGGACAGGCGTGGAGCACTTACCGGAGGATGAGCAGTATATCATAAAAGCGTATACTGCAGTTCGGATAAACCCTCCACAAGGAGCGCAGCTTTTCGCCGAAGGTGAGGATGACGGCGAAGAGTTTTCCTTTTGGCGATAAAGTGTAATTCATACACAACACCGGCTGAACGCTGATGTGGGACGTGACTGTCCCTATGCTTGTTTTAATCAGCCAAATAAACCTCAAGGGGAGTGAATTCAGCTCCCCTTGAGTGATCACAAAAAGGAGGTTTCTGATGCGCCTCTCATCAATGGTTTTCATCGCGCTTCCCACCCTCAGCCTAATGTTTATTTCCCTTGCTAGTGGAAAGATTGTTTTTCAATCGAGCTACCACGGTAATCCAGATATTTATACCATGAGCAGCTACGGTCACAACCTGCGGCGGTTGACATTCAAGCTTGGTCCAGAGACCGCGCCCGCTTGGTCTCCAAACGGCCGTCTGATTGCATTCAGACGAGTACATAGTATGGAAGATTTGGAGATCTATGTGATGAACGCGGACGGGAGCAATCAGCGGAATGTGACCAATCATCCCGCTTTGGATAGCAGCCCAAGTTGGTCGCCAGATGGTAGGATTGGATTTACAAGCAGTCGTGATGGGGCATGGAACATCTATGTTATGGATGCGGATGGGGGCAACGTCACACCGCTAACCCATCATAAAAAGGGGGAAGGGTTTGCCGCTTCAACGAATTGGTCGCCAGATGGGGAAGAAATTGCTTTTGAACAAGTCAAAGATGACCACGGTAGAGAAGTCTATATCATGAAAGTAGCGAACGGAGCACAGCGGCGATTGACCGACTCTGAGCCTGGGTTCGTTAATTTTGATCCTAAGTGGTCGCCAGATGGGAAACGAATTCTGTATTATGTTGCTATAAACGCCCGGGTAGATGATGCCCATCTGATGATAATCGATAAAGATGGGAAACATCCTGAAAAAGTTCCGTTGCCGGAGTGGGATCTGAATTCAGGTCATAGTTGGTCTCCCTCTGGGAGGGAGATTCTCTTTTCAGGTCGTGAAGAAGGTGGGAACTGGGAAATCTATCGGTTTCACCTCAAGACACATGAATTGACTAACCTGACGAACCGTCTCGGCGCAGATAGCGGTGCTGACTGGTGGAATAGCAATCTGCCCGTCGAACCGAAGAATTTGCATATCACACGCTGGGGAAATGTCAAATCAGAGGAGCGGTTTGACAAGTAAGAAAGAGCAATCGGTAATTGCGGTATCACGCCCTTTTTCACAGGTATGATACCGCTTTTTTGTGCTCATAAATCTATTTCTTCACAAACTGCTTCCCCGGCAACTGCTGAACAACCCCTTTCAACTCAAGCATGACCAGTAACGAAGAAACCTTTCCAATCGGCAGCTGCGTCACCCGCGTAATCTCATCAATATGGACGCTATCGGCCTCCATTGCCGATAGCACAGTCTGTTCATCGGGAGTTAGATTGAGGTTTGCCTTCGGTTGAGAGGTGGGGGTCAATCTTTTTTCGATCGGTTGAGGACGGACGACCTTGGCAGGTCGTTTTAAGGAAGGTGGTTGACGGGTTGATTCGGAGGATTCCCCTCCCAAGGTCTGCGCGTAGTCCGGCAACGCATCAAGCAGGTCATCAACGCTGTTAATCAACGTCGCCCCTTGATTGATAAGGGAATGGGTGCCTCGTGACACATTGGAAAAGATTTGCCCCGGTATTGCAAACACCTCGCGTCCCTGTTCAGCAGCATGGCGCGCGGTAATGAGCGAACCGCTTCGCTCAGACGCCTCAACAACAAGCGTGCCTGATGCCAAGCCACTAATCACCCGATTGCGGCGGGGAAAGTTTGTTCCACGGGGCGGCATCGTCATCGGAAATTCAGAAATCAACGCTCCAGATTTGATAATATCTTCTGCAAGCGCACGATTCGTTTCCGGATAGATAATACTCAACCCACAGCCGAACACAGCAATCGTATCACCACCGGCTTCAAGAGCTCCACGATGCACACAGGTATCAATGCCGCGAGCAAACCCGCTCACGACAGTTACACCACGCGCAGCGAGTTGATGGCTCAACTGCTGGCTGGTCGTTTTGCCATATTCGGTCGGGCTACGCGATCCAACAATTGCGATGCTTAATGTATCAGGTAGGGGAAATTTGCCGATGACATAAAGCAATGCGGGCGGGTCATCAATCTGCTTAAGGAGCGGTGGGTAAGCGTCATCGCTGATAGTTACGATGTGGCATTGGTGCTGCTGAATCAGCTCAAGTTCCTGCGCGAGGGGAGCACGTGATCTGCCATCAATCAACTGTTCCCGAATATCGGGAGTCAGCCCATCGACTTGGGCTAACTCCTCCGATGTCGCAGCAACCGATCTCTCCGCTGATCCAAAAGCCGCTAACAGGCGTCGGATGGTATAATTCCCGATACCCGGAATAAGATTGAGGTGAATCAGATTTTTCGTCTCAGCGGCTAACATAACCTGTGAATCTCACTGACTTGCTGCCGGTTCCGCGCCCATTGCTGTTTCTTCGGGCGGTAAGGCATAGTACACCTGAATATCACGAATCGGCTTAAAAATGTCAACCTCTGCGCCGCCTTCGCCTCTCGTTCTACGTTTCTGACCACCCACACGTCGGGATTCCCACTTCTTAGGAACCTTCAAACGCAAGGCTTGAGTATGGATCGGTTCCGGCAGCTGAAGTTTGTATTGATCTTGAAAGTGATTCTTGACACTTCTAATCGTTTTCCACTTTCCAGACTCATCTGTAACTTGGACTTCAAAGAATTCAAGTTTCCCTTTATCTGCTACCACAATAATGCGCTGAACGGGCTGCGGTTTTGCCCATTTAAGCGTCGCCTGCGTGAAGTTCTCTTCTTCTTCTTGATCTGCCTTGGTAAGCATCGTTTGTTTCTCAATAATGAGCCTCGACGTTTCCCCAACGGAGAACGCATTGTCATCATTCAACTTTGGATCCTGACAATCCGCAAACGGGGCAATGTTCCTACTCCACTGAATCGGAGGCCCACTTGGACCCAAACACCCCAGCGTGGAAACCAACCCCATTATTAAAAAAGTTATTGCTATAAAACGCATATCTTGCCTCCTTTATTTTAAGTGAATAAAAAGTAGAACGTGAAGCGTGATAATCCACAGATCACGTCTTACCCCTATGTATCCTACTTCAACAGTTGATCCAGCTCTGCGTCGCTCTGATCCTCCGACTCCTCTGCTTCCGCTGCGTCCGCTAATGTCACCGACTGATAGCCATATAACTCAATTTCGTAGATCTTGGCTGCCGCACGACGATTTCCGCTTGCCCAAAAGTTCCGTCTCCGTTGACCTCGACGAAGTGCCGCATCGTCTGTAGTACCTAACACACGGATGCGGATCTTGTCAGTTGGAAATGGTGCATTCACAGACAAGTCAATCGGATTCACCGCAACATTGTTAACCTCTTTGATGATTTCCCAATCCTCGCTCCCCTTATCCGCATATACGGTGAATTTCTTCAAATTGTCTGAGTGAATTACAACTCGGCGAATCACCTTCCTATCCGGGAGCAGGACGACTGCCTGTGATGTTGGCGCGGGACCGAAGGTGTCCTGCGTACCTTCACGAAACGCTGTTTCCCCAAATGTTCTGATGTTTCCATCAATCATCTTTGCATTCGTCGCCCGTACCCCTGTCATTGAGGCATAATTTTCGCTCCACTCCTGTTTGGCAACTATTCCACAACCGAGCAAAAATAGAAAACAAAGACAGATGGACAATAGTCCTAAATAACGATCCATCGCTATACCCCCGAAAAAACAGTGCGTAATACTTAATGCGTAAGGTGTTCACATAGCCTAACTTGATGAGATTCCGATAAATCAATACTTGTTTTTTCTCACTCTCAGTTTTTACCCTTTCGCCCCTTTGAGAATCCGCCAAGTTGTTCCGCCCCGACTATCCTGGAGTTCAATGTTGAGCTGCTCTAACTGATCGCGTATTTTATCCGCTGTATCCCAATCCTTGCGTTCCCTCGCATCCTCACGAACCTCCAGAATAAGATTCATCAGTTCCTCTGTCAAAGCTGCATGTGCATCACTGGCAACTTCTTCCTCAGTGTATATGCCAAGTACACTGCAAACCTCAACCAAACTCCGATACGCTTGACTTAGGACACTTCTCCTCTCCTCCGAAGCAGTATTGTCGGTTGCCGCAAGAAACTGATTCACTTCGCCCACGAACTTGAAAATCGTTCCCAACGCCCCAGCGGTATTAAAATCTTCATCCATCGTAGCTTCAAAGTCGTCGCGCATCGTGTTGATAGATTCGAGCAAACGTACCGCTTCGGCGTCGTTTAACCCTTCAAGCGCATCCCCAGCCACGTCTCGGTACGGTCCGAGGGCATCAATACAGTTATTCAACCGTCGAACAGCGCTGCTCGATTCTTTCAGGCTTGTTGGATTATAATCCAATGGATGGCGATACTGCGCGGAAATCAGAAAATGACGAATCGCTTCAGGCGCGTATTGCTGCACGGCATCGTGGACAAAGATGAAATTGCTCTCTGATTTACCCATCCGTCGTCCATCAATCTGCAAGAATGCCACATGCATCCAATATCGGACAAAGGCTTTTCCGGTCGCTACTTCGCTCTGGGCAATCTCATTTTCATGATGTGGAAATATGAGATCATGTCCGCCAGTGTGAATATCAATCGTTTCATCGAGGTGTTTCATCGCCATGGCAGAACATTCGATATGCCAACCCGGTCTGCCCTTGCTCCAAGGACTATCCCACCACGGTTCCCCCGCTTTAGACTTTTTCCATAGATCGAAATCCCGCGGATCTTCCTTGCGCTCATCAACCTCAACACGAGCGCCAGCAAGCAAATCCTCCGGTTTACGATGGGAGAGCTTTCCGTATTCGGCAAAGTGGTTGACGCGATAATATACGTCTCCATCAATCTCATAAGCTGCCTGCTTGTCAATCAACGTCTGAATCAGGGAAATTATCTCCGAAATATGCTCAGTCGCTCTCGGATGAACGTCCGCTGAACGGATGCCCAGTTTACTTGAGTCCTCAAAATAGGCATCCACATATTTCTGAGCTAATTGACAACAATCAATCCCTTGCTCATTTGCACGATTGATAATCTTATCATCAATATCCGTCAGATTTTGAACCAACGTGACGGTGTAATTCTTATATTCGAGATAGCGACGAACAATGTCAGAAACCAAAAACGTGCGAGCGTTACCGATGTGAAAGTAATCGTAGACAGTGGGCCCGCAACTGTACATAAGGACTTTTCCCTCATGTAACGGCACAAATTCTTCCAACTGCCTTGTGAGGGAATTATAAATCTTTAATGCCATCAGTTCTCTTTCTTATTTAGGACAGAGGTATTACTAACATCTATCTTAATTCGGTGAGGCAGACAATAGCTTCAGCAGCAGCAGCTCTTCCTTCGCCAATGAAACCAAGTCCTTCCGACGTTGTCGCTTTGACATTAACCCGATTCCTTGAAATACCCAATGTCTCAGCAAGACACTGACGCATTGAAGGGATATGAGGTGCCAGCTTTGGCCGTTCCATAATCACCGTGCTGTCCACATTCTGAATTGTATAATCCGAAGAAATTAACGTCTTTACCTTACCGAGCAAGATTAGGCTATCAATCCCAGCATACGCCGCATCCGTATCGGGAAAATGTTGACCTATGTCACCTAGACCTGCTGCCCCAAGTATTGCATCGCAAATGGCATGGGTTAGCACATCTGCATCAGAATGTCCAATCAAACCCAACTCGTATGGGATTGTTACCCCGCCGAGTATCAATTTATGATTTTCTCCCAATCGGTGAACATCGTAACCAATTCCTACACGCATGGTAGTTTATAGACCTATAAGTGCCTATGATCTCCGACGCTTTATCTGTTGTTAATTAATGTCTTAGCAACAGCCAGATCTTCCGGGGTCGTAATCTTCAGATTGCTATAACTCCCCATGACACACTTCACTTTGAGTCCAAGCTGCTCGACCAGTGCTGCGTCATCTGTCAACTGAATCTGTTCTCGACGCGCATGTTGGTGGGCTTCAATCAATACATCCCTCCGAAATACCTGCGGCGTCTGTACCGCCCAAAGCTGGCTCCGATCCGGTGTATCAACGACAAATTCATCCCTATCAGTGATCTTGATGGTATCCTTGACAGGGACCGCCGTAACTGCTGCCCCGCAATCTGCTGCCGCTTCGAGACAGGTAAAAATGATTTCATCGGTCACAAAGGGACGAACTCCATCATGGACGATGACGAAATCCGTATCATGCGGGAGCGCTTTTAATCCGTTGAAAACAGAATCTTGGCGCGTTTCACCACCGGGGACGAGTCCACCAACCTTTTGGAAGCCGTACGGCTCAATCACAACAGATCGGCAAGCGTCAAAGTCCGTTTCACCGACAATCACGAAGATAGCATCGATAACAACGCTTCGATCAAATACGCCAATCGTATGCGCGAGGATCGGTCTGTCAAGAAGCTCCAAGTACGGCTTCTTAGTAGGATGATGCCCCATCCGGCTTCCGTGGCCAGCTGCGGGAATAAGAACGCACGTCCTCTGGTTCATCAGTGTCCATTTCATCAGTCTTCGTACGCGTAAAAATCATCCGACCAGCGGTTGTTTGCAATGTTTGGGTGACAATCGCATCAATTGTCTGCCCAACATATTGCCTACCATACTCAACAATGACCATGGTCCCATCATCAAGATATCCAACGCCTTGGTTCGGTTCTTTGCCTTCGCGAAGCACACGCACCTGAATAACCTCGCCAGCAACGACGACCGGACGAACGGAATTCGCAAGCTCGTTGATGTTGAGCACCGTCACACCCTGAAGCTCAGCCACCTTATTCAAGTTGAAATCATTAGTAATAATCTTCGCCCCAATCTCTTGAGCGAGATGAATCAACTTGGCGTCCACTTCCGGCACTTCGGGAAAATCCTCTTCAGTCACATCAACATCAATGTCAGGATTGTTTTGCATCAAACGTAAAATCTCAAAACCACGTCGCCCTTTGTTACGACGAAGTAGATCAGAAGAATCCGCGATATGTTGCAATTCATTTAAGACAAACCGAGGAATCACAAACACACCATCAATGAACCCTGTTTGGCAAATATCCAAAATCCGCCCATCGATAATCACACTTGTATCTAAGACCTTAATCGTTGGAGACTTCGATTGTATCCCGTGTGTGGTAAGGGAAAACAGTGCAAAAGCATCTCGTCTGCGATAGACAATCATTGTCCCTACATAGCCGCATGAAAGAACGATGCTTGCCGTTAATATCGGGTTAATCATACCAGTTGATGCTCGAATAATATAAATAATAAGACTGGCTACAATCAAACCGAACGTTAGTCCAGCGAAGCAGGCGAAGAAATCCCGTAACAGTGGTCGCGGAATTGATGTTTCAATTCCCACCAAAATGATAGTAGCAAAAAAACCGATAGCACTTCCTGTGATACCACTGATAACAAACCCCAGCGCTGCACCAATTAATGCAAAAGCAATGCGGATAATCCAAATTTGCACCCGAGCCACCCCCTTTCTTATAGTAGTGCACTTAGTGCACCGTAAAGATCTTTGACACCGACCAAGTCAATGTCTTCGTTCAACTCTAAGCCTTTACGATTGGACTCGGGGAAAACCGCGCGATTAAAACCTAACTTTGCGGCTTCCAATAGCCGTTTCTCAATATGCGCAACGGCACGAACTTCTCCACCTAAACCAACTTCACCAATGACAACAGTCCGTGCATCAATCGGTATATCTCGGTGACTCGATGTTATCGCGATCGCAGCACCTAAGTCAATACCCGGCTCATCAACGCGCATTCCACCTGTAATATTGACAAATACATCCGAGTCACCAATGTCAAGCCCGATCCGTTTCTGCAAGACTGCAATCAACAACGCAATCCGTTGCCGATCTACCCCAGCTGCCGTGTTGCGGGGAAAACCGAAGTTTGCAGGAGAAACCAACGCCTGAAGTTCCAGCAATAACGGACGAGTGCCCTCAATACTCGATACCACCACTGATCCGGAGGTGTTCTCCTGTCTCTCACTGATAAACAACTCTGATGGATTCTTAACCTCAACAAGACCGCGACCTAACATCTCGAAAATCCCGATTTCGTTAGTTGAGCCAAACCGATTTTTTACAGAACGCAAGACACGGTAGATATGCTGTTTCTCCCCCTCAAAATAGAGGACAGTATCAACCATGTGTTCCAAAACACGGGGACCCGCCAGAGAACCCTCCTTAGTTACGTGCCCGACGAGGATGATTGGGATACCTTTACTTTTAGCAATAACTAATAATTGCGCTGCGCTCTCACGAACCTGCGTTACGCTACCCGGAGCAGATTGTAATCCGGGGAGGTAAACCGCTTGAATAGAGTCAATAACAACCATACGAGGGTTGAGTTGTGTTATATGTGATTCAATCTCCTCTAAGTTATTCTCACACAGCACATATAGCAAATCAGAGGTGATGCCAAGTCGGTTCGCCCGCAGCTTTGTTTGGGCAACTGATTCCTCCCCCGACACATACAGCACTCCTCCACAAGCGCGACTTAACGCATCGCTCACCTGTAGCAGTATCGTCGATTTACCAATTCCGGGATCGCCACCGATTAACACCACAGACCCCGGTACAATCCCACCACCAAGGACTCGATCAAATTCGCCAATCCCCGTGACTTGTCTGTCCGATTCACTCGCACTAACCCGCGTAATGGGCGCCGGATCGCTCGCAGGCTGCGCTACGAGTCTGGCATGCGTAGAAGATGTCTCCGCAATATCTTCAACGAAAGTGTTCCAATTATCGCACTCCGGACAACGACCAAGCCATCTAATGGAGGAATGACCACATTCCTGACAAACAAACTGTCGACTCTCTTTTGCCATTTAAGGTATTCCTCCCAGCACCGAATCCAGTCTACCAGTTTCTCGACAAAAACCGCAGACCTGCTGTATAGCGGATATCACCCGATGTCAGATCTTCCGCGCCGATAATAATCTGTCCGTACGGAAAAAACCGCCACGCTACCTCCGCACCAAGTTCTGGACTTTTGCTGGTCAACTGTGTACCTTCGATGGTAATACCAAGTTTCCGAGAGAGCAACCATACATCAAAACCCACGCCAACTTTTGACCGCATAAACCCAGCGCGCCCTCGTAGATTACCCGTGAAGTCATAACCGTATTGGAAGTCCAACTTGATCTCCTCTTCACGAGTTCCGAGACCCAATCGGTATCGCTGGTTATCTCCGGCAAACAGTAACACACCCAACTCGTTGTGCAGGCTCTCCTCAAGGCTTAAATACCTGAGTTCGTAATCCCAACCGAATTCAGGTAGCTTGAACTGTTCCGAACTCCGATCTAACGTCCGAGAAAGATCCTGAAACGCGAGCATTGTCTCGTCAACCGTTTTCACCGTACTACGCACTTCATTTAGCGTATCCGGGTTATTCAACAACTGAGCGATGCTGCCTTCCCCATGCTGCGCGGTATGAAGCAACTGGTCCACACTGCTTCGCAGTCCATCCAACTCGTTAGTCGCATTGGTGAGGCTTTCGAGCAGCTGGTCAACTTTCGGCTTTTCAGTCGCAATGACCGCCTTACTTTGGGCAATCAAATCCGAAATGCCAGCGGTCAATTCGGCGAGATCTTCATCTAACTGCTGAGACAACTGGCGAAAATTCGTGGCGCTTGTTTGTAAGTCAACGATTATCTGTTCGACAGGAGATGAGTTGCGATCTACCAAATCAAGGACAGCTCGATTAATATCGCCAACCTGACTGCTGATTAGTAAAACATCGTTTTCTAATCTATCCATCAGCCGATTGAACCGTTTATAGGTTTGCGCCAGACGAAAGTCGTTCTCCTGTGCAATACGATTCAGATTCCTTACAGATTCATTCGTAGCTCCAACTATCTCCGTTAAAGCGCGGCTCGTTTGCTCAATGAGTGCCCGCATCTCCACAATACTCGAACTGATGTTCTCTTGATTCGAGCTCATAAACTGGTTTGCGGATTCGAGAAATTGCGTGCCTTGCCTAACAATGTGATCTGCCTGCGCAGCCAGTTCTGAGAGGTCGAGTGGATCTTGCCCCGTCAGTGGAAGATCAGTCGGCTTTAAATTCGGATTTCCAACGGGCCCATTAGTTAAATGGATATACGCTTCTCCGACAAAACCGATAACACCAACTTTTACCCGACAATTTTGCCGGAGCCTTTGAAATGCATCTTTGACCCGCATCTGAACCTCAACGCGAGTCCCATCTTTGTTCAGTTCAATACCCGTGACTTTGCCGACCTGTACGCCAGCCAGTTGAACCTTCGCACCAACGCGCAGGTCTCCAGCATTATTGAAGTTAACCCGTAACAACTCGCCGCTCGCACTCCAAGGAGAGTTAGCGGCATTCACTATCAAAATCACAAGGAGAACAATGCCAACGATGAAAACAAGCCCCACCTTGAGCTGCACACTCCACGACCCCATCAATCACCTCATCTACCATCATCAATTATGATGATGGTTTTCATTAGCAATAAATTGCTGCAAAACCGGGTTATCAATCTTCCAAATTTCATCTGGGGTCCCGTGGGCAATCACCTTACCTTGGTGTATCATTGCCATCCTTGTGCCGACCGAAAACGCGCTATCCATATCGTGTGTAACAACAACAGAAGTGACCTGCAACTTCTGGTGCAGGTCGCGGATGAGTCGATTGATTTCCAAAGCTGTAATCGGATCTAACCCTGTCGTCGGCTCATCGTATAGTATCACCTCCGGACTGCATGCAATAGCGCGGGCAAGTCCGACCCGTTTTCGCATACCTCCACTGAGCTCTGCCGGTCTCAGGTGTTGGGTACCATCAAGTTGGACTAAATGTAGCTTTTCCTCTACAATGTCGTCAATCTCACGTTTCTTGAGTTTCATGTGCTGGGAAACCATGAACGCAACATTTTCCCCAACAGTCATAGAGTCAAAAAGGGCCGCCGATTGGAAAAGCATACCCAGCTTTCGGCGCGTACGGTTCAAGCCTTTTCGTTTGAGCGCCGTGATATCTTCACCATCAATCCAGATTTGCCCCTGGTCCGGCTTAATTAATCCGGTAATCAGTTTGAGCAGGACGCTCTTCCCACACCCACTTTGCCCCATAATGACCAAGGTTTCACCGCGCGGAATGTAAAGCTCAAGCCCGGTGAGAACCTCTTTGTTTTCAAAGTCTTTCCAAAGATTTTCAATCCAAATCATTTGACTTACGGCAGAGTCACGGCACAACTGAATAAAAAGTATAACACTGACAACCCTCGCGCACTTTATTCCGTTCCGCCGGCTATTGCAACCCCCAAATCGTATAAAGCAGATGGTTCAAAAAAGCATCCAGAGCCAAAATAGTAATCAACGACGTCACCGCTGCACCTGTTGTGGATTTGCCGACCCCTTCGGCACCGCCCGCCGAGGAGATTGTGAACCCTTTGTAACAACCAATCGAAGCAATCGCCATCCCAAACGCGGACGCTTTAACAAGACTAATAACAATGCTGTCAATAAATAAAGTGTCTTGGACCAGCTTGAGAAAGAATAGACCGTTCATATCAAACAGGGAAATAGATGCGAGATAGCCCCCAGCAATCCCGCAGACAATCGCAAAAAGGGTCAAAATCGGCAGCATAATCGCACAAGCAAGAAAACGGGGAACCACAAGGTACTTGACCGGATTAGTTGCCATAACCTCGAGGGCATCTATCTGTTCAGTCACCTTCATGGTACCCAGTTCCGCCGTAATTGACGCGCCGATCCGACCGGCAAGCACAAAAGCTGTTACCATCGGTCCCAGTTCTTTGACAACAGACACACCGACAAATTGGCCCAGCGTCCCCTCCGCGGAAATCTGTTTCAGTTGGTGGTAGCCCTGTGTTGCCAATACCATGCCGGTAAAGATCCCGGAAACCAACACAACTGGTATCGAATTGACGCCAATCAAAAACAACTGATGAACCAGCAATCTAAGTTGAAATGGACGCCTAAAAGCTAACGACCAAGTCTCCCACACCAGCATAGTTGCGCTGCCAAGCCCAGATAGCCAGTTCAAAGCTTTATCACCAAAAAAAGCGATTATGCGGACTAAAGGGCTACGTGAATCGTATAATACCTGACGTCGGAGAGGAGATTGGTCATTCATAGAGGGACACACGGGATCAAGGTCGCAAAAAACTTAAGGAGGCCTGCATACGAGGCGTAACTACCCTGTCCCTACTGATAGGACATGTTAGCAAATCGCATCTGCGTTTTGTTGAATTCTAATCTGACTGTGCCTGTTGGTCCGTTGCGCTGTTTTTTGATAAGCAGATCGGCAGTTCCTTGATCATCCGCAGCTTCATCATAGTAGTCTTCTCGATATAAGAAGGCAACCAAATCCGCATCCTGCTCGATCGCTCCAGATTCTCGCAGATCAGATAATAACGGCCGTTTATCCGGACGTTTCTCAACCTCACGACTCAGTTGGGAGCACGCAATGATCGGTGTATCCAGTTCCCAAGCGAGGGTCTTGAGCGCACGTGAAATATCAGAAATCTCTTCTACCCGCCCGGTATATCGACCCGAACCACTCAGCAGCTGCAAATAATCAACGATAATTACCGCGAGGTCTTCGTGTTCGCCTTTCAAGCGCCGACCTTCCGCTCGCAGCATCTGTACAGTGACACCCCTCGTATCATTAATAAAAATAGGCACAGACATTAAACTGCCAGCAGCCTGTGACAACCCTGGCCAATCCTCCTCTGTCAAGTTTCCAGTACGAAGATGACCAAAGTTAATTTGGGCTTCAGCAGCCAACATCCGTAATAGCACCTGCTGCGTCGGCATCTCAAGGCTGAATATCGCAACCGGCAGCTGCTGCTCAATGGCGATATTCTGAGCCATATTCAGCACTAACGTACTTTTGCCCATGCTGGGTCGCGCCGCAATGATAATTAAATCGCCACGCTGTAATCCAGAGGTCATTAAATCAAAATCGGTAAAGCCCGTCGGTACACCAATAAACTGCTCGCGCTTATGGGACAGCTCTTCGATCTCTCCCAACGTCTCCTTGATAATAGAACCAACCGATACAAATCCTTTGTCATTATCCGCTTGACCGAGGTGAAAAATTCCCTCTTGGGCTTGATCCAGAACCTCCCGAAGCTCTTGTTCCTGATCACGCGCTAGATTGCTGATCTGCTCCCCTGTCTGCACCAGCTGCCGGCGCGTCGATTTCTCCCAAACAATCTGGGCATAAAATTCAGCACTTTCCGTTTCGACAATCCGGGCTTGTAGGTCATAAAGATACAAGTCCCCCCCCGATCGATTGAGCTCGTTTTTCCTTTCAAGCTCATCTGACACAAGGAGCGCGTCCACCCTGTTATGGCGCTCATAAACTGCGAGAATCGCTGCATAAATGAGCTGATGATCTGTAGTAAAAAAAACCTCTGGAGTATGACCGAGAATAGCAAGCACACGGGGAATCACCGCACTATCTACCATCATTGACCCAAGCACAGCTTGTTCCGATTCCCTGTCGTGAAGGGCTTCCGTAGTTTTGGTATTCATCGCTCAATCCCGGAGTTTATGACCGGTGGAGTCTGTCCGTTAAGATGACTCTTCACGAACCACAACAACCTGAATATCTGCTGCAACGTCAGCGTGGAAACGGATGGGTACTGTGAAAACACCCAGTTCCCGGATCGGTTCCTCTAGTTCAATATTCCGCCGATCCACTTCAATATCCTGGCTAGCGAGCGCGTCTGCAATATCCATCGAGGTAATAGATCCAAATAATCGATCATTTTCCCCGGCGCGCCTTTGAATGGTACAAGTTACTTCTGCAATACGACCTGCGAGCTCCTCAGCCCTGACTCTCGCTTTTTCGCCTTGGGCTGCTAGCAATTGCCGCTCATGCTCAAGCATCCGTCGGTTCTTCTCTGTTGCTCGAACCGCAAGTTGCATGGGGATGAGGTAGTTACGTGCATAACCATTAGCAACTGTTAAAATGTCCCCCTCATCTCCAAGTGTTTCAACCCTTTTTTTAAGGATAACTTCCATAACATGCCTCTCAATTTTTACGACTCAGAATTTCTACAATACGAGTCCGAAAATCATGGTGCGTAGTTTCCCACCTACAAAAATGATCTACTGTTGTGTTGTAAAAGGCACTAAGGCAATGTTACGCGCACGTTTGATCGCCCGCGTCACGTGCCTCTGATGCTTCGCACAGTTTCCCGAAACCCGTCGTGGCAAAAGTTTACCGCGATCCGTCATAAAACCTCTGAGTATTTCAGTACTCTTATAATCAATGAAATCTACCTTATCCATGCAAAATCGACACCGCTTGCGACGACCCCGGCGAAACGGAGCATCACGGTTATCTCTAAAATTGTCACGGTTATCTCTTGTATCTCTTCGTTGGTCCCTTGCCACGATTCCAGTCCTCCAATTTGTAATACAGAAGAAAAGCGGGCATCAACTGCGCCCGCTTTTCGTTCTTAGTGTTCGTTAAGTTTATGTAGCGGTTGATCTCAGAAAGGAATGTCGTCGTCAGTCGCAGACGATCCCTCTTCCCCCGAAAATTCGGCTGATGGGGCAGCTGACGCGGGTGACGCTTGATCGTAACCCCCACCACCGTCACCATCTTGACGACCACCTACAAATTCAAACCGATCAACCATAACGCTATGTTTACTCCGCCTTTGACCATCATCGGTTTCCCATGATTGGAGTCTCAGACGACCTTCAACCAATATGGGACGCCCCTTCTGAAAGTACTCGTTGATAACCTCAGCTGTTCTTCCAAAAGCATCAAGATCCACAAAACAAACGTCTTCTTTCCTCTCACCGGACTGACGATCGTTGTAAACATGACTGACAGCGAGCCCAACTCTTGCCACCGCTGTTCCGCTCGGAAGATACTGTAATTCTGGATCACGGGTGAGATTTCCCATGAGTATGACCTTGTTGTAACTTGCCATGATTCTTATCTCCTTAATAATCTATCTGATGCTGTGCTCCATCTACCGTGTCACTAACATCAAATGTATTCATCACCTTTATCTTCATCTTCGCTCTCAATATCTTCAAAAGGACTAGCATCTGTCGAGTCACCTTCTTCTTCCTGTGATGCCGGCGTATGGCTCGGAGTAAGTGCGGCTAGATCCCCTTCAAATTGAACAACCATGTGCTTGATAATCCGTTCCGTAATCCGATAGTGACCATTCAGTTGAGCTACAAATTCAGGGCCACTTTCAAACACGATAAGCACATAATGGCCTTCGCCGTGCTGCTTAACTGCATAAGCCAGCTTTCTCTTCCCCCAAGGATCTACCTTTAGAACCTTACCCCCACCAGATTCAATAGCCGTCTTGACACCTTCAGTAACGTCGTTTGTTTGACTCTCATCTAAATCTGGATTAATAATAAAAATAGTTTCGTAATGACGCAAAGCTTTCGTACCTCCCTTTGGACGAATGGCTCCAATCTAAATTTTGACTGATATTTACGCGCGGAGGATCAACCTCCCCACATCCCTCATAACAATTTACAATCAGTCACCTATGGAGCAGAGATTCATTAAATTATACCATAATCCACTCGCTTTATCAACCGTTTTTAGATGGACGCAGAAATATGTAACAAAGTTTCTCATAAAGCAAGATCCCATCGGAACAGATGCGAAAATGGCAGCCGATTCCTGTGGACAACATCGGTTTTGTTGACTAAAATTTGTCGAAATGAATTGTCCTCGTGTTAAGACGTATTTCTGCACTATCTCGTTGAAACTTGCCCCTAATTGGAAAGGCTCTGCTTTTTCGCAGCACCGGGACAGAAGACTGGTATCCCACTGGGGTGATGTTGATCCAAAGGAGTAAGGATAATGTTATCCAAAATCTATCTCTGCCTTGGCGTCGGAACTCTGCTCATTGCTACCCTCGGTTGCCAGCCCCAAACGTTGCAAAGTCCGCTCTTTGAACCGCCTCCAGAACTCATCAACTTCGCCCTCCTCAGCGAGGGGGCAGCCGCTGCTGCCTCACAACACCTCCCCAATCACCTACCCGAAGAGGTCATTGATGGGGACACCTCTTCAGAAACGTGGGATGAAGGTAGCGGTTGGGAGTGTACCTTGGAACATCTGCGCACATCAGATATAAATAGGCGACCGTTTGTACGAATCGACCTTTCCGAGCCCATCGATATCCGACGAATTGTTATGTACACAATCGATTCCGAAAAATATCCTGCTATAAAGTACGGCCTCAAAGACTACCGCATCGAATATTGGCACGGAACAGGCTGGGGGTTGATTCCAACAGGCGATACGAAAGACAGACAGTATACAGCGAGGGATAACACCAAAGGGAAAAGAGTCCACGACATTCGCGGTAAACTGTTTGCTAGACACATCCGCCTTGTGCCTGTATCCACAAATGACACAGAACGAATTTATCAGTATATGTCGCGGGAAAAACCTGTCTATGAAGTGAAAGGACGGGCGCGGGTCATGGAATTAGAGGTATGGGGATACCCAATAACAACCGGTCAGACAGCGCAAAAGTTGGCACAAGCACTCGCACCACAGGCAGAGGTTCCACCAAGTGACGAGGAATTGATCAAGATGGTGTTAAAGCAATATGAGGAAGGATACGACAACGCAGATCTTGAGAAAGTCATGTCTTGCTTCTCGCTGAACTATAATTCCAATGGGCGGACATACAGTGATATCCGGGCAAGAGCTGCCGATTTTCTCGAAATGCATCACCAGATCAACATGACGCTAACAGAAATCAACAGCCACCGGAATGTCATTGATGATACTGTTGTCGTCAATGGAATCTATACACTCCAGTATACACCGAAAGACAAAGGAAAAGCCAAACAGACTTCTGGTGCCCTTTCGTTGGTTTTAACAAACATGGAGGAGGGGTGGAAAATTATCCGCGCGAATTAACCAACATAAGCACTATCACAATCTTGTTATATCATTCTGGCTCACGAATCCCTGTCATTGGCTGGCGTATTCACCCGCTCGGTATACATTAAGGACATCGTCAACCGAAAGGGTGTCGGGGAACCACGAAACAATTTTACACAGCACCTCATCCAGCAACGCATCAGGACAAGAAGCCCCCGCGGTCAAGATAATGTCAACGGGCCTGTCATCAGAAGAACTTATCGGAAGCCAATCGGTCGTTTCGCACACAACTTTTGCATGAATGTCCCAGTGACGGATAGACCGGGGTGATTCAATCTCCCCGGCGTCGCGGACGAAGTACGTCGGCATTTTAGCCTCACACAACTCGACAAGGTGGCTCGTGTTGGAGGAATTGTACCCGCCCACCACCAAGGCTAAGTCGCCACGATCTTCGATGAGAGTGAGCGTCGCATCCTGATTTTCTTTGGTAGCGTAGCAGAGCGTATCCTTGGTATCGGCAAAATGTTCGTCAATATATTCCTCGCCGTAGCGATCTACCATCGCCTGCCGAAGCAGGTCTGCGATCGCCTGTGTCTCGGTCGCTAACATCGTCGTTTGATTGACAACACCGATACGTTTCAGGTCACGGTCCGGCTCAAATCCGGGCGAATAACTATCCGCGAAATACTCCAAGAAAAACTCCCGACCAGCCTCTCCGCATATCACCTTAGCAAGGTTTTTCGCTTCAACCAGATTCAGCACAACCACCACGGGTGCGCCCGATTTCGCATGAGAGAATGTCGCGCGTGTTTCCTCGTGGTAGCGTTTGCCGTGTACCACGATTGTGTAATCTTGCCTGCCAATTTCCTCACTTTTTTTCCACACCTTCTCCACAAAGGGACAGGTCGTGTTGTAAGCGTAGGGATTGATGCCACGCTCATTCAGTTTAGCCTGTATTTCCAGCGTCGTCCCAAAGGCAGGTACAATAACTACATCGGCGGGCATTAATTCATCGAAAGGAATCAATTGCTTCCCAGACGTTTCGCAGAGGAATCGTACACCTCGTTCGCGAAGATCCGTATTGACATGAGGGTTATGAATCATCTCAGATAGCAGGAAGATTCGCTTATCCGGATTCTCCTCCAGTGCCCGGTAGGCAATTTCGATTGCGTTCTCCACCCCGTAGCAAAATCCAAAGTGACGTGCAATCTTGAAACGCACCGGACCAAAGTCCAAGACAGAAGGGGCAAGGTCGCGTTTGCGAGGATCTGTCACCCGGCGGGCTTGTTTCACAACAGAAATGATAGGGCTGCGGTAGAAAAGAGGGACGTTAAATTCTCTCGGCATTGATCGAAGTTCTCACGGTGGGCTGCTTGGGTCAAGGCTTCTGCTACTTGTCGGGTATATCCATTTCAATTGGACCTGGGACGAACCTAGGAGGGAGTTCTATTGTGTCAGTAGGTTTATGATCTGGGATCACATCACGGCGAATGTCAATTATATAGCTTCCCTCTAACGCCATCGCTTGATCAAGAAATTTACGTGATAGAACTCCTTCACCTTTGATAGAATAGACATCGGCAAGCAAGTAGTGTGCCTCAACGAAACTCGGGTCAATCTGAACAGCTTTTTTAAATGCTACAATGGCTTCGTCAACCTTATCTTGCTCTAAGTAGGAAGCCCCAATATTCCTATATATTTTTGCGCGGGGCTCAACTTGGATTGTCTCTTTGAATTCCACAGGGAACCTGTCGAGTTCACTCAGTTCAAAGTGGGAAACTCCAGGATTTTTATACACTTCTGTGGAGTCTCGCCTGAAGGCAACCGCTTCTTTTTCCTCCTCTATCTGATTACGACCCATCTGTAGATTACAAGCAAACAGAAAACAAGAGATCCCAACAAAAAAAACAATAAACAATGCTTTCATTTCGTCGCCTCCCTGTCATTCGCTAAAGACCTCCGTAATCTCGTCTGTCTCAAAAATAGGGAGTGGGCCACGTTGGCTATTCACCTCTAGCCAGCGACCACCCTCCGGCGGTAATAACTGACCGATGATTTTGCAAGGAATATTGTGTCCGGCAATCGCCGATACAATCTCATCGCTTTTCGTGGGATCCGCCACAATCAGCAATGCACCAGAGGAGATAACCCCTAACGGATTCAGATCTAACTCATTACACAGCTGCCGCGTCTCCTCGGATATGAGTAGTTTATCCTGCCAGACAACCACCCCCAAGTTCGCAGCGTGTGCAACCTCATGGATGGCTGTCGCAACGCCGCCCTCAGTTGGATCGTGCATTGCATGGACGCCGCCGATTCCAGCAGCAATCAGTGCTTCCTCCAGCACCGAAATTCCCGGTGAGGTCAAATAGTCCTTCGCCCGGCTAAGAAAAGCGGGGGAAAACTTTTCCAACAGATCCAACTCACACTCGCGGGCGATGATTGACGTGGCTTCAATGCCAAGGCCCTTTGTCAATATTAGATCATCCCCTACCTGCGCCCCCGATGAAAGGATTAGCTTGTCTTTCGCAACTTCACCGAGCATTTGCCCAATAACAATTGGGCGATCTAAACCGTAAGTAACCTCAGTATGTCCACCACACAGCGTAATATTGAAATGGTCGCATGCAGCGTTAATCTGTTCCATAATCCGGCGCACCGATTCTTCGGTCGTTCGGTTTTCCGGCAGAAGTATTGTCGTCAATAGCCATTTTGGAACGGCCCCCATCGTTGCAATATCGTTGCTGTTAACGCAGATGAGATACCATCCAATCTCATCAGTTGCAAAGGTAATAGGATCTGTCTTAGCAACCAAATATGACTCACCAAAGTCTATTACAGCAGCGTCCTCCCCAATTTGCGGACCAACAATGACGCGAGTATCCCGATCCGGCTGAGGTAAAAGCCGCTCCAACAGATCAATCTTAAGTTTTCCGAGGGGCAACACCATTGGTGTGAATCCTGTTAAGCAGTGAGGATTTTTCGACCTCTCGCACGCCGTTGAGAGAGAATCTTTCGACCATGCCGCGTAGACATCCGTTTCCGAAAACCAAACTTATTTTTGCGTTTGCGACGATGGGGTTGATATGTACGCTTCATCAGCACCTGCTCCTAACTAATTTAAATTTTCAAGCAATCAAATCAAAACGAGGGAATGATAGTCTATCAGGTTACGATTTGTCAAGCCTTTTCCCTCAAGTAGATAGGATTTTCGGCTTGCGTTTATACCATGTTTCATGATATACTAAAGTAGGTTCACCTAAGGGAAGAAACTAATTTTAATTCCCTCCGGACTATGGCTGACAGCCTTGGCGATTCCCGTGTTTCTTTTAGGTGAAGAATTTGTGGATAACTTGTGGATAACTTGTGGATAACTTGTGAGTAGACTACACGGTTTTCGCACCTAATGCGCTGTCAATTGCTCTTTTACCTCAATTAATTGCTATATCGCTTAATTTTCCCTCAAGGGACCCTTCAATTATAGGAATTACTACGATGCGGTATACCCCAGATCAAATCTGGTCGAAAATTCTGTCCGAGTTAGGCGACACCATTCGTGAAGATGTCTATCTGCGTCAAGCTAAACCAATGGCACTCACAGAAAATGAACTAACAGTTTCAGTTCCAAGTGTGTATACACAGGATCAAATTGCCAGTCGTTTTCTTCCCGATATCAACAGTCTCCTAGAGAAGCAAATCGGCGCAAGTTGCCGACTCAAAATCATTGCTGCACAACCAGACGGAAAAAGACAGCCTGAACCTTCAGTCTCATCTGCCCCGTCCGCCGCTCCTGAAGCCACCTCTGAAACAGCCCCTGAAACCGAGACAACCCTTAACCCCGAATATACGTTCGACCGGTTTGTAGTAGGAACAGGCAACCGTTTAAGCCATGCCGCATCACTGGCTGTGGCGGAAAATCCAGGGAAAATTTATAACCCGCTCTTCATCTATGGCGGCGTTGGATTGGGTAAGACGCACCTTCTGCACGCGATTGGCAACCGGATCCAAGCGGTTCATTCCAAGCAGAAAGTACTCTATATATCTTCCGAAACCTTTATGAATGAATACATCGACTCTATCATCACTCGTACAACGGCATTTGATTTCCGAAGCAAATATCGGACGGTCGATGTACTCCTTATTGATGATATTCAGTTTTTACAACGTAAGGAGGGCACTCAGGAAGAATTTTTCCATACTTTTAATGAGCTTCATCAAAATTCAAACCATATTGTAATGACAAGCGACCGACCACCAAAAAACCTTGAAACGGTTGAAGAGCGCCTACGCTCCCGGTTTGAGTGGGGAATGGTTGCAGACATCAGTCCCCCACAATTTGAAACACGGATCGCTATCCTTCGCCAGAAGTGTGAAGACCAAAACTTGGAAAATGTTCCCGACTCCGTTTTAAGCTATATTGCCGAAGTAATTCAAACAAATATTCGAGACCTAGAAGGATCGCTTATCCGGGTTGCCGCAGAAGCAAGCCTTTTCAACGAGGAGTTGACAGTCAATTTTGCTCAGAATGTGTTAGATAATGTCGCGACACCGCCTCCCCGAATTAATTCTACAGCCATCACAGCAGAAGATATCCAAAAAGCGGTGGCGGCCTATTTTCGACTCAAAATCAGTGACCTTAAATCCTCTACACGCACAAAAGCGGTTGTTGTTCCCCGACAAATTGCCATGTATCTTTGCCGCCAACTAACCAGCCTCTCCCTAATGGAAATTGCCGCTGCTTTCGGTAGGCAAGATCATACAACTATTTTACACGCTAACAACCGAATTGAAGAGAGTATCCGAACAGATGCAGAGCTTTACCAAACAATTAACTTTTTAATCGAAGATATTCAATAATGGAAACATATTCCTTAAATTGTAAATGTGGATAACTTGTGGATAACTCTGTGGATAACTTGTGGATAGTCTGTGGATTGTTGTGGATAAATATTGGTCTGTGGACAGATTGTGGATAACTTCACAAGTTATCCACAATCTGTCCACAGGCTTCCAGCCAGTCATGGCGCGGGTTTAGCCCAGTTATCCACATATCCACATCCCCTACTACTACTATTAAGTATATATAAATTAATAGATTAAAGAGTAGATAAGGAGTATATAATCACAATTTGTCAAAAAGTATTTATGAAGATTTAACTTTGAAACCATAATTTTCTTTAGGAGAAAAAAGATGCAATTGATTTTCACAAAAGAAGATCTGTTTAGATGTATCCAAGTATTACAAGGTGTAGCTGCTGGAAGGAATACCCTTCCAATATTATCGAATGTCCTAATTCGCGCAACAAATGGACAAATCGAAATTGCAGCTACTGATCTTGAAGTTAGTATCCAAACCGTCGTTCCCGGTACTATCATTGATGAAGGTACCATTACTGTATCGGCAAGAAAGCTGTCTGAGATTGTACGTGAGTTGCCAGACCAAGAGATAAGACTGGCAACAACGGCGAATGATCGAATCGAAATTACCTGTGGAGAAGGCGTTTACAAAATTATCGGACTTCCTGATGATGAGTTTCCAGAACTCCCTTCAATTACTGGAGCGTTCTTTACAATTGATGGAGAATTGCTCTGTTCGATGATTGAGAAAACCGAGTTCTCTGCTTCTACTGAGGAAACGCGGTATTTCTTAAATGGGCTTTATTTAGATTTAACACCTGAAATCACCCAAATTGTTGCAACCGACGGACGACGGCTTGCTGTCGCATCAAGTGATACACTCATGCCACCTCCAGAGGAACCGATAGGGGTTATCGTTCCACTCAAGGCGGTCCGAGAGATCTCCAAGACCTTTGCGGAATCCGCAGAGGTTAAAGTTTCCTTGCTAGAAAATCAGATTATTTTCGCTGATGATGACTCTACGTTGACCTCTCGGTTGGTCGAGGGAGAATATCCTAAGTACCAGCAGATTATCCCTAGCGATAATGAGATTCATCTGACACTTAATGTCGACAAAATGCTGGGCGGGTTGAGGCGAGTAGCACTGTTATCTAACCCAAAGACCTACTCAATTCGTTTGGATATTCAAGACGGCAAAGTAAGAATCTCTGCCAAGACACCCGAGCTTGGAGAGGCGTATGAAACGGTAGATGTTACAGGCGGTGAAGGGGAGATTCAGATCGCTTTTGATGCGCGCTTCCTCGTGGAAGCTGTGGGACATATTCAAGCCGAAGATTTCCGCTTGGAACTCAAGGATTCTCTCAGCGCAGCTGTCTTAAAGCCAGCTGACGGTGAAGGACATCTCTGCTTAATCATGCCCATGCGGCTGGAATCATAGCAGCCTTCAAAGCCAAATCGGGACCTTTTTCAGCTGCTCCGGTGTGTTGATCGTATGATCTCTTCCACCGGAGTGGTTTCTCTTGCTGTTTATAGACTACTTCATGTGTGTGGAGAAGATATAATTGAACAGCCCCGCCGCTCACGCTAAAAGTGTTTCACGACAATGCGACTAAACCAACTTGTACTGCGTAATTTTCGTAGTTATACTGATTGTGAAATCGATTTCACTGATCGAGTGAACCTGATTGTTGGGGAAAACGCGCAGGGGAAAACAACACTACTAGAAGCAATCTATTTCCTCAGCACGGCAAAATCGCACCGTACCTATCCGGATAATGAATTGATACGGTACAATGAAAGTTGGTTTTATCTCAGAGGGAAGATCGCCGCTGCAAATGGTTCGGATACGAATCCAGAAGCCCAAATAGAACCATTAGACTTGATGACGGTTGAGGTCTCAAACGAGTTGAGTGGCAAGAAGCGTTTCAAGTTCAACGGGGTTCTTCAAAAAAAACTCTCTGAGTGGATTGGTCAGTTCAACGTTGTCTTTTTTTCTCCTGAATCACTAACTTTGGTCAAAGGTGCTCCCGCAGATCGCCGACGTTTCATTGACCTTTTGATTTCCCAGATTGATTCGGTATATTTAAGTTCGCTCCAAAACTACCAATTTGCGCTCAAGCAGCGCAACGAGTTACTGAAACAGATTCGGTCGAAACAGGCGAATCCTGACTTCCTCGATCCATGGGATGATATACTCATTGCCGAAGGAATCTCTATCAGCCAAACGCGCGTAAGAATGTTTGCCCAATTAAAAGCTTACGTTCAAGCCAAGCACACCGAATTAACCGGCGACCGCGAGGTCCTTGAATTGAAGTACCAACCGTCGCCAGAAAAAATTGACCGTGCGCCGAAGCAAGAGGCAACGGAACTATTTCGCCAAGGTCTACAATCGTCCAGATCTTACGATATTCTTCGCGGGATGACCGCAGTAGGACCACACCGCGACGATTTCAAATTAATATTGGAATCACAGTCTGCTGGGGCGATGTATTTTCAGGAAGCAAAGGCTTTTGGATCGCAGGGACAACAACGAACCATCGCTCTAGCCCTTAAGCTCGGAGAATTGGAATTAATACGTGAAACCACAGGTAAAACCCCTATCGTTCTGTTAGATGACGTTTTCTCAGAATTGGATGGAGAGCGCTCATCGTTTTTATTTAACCTGTTAGGACGATTGAATGCGCAAACATTTATCACCTCGACTCGGCAAGAAGCATGGGGACCTGAGCTAGGAGATTGCCGCGTATTTACGGTGCATGATGGACAAGTCAACTGAGAAAACAGAACGCATCGATCTGCTTCTTGATACACTTATTCGTGATTACGGTTTGGATCACAAAGTTCTTGAAGCGAAAGTCTTTGCCGCTTGGAAAGAAGCTGTCGGTGCACTGATTGCTCGCAACACCCAACCGATTTCGCTCGTTGATGGGAAACTGACAGTTTATGCTACCGCTCATGTCTGGGTCAACGAACTGCAAATGTTGAGAAGCCAAGTGATTCCCAAAATCAATAAAGCCGTCAGTTCTCCCGCTGTGAAAACATTGGAATTTTCTATTAAACCAGTTCATTCGTCAACCTCTCCAAAAAATCAACGTTTTCACCGTCCAAAACGTCTAAAAAAATTAGAGACCATTGAATTGGATACGGAGACATTGAAACGCATTGATCAGACCGTAGCATCGGTCGAAGACCCAGACCTTAAGGCGCGCTTAAGGCAACTTTTTATCAAGCAGAGCCAACGCGCTCGAATTGAAGATGAATAGTAAACTATTGATAGAAGGAGTATAGATATATGGCAAAGGCATCTTCTTACACAGCGAAAAATATCCAAGTACTTAAAGGATTGGAAGCTGTTCGTAAACGTCCTAGTATGTACATCGGTAGCACCGGACCTACAGGGCTGCACCACCTGATCAAAGAGTTAGTCGATAACTCAATCGACGAGATCTCTGCCGGCTATGGATCGATGGTTGAAGTTACCCTCCATGCCGATGGCAGCGCAACTGTACGTGATGAAGGACGTGGCATTCCGGTCGGTAGACATGCAAGTGGGGCTTCTGCATTGCAGGTTGTGATGACGACATTGCACGCTGGTGGGAAATTTGACGGACGCGCAAGCTCAGGATATAAAACCGCTGGCGGTTTGCACGGCGTAGGTGCTTCTATTGTCAATGCCTTATCAGAATGGACCCATGTCCAGGTGAGGCAAGATGGAAAGGTACATCAGCAGAAATATGAGCGTGGCAAACCTGCGACTAAGGTTGAAGTTGTCGGCGTGAGTAAAAAGACAGGAACCACCACCACCTTCATGCCAGATTCGGAAATTTTTGAAACTATTCACTTTTCACATGATGTCTTAACAGAACGACTCAGAGAATTTGCGTTTCTCAATCGCGGCATCAAAATTGTCTTCAAGGATGAGCGGCTCACTGAGGATGGCAGAGAGAGGGAACCTCGTGTTTTTCAGTACGCGGGCGGCATTTCGTCGTTTGTCCAGTATCATAACCAAAACAAAGAGGTCCTTCACAGAGAACCCATCTACATAGAGGGGATCAGAGATGATGTTTCGGTCGAGATTGCGCTGCAATTCAATAACGGGTATTCTGAAAATCTCTTTTCCTACGCCAATAACGTCCGTACGCCCGAAGGTGGATTTCATGAGAGTGGTTTCAAAAGCGCATTTACGCGGACCTTCAACGCTTATGCGAAGTCCTATGATCTGCTGAAGAATGCGAAGATCACTTTGTCGGGTGAGGATATTCGTGAAGGAATGACCGGCGTTATTAGCGTCAAAGTCCCTGATCCACAATTTGAAGGGCAGACCAAACAGAAATTGGGGAATACTGAGGTCGAAGGAATTGTGCAGACTCTCGTCAATGAGAAGTTGAAGGACTATCTCGAAGAAAATCCAAACATCGCCAAAAGGGTCATCCAAAAGAGTATTCAAGCTGCACAAGCACGAGACGCTGCTCGAAGGGCACGAGAAGTCATCCGCCGGAAGGGGATATTGGATTCAGCATCGATGCCCGGAAAACTTGCCGATTGTTCCGAACGTGACCCGGCACTGTGCGAAGCGTTTCTCGTTGAGGGCGATTCAGCCGGTGGAACAGCAAAACAAGGACGCGATCGGCGTGTCCAAGCAATATTGCCGTTGAAGGGAAAAGGCATCAATGTTGCCAAGGCACGCTTAGATAAGATTCTCAAGAACGATCAGATCATCGATATTGTTACCATGCTGGGAACAGGGATCGGTCAAGACGATTTTACGATGGAAAAGTTGCGCTATAACAAAGTGATTATCATGGCTGATGCCGACGTTGATGGCGCACATATCCGCACTTTGCTCTTGACTTTCTTCTTCCGCCAGATGCCCCAACTGATTGAGGACGGACATCTGTACATCGCCCAACCGCCGCTGTATCAAATCCGGAAGGGACGTCGCGCCCAATACCTCCAAAGCGACGAACAGATGAGTGATTATCTCTTGGAAGCCTCAATGGAAAATGCGAAACTGACCAACAGCCGGCGCGATAAACCGTACACAGAAAAACAGTTCCGCACAATTCTTGAGACAATCCGAAAAATTGAAGGTTCATTGAATGAGCTTGGGCGGAAAGGAATTGATACGGATCGCATTGTTGGTCAGCGCTTTCGGGGCGAAAAAACCGTTCCCCTATTCCTTGTTCGAACAGACGAGGGAGAATTCTACCGTTTTGAGGACGAGGAGATCGATCAACTGATTGAGCAGAATACCAATTCTCAGTTGGAGCTTGAGGGGACAAGCGAAACGGTGATTCAAGATGTCTCAGATATGTCCGAAATCCGCGAGTTAGATGAACTCATTGATGGGTTAGACAAATTTGATATATTGCCGCACGATTTTGATCGCTCGAATGGAGTCGAAAGTAGTAACGGTCATTCGACCTTCGTCATCCGAGATGGTGACCGAGCACCCCGAAAGTCGAACACCGTATGGGAAATGCTGGGTGCCATTGAGGACGTTGGGAGGCGCGGAATCAATATCACCCGCTACAAAGGGCTTGCGGAGATGAACGCAGAACAGTTGAAAGACACAACGATGAACCAAGAATCACGAATCCTGCTTCAGGTCAAGATGGAGGATGCTGTTGAAGCTGACCGGATGTTTACCCTGCTCATGGGCGATGATGTCGATCCACGGCGTACCTTTATCGAAAAGTATGGGAGCCAAGTGAATCTTGACCTGTATGGGGCATAAGATGTCAAATGATGGCGTCAAGTGGCGTGACAGTGGTGTGAAGATAGTCCGTAGCGATCAGCTTGATATGAATACGCCGCAGACCCCCGGTATGACCCGCGCCGCTGCTATTAATCATGCGACCGCTGGTGCTAACAAACTCTGGGCTGGTACGGTGAACATTCAACCGAACGCAAAAACTGGTGCACACCATCATGGCAAATTAGAGAGTGTGATTTATGTCGTGAATGGTCGCGCGCGGATGCGGTGGGGAGAGCATCTTGAGTTCGTTGCAGAAGCAGGACCTGGCGACTTTATCTACGTACCCCCCTTCGTGCCACACCAAGAAATCAATGCGAGCACGGACGAACCCCTTTCCTGTGTTTTGGTGCGGAGTGATCAGGAGCCGATTGTTATCAACTTGGATATTGAACCGGTAGAGCCACCGGAGGAAGTCTACTGGATTGACCCGATCCACCCTGAACCATCTGAGGTTATACCGAAGGAGTAAAGCATAACGTGCTAACACGAAACGATGAAAATACCAATATTGTCACGCGATATATTGAGGACGAATTAAGAGAATCCTACCTCACCTACGCGATGAGCGTCAACACCAATCGGGCGATCCCGGACCTAAGGGATGGATTGAAACCCAGTACACGACGCATACTCTATGCGATGGGAGAGATGAACCTCACAGCAGGACGCGCCTATGACAAATGTGCCGCTGTTGTTGGTGAGGTCATGAAGAACTTCCATCCACACGGCGATGGTCCAATCTACGATACGTTAGTTGGACTGGCTCAAGATTTTGCTATGCGTTACCCTTTGGTCGATGGGCAGGGGAATTTTGGGTCCATTGACGACGACCCACCAGGGGCAATGCGTTACACCGAATGCCGTTTGATGCGAATTGCGGATGAAATGTTGGCGGACATCCATAAAAATACCGTTGATTTCCAGCCAAATTACAAAGAATCCGTGGACGAACCGAGTGTCCTGCCCGCACGACTACCAAACTTGTTAGTCAACGGGACAACCGGTATTGGGGTTGGATACTTGACTCGAATTCCGCCTCACAACCTTGGAGAAATCGTTGATGGATTGATTCTTCTGCTGGATACTCCAGACGCAACCCTTGAACAACTCATGCAACATATTCCCGGTCCCGATTTTCCAACGGCAGGCGAAATCGTTGGACGCGGTGGTATTCGTGATATATACACCACAGGCAGAGGTTCCATCACCGTTCGAGGAAAAGCCGTTATCGAACGTACCAAGGGGGGCAAGGAACATATTCTCATCACAGAGATTCCCTACCAAGTTAAGAAAAATCAGCTACTTCAGAAGATGTATGAGTTGGTCGTCAATAAGACAATAACGGGGATCAGTGATCTCCGCGATGAATCCGATCAAAACATACGGATTATCGTTGAACTCAAGCGAGGCGAAATCGCACAAGTAGTCCTGAATCAGATATACAAGCATACGCAGATGCAAACCAACTACAGCGCAATTATGCTATGCCTCGTTGATGGGCTGCCTAAGGTGTTATCTCTCAAAGAGATCATGAGCTACTACCTTGACCATCGTCGAGAAGTCATACGTCGTCGGACGCAATACGATCTCGATGTCTGTGAACGCCGCGCA
The DNA here is from genome assembly GCA_022822005.1 of Candidatus Poribacteria bacterium. GTDB lineage: Bacteria > Poribacteria > WGA-4E > WGA-4E > PCPOR2b > PCPOR2b. Next base: position 99,984 of record JAJECO010000023.1, read on the forward strand.
CATATTGTGGAAGGGTATCGCATCGCCTTAAACAACATTGAGGATGTGGTCGATATTGTTCAAACCGCCGAATCTCCGGAAGATGCCCGAAATCTATTAGTAGAAAATTACGATCTTTCAGAGGTGCAGGCGAGTGAAATCTTAACCATGACGCTCCGCCAATTGACAGGGTTGGAACGGCAGAAAATTAATGATGAATACACCAACCTTCTCGAACGGATCGAAGAATTACGAGAAATCCTCAATAGTGAGACACTCATTACCAACATTGTCAAAGAGGAATTGTTAGAACTAAAAGACAAATACAACGATGATCGCAGAACCCAAATCGTTGATGCAGCGGCTGAATTTGAGATTGAAGACCTCATTGCTGATGAAGAGATGGTTGTCGTTATTACTCATGAAGGTTATATCAAACGAGTGCCAATCACCACCTATCGTCGTCAGCACCGAGGTGGGGTGGGGGTGATCGGGATGCAAAACAAAGAAGGAGATTATCCTGAACATGTCTTTGTCGCATCAGCCCATCAATATATCCTCTTCTTCACCGATCGGGGCAAGTGCTATTGGCTGAAAGTTTTCGAGATTCCAGAGCGCGGGCGTACCTCATCAGGGCAGGCAATCGTTAATCTCCTGCGGTTAGGAGGCGACGAAAAGATCACCGCATTTGTACCAGTGCGCGAGTTTGATGAGGAACGGTTTGTTTTCATGGCAACCGAGAAGGGCATTGTCAAAAAATGCAGCCTCGAAGTCTTCAGCAGACCCAATTCTGCTGGCATTATTGCAATCAATCTCGACGAAGGAGACAAACTCATTGGGGTACAATTGACCGAAGGCGATCACAATATTCTCTTGGTCACACGATCCGGAGGCTCCATCCGTTTCAATGAAGAGGAAGTTCGGAAACTCGGTCGGGCGACAATGGGAGTGCGTGGAATCCGCTTGGATGAGGACGATTATGTTATCGGTATGGTCGCTGCGGTTGATGAGAGAGAGACGGTGTTAATCGTCACGGAAAACGGTTACGGTAAGCGTACACTATTGGCGAATTATCGGTTGCAGGGACGTGCCGGAAAAGGCGTAATTGCCATTAAAACAAGCACCCGCAACGGACCCGTTGTCGCAGCGAAAATAGTGTCGGACGATGATGAACTGATTATTGTAAATTCAAACGGCATGCTGACACGGATGGCGGTCAACGATATCCGCACGATTGGGAGAAACACCCAAGGTGTGCGTTTAATGTCCTTGCGTAAGGAGGAGACTGTCGTTGATGTCGGAAAGATCTCCCCAAATGGTGATGCCGAAGTCCCAGATGAGGACAAATCCAAGGTTGACGAAAGTTGATACGTCGCCTGTAGAAAGATCTGGATATGAGACTTTTATCTGCGATATTGCTTGCTACCCTGATAGTGGTGAATTTAAATGCACAACTGAACACTTCTGACGCAGCAGTATCAGATTCCTCATTACAGCCTGAATATGAACGTGCGAAGCGGGTTTACGCACACTTGATCTCTGCCACCTATCTCCGGGAAACAGCCAAACTGTTTCCTGCGAAAAAAGAGTATCAGCAGATTCTACGTGAACATGAGGAGTCCGCCTTTGTCCATACGCAACTGGCGAGTCTGAGCATGGAGATTTACGACCTCCCAGCTGCCGAGCAGAGCTGCCGCAGAGCCATTGAAATTGACCCCGAAAAACCGACGCCCTTCTATCTGCTGGGGCAGATTATGATCTGGCGATACGGAGATGCGAAGAACAAAGATAGGTGGAGCGATATTATTGAGGCATTCCGAAAAGTTATCGAACTCGATCCTGACCATTATGGATTTGAGAGAAATGGACGTCCGTTCAGCGCGTACTCCTACCTCGGGCAAATTTCAGAGCAAATCGGAGACTACCAATCTGCCGCCAACGCTTTCAAAGAGTTGATTCGCATTATGCCTTATCAACCAGCCTACTATTTGCGGCTGGCGAACGTTTATAACCAGTTGGGGGATAAACAGGAAGCAATTACAGCTTATGAGCGCGCAATCAAAATCAACAACGACCTGTGGAGAGCGCATGATGCACTGTGGAAACTGTGCGTTGAGCAGCATGATCTGTTATATCCAGCAGATCGGTTAGAAGACGCAGCAGAAAACCTGCGGAAAGCAATTCACTCCTACTCTGAACTGCGTCGACTCGCTCCACCTGCTAACCACAAACACGATGATGATCTACTAACACAGTTTCGCGCGCGGCTTGGGAGCCTGTACGTCGTCCTTCAACGGGAAAACGAGGCGCTTGAAGTTTTAGAAAAAGCCTTAGAAACAAATCCTGATGATCCCGATGCGAACTACTGGATCGGAATTACTCACCAAGCAATTGGTAATTTTGAACAAGCTGAACATCATCTTAGAAGAACAATTGCACTCTCACCCGAACGTGAAGACGCTTACAATGCGTTAGGGTATTTTTTTGCTGAACTTGGAACAAACTTGGACGAAGCTGTGAGCCTAATCCAGAAAGCCCTGAAAAAATCGCCAGCGAATGGCGCCTATTTGGATAGCCTTGGTTGGGCATATTTCAAGCAGGGTAAGCTGAATGACGCATTGAAACAACTTGAAAAAGCAGCTCTCTATATGCCAGATAATGTAGAGCTCCAGGATCACCTTGGGGAGGTCTATTTAAAAAAAGGACGTAAGAAAGAAGCGGTTGCTGCGTGGCAAAGGGCGATTCAACTATCACCGGGTAATACCGCTATTCTGGAGAAGCTGAAAAAGCATGGACAAGAATGAACTCCGAAGAATGAGGAAATGGAGACATGAGAAAATGGCGAAATGGTGCGTTCATTGGTTCATTGTTTCATGAATTCATTCAGGGGGTGTGGAATGCACGGGCTGTTGCACGCTTCACGCTTCACGTTTTACCCATTGCGCTTTACCTTCTGCTGGGAGTGTCAACCGCGTACGATTGGATCGATGGCACTCCCTATTTTTATGAACACTTCGGTCCTGTCCTCAAAGATGTTGGTGAAGTGCCTTCTGCGCCTGCTCGACCAAATGCGCCTCAACCGGTGCTTGGAGACCGCAAGAACTTCTTTTCGGTCAATTTTAATACCCACGAACAATATATTGTTCAAGCCACATTGCGGGCGATTGGGGAATTCTGTTACATCTTCGTTGAGGATTCGCAGTGGCTGCAGACGGTGAATGACGAAACGGTTCGCTCAGTGCGCCGTGCATTCGATGACGCAGTGCCCGCCGACTTGAACCGTGGAATCTACGAAATCGAAACAGAACTTTTCGGTGCACCGCCAGACATTGATGGCGATAAGCGAATCTATCTGCTTTTATTAGACATTCGCGATAAGGAGACGCGGGGCGGCAGTTTTGTCGCAGGTTTTTTTAGTCCAGTCAACCAGCACCGAGGTGTTCTCAGGCACCCAGATATAGGTATTCCGGTCCGTAGCAATGAACTCGAGATACTCTATCTGGATACCAACCCCCAGAACGCAGGGAGTGAGAACGCGTTCGGTGTACTCGCTCACGAATTTCAGCATCTCATCCACTGGCGGCATGACCCAAATGAAGCGATCTGGGTCAATGAAGGCTGCGCTGAATATGCTACATTCGTTTGCGGTTATCAAGTACGAAACCATGTCTCAGCATTTCAACAGAATCCACATGTTTCACTTGTGAATTGGCCCCAAGGAATGCAGAGCCAAGTTGCCCACTATGGTGCGGTGTACTTGTGGATGCTTTATCTCCATGAACATTACGGTGGCGCACAGACGATCGCCACAATTGTGAAAAATCGAGAGAACGGAATCTCCGGCATTAATAGTGCTTTACACGCGCGTAGTGTGGAATCGACCTTCTCTGCTATCTATGCTGATTGGAAGGTCGCAAATTATCTTGATGATGGCAATTTTGCTGATGGGCGGTACGGTTATCAGAATGAACAATTAACGCTCCGATCTCGCCGTGAGCATCGTTCATATCCTGTTTCCGTTAAAAACAACGTACTTGCCAGCTATGCGTCGGACTATATTCCTTTTTATCCTAACGCAGGAAACGGTAGCCTGAGCCTTTCCTTTGAGGGTGATAATCATCACCCTTACGATGTCAAGGTTATTGAGTTTCAAGGGGGACAACCGACGACAGTCTATGATATGTCGTTAACTGAGATTGGAAAAGGAAGTCTGCTTATCTTGGATTTTGGGAGGAGTGTTGAGAAAATCACGCTTATCCCAAGTGTGCAACCCAACAGCGAGTTACCGCCACCCACCGTATCATCTTACGCTTATAGCGCGGAGCAGATTGTCGAAAAGGTAGAATTTAATGCAACAGTCTTGCCCAATCCCGTTCACCCAAGGTACTGGGACATCATCGCCGTTCCAAATCACGCAATTGGTGCAAGTCCACCACACATCACGATTGCGCAAGGTGTTGAATCCGTTATTTCAACAGATCCAATGAAGGTTGTGCAAGATGGAGCCATTTACACCTATTCGCTTTATCTTGCTCCGGAGATCGCCCCCGAAAGCGTCCGGTGGGAGATTTTCTTTTTGGGTGAATCGGTTGGATCTGGTGAACTTGAAAAACATAATGAGTAGATAGAAACTTTTCTCTGAACTATAAAGTAGACAGGAAAATGGTCAGTTCTGTCACATTGATAGACTAAAATAAACAGGACCGACACTTGAAAACAGATACCCATTTTCCTTTTACACATCACGTTTTACGTCTCAAGGAGGTTATTACATGGCAACACCAACCTTTTATGCAGGAACAGTGGGCCAGAGCGTTTGGCGCAGCAATGATGGTGGCGACACGTGGGCTCGAGCAAGTAACGGAATGTTCCCGGAAGCAGATATTCGTGCCCTCGCTGCAAATCCCAACGATTCGTCAATCCTTTTTGCCGGTACAGAAGCCGGAATTTTCCGGACACAGGACGGGGGGGACAATTGGGAACAGCTCAACTCTCCTATGGATGGACTGCAAATCTGGGCAATTGCAATCAATCCCAGCAACCCCGCTATCCTCTACGCAGGCACTTGTCCGTCTGCTCTGTTCAAATCAACTGACGGCGGGGATACATGGAAACAGCTTGATGTTGCGCTCGCTGAAGAGTGCGAGGGGGTGCCAATCATACCGCGCGTAACCTCGATCTCAATTGATCCGGACGATGATAAGACCGTCTATGCTGGAATTGAAATTGATGGGCTGCGTCTTACCACCGACGGTGGCGAAACATGGGTAGAGCGGAGTGATGGACTGAGCAGCCTCGATATCCATGGGCTGGCTGTTGTTCCGGGTGACTCTAAGGCACTCGTTGCCGCGACAAATAACGACGTGTGCGTTACGACAGATCTAAACGAATGGACGCCACTCAGTGTGGGTGATGGCTTCCCTTGGCCCTACTGTCGGGCGGCGATGTATGTACCCATGAACGGTACAGGTAGAGTTTATATTGGGGCGGGAAATGGTCCGCCCGGAGATGAAGGCGGACTGTTCTACACCGACAACCTCGGTAAATCGTGGGAACGGGCGGATCTCGGACTCACCGCCAACAGCACAATCTGGTGTTTGGCACGTCAGCCTGCGGTACCCGGCTGGTTATTTGCTTGTAGCGTCAACGGTCAGCTTTTCCGCAGCACTGATGATGGGGCATCTTGGTCTAAGCTTTCGCATGAGTTTGGCGAAGTCCGTGCCTTGGCAATTGTGCCGTAATGAGTTCGTGTTCCTATGAAATTCCACTTGAATCGAAAACCCAAAGCGTAGGGAGCAACGGTTGTTGTTCCCTACTGAAATACCTATACTGTTGAAGATAAAACACTGCTTTGTAGAGAAGGTGTGGATAATACAAACGTAAAACGATGAGTTGATGGATAAATCACACGCTGTACTAAAGAGTCAGCCAGCTTGTATTGGAGACAAACGAGAATTCTAGCATCAACGGCTTGATACGATGTTCCTCTGTGCATCGGGAAGTATTGCCGCCTTCAATTTCATTTGATATTTGAAGATAGATTTGGTATACTTCAACTGCGCGGAATGATAGGGTGGCTATTATTGATCCAATCCAGATAGATAATCTTTTCGCTGTCGGGAAACGTTGGCTACCCACGTATCAATTCGGGATTTTTTGTAGATACAAAAGAGAGGTTAAGTGCTGTGAATAAGAGTGCCAAAAGTATTGTGGTTTGGTTGATTATGGCATCATTGGTCGCTTATGCCATGTACCAGTTTCTAAGTCCGGGTAAGGGCAAGGTACATCAGCTGGCGTCATCAGAATTTTATGCCTACCTCCGACAACCAAACAGCAAGGACCTATTTGAGGGAAAAATCGAAATCGGTAAAGAGTGGATTAAAGGAAAATTCAGAGACCCGCAACCTATTCTATTAGATGAGATGTCCAGAGGTGGAGGAGAACCAGTAACGTTTCAGGAATTTCGGACCAGTCGCGACATTTATTCCGAGTATCCACTCCAAGAAAAACTGATTGAGTATCAAATTCCATTTGATAATGAGCGTTCATCGCCTGTTCCGCAATGGATTGTGATCTTTGGCTCGACAATCTTACCAATCTTGCTTTTCCTGGGGATTATGATCTTCATTTCGAGGCAGATGCAAGGCACGGGCAACCGAGCGTTATCGTTTGGAAAAAGCCGCGCTCGACTACACTCTGAAAGCGAGTCAAAAATTACCTTTGCCAATGTCGCCGGTTGTGATGAGGCGAAAGAAGGGTTGGAAGAGGTAATTCAGTTTCTGAAGGATCCGAAAAAATTTCAGAGATTGGGCGGACGTATCCCAAAAGGGGTCCTGTTAATGGGACCGCCGGGCACCGGAAAAACCTTACTCGCGCGTGCTGTCGCCGGGGAGGCCAATGTCCCATTTTACAGTATCAGCGGATCTGATTTTGTTGAAATGTTTGTAGGAGTTGGCGCGTCGCGCGTCCGGGATCTGTTTGAGACCGGAAAGAAGAATGCGCCGTGCATCATCTTTATTGACGAGCTGGATGCGGTTGGTCGGCATCGTGGCGCAGGCATCGGTGGCGGCCATGATGAGCGGGAACAGACCCTAAACCAGCTGCTCGTCGAAATGGATGGGTTTGATACCTCTGAAGGCGTCATTCTCATTGCTGCAACAAACCGTCCCGACGTACTAGACCCTGCGCTCCTCCGTCCAGGGCGCTTTGACCGTCAAATCGTTGTTGACCTCCCTGATGTCAAGGGCCGTGAAGATATTTTCAAGGTCCATGCGGAGAACATTGAAACAGACCCAGATGTGGACTTAGAGATACTCGCAAAAGCGACACCCTATTTTTCGGGAGCGGACATCGAAAATATGGTGAACGAGGCCGCCTTACTCGCAGCCAAAGAGGACAAAGATTCCGTTGAAATGGTTTTCTTTGACGAAGCTAAAGATCGTGTGCTGATGGGACCTGAGCGCCGTAGCCTCATGATCAGTGACGATGATAGACGTGTCACCGCGTACCATGAGGCGGGTCATGCGCTGTTACGACATGTCATCCCCGAAAATGATCCGAACTATAAAGCTACTATTATTCCTCGTGGACGATCGCTCGGTGTTTCGGTGGCACTTCCCATCCAAGAACGCCGCAATTTCAACAAAAAATATCTACTTGGTAGCATTACCACCGCACTTGGTGGACGCGTCGCCGAGGAACTCATCTTTGGCGAATTGACCACCGGTGCGCAGAACGATTTTGAGCAGGCAACCGATATCGCCCGCAAAATGGTTACGCAATGGGGGATGAGCGATCTTGGACCACTCTCCTTCGGACGACGTGAAGAGCAGGTCTTTTTAGGCAAAGAGATTGCACATCACCAAGATTATAGCGACAAGACTGCTATTGAAATTGATGAAGCTGTCCATAGTATTGTTATGGGCTGCTATAATAGAGCGAGAGACCTCATTGAAACGAATCTTGATGGGCTAAAGAAGCTTGCTGATGAGTTGCTTGAACGCGAAACACTCATCACAGCAGATATTGAAGAGATACTTGGTCCCCGTCCCCAAACTTCTCCAGCTACATCATGAATTGCCGAGGAAAGTCCCTTACCTGCGGGGAACGCACTTGGATCATGGGAATTCTCAACGTTACCCCAGATTCATTCTCCGACGGTGGTCGTTATATCGATGCGAACCGTGCGATTGACTACGCTTATCAGATGATCGAAGATGGCGCAGATATTATCGACATCGGCGGCGAATCTTCTCGGCCGGGAGCCTTACCCGTCGCTACAGACGAAGAGCTAACCCGTGTGCTACCGGTGATTGACGCGCTTGCAAAGGGGACAGATGCCTTCATTTCGATTGACACCTGCAAGTCCCCTGTTGCACGCAATGCACTTCAAGCTGGGGCTCATATTGTCAACGATATTACCGCGTTAGGTGATGCAGATATGGCGGGAGTCGTTGCGGGGCTGGGGGCTGGGTTGATTCTCATGCACATGAAGGGTGTTCCCCGTACCATGCAGCACTCACCGGTGTATCAAGACCTAATCCCTGAAATTCTCACCTTTCTTCAAAACCGGATTGATAAAGCACAAGCGGCGGGAGTTTGTCCTGATCGGATTATGATTGATCCCGGCATTGGATTTGGTAAAACTGCCGAGCATAACTTGGAGATTTTACGCTCTCTCGATGCGTTTCGGAGCTTGAATAAGCCCATCCTTATTGGCACTTCCAGAAAAGCGTTCATTGGAAAGATCCTCAATCTGCCCAATCCGGACGATCGTTTGGAAGGCACCGCAGCGACGGTCGCGTGGGCAATTGCCCACGGTGCAGATGTCGTTCGCGTCCACGACGTGAAGGCGATATGTAAAATCGCTCAAATGACAGACGCAATTCATCGTCGCACAAATTAAATTCCCTCCCGGAAAACTGAAGATTCAATTGCCTATACACAACAAATCAAAAGCGCAACATACAAAAATTGATTATAGCGATCGATATTGACATCGCCTAAGTCAGTAGGATGGGTATCCGTGTGTGCGAATACCCTCCTTGTGAACGACAAACATGAATAAACACCAATCGTACTATCTTTTTCACCTCATGTTTTACACAATACCTAACTTCAAAATTGCGTTCATGATGCTGTTACTGTTCCTTGGCGGGAGTCATCTCGCATCAGCCCAGGCTATTAGCGCAGACTTTCGTGCGTCCGCGGATACATTTCTCAGAAGACTCACTGCAGCAGAACATCTGAGGATGGGAGATAACTCCGTCAACTCAATTTCGGGAGCGAATGCCCTTAACAGCAATCCTGCTGGGCTCAGTTTCATTAATAGCAACCATCTTATAACGCACACCTCACGATTTCCGCGCACTATTGCCGTCATCGCCAAACTGAACGAAGTCGAACGATACGAGGACCACAGTCAGTACGCACTTCCCGCATCGGGACTTGAGTTTGTAAACTACAGTAGGCATTTGGGGACAGCAGGGGCAATTGGATTCAATTTCGCTGTCGGACATGAGGGGCGGTTCAGTCGTGTCAACCACCTCGGAAAAGCCACGAACAGTTTCCCGGAAACCGACTTCGCGGTTGGACTGAGCTATGCGGTGAAACCCTTTCGAAGGCTCGCTATCGGTGCCGATGCTAAGTGGCTGCGATCTAAAGTGCAGGATACTGAGAGCGAGCGACATATCGGACACGGTTACGCTTATAATTTAGGACTAATCCAACAATTGGGCGAACACCTCCACATCGGTGCTGTGGTTAGAAACTTGAGCAACGGACTGTCATTCACTGATAATTCTATTCCTGATCGCATCCGTCGAGATATTCTTCTGGGCGGAGCATACCAATTCCATTATAAAAATGTCGATGTTCATCTTGGCTTGGACCTGAACCCACCCTTTGAAGATGGCATCCGAACTAATTTCGGCGGAACTGTTTGGTATCGCGATTTCATCGGTGGCCGAATCGCTTATCTGCGTCACACCGAAAAACGGTTTGGCTCAGTCCTTAGTCTTGAAACAGGGCAAGTTGACTCCGAGGATAGATCCTGGAAGGCTGAAGGACTCTCGTTCGGACTTGGATTACAGGTCCGTGGAATTTACGTAAACGCGGCCTATACGCCGCAGCTGCGACCGGTGGAAAATGACGGAGAGCAAATCCGCGTAGAAACTGGTAAATCTGTATACTCATTTTCGGTTGGACAGCGGTTCTGAATCCTATTACGCATCACGTCTATTATGTCAGACGAATACAAAACCATTGTTGGAACAGCAGAGTCAAAGCTGGTTGTTAAAAAATCTCGCTTTTTTGGGCTTGCTACATCGATTGATACAATAGAAGCCTCGAAAAAGTTCCTGACGCTTCTCCAAGAGAAATATCCTAATGCCTCGCACGGCTGCTATGCATACAGTATCGGGTGCGGACACGAAAAGCGAGAATATGCCACCGATGCCGGTGAGCCAAGAAACTCCGCAGGTCCCCCAATTTTAGCAGCCGTAACCGCCTCTCAGCTATCAAATGTTATCTGTGTTGTCATCCGCCACTACGGCGGCATCAATCTTGGTATTGGTGGGCTTATCCGGGCTTACGGTCGATGTGCGAGAGAATGTTTAGGGAGCGCAAAAATTGAAACTCAGATTTCTTATAAAACGCTACAGGTACGAATACCTTACGAACAGATCGGTTCGGTCCTTAAACTGTGTAACAGGTTGGGCGGAAGGGTGATAAACATCGAATATGGTCAAGATGCAACGGCACATCTGCAAATTCGTCAACGAGAGATTGAAAACTTTCAAGAAAATCTGCGAGGAATCAACTCCGATATTGACGTGATTAATTCTATGACTGTATAATCTACCGGTGTTAAATCTTGAATGTGTAGGCATTAAGCGATATGGGAGGGATAATCTTGGACGAGGATAAAAAATTTACCACTACACATGAATGGATTGAAGTTGGAGAAAGCGAAGGAATTGTGGGCATTACCGAGCGCATCCAACTTGAGTATGGCGATATTGTCTTTGTTGAACTGCCCGCAGTTGGCGATGAATATGAACAAGATGAGCCGCTGGGCAGAGTGGAGGTGACTGATGGTAATACTTTTCCTGTCCACGCGCCAGCAACCGGAGAGATTAAAGAAATCAACGCCACTCTGGAGGAAGATCCTGACTTAATTAACCACTCGCCTGAAGGGGATGGGTGGATCTGTAGAATAAGCATTGAGAGCCCCCGAGAGCTCGACGTGTTGATGGATATCGACGCGTACAACGACTATGAGGAAGAAGAGCTCGATGACGAGTATATGGATGAACAGGATTTTTACGATGAAGATGAGGCTTATTGAATGCGTTAATCTACCCATCTTTGAACCGGATCTGTAACCGGAGGACAGATCCGCGCAAATCTTCTGCTACACTCCCCGCCTAAAATAGAATCTCCACTCTTTTCTTTGATATGAAGGATCTCTATGTCATTAGTCCGATTAGACCAAGTCACAAAATCGTATGACCCTTATCTCATTCTGGACGAAGTCTCTTTGTCAATTGAGCATGGCGATCGGATCGGACTCATTGGAAAGAACGGAACTGGTAAAACCACACTAATTGAAATTATCGCCGGTGTGATAGAGGATTTCAAAGGGAGCATTACGTATGCCAAGCGACTACAAATCGGGTATCTCTGCCAAGAACCCAATTTGGAGGCGAATTGCTCACTTCGACAAGAGATGTTTAAGGTCTTTCAGGAACGGCGGGATCTCGAAGATGAGATGCTGCTGCTCAGTGAAGAGATGGTAGAAGATCCCAATCTGCTCGACAAATATGCTCAGCTGCAAGAGCAGCACGAACGAATGGGCGGTTACGATTACGAGTATCAAACAAATCGGACGCTGGGTGGCTTAGGATTTCGTGACGACGACTTTAACCTGAAGGTTGGTGTATTAAGCGGTGGACAGAAAAGCCGTGCTGCGCTCGCGAAATTACTGCTTGAGGATCCCGATCTGCTGCTGCTCGACGAACCCACCAACCACCTAGACATCAAAGCCATCGAGTGGCTGGAGAACTTCCTGAATACCGAATATCGAGGGGCGGTCATCATCGTTTCCCATGATCGCTACTTTTTGGATCGGGTTTCTCGCAAGACTGTCGAGCTGCGAAACAACAAGCTCAAAGAATACCCTGGAAACTATACGAAACACCTCGAAATCCGACAAGCTGAAAAACTAACGCAGGAACGAGAATATAAAAAACAGCAACGGTATATCGCTCACGAGGAAGACTTTATCCGTCGCAATATGGCTGGGCAACGGACGCGAGAGGCGCAAGGACGGCAGAAGTTACTGGACCGACTTGAGCGGGTAGAAAAGCCAGAGACCACGGATAAGACACTCAAACTCCGCTTCACACCGGAAGTACGAGGCGGAAATGACATCTTGCAATGCCGGGGCTTAGGAAAGCAATATGGCGATAAACAGATTTTTGAGGATCTGAATCTAGAAGTCTACCGCCAAGATGTGATCGGTATCATCGGTCCTAACGGCGTTGGAAAAACAACCCTGTTCCGAATGATTCTGGGAAACGAAAAACCCACTTCAGGGGAATTGAAGATTGGTCACAATCTCCATTTCGGATACTATGACCAAGAACTTGCAGGACTCAATCGAGATACCACAGTGATCGATGAGATTTGGGCATTACGTCCAACGCAGAAACAGGGGGAAATTCGCAGTTTTCTCGGACGATTCCTATTTTCCGAGGATGAGGTGTTCAAATGGATTGGTGACCTCAGTGGTGGTGAGCAGAGCCGTGTTATGCTCGCTAAGTTGCTCTTGGAAAACGCGAATGTTCTGCTACTTGATGAGCCGACAAACCACTTGGACATACCATCGCGCGAGGTGCTTGAAGAAGCATTGGCGGAGTACCCCGCAACCGTTTTTATGATTTCTCATGACCGCTATTTTCTGAACAAGCTCGTCAACAAGCTGTTGGTCTTTGAGAATGGAACAGCGAGACTATTTTTTGGAACTTACGCAGAATATGAAGCCCGCGTCCGTGAGCAGAAGCGAATTGCAATGGAAGCGAAGGAGGAAGCAGAGAAAGCGGAAAAGGGAGAACGGCAGGAAAAACAGCGGAGAGAGAGGTTGCGAGTTGCCTCGACTTCAAAGCGATCTAAGAAAAAACGGCGGGTGAAAGCACAACGCATAGCTGATGTATGAGGAGCATTGGAAAGCTATAAACCGCATCAAAAAGGAGACTAGTCTTGACATCACAAATATCGTCCACAGACCTTCATAACGAAGCTCTCGTCATCGATTCTCACAACGATACGATTGTTGGCCACATCCGTCGAGGAAACGTCAGTATTGCGGATAAGGGGATCCCCGACCGCGTTCGGCATGATGGAACAATCGCCTATATGCGCGGTCCCCTTGACCGAGTAGCCAACCAGCTGGAAATCCAGATCAATCTGCCAAAGATGCGTCAGGGCGGGGTTGACGCTGCCTTCTTTGCAATTGATGTAACGCGAGCATGGAAGAATCATCTCAGCTACGCCTTAGATGCTATCGGCTTTTTCAGGGCGGAAGTTGAAACCCACGCCGATGAAATTATCATTGCAAAGACCGCAGACGACGTTCGGAAGGCAAAAGCAGCGGGTAAACTCGCTGCAATCTTGGTCATTGAGAACAGTGACGGTGTGGAACGAAGCCTCAACATCCTGAAAAGCCTCTACCATCTTGGTGTCCGATCTATTGGGTTGACCCACGACCCGACCTCATGGGCGGCTGCCGGCAACGGCGAAACAGATAGCGGCGGCGGACTCACCCGATTTGGTGTCCAACTGGTGAAAGAGATGAATCGGCTGGGAATGCTGGTCGATGTTTCCCACATCAGCGAGCGAGGCTTTTGGGACGTGCTGGAAATTGCCGAACGTCCTGTGATCGCTTCCCACAGCAACTGTAAGGCACTCTGTGGTCATCCGCGCAATCTAACCGACGAACAGATCAAACGCATCGCCGAGAACGGTGGTGTCATCGGCGCCACCTTCGTAACATGGTTCATTGACGATGACGCTCCCTCCTTTTCCCGTTATCTGAATCACATCGATCACATGGTCGGTCTGGTCGGAGATGATCACGTTGGTATTGGATCCGACTTCGATGGTGGTGGCGAACAACTCAAGGACGCGACAGAGTTCCCAAAAATTACCGAAGGACTGCTGGAGCGGGGCTATTCGCCTGCGTCAATCCGGAAGATCCTTGGGGAGAATCACCTACGGGTCTTTGCGGAGGCATGTCCCGGATAAATCTCGAACATTGACACAGACTGTCCGATAAGGGACATCGACAATACTCTTAGGACTTACGCAACACCAGATGATCATCCATCACCTCTCCCTTGCCGTTGCGTGTCCCGGTCGGCATATAGTGGATAACCGTTGCCCGACGCCGACGGCTTGACCGATTCGGATTCGTCTGATGTAACATCAGGCAGTGATGCACCATCCCGAACCCCGCCTTAACTGGTACAGGTGCCGCACGATTCTCATCCACATCTGCTTCCAGCAACGCGGGAAGTTGCCCCTTCTCTGTTGCAGCACGATCGTGATCTGGCGTGCCCTCCAAGTGGCTGCCGGGGATAACATTCATACACCCGTTCTCTTCATCGGCATCGTCGAGTGCCATCCAGATGCTCACGAGGTCAGATGGCGTACAACGCCAGTATCCGTTGTCCTGATGCCACGGCACTTCACCACCGTGACTGGCTGGCTTGTACAGTGCTTGGTCGTGGAACAACTGGATATTGGCCCCAATCAAGCTTTCAGCTATGTCCAGCAACGGCTTATGATAGAGTAGCTGACGGTACACCTCGTCGAAACGCCACATCTCCATAATCTGCAGCATCTCCTCCGAACGATCTGCGGTCTCGTCCTGCTCCGACTCTCCGACGACAGCGAGGTTGCGCATCCCCTCACCGATTGTCCCACGCTTTTTTGCAAACAGCGCGTCGTAATGCTCACGCAGCAAATCGAGGTGATCGTCTGCAACGAGGCGATGTGGAATGTTGAGATACCCTTTCTCTTGAAATTGTTCGACCTGTTGTGGCGTGAGTTTCATCACACTCTCCTTTAGCCTTTTAATTTTGTTAGGAATTACGCAGTTCAGTTTGTGGTAGCGCAATTTATTGCACGTTCTTATCGCTATTGATTGTGGATTTCATTTTTGATCTGACACATCTAAATTCCTGAATGCAAGCCGCCAAGTAAATCTTACAACACAACCGGCTCCCCAATCTCTGCTGATCGCTTCACCGCCCGACATATTGCCACCGCTTTCATACCCGCCTCACCGCTTGCCCGAGGTTCACTTCCCGTCTGAATGCACTCGATAAAATGCTCAATCTCTGCCCGGAAAGAATCAAAATTCGGGTAGTTTTCTTCCTGCAAAGTCTCCGAATCATCTCGGAAAGAGTAACGCAAAGTCTCTGCGCTATCAAACCTACCTATCACCTCAGCGACCCCGTTTTCGTTGGCAACATAGAAGTCCTCAAAACTAAAGCCTCCCATCGAAACCATCCCGGCGTTGACAACACCAATCGCGCCGCTTTTGAAGCGCAGCGTGAACATGGCACAATCAATCTGCGGTTTCCGGTGCGGCGCAAAGAAGGTCCCACCTTCGGCATAAACCCGCTCAACATCTCCCATCAGAAAACCCAGAATGTCTGCAGCGTGCACGGCGTTCTCAAGGATAGGTCCGCCACCATCGTCCTCTGCCCAAAACCAGTCTTTGTTCGACATCCCCGGATGCGGATACCGATGCACCATATACTGAATCGGTCCAAATTTCCCTTTCGTCAATTCCTTCAATCGCAGGAGCGGCGGGATAAATCGTTTCTTATGCCCAATCTGCAAAACGACACCCGCTGATCCGCACACATCGATCATCTCCTGACAGTCTGAAACTGTGCTTGCCATCGGCTTCTCACACAGTACATGAATCCCACCCGCTGCCGCCATGCGCGTTAGCGCCAAATGAACCTTCGGGGGTGTACAGATACTGATTGCCGTCAGGTCCTCCGTATCCAGCATCTCCTCCGTAGAGGTATATCCTTTGACCTCGTATTCCGACGCGAACTCATCTGAGATTTGTCGGTTGATATCGCATACACTGACCAGTTCGGCATTGGGACTCTTAGCCCACCGATCAACATGGGCACGCCCTACACCCGCTAACCCAATCACTGCAACTCTCATACGCTGCTCCTAATATTTTCTAACCCGAGTTGCTAACCGCTGAAAGTACGCCGAGTTGTCGACGAAGTTGAGCGACTAAACCCTCCGCTCCAGAGGAACGTTATGTGTATCAGTCAGACTCTTTATCATCACGTTTCGTCGCTATAAATGTGCCCTGTAGTTTAGCAGAGACAGGTTGCAGAGTCAAGGTATACGAGGAGGGAATCGAAAAGATAAAACTTGACAAGGTATAGCAGATCTCATAAACTAAAGTTCAGCAACCATTCTGAGTTGTTCGTGGGAGGAGGCGTCTACATTGATTTGTCCCGAATGTGGCGGTAAGGTGCAAACGCTTAAAAACGAATCTGCGTTTTGCTTAGATTGCGAGTGGGATAATCTTGAGCAAATCTCCCGATCAGGACAACGCGCGGATTGCAAGCATCTGTGGGTGTTACAAGTGAACCAAGCGGATAGCACATCACAGTGGTGGTGCGTACACTGCTCTGAACGCCGGGATTTTCAAATGGCACTGATGTATCTGAGACCTTAGTTAGCATAGAGCTAAGTTATTACCTAAAGTCCTAAGGGCGACAGATGTATAGCATTCATATATTATATTTTTAGGGAAAAATAGGGGGATATCCTATGGGATTTTCATTGGCGGATAAGGTTGCCATTGTTGTGGGGAGTAGCAGTGGCATGGGACAGGCAACAGCGACTACCTTCGCTGAAGCCGGGGCAAAGGTGATTCTGGCTGCACGGAGCGTCGATAAACTCGCAGCGTTGGAGGAAGAAATTGGTGAGAATGCGGTCGCCTGCTCGACCGACGTTCAAGATGCGGGGGCCGTTGATAGGCTCATTGCAACAACATTAGAACACTTCGGACGGATTGATGTGCTCGTCTATGTCACCGGTACAAACATTCCCGAGCGGAGTCTTGAAGTTTTGTCCAACGAAACGTGGGATATGATGATTCAGACGAACCTGACCGGAGCATTTTACTGCACAAAAGCGGTCCTGCCAACTATGCGAGATCAAAAGGACGGCTTGATCATTTATGTATCCAGTGGAGCAGTGCAGCGTCCCGATACATCTGGTGTCTCCTATCAGGCAACCAAACACGGGATGGTCGGCCTCGCTCACGGCACATTCCAAGAAGAAAAAGAAAATGGTATCCGTACCTCAATGCTCTTCCCCGGTTTGACCGATACGCCACTTGTCCTGCAACGTCCGGTGCCAACGCCCCCCGAGGTGATGGCAAAATCGCTACAACCGCAGGATGTCGCTGATGCGTGTCTGCTGGTTGCCTCTCTACCAGCGCGGGTGTATGTTCCAGAATTAATCATGCTACCTGCAGGTTTAGCGTAATCAGAATCATGCCGTTATCCAATCAAAGACCGCAAATGGTTAAGAGATTTACCTCTATTTTTATCTTTTCAATCTTCATTCCAACGATCCTCTTTGCCCAAGAAGATCGCCTCGTCAAGATTCCCGAAAGTTCGCATCAACACCTCCAGTTTCTCCAAACGCATCATCGGATCAAACTACGCTATCGCACCCCAGAATTTTCCATCATTCAAGTCCCTTTGAACTCCGGTTCCACCGAGGCGATCCAGGACGTATTGACCGAACTACCTGACCCACAAATCTTGGATACAGTTACACCCGGCTTCAACTATTATATCCTCTGGCTCCCTTCAGCGGGAGACCGTGCGGCAATCGAAGCGTATGGCGAAATTTTAGATCAGTTCGGCGGGCTTTCCCTGCTCAAATTGCACGTTAATCTTGAATCCATCCTGTTGGACCTTCCGCTACATCACCGTGCGAAATTACCCGCTGATATTATCCTGTCCGAACTCCAACCTCCCGCATTGGCTCCGAGTATAGCCGCTTCCCCCCAACAACAATCAGTCATTCAAGGGCTACTTGGCCAGGCGGATGGCTTTCGATGGCTTTGGCAGACTATCACCCTCGTTGAAAATGAAGATCTCCAGCGACCGGGACAGTTTTTCCGAAGCCGATATGCCCTACGAGTCCGCGATGCTGTCCAATTTGACGACAAGCCGACACCCGATCACGCTTGCGATAATTCCGCGGAATACATCGCCCAGCAGTTTCGCAGCTACGGCTTGGAGGTCGAATTTGATCCCTTTGATCACCGACGTCGATCCGCACTTGGAGCATTGGTGGGAGAGTACGTGATGCGGAATGTGGTCGCCACACTGCCGGGGAAAGGTCCAAACAAAAATCGAATCTACCTGATGGTGGGACATTATGACAGCATCGCCTCCAAAAATCCCGGTTGGGATGGCGGATGGAGAAGGATGGCAGCGCCGGGTGCGTCCGACAATGCGTCGGGCATCGCTGAAATGCTCGAAACCGCACGCATTCTCAGCCAGCAAGACTTTGACTTCACGGTTCGATTCATCGCTTTTTCAGGGGAAGAACTGTTTCTATTCGGAAGCAAACACTATGCGCAGCTGGTTCGGGAACGCGGGGACGACATCGCCGGTGTCTTAAACTTCGATCTTTTGGGACACGACCCGGACGGAAACTTGGACATCCATGTGCTTGGTGATGAGCAATCGCAATGGCTCGTCAACGCTTTCGGGGCTGCCGCGGAGCGATACCGGCTCCCGATAGATCTGCGCCTGAAAAACGATCCCAGTTTTATCTTCAGTGACCACTCCCCATTTTGGGACATCGGGATTCCAGCGGTAATGGTAGCCGAGGAATCCTCCCTTGATGCGCCAGACGAATCAACAGCATACATCCACAGCGCGGAAGACGATTTAACAAAGATCTCGATACCGCTGTTGGGAGAATTGGCTATCAAGTTAGCTGTAGCGACCCTCGCCGAACTCGCTCGTCCCATGGTCGGGTCAAGCGAACCACTTAATCCCGATATTTTCTGGGAAGCCGAAGGAATCACCGTTTCCAATCCCTCTCCTACCAAAGGAGATGAGGTTATAATCAGTGCCAATGTCACAAACGCGGGTCCTATTCCTGTTGAGAATATCACAATACGGTTCGTCGTTGTGAACCCCGATGGAAGCACTGAAACCCTTCCCGAACAACACGTGGATCTGGACGTCAATCAGCCAAAAACGGTCACCGCCCGCTTTACACCAACCACATGGGGCATCCTTACCCTCCGCGCCTCGGTGAACGACGATACGCGTGTCTTTGAGTCCAATTTCAATAACAATCGGATCGAAACCGAATTGATTGTGGCGAATCCGAGCGTGACAATCGAAAACATCATCGCTTACCCCAATCCACTCCGTCTCGGCCAACCGGGGACCGCCCTCAAACTAACCTATACACTGAGTCGTGATGCGGAGGTCGTTATTTCCGTTTACGACGCTGTTGGCGAGCAGATCCTTGAAAGTATATTCCTTGCGGGAGACAACGGTGGTCGATTGGGCGCAAATGACGCCTTTACTTGGGAAGGCAGGCGCAACTTTTTTGAACTTGTCACACCCGGCGTCTACATCTGCCGGATCACCGCAACCGATGCAGATGGCGAATCACAAACAAAAGGTACAAAAATCGCCGTGATTCGATAGGTTTTGGTCGAGGGACAAGGGAGAAAAAAATGGACACGATACCCAATCGACAAACCACTCCCAAGCACGTTCTCATCAGCGTTGTCGGACTCTCACCGCAAGTAATCACAGAAACCCTCTACTACTATTGGCACCTTGCTTCACCACCCGTCCCAATCACCGAAGTGTTTGCCTTGACTACCCTGCATGGCAAACAGGCTTTGGAAGATACACTTCTCGGAGATGATGGAAAGCTCAAGTCCCTTTGCAGCGACTACAATCTGCCACCAATCCACTTCGATCTGGCGAATATTCAGCTCCTCACGGGTGCAGATGGACAGCCATTAGACGACATTTCGAGTGTGATTGACAACGAAGCCCTCGCAGACCAACTCTTTGCATTCGTGCGAAGGTTGGCAACCTCAGCCGATATCTGTCTACACGCCTCTATCGCAGGCGGGCGAAAAACGATGGGGCTCTATATCGGCTTAGCGCTGCAATTTTACGGCAGACCGGGCGATACCCTTTCCCATGTCCTCGTGAACCCTGAACTTGAAAATCGGGAGTTTTTCTATCCACCGCCAAACGGTGCCGATGTCGTTTTGAGCGATGGACGTACAATTCCTGCCGATGAAATTCGACTTGAATTGGCAGAAATCCCGCTCTTGCTACTTGGGGAACAGATCCCTTTTCTCAAGGACCATACCGATGCTGGCTACACGGAGTTAATTGAGATCGCTCAACGAGAGTATAATGCGTTGCAAGCGATCTCCCCTATCGTTGTTAATACATTCTCCCGTTGTTTAGAAATTGGAGAGGTTACTATCACCTTCACACCCCTTGAACTTGGGCTCTATCTGTTTTTTGCACAGCGACATTTAGAGGGGGAAGGGAACGAAAGATACTCTATTTCACGCTCTGAAATTCAGGCGAGACTTCTAACAGATGCACTCAGAGATATCATACCTCAAATTCCCGCGCGAGATTTCCGCCTAGAGGGGTTGAAAGGTTGGGAAAGTGATCCAATTGCCCGTTTCTCTCAAACCCGATCTAATATCAACAGAAAAATTAAAGACGCGCTGGATGAATCCCAGGCGACTCACTATCAAATTCAGTCTTGGGATCCTTTATCAAACCAAAACGATATCCATTACGGGTTGGCACTTTCCAAAAACCGTATCCACCTCCGGCTACACTGACACAGGTTACCGTAGTAGATTTTAGAATTACCTAGACACTCCCAACACAGCCAACCCCCTAAATCCCGCTCCCGATTTTATCCCCGATGAGTCGGGAGTCCGACAAGCCGAGACCAGGCAGGCGGGATGTGCCACTTATCATCAGGGGGACTTTTGAAACCTCGCCAAGGGGAGCCAACTGAGTTTCAAGAACCCACGTACGGGGCCACACTTCCTTCTTTTTGCCTACCCGTCCACTCACCATCGTCTGTAAACTCCAACACCTCCCGCGTGCACGATGATACGGTGCTCGAACACTGTAAACTGCCTTCTGAACATAATGGATTCAGGGAACCGATACCCCGCCAGACCATAGCGCGTATGTGACTTGCCACCCTCTTGCTTCAACGCCAAGAGCTTTCGTCTTGAATACGTTCGTCTGAAGCCCTTCCTGCGGGATCCATGTCCGATTCCTCCGAGTATGGAACCGATTGTTCATTACGTGAAAGGTGAAGACCGGAAAATGGAATCGTCTCTGTTGTCGCAAAATGCGATAGCGTTGCGTTTTGCGATAGATCGACCGGCATCCCGCGTCATTACAGGCTTTCTGCCGATATACCTTCCACTTACCATCCATCTAAACTGTGGTAAAATGCGAAGGTGTTGTATTCTGCGACAAACTCGCCCGTATCGCCTTCAGCCCGCGTCATTACAGGCTTCCCCGCCAATATCCTCTCATTTAGTCCATCTAATCTGTTGCATTTTGCGACATTTCCAACCCTCCACTATCACGCTATCTGCCCAGCCATATCTTTCCTCGTATGCTTCAAAGATAAACCTATCAAAGGATTTTGCTGTATGACAGGCTTCCATTGAGTTGACCTCCGCCTTCGACAAGCGTTGGCACGGTTTATGCTGTTTTAGGTATATCCTTATCTACCATTAGCAAACTTTTGGAAAAATGGGCGTGGTTGGTGGGTGATGGCTCGCTGTAGCGGCAGGGCTTGTACCTGTCCATCAGATAACTAGCAACTTACGTTATCTTAGATGTTGAGTATGGAAACTCAGCCTACGAGCTATCTAGCAACTTGCGTTACACTACGCTGATAAAAACTGAGTTGTTACGATAAAAACCGACTTTTTATCCTTGAAGGCTCTCAAAACGGAAGGTATATTTTCTCTCAAAATCTTGAATCTCAAGAGGTGACTACATGCTCCAAGACATTGAACGGCTACAACTTGCTGCACTGCTCCACGACATCGGTAAATTTCGGCAGCGGACAGTAACAACATCGCCCTTTGGTCGTCACCAAGAGCACGGCTTTGATTTTGTAACAAAAGACTTTAAGGGATACTTCACCCCGTGCGGCAACGATTTGAGCGATGCGATCCGCAACCATCACGAGCGCAGGCAGACCAAAGAGATCGAACGGCAGGTCACTTTAGCAGATAGGCTGTCCGCCAAAGAGCGCGAGGGCGATGATCGTGAACGGCAACAGCCTTCCGAGACAGCGTTGATTTCGATTATGTCGCGCTTGGAAATCCCAGACAAGTGGCGTTTGCCAGAATTGGAATACCATCTCAATCCGTTAGCGTTTGACCGTGAGAGCATTTTTCCGACAGCGGTTGGTGCTGCCGATCCTGTCCGTTACCGGGCACTATGGACGGTGTTTACGCAAGAGCTAAAGCGATTGGCGGGCGATCGAGGCTATCAATCATCGGACTATCAGACGCTCGTTGCGCTCTTGCACAAATACACCGCCCGTGTACCCTCTGCGATGGCATGGGAGAAAGGAGATGAGCGGACTACCTCCGATGTTTCACTCTACGACCACCTCCGCACCACGGCAGCGATAGCCGGCTGTATCTCTGAAGAAGTTCTGCCCGACGATCTAGCCGCAGATAACCCGTTATGCACGTTGGTCAAAGGCGACATTTCAGGGATACAGAATTTCCTCTACGATATTCAGTCGGCAGGTGCATCACGGGAGTTGCGTGGAAGGTCGTTCTACCTACAACTATTGACAGAAGCGATTGCACTGTGGATCCTGCGGCGATTTGCCTTGCCGATAACCAATCTGCTACTTGCAAGCGGCGGTCACTTCTACCTACTGTTGCCCTATAGGGAGGGGGGCACACAGATTGACTCACTTTGTGCGGAGATTACCGAAAAACTGTGGCAGGCACATCAGGGCGAGCTGTCGATCGTTCTTGCAGATGTCCCGATAACAGTGCGGGATTTCGATCAATTTTCTGGTAAATGGGATTCCGTTTCAGAGGCGGTGAATCGACGGAAACGGACGAAGGGGAGCCAATTGTCGAAAGAGACGATGTTTGATTTCTTTTTTACGCCGCGCGATGAAGGGAAGAAAGATAACTACGGATTCGATGCCCTTGGGGGGGAGCCGTTACGGGAGGCTGAATACCTTGTCGCCTTCGAGATCCCCGATCAAGCGATCGCCGCCAGCCCCGATTGGCGTGGCATCATCCGGGGCTTTGGTTTAGACGTTCACCTCGTTGATAAGCCGAAAAATAAGCCAACCCCACCCGGTGCCACAACTCGTGCAACGGTCTATCGGCTCAATTCCACCGATTTTCTTTCCGACGAAATTCTCGGAAACTTCCGATGGGGGGACCTGCCTGTGAGTTACGACTTCCGCCCCCAGCCACAAGTCATCCCACGCAAACCGGATGGCACTGTGGCGGACTTCGACCAGCTCGCCGACGCATCGGAAGGGGTGAAATGGTTGAGTGTGTTACGGATGGACGTGGACAATCTTGCCGATCTGTTCAAAAATGGGCTTGGTAACAGTGCAAGTATTTCACGGATGTGCACCTTGAGCGAAACGTTGCGGTTCTTCTTTGAGGGCTACCTGCCGAAACTCTGCCGCGATTACAACAGCCGCCACGCCCCTGAAATCTTAGAGTTAATCTACGCAGGCGGCGACGACCTTTTTCTGGTCGGTGGGTGGAGCGCTGCGCCCGACATCGCTCATCAGATTCAATTCGATTTTATTGATTTTGTTGGGGGCAAGCATGTCACCCTTTCGGGTGGGATCGCTATCGAGCATAAAAAGTATCCGCTCTACCAACTCGCGGACGACGCGGGCGGTGCGATAGATGATGCGAAAGACCTGCGGCAAGAGAAAGACGCACTCAGTTTCCTGCAAAACTCGATGGGTTGGGAAGAGTTCAAGCGAGTTAATGGGTGGCATAAGCGATTATTTGACGCAATCAGCGGTGAAAAGCCGGTATCAAATAATTTTCTGACACGGTTAAGCGAGATTTACCATCTCTACGAGAGTGACAGAGAGGATCAACGCAAATGGGCGTGGCGGCTTATTTATCATCTGAGTCGTGCCAAGCAGATGCACCCAAACCATAAAGACCTGATAGACGATCTACGTCAAGGGTTGGTTCGCAATCACAGCGAAGCGGGTCAACTCCTACCATTTCTCCGCGCCATTGTGCGCTGGACAACTTTACGAACAAGGGAGGATTAACATGGGGCAACAATACAGAGGGACTCGCGGTTCTCAAGGGCGAGACCGCCGTGAACCTACGAAACCCAAGCTAGACGCCAAAGTTATCACCGAAGGCGGTGCAGTTTTGGTCAACGCGGCAGAACAGCACGGCAAACAACTCGCCCGGAATCTGACCACCTCTCAGATCCGCAATATCTACGGTGCGGTCAAGAAGATGCAGATGCGAGGCGAACTTGACACCCACAAACTCGTAATGCTCAAGCCGAAGTTGGCATACGCGGCAAAGCGACACGGCGGCGGGGTTGAAACCCTGAGAGATGTGCTCACCCAGGCGATTGACCTTGTAGGTAATGATTCAAAGAAGTTTAATCGGTTTGTCGATTTCTTTGAAGCAATTTTAGCGTATCACCGAGCCTACGGTGGCAATTAAGGAGGAACGAAATGGCAAGTATTCAGCTGCAAGGTAAGATTTTTGTCAGAGGTGAGATTAAAACCACGACAGGACTGCACATCGGCGGTAGCGCGGGCGAATTGGACATCGGCGGTGTCGATAACCCAGTCATCCGGAACCCACTTACCCGTGAGCCGTATATCCCCGGCTCGTCGCTACGCGGCAAGATGCGGTCACTACTTGACCGTCACCTCAACCGAGACCTGAATAAATTTATCCGTCGCGGTCGTCCACAAGTCCGTGTCCACGAGTGTGATCAGTTAGCAGATTACCAATCGTGTCCGGTCTGCCAAGTCTTCGGTATCGCACCGACAGCTAACATGGGCGACACAATGCCCACCCGCCTAATTGTCCGCGACGCGCTATTAACCGCTGCGACACGGGACCGTTTTGCCGAGATCGACACCGATATGCCCTATACAGAGGTCAAGACCGAAGTTGCAATAGACCGTATCACTTCAGCGGCAACACCCCGTCAGAATGAGCGGGTGCCCGCCGATGCAACCTTCGGTCCCTTTGAGGTCGTTCACAGCCTCTACACCCTCAATAGCGCGCCTGCGGAGAGCATTGATCGTGAGATCGACCTCTTTGACACCGTGCTGAAGGGGATGGAACTGCTCGAAGATGACTATATCGGCGGTTCCGGGTCACGTGGGTCTGGGAAAATCGTCTTCTGTGATCTGGAGCTAACCTTCAAGTCCCGCAAGTATTACGAAAACCCGCAGTCGGTATCCGTTATATCGCTTGCCCAAGGGGCTGGCGTTGCAGCGTTACGAGGGGCGAATTACCAAAGCCAGATTAAAGCGGCGATCTAACCGTAGGGAGGGCTTTGATGTCAATTTATGTCACCTACTATCTCAACTTCCGCGCGTCGTTCCACCTCGGTCGGCGCGGGGTTGGGTTAGAGACAACTGAAATCTCAATTCCTGCCGATACCCTCTTTTCGGCGCTCTGTCAGATGTGGCGGACGTTTTACGAGGAGCAGAGTTTGACCGACTTTCTAACTCAATACGAAACAGACACACCGTTTCTGTTGACCTCTGCCTTCCCCTTTGCCGGTAATACCAGATTCTTTCCCAAACCGTTAATTGATCTTAATGTCAATGCGGGTGCTGACCTGAAAAAGCTGAAAAGGGTTCGCTACCTGTCCGAGCGGCGGTTCGGTCAGATTATCAATGGCGGACCGATTGCATTTGACACCGATAACCTAATCAACGACGGTCAGCTTTGGATACATGACGATGACAAATGCCCGTCCGCTGTTTGGAACACGGAAAGGCGCCCGCGTGTAACGCTTGACCGTCAATCGTTTGCATCAGAGATTTGGCACTTAGGTGCAGTTAAGTTTCATGAAAACTGCGGGCTCTGGTTCGATGCTAAGTTCGATACCCATAAGACTAAAGAGCAGGTCGAAACGATCCTTCGTGTGCTTGGCGATACCGGTATCGGTGGAGAGCGGAGCGCGGGGTTTGGGCTGTTTGATCTTCGTTGCCAGGCTACTGTGGTTGAATCAGCGCAGGGGACTTGTCGGTTTGTAACACTTTCGCCTATCTGCCCGCGAGATGCTGCGGAGTTGGACCAGCTCCTTGATGGCGATGTTGGTTATACCTTAGAGGAACGGTCGGGCTGGATCGGTTCGGCTGAAGGGAGCGGTCAACAGCGTCAGAAAGTAATGGTATTTGCAGAGGGCTCGGTGTTGAGTGGGAGCGGCAAACAGGTAGGCCGTCTAATTGACCTGAAACCGTCGGCGTGTCCGCACCCAGTCTGGCGATACGGCTACGGCTGGCCCATAAAGATATAGATAGTTCTTTACTATTCAGAAACCGAGTTTTTTCTTCAAAACTCGGTTTCTTATCGCTTGATGATTGGGGGAAATTGTGAAATACCAACTAAAAACTATCACGCCTGTTCACATCGGTACGGGCGAAACATTAAGCCAAATTGACGGGTTCTACGACAACGGACGATGGCACCGGATTGACATTGATGCCGTACTTGCGGCGATCCCTGAATCCGAGCTAAATCAGCTTACCATTGCAATGGGGGGACGCAACTTTCAGTGGGGAGGATACCTACCAACAAATCAGTCATCAGCGCGTTATACCCTCCCGTGCCCCGAAGATCCAGGGGAAACCGAAATCCGTGAGGCGATTAAACACCCTTCCAACCGTCCAATGATCCCCGGCAGCAGTATCAAAGGTGCGATCCGCACCGCACTGCTGTGGGACCTCATCGGTGATAGTAATCAAGAACCTTTCAAAGATTCAGTCAACTATTTGAAAGAACAACTACGCCGAAAACCGAATCGAAGTTGGGCTGGACGAGGGATTGAGCAGCGTGTGCTTGGCAAAGATCCGAACCACGACCTGATGCGCGTTATGCAGGTCAGCGATACCGCGCCGCTACCGATAACCGCTTTAGAGATGGGTATCGCGTGGACAGTTACACTCAATCAGCGCGATGAACTCGTTCAGAAACGGGAAGGTAATCGTGAGTACAAAACCTTTGCCGAACAGATCCGCGCTGACCAGACCTTCGACTTCTCAATCAAAATTGACACGACCCTTTTCCGCCAGCGTGAAAAACGCGAACTGGGATATAGTGATCTGCAGGAGCAGGTACTTTGCAAAGAACTCGCTGAAGTATGCAATTTCGTGGCGAAAGGGCTTGCCAAAGTGGAGGCGGATTTTTACGGTCATTATAACTTGCCTGAACTTGCCAATTTCTATGAATCGCTCGCAAGCCAGATCGAAAATCTACAGGGCGGTGGGTTCATCCTACAGATCGGTTGGGGAACGGGGTATCTCCCTAAAACGGTCACCGGGCTGTTGGCCGGGGACGATAATGATCTGATGATGAGAGTCCGACGGCACTATCGTCTGGGTAGAAGCCTTTCAGAGGGCGATTACTACGATGAGGAATTTCCCAAGACCCGCCGGGTGCTGTATGACCGGCAGAACCCAAAATCTCCGCTCGGTTGGGTACAAATCACACCCGCCTGAAAAATTGATTTAATCTTCCGTAGGGGTAACCCTTGTGGTTACCCTCGTGCTATGGGTCGGGCAAGATGCCCGACCTACGGTTGTAATCCTCTTCATTACGTGGAGGCTATCTCATGCGAATCAAAATTACGTGCGACATCGGCAGGGGCATCTGCCTGCCTATCAATTACAATCACTTTCTGACGGGCGTTATCTATCAACTTATCAAGGGGACTGATCCGGAATATGCGGATTTCCTGCACCAAGACGGCTATGAACTAGAGAATCGGCGTTTCAAACTGTTTACCTTCTCCCAACTGATGGCAGCGCAAAGACAGATTCGGGGCGATCAGATACACTTTGGTTCGCCGCTGACATGGTTTGTCTCGTCATCTCAGAAACCGTTTCTGGAAAACTTTGCCGCCTCGCTGATGCGAGACGGCCTCCTACAGATTGAACGGCATCAACTTCAGATACAGGATGTGGAGGTGTTGTCGCAGCCTCGCTTTCGACCAAAGATGAGTTTCCGATGCCTCTCACCAATTACCATGTCCACGATGCGTGAACGAGATGGTCAACTCAGCACACACTACTGCCTCCCCGATGACCCCCAGTTCTCCGAGTTAGTTCGGCAGAATCTAATTCGGAAATACGAAGCGGTGTACCGACAACCGCCAACGGAGGAATCGTTTGCAATGATCTTCGATCAGACGTACATCGACAAAAGGAAGGGACGTGTGACCCGCCTAGTCGATTATAAAGGTGTCAAAATTCGCGGCGTCGTCGCTCCGT
Source organism: Candidatus Poribacteria bacterium (assembly GCA_022822005.1). Classification (GTDB taxonomy): domain Bacteria; phylum Poribacteria; class WGA-4E; order WGA-4E; family PCPOR2b; genus PCPOR2b. Next base: position 128,628 of record JAJECO010000023.1, read on the forward strand.
TTCACGTCATCGGTGCACCGGAATTAATCCATATCGGCTATGAATGTGGATTCGGCGATAAAAATAGCGCGGGATTTGGGATGGTGGAGGTTGCAAAGAAGCGGAGATAAATCTACTTGCCAAATTTATGCTCCTTCAAATTAAACTCATGTTAAGAAACCGGACGCCAGAAACCGAGTTTTTTCTTGAAAACTTGGTTTCTCTGCACACTTTCCTTTTATTTGAAACTCAAATCAAACCGGAGGAGAGGACACATTTATGCAAACCGAAACCCGTACCACCGGTCGCGTTACCGGCACAATGATCAGCTACCTCCACGTCTGCCCACGACAACTCTGGTTCTTTCAGAACCACATCGAAATGGAACACACCTCAGACCGCGTCTCTATGGGGCGATTGCTACAGGAGGAGAGTTACTTTTAATCGTACCATTGTGGAATTGAAACGCTGCTACGAGAGCCTTGTCGCTTTTATCAAGGATTCTTTTAATCGGACCAGTATGGAATTGAAACCCGAGCAAGTAAGCGGCGATTGAAGCGATTGCGAAGCCTTTTAATCGTACCATTGTGGAATTGAAACCCACGAGGGCAGATAGTTAGGGAAGGTTTTGAATTCTTTTAATCGAGCCATTGTGGAATTGAAACACGGGAACGTTAGTCCGAAGGTGGTAGCTGACCTCCTTTTAATCGAACCATTATGGAATTGAAACGGTTCCGGAGTGACTACTGTGTTGTCGGTCGAACATCTTTTAATCGGACCATAGTGGAATTGAAACAAAACAAGGTGACGGATGCCACTGTTGTCTAGGTCGCTCTTTTAATCGGACCATTGTGGAATTGAAACTCTGCTAATCTTGCGAAGCGGGGATTTTCTCTCCACCCTTTTAATCGAACCGTTGTGGAATTGAAACATATCAAGTAAATCCTTGTGCGGCGCGAGGTGAACGCTTTTAATCGCCCCATTTTGGAATTGAAACATCTCAGGGGGACGCCTCCGAGGAGAATCCTCGCGCCTTTTAATCGGACCATAGTGGAATTGAAACAAGTAATGTTCAATCATTGGAACAACATATTCCAAACTTTTAATCGGACCATAGTGGAATTGAAACACAAAAGGCACGAAAGCATCAGGGGTTTTCTCACTTGCTTTTAATCGAACCATTGTGGAATTGAAACTTCTCATTGTCTGTTAAATTCGCACCCATCCGTTCCACTTTTAATCGGACCATAGTGGAATTGAGACCCTGCCGAAGACTTCGGTCCGTACGGGGAATTTCCCCTTTTAATCGGACCATTGTGGAATTGAAACGTGCAACCGGAAACGTCTAAATTCTGGCGAAGACCGACTTTTAATCGTACCATTGTGGAATTGGAACTGGTGACCGACACTGTCCGGATGCCGCGTTTTCCATATCCTTTTAATCGGACCATTGTGGAATTGAAACAGCGGATGCCATAGGTTTGGCAGGGTGTACGGAGTGTCTTTTAATCGGACCATTGTGGAATTGCAACGGTTTTTGAAATGTGTTGTTTAATACTGAGAATTTAGCTTTTAATCGCACCATTATGGAATTGAAACGCTTGATCTTTCAGATTGATCAGCGAATGACCAACGCTTTTAATCGCCCCATTGTGGAATTGCAACGTCTCTAATTGGGTGCCAATCCCTATTCCACCAATCTTTTAATCGCCCCATTGTGGAATTGAAACGTGCCATGCCATTGATGCCTTGCTCAAAGAGTAAGTCTTTTAATTGACCCATAGTGGAATTGAAACCTTTTTTCGGTGATACCAATGGAGGTTCATCACCCGCTTTTAATCGAACCATTATTGAAATGGAGGTCTTGCAATGACGCAAAGCACTAATTGTGAAGGTGGTTCGCGCTGTACTTGTGAGCGTCCTCATGTCTGCTCAAAAGAAATAGCAATCATGGACCTCGAGGTAGTGACTCAAGAGGATTTAGACCGCTCCGAGGAGGCGGCGCGCTTATCGGAGCGCGAACATGGACTCAGATCCTTTGAGGCTTGTCGAGATCGCCGATTACACAAAATGTATTGGGTTCGCCAGTGTATTCTCGAGTGCAAATCCCAAGGGGAAGAGGTGCCATGGCCTGTGCTGGATTGGCTCTTTAATACCAGACCTCCTACACGTGAACAGTTCATGAAATAGGGCCGGTGCCCCGTTCCCTTTTTAGCACGTGCTTTCATCGGGAGCCTTGAAGTGGATTGCCGTATATCGCAGCGGATCTAGCCCACTTTTAATCGAACCATTGTGGAATTGAAACTTGAGGATATGGGCGAAGTCGTCGCAGTCTTGCCGTCTTTTAATCGAACCATTGTGGAATTGAGACTCCTCTAAAAATCTGATATTTTTTGTAATGTCAAAATTGTGCATTGTTGAGATATGAGTATACTATTCCCTTGGAGGTGGCTTTTAATGGCTAATACCAACAGATCCACCATATACGATCTGACTAAGGCAGTAGAAAAGTGCAATTCGATTATGGCTTCTAATCTTCTGCATGAGGGGGTGGTTGAGGAGGGGGAAGATTTGCCGCAGCTTGACTCTTCCGTTCGTATTTCTATTGAAACAACTGTTGGTTGGATATATGAGAAAATGTGCCTGCTTCTTAAAATGGAGACAGCGAAGTGGGCGTATATTGAGTTGTTATCCCCTCTCAAAAATCTCTGGAAAGACATGCAAGAAGAGGAGAAATTACAACCTCGTTTTTCTAATCAACCGCACCATTTGTGGGATATCTCTTTTCAGGAGGCAAAGAAATTGCTTCCGGCGCTAAAGGATGAATATCCCCGGAAAAAGAATGGCGAGTACCTTGTTTTTCTGGGCACCTTATCGTCTCTATGTTTTCTGGGACTTATCTATGCTCTGAATGAAAAAAGCATAGAGGAACTGGCTTGATTTTGAGATTATTGAACAAGGATAGGCATTAGTGCCTGTGCTTGTTTTTTATTGCATCCTACTCTATCTGTTTACTCCATCAAATCTCATATTTTTTCACAATGTCAACCTTTTAATCGCCCCATTTTGGAATTGAAACACCGCCCCATAAACAACAGCTTTTTCCGAAGCATTCCTTTTAATCGGGCCATAGTGGAATTGAAACGCATTTTTTCCGCCGGCGATAAGACCGCTTGCCAATCTTTTAATCGCCCCATTGTGGAATTAAAACCTCGGTGCCGCCGGAGCGGCGTGGTAGTGGTGCTCTTTTAATCGAACCAGTATGGAATTGAAACATTGCGAAGTGGTAAATCTCGCGGGGGTGAATCACGCTTTTAATCGAACCAGTATGGAATTGAAACGAAGCCTTGCGACTACCAACAATTGCAATGCCTTCTACTTTTAATCGCCCCATTGTGGCATTGAAACACCGCATGGCGGAGCTGCGGAAGATACTCAATGAATACTTTTAATCGCCCCATTTTGGAATTGAAACTGTTCAAGAACCCCAAAAATATAAGTGCGAATTCCTCCTTCTAATCGCCCCATTTTGGAATTGAAACTCTTACCACTATCCGTCCTCAACTGTCAAAGAAACCTTTTAATCGAACCATTTTGGAATTGAAACTCTTACCACTATCCGTCCTCAACTGTCAAAGAAACCTTTTAATCGAACCATTGTGGAATTGAAACGTCTTATCGGCTACCCATTCGATAGTGTCTACCTCTGCTTTTAATCGAACCATAGAGGTATCGGTATAATCGAGGCTAGGAAGCCCCTCCCACGGTGCCCAATGGATCGGGCAACTACAATAAGGCCTAGTTTGTAGTAGGGTAATTTATCGCCCGTCCGGACGCGCAATGAATTGCGCTACTACGAACTGAAGGGCGTGACTCCTATTGGAAACAAAAAAAGCCGATGGAACAAGAAAGTTCCACCGGCTCTTTTTATTTATCGCTATAGAATTATTTTAGATAGACAATTTTCTCAGATGCTACGGATTTTTGTAGGCGTAATCATGCCCCCCATAATGCCTAAGCGTCAATCCACCATCATCAACCGTACAACTGACGCGGATAGCTTGAGTAACCCGAAACGTATGGATACCTTTTTAGCGGTTCCTGATTGTGAAACGTAGTGTGTTCACTCCCAGTCGAAGGTAGTACGTATGTATTGATTAAACGTTTGCTGGAGACAATACCAAGTATCCTTTCCCCAAATTTCTAAGGGGAGGCTTGGATGCCCTGTCTCCTCCTTCAGTTCCGCTTGGATAAGTTGCTGGGCATTTCGCGAAGCACCGGAGAGTACAATGGACCGTGCTTCAACGCCACCGAGTTGCCTCATCCGTAAAATAGCCTCCATCCCTTTTCGTTTAACTATCTCATGTTTAGCAGAAACGGTGCACGAAACCACGACAATTTGATATCCCAGTACCGCGACTACATCAAGTTGAAAAGGTTTAACACTTGCGTCTGTCGCATTGGCTCGCCGCACATATACCGAGTGAAAGAGTTTATAATTTTTCCGATCTGGGCTCTGCCGATAAACATCCGCCAAGGCGTGTTGGAAGGCAGCATACGCACCGTACTCAAGAAGATGGGACTCAGATTCATCAATAAATCTGCCGAGGGCGTTATAGCCATCGGTCATCTGTCCTTCAGTGAGGGTCCCAGGGGCGGGATTGTCACTCGTCTGATAGTTACCCGATTTATCCCAGTATTCATAAGGAAATGGACCGATTTCAAAGCCGTTGATTTCAGCAATGCGACGCAGACACGGCTCAATCCCCTTGCGAGTATCGGAGACTAAGGCATTGCCCTCCCGGTCTACGAGGGTCGCGCCTGAATCAGCACGTGGATCCAGATAGGAGGTCTCTAAGTCAATCGGTTCTGATAAAGCAACTGTTTCTGCAGCGGCAACGGTTTCAACACACATCACCTTGGTGCCGCCAGTATAGTGCACATGAATGCAAGTGATATTGTCTGGTAAATTCTCCTTGAGATTTCGTGTAATGTCGTTGCGTACGGTAGATGGGTTCCCCGACACCGTTTCAACAGCGTCAATAGCAAATATGTTGCGACTATATTTCAATAACCGGTCCCGTTCGGACCTAGTTTCCTCCGTATGTACAAGTCGTACATGAATCGGGTTTAGCAGCTTATCTTTCAAATGATGCAGTGCTACCCAGACGGGCAGTGGATTGGTGCCAACTGTAAGAATGAGAAGTGTTCCCATTGCGGAAGTTTCTCCGTTTGTTACTGTCAAAATGATTACTGTTGATCTTGTATTGTCCCATCTTCAGGGATTCTTGGACGGTGTAGGTGAAGCAGAAACGAGCGAAGCGGAAGTTTTGGAACATGGTAGGGATTGGGTTCTTATTTTTTATCAACAAAACCTATGAAGCTTCAGCAAGTTCTTGAAAAATTGGCCTTTTTTGCAACAATAACCACATGAGTCTTTCAATCAAAATGGAGTAATAAATTCATATTGCTTGTTGAAAGTAGACGCATTAATACATGCAAGTTTTTGAGCTTTTTCAAATCGTTCTTCGACAGTCGCTTTAAACGCCTCGAATTTTTTATCATCAATCATGCTCATACCATGGGCGTAAACACTCTCATTTCGTGTCTCAATTTGGTTCCGAAATTTGCCCCAATCTAGGCTTTCAACAATATCATCAGCCAGGGCGTATAAAACGAAGAATCCGTCAATCAACCCAATTGGAGCAGGAAGAGTCGATCTGTCCATGTGTGTAAAGGCTGCCTTCCGCTTTTCCCCATACAGATCGAAAAGTTTCTTCTCGTTAAATTTAGAATAATCAGGACTACGAGTATCGATTCCTTGCTGTGCAAGGCGGTGCTGTCCAATCCATTCCAGAAGCCGATACAGAATTAGACATGCTGTGTCAAATTTTCCCTGCGCTGCTCGACGGAGTGCCTTGTGATAAAGTGTATACGCAAAGTGAAAGCCATGAGGAGCGAGGAGTGCATATTGCGAATCTCTGACAATTTTCCGCAAACACCCCAACGCCTTCTTTTGTTCAACAAGACGGGGGAGAAAAGTACGGAGATGGCTTAACTCTTCTGGTAATGAAAATTGATTAAGGAGATCCAACAGCTGCTGCGAGAATTTTTGAGCTTTGCCAATGTTAAGATTATCCCACGCTTCGTAAGCTGTGCAGAGGTAACTGTATGCCTCATAAGTTTTAGCTTTGTTGGCATCACCTACCTGTCCTCTAAGCTGATCAAAAATACGTTGTGCACCAGCGTAATCATGTTCTGCGTAGAGAGATTTCGCTTTATCAGCCTCTATATCACCAAACACGGTGTAAGGGTTATCCAAAAGATTCAAGTACTCACTGCCCGGTTCAGGCTTGTTGCCCAATTTCGGGTGGAATTGGGTATTGTCAATATAATAGATGTCAGCATTAAGCACAGTGCCTGCTAGTGTTGCGCCGCTAACCATCGACTTTTTGCCACCGGTGATATCCACAGCGATATTCGCAGGGCGGTTCCAATCCTCGTAAAGTGCCATGATTGTTTTGTAGATCTCGGTAATGTCACTCCCGTCAATTTCGCGCGAATAAAGTTCAGAGATTCTCAAGCCAGTTTCCTCTTGGATTCGATCAAGTACCCCCTTTGTCCTTTGCGTATAAAGCAAACCGACTCGTTGCGGTTGTATGGTGCATATAGAAAGGATCAGCGGTTCAGGGGACGAGCCAACAGTCAAAATCAATCCGTCATATTGTCTCCCCTCTGGTGGGCGGTTTTCCGGTTTAGCGAGGAACACCTCTTTGATAAGCGGAAAAATCTGCTTGTCGTAAAAATTGCTCGCTGCTGCTCGCTTTTTGTCGTCGGAGCGATCCATATTCTTCCATCTTTTGATGAGATTATCAAATTCAGATTGGCACATTATGTTTTTTCTCCTTCTTATACCCTCTCCAAATTCAAGCGTACCATCTAAGGAATGACTTGGGTCACCTGTCCACTTTCATTGACTGCTTGCACTCTTAGCTTAGCCTGTGCTCCAACCAATCCTGGATAATAAGGACGCTCAAAGACAACTTCTTCTGTGTAACTGGTCTGCAACTGTACCATTACCTTCATCCCATCCTTCTTCAGAATCGTCGCGTTCACGCGGTCACCAACTTTGAATCTCGGCTTCTCGGGTTGCGGGGGAGGTTTGGGAATCTGCGTTGGTTGCGATTTCGGCGTTGATCTCGGTGCACGTTGTTCCTCGGTGGCACGCTTTGGCTCAACACGATAATAGCACATCAACCGCAGAATTGCTGTCAAAGCGGATAGGCGGAGTTGATTCAACGTTTTGATCTCGGACCGGAAACCGTTATCGTAGCCAAGACAGAACGCAATTGCCGAAGCGGTCAGCGCATGGTCAGCAACCGTTGCCCCCGGGAGTGAACGGCACGGCAACCATCGGAATGGAAGCTGATCTCTCTTTCCTTTCCACAAAGTCGAAAGGGGCGGAAGGAGTAGGTTGATTATGCAAGAGACACGTCCCGTGATGTCTTGTTCAGGCAAACTGCGAACATGCTCGGCAGTCTGCTTGACCACAGTGCTCCAATCCTCCTGCGTGATACCAAATCCATCTTTGAGAATTAGATCTTCCCAGCAATAATGGGCATTCTTGGTCGGTTCACCTGTTTTCCAGTCTCGTGTCATAAACTTATCCTGTTTTTACTAAACCTATAGTGGTTAAAATTAGATCTATTCAGTTCAACGAAAAGGTTGGAAACGATTTCATCCGAATTAGCAAATGAGGGTACCCGTCATTACGTACATATCCTGAACACTATGCAATTTCTAACACATATAACATAGCACGACACCATAGGGATATCAACGCTTTTTGTGCGTGCCAAGAAAATCGCGTGTACAAAGGACATCTACAGGAAGTGTCATTCCCCCGAACCTAGACAGTTGAATAAGATAGATTTCCGACTGCCAAAACGATCGGCATCTATACGAAGAAATGGCTTAACGCCAACAAAAAAAGGAGTGTTCATGCTATGTCCCGCAGAAGGCAGTCCCATTCTGTCTAAAGGATGGGGGTAAGTATAGACCAACCTCTTATAACGGGGCTACGACAAGGGTTTGAGGCATTTTCACGTCGATGGTGAGTTGTCAACCCCACTTTCTGCGATAATTTTCTTGATCCATGAAGCAGCTTTTCTGCTCAATTATTCCGATTTTGGAGCGTAACCGTGCGGTGTCGTCAACCTCCCGTCAATTTTGCACAACCGGACGTTGACGACTTTTGATAGAAAGGGTGATTTTTTCCTTGTAGCAATAGCGCGGGTTTTGTACAATATTTTTTGCCGATTGGTCGGGCTTTTAATCGAACCATTGTGGAATTGAAACTAATTCAATGTTGCGAGAAACTCTATATCCCGATCTTCCTTTTAATCGAACCATTGTGGAATTGAAACTATATTCGGGCGGGTGGGCTTAATCCCCAAAGAAACGGCTTTTAATCGAACCATTGTGGAATTGAAACTATTTCAATGAAACCTTGAACGTCTTGAGCGGTGGCCTTTTAATCGAACCATTGTGGAATTGAAACATATTGTGGGCTTTGGCAAGTGCTAATAACAATTTGCCTTTTAATCGAACCATTGTGGAATTGAAACCTGGTGTTGTCTTTCTACCATTCTTCCCTCGATGTGGCTTTTAATCGAACCATTGTGGAATTGAAACTATATTCGGGCGGGTGGGCTTAATCCCCAAAGAAACGGCTTTTAATCGAACCATTGTGGAATTGAAACTCTTCTGAATCTTCCGGCAATGCATCCATGAATAGATCTTTTAATCGAACCATTG
>JAJECO010000047.1 GCA_022822005.1 Candidatus Poribacteria bacterium
TCAAAAATGGTAAATCCCATCTGGATACTGCGAAAACAAATCAGATCGTCGGGGCAATGCGAGAAAAAGGCATCCTAATTGGGAAAATCAGCCGCGCGGTAGATGAGCCGGAGAATATCCTTTTCGTCGCACCGCCGCTAATTCTGACGATCAAAGAGGCGGATCGAATCTTCGAAACTCTCCGTGGCGTGCTTACCAATTCTTAACGTGCAAACACAAGTCGCGCAATCTTATCATAAATTTTGGCAGGTGCTTACATCCAGTAGTGCTATTTGAATAGTGGCGGGAGAGAGTGGGAGTCGAACCCACCTACCCACTTGCATGGGCAAGCTGGTTTTGAAGACCAGTAGAGCCACCGGACCCTATCCCCTCCCACAGAATAACCCGTGTTCGAAACCTCATCGCGCGGATTACGCCTTACGCTGCGAAGCCCGTAGCCGTCGGTGATTGCCCTCACGAATCGTCAGCCCCTGGCCGTCGCAGTATTCGAGAAACGGCACTGCGTACTTCCGACTGGTTTGGGCAAGTTCGCGGAATTCAGCAACCGTTATTATATCATTTTTCCCAAGGTACTCAGTAAGCGAATTCACAATTGTGTCAAACACCTGGGTATGGATAAAAAGGTCATCTGCAATCCTTACGAAGCGTCCGAGGTTCATCAGTGCATAGAAAGTTTCTTTGACCGACCGCGATGGATAGTCGGACAGTTGAGTAGTTAACTCGCTCAGCGACGGAGTGTTTATGCCAGCGTCAAGGAAGATCCCTTCGACTTTTTCCTTGATATCTTCTTCTTCCGCAGAAAACTGGATTTGGTGCGAGGACAGACGCAGCAGATTTCCATCTCTAACGATGTCTTTTTGACGGATTAATTGATCGACAATCTTCTCGAACCCGATTTCGTCCAGTCTAAGCTGGAGACGAAGTTGCGAGCTGTTCTGACCCGGCGCAAGTGGTTCTGCTTCATGGAAGCTCGCTAAGGCGTCCGTCAGATCTGATTGTGCCTGTTGGGTCCGATCCGTCGCAGAAATAAGGGGCGTACTTCCCTGCCAGCGCAGGATCTCTTGACCATCCTCAAGATCCTTTAGGCAGGCTCGAAAGTCTGCGTCAGGGTAAGGAAGGTAGTAACGAAGAAATTCCTCTGGCACGCAAAGGTCACGGCTCTGTGCTAATACCAATCGCACAACTTCGGCGTCATCTGCACCTTCCCAAGCTGTTAGGGTTTCCAGCGTTTCTTCCGTGAATCGTTTGTGGCGTGGAGCGAATGGGTTAATCACCCGTCCGCCACCGACCGTATGTTGGGCTGAGAAATCGCGCACGATGAAACGATCGCCTTTAAACGTCAAAATCGGTTTCTCAAGGCGTAACTGAAGTTGAGTCGAATCTCCCGGTAAAACAGCCTCCTCCATCAGCAGAATCGCACGGCAAAACGTCTCGCTCGTTCCAAGATAAAACCGCAGCCGCGTCCAGTGCTCAAGCATTCTTGGGAAGGACGATAGCAGGTCAAGTGATACGTCAATATTGTCTGTCACCGCTGAAAATCCGCTTGGACAAAGCACATTTCCCCGCTCAATCTCGTCTGTGGTGATTCCTGACAAATTCAACGCTGTTCGCTGACCCGCTTGTGCATTTTCAGCCGGTTTGCTGTGAACTTGGACACCGCGGACACGCGCCTCTTGTCCTTGGGGTAGCATAACCAGTCGTTGTTCCCGTTGGATCGCACCACCCATTAGCGTCCCCGTTACTACGGCTCCAAACCCGGTCATCGAAAAGACACGATCCACATACAGGCGTGGAATGCCATTATGCCATTCTGTTTGTGTCTCTGTATTAATACAAGCCGCTATTGTACGCTTAAGGGCATCTATCCCTGCGCCTGTCATCGCTGAGACGTAAACAGTGGGTGAACCTTCAAGGGATGTTCCAATCAACATCTCCTGAGACATTTCTGCCGATTCCGCTAACTGATCCGTCGTCACCAAGTCTGCCTTCGTCATCACGAGGATGCCAGTCGAAATGCCGAGAAGGTCGAGAATTTCCAGATGTTCCAGCGTCTGTTCCTGCACACCTTCCTTTGCATCAACGACAAGCAGCACCATATCCATCCCATACGCGCCGGAGAGCATATTTCGGATAAACCGTTCATGGCCCGGAACATCCACAATTCCAGCACGCGAACCATCCGGCAGATCGAAGTATGCAAATCCCAACTCAATTGACAGACCACGTTCTTTCTCCTCCTTGAGCCGATCCGTTTCGATGCCGGTAAGGGCGTGTATCAGTGCAGATTTTCCGTGATCAACGTGTCCCGCGGTGCCGATGATAACATGTCGCATAACATCCTGTCCTGTCTAAGTCGTATGCTCCAATTCTGCTTGCAGTGGGACTATCACCCCTTTTGCTGCTTCAACAATCCACTCCAACTCTCGGTCAAACACCGTCCGAACGTCGAAACGGAGCTGCTCTTCCTGCACACGCCCAATCACAGGTGTCGATTGCGCTCGGAAATGCATAGCGAGGGTTTCGGCGGAGATGTGCGGGGAGTGTAGGCTGACAGCGAGGCTCGTCAAGGTGTCGACCGGGAGCGAACCGCTACCGATCTGTGCGACGCTCTTTTCAACCGTTACTTGGACGATGTCACCGAAAATTTGCCGTAGATGGTTAGCGAGTTTTTCAGCGACTTCACGCAGTTCAGCAGCTGATCGCGTATAACGGCGAAGCATCGGCAATTTTTCAGCTAAATCCTTTTCGTTGAGATAGAGTCTCAGGGTAGCTTCCAGTGCAGCGATGGTGAGTTTTCCTACACGCAACGCCCGCATCAATGGGTTCTTCCGAATCTTTTCTATCGCGTCCTGCCGACCCACAATAATCCCCGCCTGTGATCCGCCAAGAAGCTTATCACCGCTGAACGTGACAACATCGACACCAGCACTTATCCGCTCACGGACCACCGGTTCATAGGGCAAGCCGTAACGGGTCAAATCGATTAGTGAACCGCTACCGAGATCTTCCATTGTCGCGATGCCGTGCTGACGCCCAAGTTCGGTGATTTCTTCCATTGTGGGGGTCGAAGCGAATCCCACAACCTTGTAATTACTCGGATGTACCTTGAGCATCAACGCCGTATTTTCGTTTATTGCGTTTTCGTAGTCCCGGAGGTGTGTTCGGTTCGTCGTCCCCACCTCCCGTAAGACGGCTCCGCTCGCCTCCATCACATCAGGGATACGGAACGCACCGCCGATCTCAATGAGTTCACCGCGGGACACAATGACCTCTTTGTCTCGTGCTAAGGTATTTAACGCAAGTAGTACAGCTGCCGCGTTATTGTTCACTATTGTCGAAGCCTCACACCCCGTCAGTCGCTGCAACAGAGGTTCAGTCAGCCGATCGCGGTGCCCACGCGCTCCACTATCGAGGTCATATTCCAGATTCATATAATTGGCGGCAGCTTGAGCAAGGTTTTCGGAGGCAGAAACACTGAGCAGTGATCTGCCGAGGTTAGTGTGCGTGATTGTGCCGGTTGCGTTCACAATCGGACGAAGTGCAGGAGCGGTAAGCGATTCGAGCTCCGCACGTACCAATGCAGCATACACCGGTTCATCAGGGGAGGGCACAGTCTCCTTGCTGTTAAGGATTTGCCTGCGGATCTCTGCGATAACCGTGCGCAAGGCTTCTGTTATGAGATCCCGCGAATAGTTTTCCTGCATACCGAGAAACGGTTCACGAGAGAGCAGCTGTTCAATGGCTGGGATACCGCGTAAAGCCTCACCCTGTTCTGGAGTTAATTTTTGTGCCGACATGGCTTTTTTCTAATGTAAAATAATTCCTATGTTAAATCCGGCGCGTAGGCGCAGCGTACACAACGTTTTTCTTGTTTTTCTCCGTGTTTGCTTCGATAAGATTATTGACTGGGATCCTCATCTTGTGCTGAAACGAGGTCAGCCTCCAGTTGCCCGTCTACTCAAAGGTATCGGTATTTTCACCCATTATATAGGCAAAACCCAACCACTCACCAGACATTGCATCCACGTAATGTATCGCAAGTGTCCGAAAATATCCATCAGCAAGCTTCCGAACCTTAGGACGCTTCCGAGGTTTTTCAGAATCCTCCGTAGCGCCACCACCAGACGGCTCAATCGATGGGGCTGCACCATAAATGATAACCAGCCACATAGGAACTGCCTTGTCATTATTAGGGTCCCCGCCGAGAATATAATAAAACTCGTAATGACGACATATTATACCCTTCCCTGCAAGAAGATTTGCAAGTTTGAAGGTGGGCTTGACAGTAGGAAGTGCGTCTTTAATATAGCGAGGATTCTCCTTGAAAATAGAACGAACCTCTCGGTTAGACACTTCAATCCCTTTACGAAACTCCTCCGGCAACCCCTCAGCATCGCGCGAAACAATCTTAAGCACCTTATCTATCGAAACATCGACATAAACATCGAAACCTACGATATGTGGATTCACTTTGTTCTCATGCTGCAGTGCATTAACCTTATAAGAGACTTTCCAAAGAGAACCCTTAAGAAGATGTTCCTTAAAGAGACGGAGAGGCGTATCATCATCTGCTGGAAGCGTGAGCGACTCCGCATCGACACGAACATCAGCAAGCCTATTAAGCCCCGTAATATCGTCAGCCAACTTTATAGCCTTTTCTGATTCACTTGCCACACAAAGTCTAACAAAAAAAAGAACAGCCAAAACAACAACACCTATTAGGAGAACGAGACACCGTAATAACATAATTTTCCTCCTAAACGCTTGTTAGGGCTCGCTAGATTAGGCATGGTGGGCTGAGCCATCAGTGTCGTTGTTTTCATCCATCAAACTGGTTGATGACCTTTACTGGCTTCCCTGTTTCCGCGGATTCTACGCCTGCGACTAAACCCGAAACGGTTTTTGCTCCTTCTCGTACATCAATTAATGGTTGTTTCCCATTAATCACGCAGTCAACGAAATGAAAAACTATCTCCTGAATCGCATTTCCACCCTCTGCGACAATTTCTTCTGTACGACCATCGCTATGGTGGATATGATTCTTCCAAATCGTTCCTTCCGTGCCGTAGATAGAGAGGAAACCTTCACCCATCCCACGACCTTTGCAGCCGCTGGTAACAAGCACTTTGCCGATACAGCCATTCTCAAACTGAAAGGTGAAGATGTAACAGTCATCTAGCGGAAACTCTTGAGTGGCATACCCATTGGAATAGGCGTGGACTTCGGTAACATCACTGCCGACCGTCCATCGGAGTAGATCGAAGGGGTGGCAGCCTCCCCCAATCAAGATGTTCTGTGCAGTCTGCGGATCAGACCGCCAAGTTACCGGGTCGTAAAGAGAGTGCATATCGTGGATGTAGCTGCCTTCGACGAAAAAGGCGCGGCCGATCTCTCCAGCATCGTAAATCCCCTTTATCCGCTTGTAAATGGACTCAAACCGCATGAACTGGCTCGCCATAAACGTGAGGCCGGTGTCGTCCACCGTTTGCACCAATTTTCGGCAGCTTTCTATATCGACCGCCATCGGTTTCTCACATAGGACATGTTTGCCTGCCCGAAGGGCCGCGATAGCGTGTTCGGCGTGAAAGAGATCTGGAGTGCAAACTAAGACAATCTGAATGTCCTGATTGTCTAACAGCTGCTGGTAACTGGTTGTCGCAAACCGCATCTGACCTTGACGACATAAATCGTGGGCGGTCTTTTCGTCGTCGTCAGCAACACCGACTAATTCGGCATCAGGGCAAGCGGAGAACGCACTGATATACCCAGATACATGGACATCGCTGCCGATCAGTCCAACGCCTAGCTTATCCATCTGCAGGTCCTCTTAGAATCCGGCGCTCTTATCAACTTGGTTGCGTAGGGGTGACTCCCCACGCACGAAACGCCCGATATTCTCACCAAAAATCTCAAGCACATGCTGTCCTTCAAACTGTGTGCCGCCAGAAACGTGCGGTGCGATTAATACATTCTCCATCTCCCACAGTTCACTATCTTCTGGCAGGGGTTCCGTTGCAAAAACGTCCATCGCCGCCGCCGCTAACCGGCCCTCACGCAACGCAGATACCATGGCTGCTTCGTCAATAATTCCGCCCCGTGACATAGGCACCATCATTGCCGTTGGTTTCATCAGGGCTATCTGTTCTGCACCAATCATACCGCGTGTTTCCGGTGTGCGGGGTGCAGCAATTAGCACGTAATCGGACTCCCGTAACAAATCGTCCAGTCGATCAAAACCCCACACCTCACTGACATAGTCCGGTTTGTCGCCCGGATAGAGGTCTACGGCGATGATTCGCATATCGAAGGCACTTCCCCGTTTGGCAATCTCGCGTCCGATGTTCCCGAATCCGATGATCCCCATTGTACTGTTGGTCAACTCTACCATTTTAGAACGAATTTTACCGATTGCCCACTGTTTCTGCTGCTGTGCAAGAATAGAATCTCTGATACCGCGAGTAAAAGCAAGGATCATAGCAATCGCGCTCTCTGCGACACAAGCAGCGTGAGTGCCGCTGGCGCTCGTGAGCAGCACATCGCTCTCCACCACTTCAGGGATGGAGACAAAATAATCCACCCCCGAGCTGGGGGACTGAATCCATTTGAGATTTTTAGCGGCGAGGAAAAGATCGCGGTTGAGCCAACCGATGTAGACATCCGCGTCGGCAATGAGTGTTGGTGCATCTTCCGGGTTAGCGCAATGGATAAATTCTACGTCAGGATAGGTTTTCTCAAATTCGGGGATACCGTCTTCGAGTTTCATATGATTCTGTCCGACCAAAATCTTCATTTACAGTAAATTCTCCTTGATATATGTGAACAAATTTCCTAGAAAAGCGTGGTTTCTGAGAATCGCAGCATGGTATACTTAGCATTGTATAAAATTGCGATTTGAACCGCCCGATTCGTTGGGAACTTTATCTGACAAAAGAACAGTCCCTAGCGGTACGCAGTATACCATATCTATCGTTAATCTGAAACCTATTTTTTCGCAAAGTGAGTTTTTGTTACAGTGAGGAGGAAGGTAAAAATGACCAAAGAATTGAGTCAACGTTTAGAAGAATACAAGGCGAATGGATATACCGTTTTTGAAGGGCTGTTTACCGAAACACAGATGCAGCGTTGGCGTGAGAGACATCAGGAGTTAATGGAGGATTATGATGGCCAAACTTGGTTCGGTAACATGCTCGAATATGCCCCAAAGTTGATGTGGCCTGCGGTGAAGCATCCGACGATACTCAACTTTTTAGAGGTCGTAATGGGACCGTTTGTGCAACTCGACAATCTCACCCTCGCTGCTTTTCCAAGCGTGCCCACAGATCAGGTTCAAGGTCGTGCGTCCGGCTGGCACCGAGATCGGTGGGCGAAAGTGCCGCAGAAAAATATCTACGAGCGTCCACTTGCGTCGAACGCTATCAGTTATCTACAGGATTTAACCGACGAATACGGTCCATTGCGGGTAATTGTCGGATCGCATCGGCAACCGATCACCATAGAGATAGAAGACCGGAATAAGCCACATCCGGACGAGACGCTACTCTATATGAAAGCCGGTGATGTCATTGTAACACACAACCACCTAATTCATTCAGGGACACCAAATATCGCCGATGGTTTGCGCTACTTTTTTAGCATCTACTACAATTCGACGTGGCTCAAGCATACCGATAACCACAGCGGACCTCTGACGCAACGGCTCCTTGAAGAAGCACGTGAGCGTGACGACCACCGACTGATGCGACTTTTGGGGGTGGATACGCAATTGCAGCCGCGATGCAATTCCGGATTTCTAGCTCCGGATGAGGATCGGTGGGAGGAGTGGATTGCCGCAGATCGCGCAGCAGTTAAATCTGAGGAATAATACGTAATACGTAAGAAAAAACAGGACGGAGATCTGCGTTGCATACGACTATGGTGAATTAGAGAAATAACTTCGACTTTCGAGAAGTGGTCAAAGTCCCCCTGATAAGTGGTACATCCCGCCTGTCCCGCCTGTCCCGATTCATCGGGGATTCATCGGGGATTTATCGGGGTCGGGATTTAGGGGGTTGGCTGCGCATTGGGAGTGTCTAAGTAACTCTAAAATCTACCATAAACCTCGCAGTACTATGTCGAGAGTTTTGGGAGTTGGGTCTCACGGTTTCCGTTCGACCCAACCTACAACAGTCGAGCGGCTTTGGTGTCGAGATGTGAATCTCGACCTACAGACTACTGGAGCGAAAGTTCCGAGATGTCACAGTGTAAATTCTGTTAGAAACCCAGCGAATCCGCGATGCCGTATTCCTCCGCCAAAGCCTTGAGAGTGTTCCATGTGGCATCTTCTATAAAGATACCTTCCTGCAACTTCTGTTGAGTCCGTAGATGTTCTAACTCACCGGGATAGAAGACCTCTGTAAAACCAGTCGCTGGCGGACAGCTCTTCAAATATGCAGCGAACTCTGCAACCTCTTTCTTGAAGTCGGCGAGAGAACGGAAGGCATCAACGTTGAAGGCTGCCATGAAGCACCCATCATTGTGTTTGCCCGCTGGATCATGTCCAAAACCGAGACCGGTGAGGATACCTGAGAAAATTTCAACCATTACCGATAGTCCATATCCCTTGTGCCCTTCTGGTCCGCCCAGCGGAAGCTGAACACCGCCACGACCTAAATCCTCAGGGTCCGTGGTTGGGTTGCCCTCCTTATCAAGAATCCATCCCTCCGGAATTTCGACGCCACGTGTGCGCGCAACATTGATTTTTCCACCTGCAACAGCACTGGTTGCCATGTCTATAAACAGCGTGCCTTCCAAATCGCTGGGCATTGCCATACAGATGGGATTTGTGCCGAGTCGTGCTTCTCTGCCACCGAAGGGCGCGACTGATTTACTGGTGCGCCCAGAGTCAGCAGTCATCATGCCTATCAGATCCGACTGGGCCGCCATGATAGGGTAGTCCGCTACCCGACCGACATGGCTCTGTTGGTAGACCGTAGTGGCTGCGACGCCGTGCTGTTGAGCTTTGTCTATCGTAATTTGCATCGCCCGCTCGGAGACCACGTATCCGAATCCCCAGTTGCCGTTGACGACCGTGGTAACACTGGTTTCGCGGACAATCTCAAAGGGGGCACCCGGTACAATGTGCCCCCGATTTATCCGGTCGATGTATCCAGGAATGGCAATAATTCCGTGCGAGTCGTGACCTGCTAAGTTGGCACCCATCGAGTGCCTTGAGATGATTGACGCCTCCTCCGCACTGGCGCCTGCCCCCTGAAGGAGTTGAGAAGCAATTTCTCGTAACTGATCAGCTGAAATAGTAGGCATAATTCTCTCCTGATGTGGTATGAGTGTAGCATGGGTCCAATCTAGCAAAGCCAGGGTGTTTTGTCAAGTTCAAATCCAATAGATTGATGGAAATTGTATGTGGTTCTCGGCAATAGCGTACCTGCGGATAATCCAAAAAGATTAAACCACCTGTGGTTTCTGGTCGTCTTACACGAGTTTCTATGCTATAAAAGCCTCTTAGACAACCTTTGGCATCTTTTTTTGCCCGCCTAATCGTTGTCAAGATGCGTGTGTAAATTTAGTTGGGATACGACATTCGCTCGCTTGATAAACGAGAATTATAAAGGAGATAACAGATGAAACATAAGATGCACGTCGCGTGGTGTTGGTATATTGCAGCCGTTTTCGCATTGACCGCTGCTGCAGGAAACATGGCAGTAGTCGCAGAGGAAGAAGGTTCATCATCGCCCGTTGACATTGTAATTGATGCTACCTACGCAAGTGCGTATTATTGGCGCGGTGCTAGTGCAGGAGTTGGGACGAGCTTTATGCAACCTTCTGCTGATGTGTCTTACTCCGCTGGAGCTTTCACCGTGGGTGCCAATGTTTGGTATTCGCAAGGCATTGAAGATGGTGCCGACAACAGTGAAATCGATTACACCCTATACCTTGGTGCTGGCCTTGGAGCAATTGACCTCAACGCAGGCGTGATTGACTACGTGATTCCAAATAGCTTTCCGTTTGCAGAAGCCCATGTGCTTGAAGCAAACGTAGGTGTCGGTGTCAATGCGTTGCCGTTTGATAACAGCATAACTTTTTATGTGAACCTTGCCGGTGATGATGATAGTTCGATGTATCTTGCTCCCAGTATCGGAACCACCTATAAAAACTTAGGGATTGGATTGACGGCTGGCCTTGCACTTGGCGAGAGTGCACTGTACGGAACTGATGGCGCTGCGCTCGTTGACATCACGCCAAGTATCTCCTATTCCATTCCCGGTGATCCAGAGACCTCTGTCAGCTTAAACATCGGCTACAATCCCAACTCGGGTCTGAAGATGTCATACGTTACTATCGGCACTTCATTCAATATTGACTAAAAGTATCAGAATATTTGGAGCATGTTGGCGTTTAGTTGAGACACGTCCGGCAGTCCCGGATAAGTACCCAATCGTAGGGCGAGTTTCCTTCGCTTCTACGATTGGGTTGCCAACCAGCAACCTAAGCTAAAATTTAGGCAATGTGCTGCTTGATTTTTCAGCAGATTAGTGGAACTCGCATCAACCTCCCCGCAATAATCCCCAAGAAATAATCATATCAAAGATTAAGCCCACCTACCGTTTTTGCCCACTTTCTACAGATTTTTCGTGCAATAAAAAAACGAGCAATTAATCTTTGGCATCTTTCTTGCCAATGCCTACCATTGTGTCCTTTTCTGGTCGTTGACGAAGGCGTGTATTTCAAGAGCAAGGTGTCCGATTCAGCGATCAACGCGTTGAAAGTGAGCGTGACTGAAATTCCTTCCAACGCTTTCAACATTATTCCAACAATGGAGGTTAATTCATGATTACAGCCACGTTAAACGGCAGAAGTGTCCAGTCGTATCTATGTGTTGTCGCTATGTTGATGCTGGTTTTCACGATCGGTGCCGCCTCTGCGGAGATTAAACTGAACGATAACTTATCGATCTCAGGTTTTCTCGATATGTCGACTGTCACAACCATGGGCGATGAAACGGAAACGAGCTTGTCTTTTGATCAGTTCGAGATGGACTTTCATCTCAACTACGGGTCAGTCACTGGACAGGTTGATATTGATAGCACAGATCCGGATCAAGGCATAAAATTGGAGCAAGGTTTTGTAACATACACCGCTCCTGAAGATGCCCTGCCCGGTGTGAGCATTACCGCAGGTCGATTCCTCAGTTCTTTAGGCTTTGAAGCGGCAGAGCCGACAGGACTTTATCAATACTCTTTTTCGGAGGGTATCCCCTATCCTGGCTACCAGAACGGTGTCGCACTAAACGTTAAACCTATAAAACAAGCAGGGCTCTACGTCGCGTTCTTGTCTAGCGTTTGGGATGCGAACGAAACAGATGCGGGAACCCCTGGAATTGAAGCCCAGCTTGCACTGACACCCATTGAGCAAGTTACCGCGAAGATTGGTTATGCGTTAGATGCCATGGACGATTATACTCAGACCGAGCTCAACGCTTGGGTATCATTTGCACAGGGCCCGCTGACCCTCGCAGGAGAGATTGATCTGTTGGGGAATTGGGGCGCTGACGGTAATAATGGTATGCACTTCCTGGGGATGGCGAACGTTTCGCTGGAAGACATAATCTCAGCACCGGTAGGTGTAACCCTGCGCTTCAGTGGAATTAGTCTGGATGATTCAGACACCTCCACGGAATTCACGTTTAGCCCTTCCTATGCAGCAACGGAGAACTGGCTACTTCTTGCTGAATTCAAACAGCGTCTTGACGCTGAAGAGACAATCATCGCGTTTGAATCTCTTTTCACATATTAACTGATAACCTGATAAACACAACTATCTGATCTAAGGAGGATATTAAATGTTTCGGTCCAAATCAAAATTGTACGGTATCGTCGCTATAGGTTTGTTATTTTTTGCTTTAGGAATGTTTGGTGTTGAAGAGGTGAACGCTGGGCATCACGAAGTAAAAATTGGTGTGCTGCACTCGTTGAGTGGGACGATGGCAATCTCTGAAACCTCACTCAAGGACGTTGTTCTAATGGCTGTTGAAGAAATCAACGCCGCCGGTGGCGTAATGGGGAAACAGATTGAACCTATTGTTGTTGACCCCGCCAGCGATTGGGACCTTTTCGCTGAAAAAGCGAAGGACTTAATTACGAAGGAAGAGGTCGCCGTGGTCTTTGGATGCTGGACCTCTGTGAGTCGGAAGTCAGTTCTCCCCGTCTTTGAGGATCATAACTCTCTGCTCTTCTACCCGGTCCAGTACGAAGGCGAGGAGCAGTCGCTTAACGTTTTCTATACAGCCGCCACCCCGAACCAGCAACTGATTCCTGCGGCTGAGTACATGATGGAAGAGGTTGGAGCGAAAAAGTTCTACCTACTGGGTACGGATTATGTTTTCCCACGCACAGCGAACAAGGTGTTAAAGGCTTATCTAAAAACCAAGGGTGTGCTGGATGAAAATATCGTCGAAGAGTACACACCGTTCCACCACCAGGACTATCAAACTATCGTCGATAAAATCAAGAAATTCGCAGCTGGCGGCGATGCCTGTGTGCTATCCACAATTAACGGTGACAGCAACGTGCCTTTCTACAAAGAGTTTGCTAACCAAGGACTAACGTCTGATGACTGCCCGATCATGGCTTTCTCTGTTGCAGAAGATGAGCTGCGGGCGATGGACGTGCCTCCCCTCGTTGGACACCTCGCAGCGTGGAACTATTTCCAAAGCATTAATAGTCCAGAAAACAAAAAGTTTGTGAAGAACTTCAAGGCATTCTGCGAGCGAAATGGTTTGCCCGGCGGCTCAAAGCGTGTCACAGATGATCCGATTGAAGCCGCTTACTTCGGCGTTTACGTCTGGAAGGCAGCCGTTGAGAAAGCGGGATCCTTCGATGTCGATAAGGTGCGTGAAGCAGTCTACGGATTGGAGTTTGACGCACCCGGCGGCAAGAAGATGATGCATGCAAACAACCAGCATACGCTGAAACCAGTTTACATCGGCGAAATTAAGAAGAATGGTCAGTTCAAGATCATTTACAAGTCAGACGGACTGGTTTCGCCCGATTCGTTCAGCAGGTATCTCCACCCGGATGGCAACTACCCAGCGCCAACCGGCGGTCCGAAAGAGAAGGCTGGAATGTAATTGGCCCCTCGGATCTGTTAATGTTGTGAGGTAAGGTATCGTAGAGAACTCCTCTTGTATCTTACCTTACAACTCTTTTCGACGACAGACCCACTGTATCGTGGATCCACGATGTTGTAAATTTTCAAAGATTTTGCTGACGTCGCGACATACGCCCACCCAGAGTGGAAATCAACTCGTCTTACCAAGCGAATCTTCTCAAAAAATCCATGCTGAAACTCTTCCGAATCATTGCATTTGCAACTATACAAACTATCGGCGTTCTATCTTTTTGCTTTGCCCAAGTAGACGACGCATTCATCCGGTCTGAAATCCGTAAATTTGCTGATGAAGATGTCACCACCCGTAAAGCTGCTATCATGACGCTGGCAAAATCTGGCGACCTGCGTGTAGAAGCAATCCTTGAATCGTACAAACTGGGCGAATTCTACCTCTGGAATGGGGAGGTAGTGCTCTGCAAAGAGACCATCGAGGACGAAGATTTCAACGAATTCTGCCTCCTTTCAGATGTGCTGACCACTGACCCTATTCTGGACACAAATAGGGGGCAGACTCAAATCCCGCTGGAGGAGTTGGAAGAGATCTCCCCCTCAAGGGCAGAACGCAAGCTCGCTAACAGCGCAAAATTCCTCGTTAGACTTTCGGCGCCGGATCCTGAGATTCGGATGTCGGGTGTCAAAAAGTGCGGCGATCCACCGGGAATGATCGAAGCTGTTTCCCAGCTTGAGGAGATGGTTCAAAATGATCCAGTTAAGAAAATTCGATATATTGCTAAAGAAAGTCTACTGCTCATTCGTTTGAGTCGCACGTCCCTAGAGCAGGACCCGGACGCGCATCTCGAAATCGTGCGTGAGTTAGGCGAAATCAAAAGCCTGCGGGGCCTCCCTCGGTTGCAGGAGATGTTTGATAAATTGATGGTAAGGGTCGAGGCTCTGCCAGACTTTGAGGAAGGAACGGACATTGAAGACCTTGAACCGGTTGACGAGGAAGCTCTGGGGATCTATAAATACGCAATTGCGTACAAATATGCAATGAACCAGATTAATAGTTACCAAGGTTTGGTCGGCGGTGTAGGCAACATATTTCGTGGCCTTTCGCTCGGATCTGTTCTGATTTTGATGGCGTTGGGGCTTGCCATTACGTTTGGTCTCATGGGCGTCATCAATATGGCACACGGTGAACTCATGATGATTGGCGCTTACGCGACCTTCGAGATGCAACGGCTGTTTGGTCATACCCCGGACAATCCGTCGGACTGGTACTATATCGCTGCACTACCCGCTGCATTTCTGGCGGCGGCTTTCGTTGGCTACCTCATTGAGGTATTGGTCGTTCGCCACCTGTACAGACGCCCTCTGGAATCTCTGCTGGCGACATGGGGGGTTGGACTCTTCCTAATTCAAGTGGTACGTATTCGCTACGGCGACAACATCGGTGTCAATGCCCCAACTTGGGCGCGGGGTGGGCTTGAGGTTGTTCAAGACCTCATCGTTCCTTATAGTCGCTGCTTTATTATCCTTCTCTGTGGTCTGTGTGTACTCTTAATCTATTACCTGATGAACCATACCAAACTTGGCTTGCGCATGCGAGCGACCATGCAGAATCGCAATATGGCAAACAGCATGGGGGTGAACACCCAGCGCGTCGACCGATACACCTTCGCTTTCGGTTCTGGTATCGCTGGCGTTGCGGGTTGTGCATGGACACTTATTGGCGGCGTCACACCTGACATGGGACAGACTAACTTCATCATTGATTCATTTTTAGTCGTTGTTACAGGCGGGGTGGGTGAGTTGATCGGCGTCATCTGGGCGGGACTGGGGATTGGTGTGCTGATGAAAATGATCGAGCCGTTGGGCATTGGCTCTATGGTGGTCGGAGCGATTTGGGCGAAAATCCTGCTCCTGATTATTATCGTCGGGTTCATCCAGTTCAAGCCTGCTGGCTTATTCGCACCGAAGGGCAGACTCAGTGATGTTTAGAAAAGCTGCGATCACGCACGCAAACCCCCAACCGGTTGAGATCGATGAACAGAATCCGTGGCAGGAGAAAAAGACCACAACGGAAAACGGGCTAGTCAACGGTCAGTTGTCAATCTTCTTTCGACGCTATGTTCCGTGGGCACTGCTTTTCGTCGGTTTAATTGTCATCCCAGTCTTGTATTACCTGGATCTGATCGCTATCGGTACAGTCAATATGCTCGGTCGCTACATGGCGTTTGCAATTGTGGCTGTGGGACTCGATCTCATCTGGGGCTACACCGGCATTCTGAGCTTGTGCCAAGCCTTCTTTTTTGCATTGGGCGGCTACGCGATGGGGATGTACCTAGCGCACCACGGGGGACCAGAAGGAATTATAGATGCCAACAACTGGAAAATTCCCGCATGCTTGTATGTGGTCTATCCGTACAAAATCGGCGAAGCACCGGGAGACGCGCTCGTTCCATGGTTCTGGAAACCTTTCTATACGCTGCCGGTCACGTTAATTTTGGGGTTACTGATTCCAGGAATAGCCGCTTTGGCAATCGGTTATTTCGGTTTTAAGAGTCGAGTTCGTGGGGTCTACTTTGCTATCTTAACACAGGCAATTACCGTGGCTGGGTGGTTGGTGTTCTGCATGAACAACATGAAGCTGTGCGGTACGAATGGCTTAACACGATTCGACCGAATCGCAGGTTTCAAACTGGCTACCCCTCATGTTAAAGTAAGCCTTTATGTCGTTACGCTTCTCGCGCTTGTTGGGGTCTACGCGCTGTGCAGACAGATTGTCCAATCTCGTCTGGGACGCATTCTTATCGCAATCCGTGATGATGAGACCACGTTACGTTTTTCAGGTTATAAACCTTACATCTATAAGCTCTTCGCTTTTTGTCTCGCTGGAATGATTGCAGGACTCGGCGGGATGCTGTACGCACCGCAGATGGGGATTTTTACGCCAACGAACATGGAGGCGGGCGCATCAATCTTGGTGGTGATTTGGGTTGCGGTCGGTGGACGCGGTGCCCTGTCTGGGGCGATTCTTGGTACATTAGCGGTGAATCTACTCTACAATTTCTTTACTTCTGAGAAGGACCTGTTGCTCTTCACTTGGAGAGCGGAGTATTGGCAGTTTATCTTGGGCGGACTATTTGTTGGAGTGGTGCTCCTGTTCCCCGGTGGCTTAATTGATTTGTGGCATCGTTTGGTGGGCAAGACAAAATGAGGACGATTGCAGCAAATCGAAAAAGTAAGGATTTAATATGAACCAAGCCCAACGGATTGCTCAATACAAAGAATACAGTCCACGCGAGAGTCGATTTACGGAGGAGCGGTATCTGCTCTTTCTGGAAGATATCACCGCCGTCTTTGATGGGTTCAAAGCACTTGATATAGAGGCTTTGGGAATCGAGTATAATGAACTCCGCATCATTATTGGTCCCAACGGTGCGGGTAAAACAACGCTCTGCGATGTTGTAAGCGGCAAAACCCGCCCAACCACCGGAACTGTCTTTTTCGATGGTGCCGACATTACCCAGCAAACAGAGGCAGAGATCGCACTGCGAGGAATTGGTAGAAAATTCCAGACACCAACCGTTTTTGATAGCCTGACAACCTACGAGAATATGGAACTCGCCCTCCCTGGTCATTACCGCTTGTGGTCGAACCTGTTTGGCTCCACGACAGCAGCGCAGCGTGAACAGATCATAGATATCCTTGAGCGTGTGGGACTTGCTGATGCCCTGCATCGTGAAGCCAAGTACCTGAGTCATGGCCAACGTCAATGGTTGGCGATAAGTACACTCATCCTATCAGATCCTAAGCTGCTCCTTGTTGACGAACCTGCTGCAGGTTTAACGGATGCAGAGACAGCACTGACCGCTGAACTTCTTCTCGAATTAAAAGATGACCACACACTTATCGTCATCGAACACGATATGGACTTTGTGCGCCAACTCGACTCATTTGTGACTGTTCTGAATGAGGGCGTTATTATGGCAGAGGGAATGATGCACGAAGTTCAGCAGAACGAGGAGGTCATCGAAGCGTACCTCGGACGGTAGAACCGAGAAGACGAGAGAACGGGAAGACCTGAAAACGAGACAGAAGTGGGGAGAGAGGGATGGTTCAGAAAATCCAATATCATTGGCAGCTTGATGTGTATCAGCTTTCTGTCGAAGCTTCCATGAAGATCTACGAATTGTCTAAGGCGTTCCCGAAAGAGGAAGTGTACAGTTTGACGGATCAGATTCGTCGTACTTCACGGTCAGTTTCTGGCCAAATCGCGGAGGGGTGGAAGCGTAGGAAATATGAAGCGGCGTTTGTTAATAAAATGAATGAAGCGGAGGGTGAAGCGGCTGAAACTCAAGTTTGGCTCGAATATGCTGTGAAGTGTGGATACATAAGTCGGGATGACGGAACGCATCTACATAAAAAGTACGATGACATTCTTGGCAAGCTTATCAACATGGGAAACAATCCTGAAAAGTGGGTGCTCAGATCAAGAAGGTAACAGTAATCCCGTTTTCTCGTTTTCTCTTTAATATTATGCTGACAGTCTCAAATCTTTCATTTTCATACGGAGAAGTCCAAGTGCTGCGTGGGATTGACGTTGACGTGCCCGCTGAAACGATCGTCTCCCTTATGGGGCGCAATGGAGTGGGTAAAACCACGCTCATGAATAACATCGTCGGATTACTCAAACCGTCATCCGGATCCATTCAGATCGAAGGCAAGGAACTCGTTGGGGTTGCAACCCATCATCGGATTCGTGCGGGGTTGGCTTATGTGCCACAAGGGAGGATGATCTTTCCAAAGCTGACTGTCGAGGAGAATTTAAGGGTTGGTCTCTCAGCGCGGACGGACAAGCTGACACAAATCCCCGATGAAATATATGAACTTTTTCCAATCCTCAAGGAGATGGGGAGCCGGATGGGCGGTGACCTTTCCGGAGGCCAACAGCAGCAGCTCGCCATTGGGCGTGCCCTCGTCACGGATCCAAAGGTTTTAATTCTCGACGAGCCAACGGAGGGGATTCAACCGAACATCATACAACAGATTGGGACTGTACTGCGACAATTGGTTGAAACGAAGCGGATGACAATTCTCATCGTTGAGCAGTATCTCGATTTTGTTCGGGAATTTTGCCAGCGATTCTACATTATGAACCGCGGTGAGATCGTCGCACACGATGAGACCAATGCGCTCAGCCAGAACATGATTCGGGAATATCTCAGCGTCTAATATGTCACGTATTGACTCCAGCGCCGGGCGCCACGGTGAACTCAGGCTCGCTTTTGCACAGCGGAATAATAGAACCGTCATGACGGAGAGTTTCTTCCGAGTGCCGTTGCAGGTGATGAAACCGCGTTACGATGAATCAGGCTGTGCCTGTGTATATCTCTTGAGTCCCACGGGAGGCGTGGTCCAGGGGGACGACTATCAGATTGATGTGACGCTCGCACCAAATACCCACGTAACGCTGACGACGCAAGCAGCCACAAAAGTATATGCTATGCCCAGTCAAGGTGCTACCCAATTGATGCGGGTCCGAGTTGGAGAAGATGCAATCTTTGAATACCTACCTGATTCGGCAATACTGTTTCGAGATGCGGATTTCAGTCAAGAGATCTCCTTCTTCTTAGAGCCTGGGGCGAAAGTTATTTTACAAGAGATTGTCATGCCCGGGCGATTGGCACGGGGTGAGACACTGGCATTTAGCCAGTACCAAACCCGTATTGAGATGTCGGACTCGGATGGCTTATTGCTTTCCGATACCTGTAGTGTCAAGCCCAAGTGCCAGCCTTATCTCACTGGATCCGGTGTTTTAGAGGAATATCCGTGTTGGGGGAGTTGGTATCTGATCGGTAAGTTTGAGATGCCTCAATGGGAGGTGCTTTGTCAATTCGCAGAACCACTGCTAAATCATCGTCCAAAATCCATTGGTGGATTATCTCAACTACATCGGGGCGGGATCGCTGTTCGGATGCTCGCTCATAGTGCAGAAGCAATACAAACCACCTTTCAAACTATCTGGAACTGGTTGAAAACGGAACACTTAGGACTCGAAGTAATTGATCTGCGAAAGTATTAGACTCGGAGGAAATGATCTGTGAATCTGACACCACGTGAGCAAGAAAAACTGATGATTTATGTCGCCGCACAGCTTGCCAAAGATCGACGGGCACGTGGCTTAACACTTAACTATCCTGAAGCGGTTGCCATCATTACCGCTGAGATCTTGGAGGGCATCCGTGACGGGAAATCCGTTGCGGAATTGATGCAATACGGCACAACGCTACTGAGCCGCGATGATGTTATGGAAGGAGTGCCGGAAATGCTGCATGAGGTGCAAGTCGAAGGTACGTTCCCCGACGGTACAAAGCTCGTTACCGTTCACAACCCGATTCGATAAAGACAAAGAGTCGAAGGAGTAAAGATGATCCCCGGAGAATACATACTTGCGGAAGAGGATATTAGCGCGAACGAGGGACGTGAGATTGTAGAGTTGACGGTCGCCAATACCGGCGACAGACCGATACAGGTCGGTTCACACTTCCATTTTTATGAGGTCAACACGGCACTCCAATTTGAGCGGGAAAAGGCGTTCGGAATGCGGTTGAATATCCCCTCCGGCGTCGCTGTCCGGTTTGAGCCGGGTGATGAAAAAACAGTGGCTCTCACCGAATTAAAGGGCAAACGGATCGTACACGGGTTAAACAATCAAACCAATGGGCCGCTTGATAAAGCGTAAGCAACCTGTCCTTGATCCCGCTTTTCCATCTTGAAAGCCTGATATCATCTATAAGGAAAAACAATGGCACTCAACATTCCACGACGCACATATACAGACATCTACGGACCCACCGTCGGCGATAAGGTACGCCTTGCGGACACAGAACTGTTTATCGAAGTCGAGAAAGACCATACCGTCTATGGCGATGAGTCGAAATTTGGTGGCGGTAAGACGCTGCGTGATGGCATGGGACAGATTCCCGGTGCCACAAGGGCAGATAGGGTTCTTGATCTTGTCCTGACCAATGCCCTGATCTTGGACTATTGGGGAATCGTTAAGGCGGACATCGGAGTGCGCGACGGTAAAATCGTCGGCATTGGCAAGTCAGGCAATCCGAATATCATGGATGGTGTCAGTGACGGCATGGTTGTCGGGACGGGAACAGAAGTCATTGCGGCTGAAGGGATGATTATAACACCCGGCGGACTTGATGTTCACATCCACTTTATCTGTCCACAACAGATTGATGAAGCGCTGTCGTCAGGTGTCACGACGATGATCGGCGGGGGGACCGGACCCGCGACCGGCACTAACGCCACTACCTGCACCCCCGGCGTATGGAATATCGAGCGGATGCTCGAAACCGCTGAAGGATTTCCGATCAACCTCGGCTTTCTGGGTAAAGGAAACTCATCGCTGCCGGAATCGCTCACCGAACAAATTGAGGCGGGAGCATTAGGCTTAAAACTCCATGAGGATTGGGGAACAACACCCGCCGCCATTGATTGCTGCCTCTCTGTCGCTGATCAGTACGATGTCCAAGTTGCCATCCACACGGATACGCTCAACGAAGCGGGTTTTGTCGAAGATTCGGTTGCTGCCTTCAAAGGACGCACAATTCACACCTACCACACGGAAGGCGCAGGCGGCGGACATGCACCGGACATCATCAAGGTCTGC
This sequence comes from Candidatus Poribacteria bacterium, assembly GCA_022822005.1. Lineage (GTDB taxonomy): Bacteria > Poribacteria > WGA-4E > WGA-4E > PCPOR2b > PCPOR2b. The sequence continues at coordinate 20,795 of JAJECO010000047.1, forward strand.
GGTCAAGCCAATGTATTGCCCTCTTCGACCAATCCTACGCGTCCCTTCACAGTCAACACCATTGACGAGCATCTGGACATGCTGATGGTTTGTCACCACCTCGATGCCTCTATTCCTGAAGACCTTGCCTTCGCCGAGTCGCGGATTCGACCCGAGACCATCGCCGCTGAAGACATCCTGCACGATATCGGTGCGTTTAGCATGATAGCATCCGATTCACAAGCCATGGGGCGTGTTGGTGAGGTGGTTCTCCGCACATGGCAGACCGCTCACAAGATGCGGGAGCAGCGTGGGCGTCTCCTTGAGGAAATGGGCGATAACGATAACTTCCGCGCAAAACGGTACGTCGCCAAATACGCGATCAATCCCGCAATTACCCACGGAATCAGTGACCATGTCGGCTCCATTGAGGTGGGTAAGCTCGCGGATCTTGTTCTCTGGGATCCCGCATTTTTCGGTGTCAAACCACAATTGGTGTTAAAGGGCGGATTCCTTGTCTGGGCGGCGATGGGCGACGCAAACGCCTCAATTCCCACACCGCAGCCGGTTTTGGGACGTCCGATGTTTGGTGCGTTTGGACGCGTTCCCTATTCCGCCTCGTACACCTTTGTTTCACAGGCGGGTGTCGAGAAAGGTGTTGGAAGTCGTCTCGGACTACAAAAGCCGACCATCCCCGTGAAAAACTGCCGTGATGTGGGCAAATCGGCGATGATAAACAATACCTATCTCCCACAAATCGAAGTGAACCCCGAAACCTACGAAGTCCGTGCTGACGGCGAACTCCTCACCTGTGAACCCGCCGAAGTCCTTCCAATGACGCAGCGTTACTTCCTGTTTTGAAACGCTTGATAGTACGCTCATCGGCGTGCTCTACACACCCCATCATCCTATCAGGAAGTCTCCGATACATCAGCCCTATTGCCTGATCTTCACTTATACGGTTGACCGAACTTCTGCTGTAATACTATAATTTTCAGTAGATTTCTGCATCGGGTGTTTAACCGTGTGTCGGGAATGACTGAAACAGGTGTATCCGGCAAAAGCCTGTATATCAAGAATTAGGAGGACGATATGCCGAGTTGTCCATTCTGTCCACCAAACGTCAACGACGAATGTATTCGACTTGAGAATGAGTTGAGTTTCTTCATCGATCTCAAACACGCGATACTTCAAGGGTCGGGGATAATTGTCCCACGAGCCCATCGTAAATCAGCCTTTGATCTCACCGCAGATGAGTTCGCCTCCACATTTTCGCTGCTAACCGAGGTCAAAGTGTGGATTGATGCTAAATACAGTCCACAGGGCTACAATCTGGGTTGGAATTGCGGGGCAATAGCGGGGCAAACGGTATTCCACGCTCACTTGCATGTCATTCCACGTTACGAATCTGAACCTTATGCGGGGAAAGGGATTCGTTACTGGCTCAAACAGGAATCGAATCGGCGTAACGTGGGAAAAGATTGAAGGGGGTGGAAAAATATACTGGTTAAGAGTTACGCACTTCAGTTTGTAGTAGCACATTTCTTAATCTCGCCTGTCCCGATTTATCGGGGATTCATCGGGGGCGGGATTTAGGGGGTTGCCTTTAATTGGGAATGTCCAAGTAATTCTGAGAGCTTGTTTGAAAAGTCATTGGGAGAAGCTATTTGCCCAGAAACCGAGTTTTTTCTTCAAAACTCGGTTTCTGGTCTCTTTTCCAGTGATTTGAGCGTTTCTCGCAACAGCAAAAGCAAAATGTCAACACGCCCTAGTTGCTAAGCCGGCTCGGCTTGGATAGGCATATCCAAGTCTTAGACTCTCGGAACGGAGCCACCTTTGCGCGTGTGCAGTGGATTGACAAATCCGCAGCACCGTGGAATCATTCCTTTAAGTCGGGAATTTATCGGGCATCAAGCGGTATGTTCAGACGCCATGCCTATCGTAGGCGGGGCATCTTGCCCCGCCTACGAATTCGGGGTAAAGATCGAGCTACGAGAGAATAGAGGTGGTCCTATGTATT
>JAJECO010000042.1 GCA_022822005.1 Candidatus Poribacteria bacterium
GTATCAACCGTGATTTCTATCACACGGTCATGTTCCTCTTCTGACAGGGAGGGAGACTCACCAGTCGTGCCACAGGGAACGATCCCGTGGGTGCCTCCATCGATCTGGAATTCGAGTAGTTCTTTAAGTTTGGCTTCATCAAGAGATTCGTCATCTTTGAATGGTGTCACGAGTGCGACAAAGGATCCTTCAAACATTTTTTGCCTCCTTAGAGTCAGGGTGGTGTTTTGGTGAGTGATTTTTACTAATCTCTCGGTTTTTTCAGTATTGACTCTCAAACAACTCAGGGTTCAAATTGGGCTTATTTTAACCCATCTTAGTTAGCGTGTCAATCCCAATGTTAGTTTGATTCCTAGCCTTCCCTCCCTAGAAAAACAGCGTGTAAGAAGAAATCGTCTACGCATTGTGCACTACGCATTACCGCGTTAGTCCTAATCTGCCTATTTTCAGGATACATCTATCTATTGTCTTACTCTTGCTCCGTATATTGCCCATCAAGATACCCAATTCCCCCAAGCTCCGTTGGGACATGGATAAAGGTAACTGTATCGGCAGCTAACCCCTGCTCAATCGCTGGCGCAAGTTGAGCGGGATGCTCAATGTATACTCCTTTCCCACCAAGTGCTTCGGCGACGCGGTCAAAGCGGATTTTGCCGAACACTGTTCCCATGCGACGCTCTGGCGCGCGAGAATCTGCTTCTATACCCCACGCGCTATCGTGTGCAACGACGGCGACATAAGGCGTATTGAACCGTAACGCCGTTTCGATTTCCGTAATCGTAAAGCCCGCTGAACCATCACCGCTCAAAAGCAGTACCGGTTTGTCAGGTCTTGCTAACTTTGCGGCGACTGCGCCCGGTACACCCCAACCGACAATCCCGCTTGCACCGCAGGTGAACCAGTGCGCTGGATGACGATTCCAGAGGGTCATGTGTGCCCAACGTCCGATGTTTCCACCATCAAGCAGAAAGGTCACATCCTGATCCAGAAATGGCTGAATTTCCCGACAGATTCGTATTGAGGGGAGCGGAGTTACGTCCTCATGCCCTCGTGCTGCCCACTTTGCCAGCAATGCTTCACGGCTTCGGCGTACCTTTGCCAACCATGCCTGATGATTCCACTTATGGCTTTTTCCTGCATCGTTCAGTCCCTCAAGGACAGACCGTGGGTCGCCGACAATTCCGATCTCCGGCTCGATGGTTTTTGATAACTCATTCGGATCAACGTCAACACGGATAAAGCGAACCGATTCAGAAAAAACGGGCGGACGACCATACCCCACCCGGTAATCAATGCCCGCTCCCAACACCAGTGCGAGGTCAACCTCCGCGAGGTTGGCAAATGCGCCGTTGGTTTCGCCACCGAAGGTTGTACCGACATACGCATCCAGCGGCGTCTCAATGCACCCCCGCGACCACATATTCGAAAAAATCGGGATATGCGTTAGATCAGAAAATTGGGCAAGTGCATCACCAGCATCAGCGTAGAACGCTCCGTTGCCCACAATGATAGCGGGATGTTCCGCATTACATAACTGTTCTACAGCATCACAGATCAGATTTGGATCACCGGGGGCTTGTGGGTCGACGTAGGTAATAGTGGATGGAGTCTCCTGCAAACGAGCAATGGCTGAATGCGGCATCTGTGCACTAAATACATCACTGGGTATAGTCAAGTGCACTGGACCCGGACGACCGGCGAATGATGCCCCCAGTGCATTGGTAAATTCATGCTCCAAGACATCGATGCGATCGACAAACCGAGCATATTTACAAACGGGTGCCGCCATACCCACCTGATCCAATTCTTGGAAATGTCCCATACCGCGTGTATCTGTGGTGGCACAGCCGCTGATCAGAAGCATGGGTCCGCCATCCCAGAAGGCGTTCGCGAGTCCGGTGAGGGTGTTCGTGTGTCCCGGTCCCGCGCTCACGGCGACTACCCCAATCCGCTTGGTCATCCGTCCCCACGTGTCTGCCATATATGCGGCGGATTGTTCGTTTCGTACGTCAACCACCGGCATTCCTAAATCTACGCATGCGTCGAGGAACGGTTTAAGCCCATTGCCGCAAAGCGCGAAGACGTATTCCACGCCTCGCTGCTGAAGTGTTTGAACTAACCAGTGTGCACCGTTCATATAACGCCTCCTGATGATCCTTCCAGAAAAGTTAGAGTTTGAAAGCTTCAATGTTGCGTTTCATTGTGGCTGCTACGAAACGCCTCAACCTGCGCTGCAGTTGGTATCGATGGAGCTGCACCGAGCACCGTAGCTGCTAATGCACCTGCGGCATTGGCGAAAGCAACCGCTTCAACGAAGTTTTCACCCCGTGCAATTCCCGTTGCGAACGCACCACAGAAGGCATCCCCCGCTGCAGTCGTATCTACTACCTTGACAGCGTAGGCTGGAACCTGTTGCGTCAGATCGGATGTCAACAGTAACGCGCCTCGCTCGCCGAGCGTCAAAATCACGGCAGAGAGCCCTTTGTCTAACAACACTTTGGCGGCGCGTTCTGCGTCTGCTGACGAGGATACCTTAATACCTGATAGTGATTCAGTTTCCACCTCGTTGGGCGTGAGAATGTCCACCTGCGCCAAAAAGCTATCCGGCAATTCCTGTGCTGGGGCAGGATTAAGCACCACCATTGCACCGTTGGATTTGGCGATCTCTGCGGCGCGTTGGGAAGCGGTAATCGGGACTTCCAACTGTAGCAAGAGTACATCCGCAGCAGCGATTGATTCCGAAGCCCGTTCTATATCCGCAATGCTCAGACGCATATTGGCCTGCGGTACAAGTACGATACTATTATCGCCATCGGCATCAACCCATATCGACGCAACACCGGTGCCGACCTCCGTATCTCGGATGACATAATCCGTGTGGATTCCCTCCTCGGCGTGGGCAGCCATTAACGTGTCTCCAAAAAGATCGCTTCCGAGTCTACCGATCATCGTCACATCTGACCCCAAGCGTGCGGCAGCGATCGCCTGATTGCTCCCTTTTCCCCCGATAAACATGCCAAACTCTTGCCCCATGAGCGTCTCGCCTGTTTCTGGACGCCGTCCCGCTTTGACCACAAGATCCATATTAAAACTTCCCACAACCACAACTCTTGGATTCTGTTTGTCCATTTCCATCCCTTCCACCGGTGGCATGTTTACACCTATGCAACGACAAAACTGAGTAGATTATAGTCTGACGGATTAGGTTTGTCAACAGGGGCGATCGGTTTCTGCGAAAACCTGCGAGCGCAATAGGTTACGTCCCTGTGATGCACGTTACGAAAAAACGCTTGTCGCATACAACCGATTGTGATAGAATGAAACCGCAGTTAAACATTGCAGATATGGAACTTGGAGGGCATTATTATATGAATCTTATCGTTATTGTACTGGATAGTTTCCGTCAGGACCACGTCAGCACCTACCACAAAGGCACCAGCGTGTTTGAAGGCATCGCGCCGTGTCAAACCCCCAACATCGACCAGTTCGCGGAAGAGTGTGTCGTTTTCGACAATGCCTACCCGGAAGCCTTACCCACAATCCCAATCCGCACTCAACTGATGACGGGACAGCGGACACTCCCATATCGCCCTTGGCAGCCATTAACTCCGGAAGATGTGGCAATCGCACAGATCTTGAGTCAAGAGGGATACGTTTCTGGACTTATTTCAGATACTTATCACTACCGTGCGCCGAGAATGAACTTCCACCGTGATTTCCATGCCTATCGTTGGATCCGTGGACAGGAATACGACCCGTATGTGTCCGCTCCACTGAAGCGAAATCTCAATGATTATATAAACGAGAATTTCCCCCAACAGTGGCGCAATCGTATCACTCAGTTTCTGGCGAATACCGACCAGTTCGCAGGTCCCGAGGATTGGTTTCCACATACGGTGGTGGACGAAGCAGTCGAGTGGCTTGAGGACAACCGTCCACATGAGAAAATCTTCCTCTGGATCGATTCCTTCGACCCGCACGAACCGTGGGATCCACCGGATCCGTGGGATACCTATACCGATTCGGATTACAGTGGGCCCCGTATCGTTATGCCGATGGGTGGCATGGCAAGCGATTGGGCGAGCGATGCGGAGATCAAGCACATCCAGGGGCTTTACGCTGGCGAGGCGGCTTTTGTGGATCATTGTCTTGGTCGACTCTTTGATCAGTTGAAGCAGCTTGGGTATTACGACGATTCGTTAATCTTTCTGCTCGCAGATCATGGACATCCCCTCGGCGATCACGGGAAGTTCCTCAAAGGTGCTGATCGGATGTATAACGAACTTCTCAAGATTCCCTTTATGGTACGTTTGCCGAAGGGCGAAGGGGCACGCCAAACGGGTGCAATCATACAGTTCCAAGACTTTCTTCCAACAGTGCTTGAGGCACTCGGATTCGGCAACAACATCTCGTCAATGCATGGAGACAGTTTCCTCAACGTTCTCAATGGGGATAGCGACTCGCATCGTGACACTATCATCACGGGATACCATGAGGGCGCAGATCGGTGTATTCGGGATGCGACATGGAGCTACATCCAACGACCCGAAGGCGAGCCTGACGAACTCTATAATCTCATCGAAGACCCACGTGAGCGGAACAATCTCATCGATCAGCAGTCGGATGAGGCTATCCGCTTGGCATCGCAGTTCGGGAATTATTTCTGGCGGCACGGAAGTGCAACGGCGATCAAGGGGATTCAAGGAAAATACGAATTGGCTTCGGGGCGGGTGGAGTAGAAAACGGCTGTTAATCCCTAAAAAGTAAGGAAGGATTCGCACCTTGCAGTTCGTTTCTCAATTCCCCATTCCGACACCGCCATTCTACGGTGCAAGGGTCGTCACCGATATCTCGCTGGAACAGGTCTACAACTATATCAACCCTGTGGTACTGTTTCGTGTTCAGTGGGGCTATCGCCGCCAGCAAGGCATGGCACAACATGAGTATGACCGCTTCATTGAACGGGAGATTGTTCCAATATACCAGCACTACAAGCAGCTCTGCATGGATAACGATTGGTTACGTCCGTTGGTGGTGTACGGTTATTTTCATGCCCAGTCGGATGGCGACGACCTCATCGTCTACCATGCCGATTCCCAAACCGAATGGGTCCGTTTTACTTTCCCCCGTCAGACGCATACCGAGGAACGACGCTGCATTACCGATTACTTTGCCAGCGTTGATTCTCTTCAGATGGACGTTGTGGCATTTCAGCTTGTCACGATTGGATCCGCAATCACAAAGGTTATGCAGCAGGTTATGATTGAAGGCAATGAAGGGAGGCACCTGCATCTGCGTGGGATGGCCATTGAGACGGCTGAAGCACTGGAAGAGTATGCTCACAGGCAGATTCGCCTTGAACTTGACATTGCTGCAGAAGATAGTCCATATGTCCTCGATCTATTTCACGGGAGCTATCAGGGGGCACGTTTTCGGTTTGGAGATGCTGCCTGTCCGGACTTAACAGCACTTGCCGAAGTATGGCGGCTGCTTGAGCCGGAGCGAATTGGTGTTGACCTTTCTGATGAATTTCAACTGACGCCTGAGAATTCGGTCGCTGCAATTATTGTAACTCATCCGGAGGCGAGAATATTCAACGTGCAATCATCTTGACTTCAGGGGTTAGCCCTAAGAGAACAGAGAAGCTATGAGAACATCCCACCGTTACTTAGATCCCACAGCCCTTTCCCGACTCGGCGGCATGGAGTTAGTCGCTCGCCTTGTTGTGGAGGGTTTTATCACGGGACGACACAAGAGCCCGTATCAGGGCTTCAGCGTTGAGTTCGCAGAGCACCGCCAATACATGCCCGGCGACGCGATCCGTTATATCGATTGGAAGGTGTATGGCAAATCCGATCGTTACTACATCAAGAAGTTTGAGGAGGAAACCAATCTCCGCGCCTATATTCTGCTTGATGCTAGCGGATCAATGAACTACAAATATGATGACAGCGGCATCACCAAATTTGAATACGCCTGTTATCTCGCCGCCTCGCTGACGTACCTCATGCTCAAGCAGCGAGACTCCGCAGGTTTAGCGGTCTTTGACACACATATCAGGGAATACATACCCCCGCGCGGTGCAGCGACCCACCTCCACGCTATCATGTCTACCTTAGAAAGCATTCAACCGGGCGAGGAAACGAGCATCAGTGCTACTTTTAACGAACTTGCCAAACGGATTATTCGTCGTGGGTTGGTCATTGTGATCTCCGATCTTCTAGATCAACCGTCAGAAGTTCTCTCTGCCCTCAAGCATTTTCGTCACCGCAAGCACGAGGTCATCGTGTTTCATCTGCTTGATAAAGCTGAAATGACATTTCCTTTTGAAGGTCCGATTGTTTTTCGTGATGTGGAGACAGATAACACGCTCTCAACGCAGGCAGAGGCACTCAAAGCTGGTTATCTGGAACAGCTGAACGATTTCATTCAAGCCTATCGCCGGGGGTGCGGTGCCAGTTTAATTGACTATGTGCAAATCGACACAGCAACACCGTTCGATTATGCGCTATCGTCTTATCTTTCACGACGGAAGTAATAGTATGAGTATAATAAAAACAATATCACAGCCCCAATATATCAAGGATTCAGAGCAGCTTGAGGAAGTGATGTCTCGACCTACGCCAGCGGTCGTTGAAGCAATGGGAGAAATGACGGGCGATCTCCTTATACTCGGCGTAGGCGGGAAGATGGGACCGACGCTGGCAAAGCTGGCAAAACGCGCTATCGACGAATCGGGTTCAAGCAAGAGGGTAATTGGCGTATCCCGCTTCTCAGCACCGGACTTACGGGCAGATCTGAATCAAGCGGGTATTGAGACCATCGTATGTGATCTGCTCAATGAGGCAGAATTGCAAGCATTGCCAGATGTCCCGAATACGGTTTTCATGGCGGGCAGGAAATTTGGCTCCACAGGAAATGAGCCTCTGACGTGGGCGATGAATACATATATGCCCGGACGGGTTGCCGAAAAATATCGGAATTCGCGTATCGTTGTCTTCTCTACAGGAAACGTCTATCCGCTAACACCTATTTCCCACGGCGGCGCAACAGAAACACACCTTGTAGAACCTATCGGCGAATATGCACAGTCCTGTCTCGGTCGTGAGCGGGTGTTTGAGCACGCTGCAAATCAATTTGGTACACCCCTTGCGATCCTCCGTTTGAACTATGCCATCGATTTGCGGTATGGCATCCTGATGGACATTGCAGACAAGGTTTACAGCGAGAAGGTGGTAGATGTAACTATGGGAGTCGTCAACGTGATCTGGCAAGGAGATGCAAACGCGGTTGTACTGCGTAGTCTCATGCACTGCCAAAACCCACCGATTGTTCTCAATCTCACGGGCCCAGAAATTATCTCGATTCGCTGGCTTGCCACTCGGTTCGGTGAAATTTTCGGGAAAGTACCTATCTTTGAGGGGACAGAGGCAGATACGGCACTCCTGAACAATGCCGCTCGGTGCCATCAGCTTTTCGGTTATCCGCGAATTTCACTCGAGCAGATGGTCCAGTGGGTGGGGCACTGGGTAGAAATCGGGGGGATGACCCTTGGAAAACCAACGAAATTTGAAGTGCGGGACGGTAAATTTTAAGTTTTGGTTGAAGCTGAAACAATAAGTTGTATCCAAATCCAACTGCAAGGAAACCCAAGGTATGAAATTTATATTGATAGTTTTGAGTTTGCTCCTAATCCTTACCACCGTGATGCTCAATGCTTTGGCGGTCAATCAGGTGCTGCATCTGGATGGCGGTGGGGATTATGTCGAAATTCCACCCTCGGATAGCCTGGAGATTACAGGTGCTGTTACCCTTGAAGGATGGGTATTCCACAAAGATGCAGAAACTGTCGACTGGGGACAGGCATGGCTATCTAAATATGAAGATCGTCTATTGTCTTGGAATATTCGCAGTGATGGGTTCTTCATCGCCCAAGAAGAAATGTGGGAAGAAGATATGCTCCGCTACGGCGCGCCAAAGGATGAATGGTTTCACATCGCATGTGTCTATGATAGTCAAGAACAGAAGGTGTATCTCAATGGAGAGCTTGCAGCAGAGCGAGATAGGCCCGGTTTCATTGCCTCAAGCCACTCACCGGTTAAAATTGGAACGTTCCATAGCCAATATTTCCCCGGTATGCTCGATGAAGTTCGTATCTGGAACCTTGCCCGTACCCACGAAGAGATACGGGCAACGATGAATGCGCCTCTCACAGGGAAAGAACCCGGTTTGGTAGGATACTGGAACTTCGACGATGGTACCCCAAAAGATCTGTCCCCAAACAGAAATTACGGTGTCCTCGAAGGGTCCAGCCAGATTATAGCAGCAGCCTTGCCGGATAGTTTTACACCCGCGAATGCAATCGGTATTGAGAGCAAAGTTGTTAATCCGGGTGATACATTCACCACGAAGATCTCCGCTGGCCTCACCAATCCACTTTATCGCTTTACTTTTAATCTGAAGTTTGATCCTGCCATCTTAAAAGTGGTCGGCATTAAAGAGGGGGATTATTTAAGTCGGAATGGTATTGACGCTACGTCATGGGAAAAACCGCATGTAAATAACGAAAAAGGTGTTATTACAAAGGTACAGTCCCATAGAGCTGCAAACACCAGTGCTGAAAACAAGAAGGGAACTCTGGCAGTTGTAACTTTTGAGGCGAAACAGGCAGGAAGCAGCAAAATCTATCTGGAAAACGTTCGTCTTGAGGGGGTTCATGATGCACGGATAACGGCACACACACCAGCCGGTGTCGTAGACGTCTTTCCACACGGGAGGTTGTCCGGAACTATCATCGATGTTGAGGACAAAACCCCGATCTCAGGAGCACGGATACAGGTCTCAAATAGATGGTATCAGCTGCGGCATATCTTTTCCGATCGGGAAGGAAAATATACTCTTGATGGGGTCCCTGTCGGGGAAATCAAGATGAAGATAGCAAGGGATAGAGCCTATGCCAGGATAGTGACCCGGACACACGTGAAACCGGGGGAAGTGAGAACCGGTTTCGATTTTGAATTAAAGCCACATCCAGACCCAGAAATACCAGCACCCGGCGAAAAACCGACCCGGATTCGGCACGATGAAGACGAGGACGAAGACGAGGACGAAGATTTGTAGCCGTAGAGTTGCAATCTTCAGAGGGGTTTTCTGAAAGCCTGCTTGTCTCTCCCTAATTTGTTGCGCTACTTGACAATCACCATCCGCCTTGTAGCGGTATAATCCCCCGCCCGAAGCTGATAAAAATAGATACCACTTGCCACCAATTCGCCGGTTCCGTTGCGTCCATTCCAGTACGCTGCACGATTCCGAGCGGTATAGAATCCTGCCGGTTGATACCCCAGATCTAATTGACGCACCATCGCTCCTTTTATGTCATAAATGGTAAGTATCACATCAGAAGCGTTGGCGAGATGATACGGTATCCACGTCTCTGGATTGAACGGATTCGGATAGTTGGGCAATAGTCCTGTCTCTTTTGGTATCAAAGCAGCGAGGAGCTGCTCAAGAAAGCGAATTCCCCTTCGCAACCTTAGATTCATAAGATCTAATCCCTGTACTTGAGTGAGCCAACCCCGAACTTCCGCTTCCGTAAGGGACCCAAGTGTCACGGGGTGTGCAGGAGGGGCCGCCGCAGCCTCCCCAAGCACCCCGGCAACTGTGACGAGATCCAGAATATTGACTACGCCATCTCCATTGATATCGGCATCGTTCTGTCCTATCAAACCAAAGTTTGAACTAACATGTGTCAAATCGTGGAAGTTCACCACACCATCGCGGTTGACATCTCCGAATACCGCTGTGGGTGTAAGATCCCACAGGAGCACCGTGCCATCCCCACTCCCGGTCGCCAGCATCCGTCCATCCGGGCTGAACGCGACGCTATTGATCCAATCTGTGTGCCCGATGAAGGTTTGCTTGTACCTTCTCGTCACCCCATCCCAAAGATATACCGCACCATTTTCCTCCCCACTTGCCAGGATCTCCCCATTTGGACTGAATGCTACACTCCTCACCCCAGACGTATACCCGGTGATTGCCCCCTTCTGTTCACCCGTTGTGACAGCCCACAACCGAATGGTCCCGTCATTACTCTCACTTACTAGTGTCTCCCCAGCCGGACTGAAGATAACATTTTCGACCAAACCCAGTTGTCCGATTGTCAACCTGTTTTCACCCGTCACAGCATTCCACACCCGCACTGTCCCACCCCAACTCCCACTTGCCAGCGTCTCCCCATTCGGGCTGAATGCTACGCTAGTGACCCTGTCCGTATGTCCGGTGAGAGTTCGTTTGCGTTCACCTGTCGCGGTCTCCCATAGAAGGATGGTCTTGTCCCCACTCACACTCGCCAACATCTCGCCGTCCGGGCTGAATGCGATACTCCAAATCACAATTGGATGCCCGTCTGTCCACTTTTGTTCACCCGTGGCAACATCCCACACTCGCAACATACCGGTCGAATGTCCACATGCCAGTGTTTCTCCATCTGGGCTAAACGCAACGCTCTGTACCCGGGATCTGGAATCGGTGAAACTCCATTTTTCTTCACCTGTGGCGACATCCCACAAACGGACGGTCTGATCACCGCTTCCACTCGCCAGCGTGTGTCCATCCGGACTGAACGCCACACTACCGACAGTCCAACTATGACCAGTGAGGGTTCGCTTGTGTTTACCTGTGGCGACATCCCATAGGCGGATGGTGTTGTCCTGCCAACCGGCACCGCTAGCGAGCGTCCCTCCATCTGGACTATACGCGATGCTAGTGACCCAAGAGGTATGCCCGGTGAATAGGTCAATCTCTTGGAGTGTCGCCGTATCGTAGAACCAAATCCCGATAGAGCTAGCCACCGCGAGGCGAGTTCCGTCCGGAGAATACCGCATCTCAACTATGCTTCCCCTACCGAGGCGCGCCTTGACATTCTCGGGTAAACGCCATTGCGGGGAATCTTGGGCAAAGCTGTCCTGTAGAAATAGAACAGAAAAGAACAACAAGCTAAACGTGAAAAACAGTTCCTTTTTCATCGGCTAATTCTCCTTCCTGAAGTGGAAGGGTAATACCTTCTATTCCAGTTGATGGCAGTTATTGAGAGACCCGCTTGAGCCATCCCCACATCATAGGTTTCTTGCCTGCGGGAGCAACGGCAAGAGGAGGACGAAACCACGCAGGAGAGACGTCCTGCTCGAAAAACTTTCCAGTGAGGTTTTGAGGATTATTCCCGTTGGTGTTTATCACGTAGATATCATTGTTCCCATCCCTATTAGACGTAAAGGCAATGTGTTCACCATCAGGGGACCACGAGGGATTCCAGTCAGAACTAGCGTTTTTGGTCAGCCTTCGAGGATTATTCCCATCGGCATCCATCACATAAATATCGAAGTTCGCACCCCTCTCAGACGCGAAAGCAATATGCTCACCGTCAGGCGACCATGAGGGATTCCAGTCATCACCGGGGTTTCTGGTGAGCCTTCGAGAATTCCCGCCATCGGTGTCCATCACGTAAACTTCAGCGTTCCCATCCCTAGCAGACACGAAGGCAATGCGTTCTCCATCAGGGGACCATGCGGGAGAATTGTCAATCTTGGTATTTGTGAGTTTTCGAGGATTCCCGCCATCGGCGTCCATTACGTAGATGTCTGTTTCCCACCAGAAGGCACCCCTACTGGAGGAAAAGGTAATGTGTTTACCGTCAGGGGACCATGAAGGATGGTTGTCAATCAAGCGATTGTTTGTGAGTTTTTGAAAATTCCCGCCATCGGCATTTATCACATAGATGTCGATATCCCACCCGCTTTCACCTTTCTCAGACGAGAAGACAATGCGCTTACCGTCGGGAGACCAAGAGGGGTCCCAGTCAATCGTGGGATTGTCTGTGAGTCTTTGGGGATTCTTTCCATCGGTGTCCATCACGTAAATTTCAAAGTTCCCCTCCCTATTAGATGCAAAGGCAATTTGTGCTTGTGCATCAACACCCATCATCAGCAGCGTCAGACCCAAAGCGAAAATGAAATATGCGAGGTTATGTTTCCGTTGCATCTACCCTACCTCCTTTGTTTCCTAACAATTGCTGTCAAATGAAAATTACCCGCTCATCAATCACACGCGCAATTTAGATGCCACAGTTATCTCGAATTGCCTGAAAAGATAGTATAACAAGCCAAGTTTTTCGGAAAACACTTTCTCCGGGCAACTTTTGCATCACTTTTAACACATGCTATGATCTCAAAGGGAATGTCGTGCTAACAAAGAGATTGTCGAAACTGTGCCACACCGTCGTCGCAGAAATGCTACACTCGCCACGCTCAGTGACTGTCCTTAGATTTTTCTTGAACACTTCACATGTATGTGCTATATTGGAATGCTATCTGGAAAGGAGACCGTCAAATGATGGAATCGCAAGCCGCTGTTGAAAAACGCTATCGTGATGCGTTAGATTCCCTCGTCGCAAAGGTCCAGAAAGATCGAAATATCATCGCTGCCATTCTATGTGGTAGTATGTCCTATGACCAAGTCTGGGACAAGTCCGACATCGACCTCCTGCTCATCCAAAGGGAGGGCAAAGGTGACCCCAGAGGTTACACCCTATCAGAAAACGATGTCAACATCCATGCGGAACTCGTTCCAAGGGGTCAATTAAGGCAGTGGCAGGAAACAGCCCTACAAGGTTCGTTCGATCACTCCTTCTTCTCTCGAAGCACACTCCTTTTCTGTAGCGATGAGTCGGTCAAGACATGGTATCAGAACGCCAACCTACATAACATTGGCGGGAGAGATAGGGCGCTGCAACTTCTCATTGTCGCGACCGGATTGCTCCCCACACTAAGATATGCTGAAAAGCAGTTTTATGTGAAGGGAGACCTCAACTATAGCTTCTTGTCCATTCTGCGTACGGTGGAAAGTTTGGCGAGAATTGAAGTTATCCTAAATGATGAGGTGCCATCGCGAGAGGTCATCCAGCCCGCGCTTGAATATAATCCTGATTTCTTCCGCGTCACCTACTCAGATCTGATTAACCGTGAGAAAAATGAGGCGGTTATCCAAAATACGCTGGATACCATCAATGCCTACCTCGACGATAAACTATTTATCTTTCAACCGATCCTGGATTTCTTAGCCGAAGCGGACGGCCCTCGATCTACAACGGAATTGAATAGCTACTTCCAAAAGAAAATTAGTGAAAACCGCCTTGATGCTGCCTATGAATGGTTAGCAAGAAAGGGAGTCATTCAGCGGGTATCTACTCCTGTTAAACTCACGCTGAAAAGTCAGGTAGAGATAGAAGAAGCCGCCTACTATTATGACAAGGAGACAGCTGCCACGTTGGAGGAGGTGCATCCCCCGAGATTGAAGAAA
The DNA here is from genome assembly GCA_022822005.1 of Candidatus Poribacteria bacterium. Lineage (GTDB taxonomy): Bacteria > Poribacteria > WGA-4E > WGA-4E > PCPOR2b > PCPOR2b. The sequence continues at coordinate 13,357 of JAJECO010000042.1, forward strand.
GATGTCCATCCAGAAGTTATGGAGGCAGTGGATACCTTCATTGATAAAATCAAAGATGACCGGTACATCATCGCCGCGATTCTCACCAGTAACCTCGCAGAGGATAACGTTTGGGAGCATACCGATATCAACTTCTTCCTCGTTGGGCGTGACGACGCAAAATTCGATGAACACTACAATTTGGTAGAGAACGGTGTTAATATTAATGTGACGATGCATCCACAGAAACGATACAAGCAGATCCTCGAAGGTGGGTTGCAGGGAAGTGAGTTGCATTCGATTCTCTCTAAAAGTCAGGTTCTCTTTTCCAGAGATGAAGTTATTGAGGAGTGGCATAGTAACCCAGAGCAGGTTGGTCAAAGGGACCGAGAAACGCAATTTATGAACGCCGGAAATGGTATTTTCGCGTTATTGACAAAGGCAGAGAAGTGGTTCTACCTGAAAAAGGATTTCAATTATTGTTTTTTGTACATCATGTTTGTAGTTGAGCAATTGGCGCGGGTTGAGACAATCATGCACGGGGAAGTACCTAAGCGGAAATCCATTTATCAAGCTAAGAGGCATAATCCTAATTTCTTTGACGCGGTGTTTACGGATCTAATAGATAAGGAGAAGGATGAGGAGACAGTGCGCGTCGCACTTGAGACTATTGATCGTTATCTGGAAGATCAGACCTTCTCTCTTTTTCAGCCACTTTTCGATTTCTTAGCGAGTGCAGGCGGTACGCGCACCGCCACCGAATTGAGTGACCACTTCGGGGTGCGGCAGGCTTGGGTTGGATTTCTCTGCGAATGGCTGGCGCAAAAGGGAGTTATTGAGCAGTTTGCTTCGCCACTGCGGCTGACCAAAGAAAGCCAAATCTCTGTTGAGGAGGCTGCCTATTACTACGATGCGGACAATCCCTTCTTGGATGAAATGAGGTGATGCAGGCACTATTGCGCTTGCATTGAGCGAGGGTTAATACAGCTTTCACCCATTGTTCCATATTCAGTTCGAACTTGGTAGTCGCTTTCGATACACACCTGTGCTATAATGCCACGATTCTCTAAGACGGACTAACTAACGGTATCAAGACGGAACAATCTCAGAACATCTGACCTTAATCCAAACATTCTGCTGATCATATATCGTGTTTGAAGGAAAGTATGAAAATTACTGAAGTTAAAACCTACAATCTCAGTTATCCCTTAATCGAGCCTTTTGCAAACGCCCGGTCGTGGTCAAAGGCACGGCATGCTGGTATCGTGGAGATTTACACCGATGCTGGCATTACTGGTTGGGGCGAAGGTACAAGTACGCCATCGCAAGCCGCAATTGATGCATGCCTGATTGGAGAAGATCCGTTTGATATAGAGGTCATCTGGAATACGATGCACCAACGTGGCGGGAGTAATGCCGCTGCCATAAGTGGAGTAGATATCGCGCTGTGGGACATCGTAGGGAAAGCGTTGAATCAGCCCATTTATCGCCTCCTCGGTGGTGCGTTCAGGAACCAAATTCCTGCCTATGCCACAGGGCTTTTCAAAAAGGATGTACCCGACATCACCCAAGCCTTAATGGACGAGGCAAAAGGTTACGTGGATCAAGGGTTCTCTGCCATGAAAATGAAGATCGGATTTGGGGAAGCCTACGATGTCAAAAATGTTGCCGCTGTACGCAAAGCAATCGGAGATGAGATTATCCTTGCGGTTGATGCCAATTGCGGATATGATGTTGGAACGGCAATTGACGTTGGGCAGAAAATCGCCGAAAATGATCTCTTCTGGTACGAAGAACCTATCACGACAAATGATGTGGAAGGTTATGTCGAAATTCGCAGGGCACTCAATATGCGAATTGCAGGCGGCGAAGGCTTACAAGGACGGTGGGGATTTCGAGACCTGATCCAAAAGCGTGGATATGACATCGTGCAACCCGATATTAGTATCGCAGGCGGATTCACTGAATGCCGTAAGGTCGCGGCAATGGCGAGCGCTAACCATCTCCGCGTACTCCCGCACATGTGGGGCAGCAGCATCCGTCTCGCCGCCACATTGCACTGGCAAGCAACGATCCCAGATGCCCCGCAGGCGTTAAACCCTATCCCTTCGCTGTTTGAGTTCGATATGACAGAAAACCGCTTACGTACCGATCTTGCTAAAGTGCCGATTCAAGCAGTTGAAGGCTATGTGGCTGTCCCGCAGGAACCGGGACTAGGAATTGAGATTGATCGAACCGTGCTAGAGAAGTATGCTTCGTAGGATAAAATGCGATGAGATGCACGAAATATTGGTTAATTGGCGGGGTTACTGTTTTATGTGTCTTAGGCACGTGGTTTCTGTATCTACCTCGGGTTGAGGGCGAAGGATGGGGTGGAAAAGAGGTGCAAGCAGCCAAAACCAACAGCGAATTTAGCCACGAACTATTTGACCAAGTTTTGCGAAAATATGTCAATCCACAAGGGCGGGTCGACTACGCTGGGCTCAAAAGCGATTCAGGAACGTTAGAATCCTATCTGAATCTACTTGCCGTGAACGTGCCCAGCGATAAAGCAACTTTTCAAACTGGGCTCGCTTTTTGGATTAACGCCTACAACGCACTGACAATCAAGGGCGTCCTGGACCATTACCCAACAACAAGTGTGCGTAAAATCAAGCTATTCGGTGGTTTCTTTTCTCGTATTAAGTTCCAAGTTGGTGGGCGTAGCTATACCTTGGACAACATCGAGCATGACATTATTCGATATGAATTTAGTGATCCGCGCATCCATTTTGCGCTGGTTTGTGCGTCGCTGGGATGCCCCATCTTGGAAAGTCGAGCGTTCGTCCCAGAAACACTTGAAAAGCGGCTCGACAATGCCACGGCGAATTTCATCAATAATCCAGCAAAAGTACGTTTAGATCGTGAAAACGGTGTACTGCACCTTTCGCAGATTTTTGAGTGGTACGCGGAAGACTTTGAGGACACCCACGGTAGCGTCATTAGCTTTATTTCGGAATATCTTCCGGAAGTAGATGCAGCATTTCTCAAAGAAGAAGAAGTCAAAATTCAATATTTGGAGTATGACTGGAGTCTCAACGCACAGTCAGGCGCGGAAGAGCAAAAGTGAGCCGTAGCTGGGTTTAGCACACTACGTCCTATTACTGGGGTTGGCTGGTACCCCGGGGGCGATGTATAATTGTACACAGTCTTTGCCAAAACAACTAAATTCTTTCCGAAATCAGAATAACGGTTGGAAAGGGAAAAATGGCAACACAATATCACTTTCTTGTTTCTTGCAAGAAAATAACAGATACGGAATGGACGATGGAAACGCAAGCGGACAACGGCGACGTTCCTATGGCGATCGTTCATCCGGACTCAGAGACAGCTGGCGTTTTAACAACAGATCCAATTACGCGGACAATTGCGGAGGTGAAGATCATGACACACTACCTTCGTCAATTAAACCGTCACAGTGGCAGGGGGATCGTCGGACACAACGACTCGGTGATTCGGAACATTAGTCGACGTCTTTCGCAGTTACAACTTGGACAGCAAATTACCGTGAAAATCTCTTTTTTTGAGCATAAGGGATCAAGGTCAGGATTATACGAGATTAATTCTCTCGGTGTTTCTCCTCCGATTAATCGTGCCCGACCTCTGGTCGCAACGCTCTCACAGGAACAGAAGGCACGGATTCCTCAAGTGCTTGTTGATGCTGTTACCAGTTTAGAAAATCACGTTGATACCTTGCAGCGGGAACTTCATGCGGCACAAAGAATCTTGGACGAATACGGAACGCAATTAGAAGCGCAAGAAAAACAGATCCAGCGATTAGCAGTGGAAAATAACCGGCTAAGAAAAAACCGGGCTTCACAAACAACACCCACCCAATTGAGCGATACACACTCACAGGAAGCAGATGCCTCACAACCTTCCTCATCGACCGAGGAGGAAAATGAAGATCAGATGAACACCGAAGCCCAGAGTCTGTTTCAGCAATTTATGAAAACCTCAAAGTCCTCGAAAACCTAGAACAAACTACCTGCCAATTATTCTTCAACAGATCGCAGCACGGGAGATGAGTGCTCTATCACTCACGCGACTATGGTGAACGATATAAATATGTAGACGTTTACCAATAGTGCTCCTTATCGAAGCCTCATCAAGTCCCCCTGACAAGTTTCCCCCTGACAAGGGGGGCTAGGGGGGTTGGGGGATTTAGGGGGTTGGTTGTATATCGAAAGTGTATAAGTAATTATAGAATTCACCATAAATGGACTTCTCATCCGTCGCGTGATGATATACCTCTATTTCTTTTCTTCGATTAATTTAGTGATAAATGCCACGATGTCAGCGATGTCTGGGTCTGACAATCGATCCTCGCTGAAGAAGGGCATTATAAAGCCACCCTTGCGGATATAAGCGGCGATTTGATGCTTACGTTTCTCTAAATCTCGCGGCGGTCTCCTTTTGACAAGTTGGGAACCGATACCCGACTTTTTAGCCGTTGGGTGGCAGACATTGCATGCCTGACCATACAATTTCCAACCTCTCTGTGCATCACCCTCCATCGCAAGAATCTTATCCGCGGCTGCGCTCGCAGCATCTTTATCCAGCATTGTAATTTGGAATTGAGGTCCCTTGTTATCTCCGGAGACATGCTCGAAATAAGCCATCAGAGCTGCTGCTTGGTCCTCTGGTATTGCAGTCGGATCGACTTTATTGGAAGGAACTTTCTGCAGAAAATGTTGATAGCAAAAGCCACCACCGCCGGCAGAACGTGCGAAGATATCCGCTGTAATCATCCCACCTTTTGCTGTGCCACGATGCGGCACACCGATAATGCTGTGGCCCGCCCGTATTCGACCGTCGGGGTTTGTTGCTTCATCAAAATCTGCGTGACAATCCGAGCATGAGAGTCCACTGGCTTTGGCGGGATCAAGCGTTCCACCAAAAGACGGGTCACTGAAGAGTTCCCGTCCCATCTTTGCTTTTTCAGACATTTCTGCGTCTACTATGGTTGCTAATGAGAGCGTTAAGAGTGCTACTAAGACAAAAACAACAGTTCTGTACATTCCGAATCTCCTTTCGTACGTCGTAAATTGTGTTGAACTAAAACTATTAGATGAGCTTAAGGGATGGTCAACAACTCTTACACATCCATTAAGTTGAGGTTTCACGTATGATTTCTTTCGTCACTGCGCCCTTGCATTCAGTGTTTGTCTGTCCTCAATCCCTATAAATTTGCGTGATCTGTGAATATAGGTTTTCCCGTTCCAACCCTGATGAGCGAGGAAGAGTGCTACACAACCTACCTGCTTCGATTTTTATGTGTTATGCTGCGGCATTCACCGCTTGGATGAGCGCAATGATATAGCCGAACTGAAACGCCCACGCCTGTCGCACTCGACCTGAAACCCCCGGAGGCGAGGCATCATCCGGATGATGCGGCGCATGGTCGGGCATCAGCATGTAAGGATACCCAACATCTGCAAGCACTTGTGCCACTTTGTGCATGTCTACATCACCTTCGTCGGGCCAAACCTCCTGAAAGTTGTGTAGCCCACCGCGGATGTTGCGAAAATGGATATTAAACAGCTTCCTGCGTTCTCCGAAGTATCGCACAATTTCGTACAGTTCTTCGCCGGGATTTTCTAATCCTTCCGAAGCTGTTCCACAACAGAAGTTGAATCCATGGCAGGGGCTATCGACTAACTCAACGAAACGTTTCAGTCCTTCAAAAACCGGGTAGTTCCACCGTTCTACGCCCTTCAAAACCGGTGCCGGGGGATCATTGAGGTGACAAGCCATCTGCACGTTGTTCGCCTCTGCTACAGGGAGGACCCGCTCCAGATAATAGGCAACCCGTTCAAACGCTTCGTCCCGGCTTACCCGACCCGCTTCGGTCAGCGTTTCATTGTCGAACTTTGACATATCAAAGGTGCTATATGTGGTTCCACCCCGTCCGGGTGTGCTATCCGTCCGTTGATGCTGAACAATGCAGAAGTTATAGTTTAATCCACGGAGTCCAGCTTTGCCTGCATTTTCAATAGTTTCGCAAACTGTATCGAGGTCTCGGTCACGTTGTGGGTCTTGAGCAAGGGTGATACTCTGCGGTAAGCCGATATGAATCATCTCAAGGCTAACGCCTTCGGCTGCGGCTTCTTCCTTATGGCGGAGCAGCGTTTCTGCCTCTGTATTCTCAACGGAGGCATCCATGTGTGTCACGCCGTGTCGGACGAGAAATTCCAGCTCTGGCTTTGATGTCCCTATACCTTGAACGCCCACGTGCATTTTTGCTTTTCCTTGTGCCGACTGATTCATGATTAAGTTCTCCTTTTTTGGAGTGGATAGTTTTGGCAGATTGGTCTATACAATGTTATTTTATTTTTCTAACGGCTGCTTTGCTATTGGGATACACCCTAATTCCTTATTATGAAAAGATGAATTCTGATCATAAATTAATGGGACATTGTAACTGAGAAGCACAATTGGCGTCAACATAAAAGGATTGACCCCGATTGTGGGTATGTGGTAGACTCCTCTCAGGTATCTTATGAAGGGGATCGCAGGCATTAATGCCTACAACGGAGAGGAAAAACGTATGGACGTTGAGCAGTTGAAAGTCGAGCTAGAAGAATACGGCTTTGTCATCATACATAACCTGATTTCCACTGATCAGGCAGCCCTCATGACAAACCGTTTGATGGAAATCATGCGTCAGCAGCCAGATAAGGATATGCCAAATCAGAACCTGCGTGGCGTGTTCAATTACGATGACCAGGATACGTTCATCCCACTCGTTACCCATCCGGTGTACTTGGAGTTGGCAGCGCACATGTTGGGTCCCGGATTCCAGATGGCAGAAGTCGGTGCGCGATGGATTAAGCCGGGGGCAGAAGCACAAAATCTTCATGCAGATGTACCAATCGGCTGGTTTCCGCAATCTGGCTTGGCGATACCGGATGCCTGCTTTCTCGTCAACTGTATCTGGATGTTGACTGATTTTACGTTCGAGAACGGTGCTACACAGGTGATGCCTTTCAGCCATCATTCCCGCCGAACCCCACGATCTGGGGTGGATTACAACCATCTGGTAACCGCCGAAGGTCCTGCGGGTTCCATTATTATCTTTCACGGAGCTATTTGGCATCGAGGGGGAGCCAACATCACTGCGGACAAGCACCGCATGGGTGTATCAAGCGGATTTCACGCCTCATGGATGGATCCAGCAGCCGGAGGGTGGTATCTAATGAAGAGAGGTGTGCGGGACCGGATGCCGCCAGAGGTCCGAGCAATGAACCGACATGTGGTCGAGCGTTAACACCGATTTGTCTCAACAGCCGAATTCTATCCCAATCTTATCGGGGATGGATTAACGAGGAGCGGGTCATGGTAGAGAAGCGAGTATGTTGGGGATTGTTAAGCACCGCCCGAATCAATGAACGATTGATCCCCGCCATCCGTGCTTCGGAGCGAAGCGAACTCTTGGGTGTGGCAAGTCGTAGTAAGGAACGGGCGCAGGCTTATGCCAAACAGTGGGACATTCCTCACGCCTACGGCACCTATCAGCAGATGCTCGCTGATCCAGCAATCAACGTGATTTACCTCTCTCTCCCCAATTATCTGCACACTGAGTGGGCGGTCAAGTGTGCGGAAGCAGGAAAACATGTCCTATGCGAAAAACCGCTTGCCATCACGACCGAAGAGGTCGCGCGGATGGCACAGGTAGCTGAGGGAAATGGGATCATCATACAGGAAGCGGCAATGATGCGTTTCCATCCGCAGACCCGATATCTGCGCAAGTTGGTTGCCAACAGAGCTATAGGTGATATCCGTCTGATCCGCGGCGTTTTCGCATTCACACTTGAAAATCCGGGGGATATCCGACTGGATATGAATATGGGTGGAGGTTCATTGTGGGACTTGGGTAGTTATTGTGTGAGCTTTGCGCGCACAGTGCTACAAGCGGAGCCGGTTGAGGTCAGTGCGTATCAGGTCTGCGGTGACAGCGGTGTCGATCTCAGTTTCTCAGCACAGATGCAATTTCCCACCGGTACACTTGTTCACTTTTTCTCCAGCTTCCAATCATTTCCTCATATTGAGGCAGACTTTCTCGGCACTGAAGGAAGGATTTATGCAGATATACCATGGGTTAATCATATTGGTGCTTCGGCCAATGTGCAGGTGATGCGCAGCGGCAATGTCGAAGGAATGTCAACCTTCAGCGACAGCATGGAGGGGCGGACGACCGATACGAAGACATATGCGAACATCAACGCCTATCAATGCGAGGTAGATTCGATGGTGGAGAATGTTCTGGATGGAACCGAACCGGTAGTTTCGCTGGCAGACAGTTGGAAAAATGTAGCAGCGATAGTCGCTCTACACGAATCAGCACGGACAGGCAAGCCTGCCAAACCCGCAACGTAGAATAACTAATTTACCTAACCTCACTATTGAGATATGTTAGTAGGAAACAACGACTATTCTTCCGTACCAGCCCATTGATATGGTGTTTAGAGGTTTCTTATGAAAATTAAAGAAATTCGTGCTGTCAATGTAAACATCCCACACACCCCGCCAAAAACTAAGCCGCGCCGTCCGACGTGGAATCGAAGTGCGCCACGTGCCCTACCTATCAATAAATATCCAGAGTTTTCCCGATTACCGAGCCAAATGCCTGGTATGGGCGGTGGACAGGTATGGGTGCGGATCACTGCCGAAGATGGGACGTGGGGCATGGGAGCGTGCAGTTTTGGTGATTCCGTGGCAGTATTGATCGATCAAACCTTTGCACCGATGTTGGAAGGTCGAGATTGCCTTGCCACTGAATACCTCAACGATCTAATGTGGCGTTCGATGCAGCGACTTGGTGCGGCGGGTCATGCTGCGGTGGCGCAGAGCGGCATAGATCTAGCATTATGGGATCTCAAGGGAAAACTGCTGGATTTGCCTGTGTATCGACTGCTTGGCGGACCGTGCCGGGATAAAATAAAACTCTATGCTACAGGCGATGATCTCGACTGGAGTATGGAACTTGGTTTCAAGGCTTTCAAAGTCACAAACCCGGCGCATTACGAGATGGGCATTGAGGGATTGAATCTGGTCGAGGAGAAACTTGCGATGGCTAGAGAAACGATCGGTTCTAACGCCGAATTAATGCTCAATGCGGTTATGTCATATAACGTGGAGTTCGCCGTACAAATCGCTGAACGGCTGCGCCCTTTCCGGATGCGATGGCTGGAGGAGCCCTTAATCCCAACAGACCTTGAGGGGCACATTGAGTTGAAGAAATCAGTGCCTTGGATGCCAATCGCCACCGGCGAAGACCACCACGGGCGGCAGGCGTTTCGGCAGCTCGTAGAGCACCGGTGCGTGGATGTCGTACAACCTGACCTTAAGTGGTGTGGCGGACTTTCCGAGGCGATCAAGATATACACCATCGCTGAAGCGGCAGGTATCGTATCAATCCCGCATGGCGGTGGGAATACGCCTTTTGGTCAGCATTTCGCCATGGCGCTGCCCGAATCGCCGATGGCAGAATACTGGCTCGGTACAGATCCCGGCATACCGCTTTCCGAGGTGCGATCTATTCCCGGCATGGCGACACCGATAGAGGGCTGCTTAATTCCTTCAGATGCACCGGGATTTGGCATGGAAATCAAGGAAGAGTGGATAGAACCGTGGGGATAAGATCTCGTTGACCACATCGGTCAGCCAACCGACAATCTGTGTAAGAATATCAATTACTCATAATTTGTTTGAAGTTCGTAACAAATTACAGCGCGCAGGCCGCAGCAAAAGGAAGGATTGTCATGAAAGTAGATCGTAATCAATTTCTTGAGGACGGGTATGTCGTCCTACGCAATGTCATTCCAGCAGATGAGTTGGATCCGCTGCGCGCCAGCTATGAAATACTGGTTGAACGACAAAAAGCAATCTGGGCGCGGGAACGTAAACCGGACGATCCACCCGGCGGCGAGTGGGAGAGGTCCGCTCAGCCACGATTGCTCCTCCACCGAAGTCCACTTGCAGATCTGATAGATGAGGATACCGCCAGCGCGGTGGAGATCTGGCTTCATGAAAACACGCAAGGTGCCAGCAGTGAACTGTTGGGAGTATCTGATGCCGCGGTTACGGAGATGATGTTGATGTGTAACCCAGTCCAGGATCGAGGTCCCGCCCATTGGCATCGCGATTTATATCCTCCTTACGGCGCCCCGTTGCAAGGCTATGTGGACGATATTATCGAAGGAGGTCCCAGATACGTGCAGTGGAATCTCTGCCTCTACGATGATGATGTGTTATGGGTGATACCCGGCAGCCACGCACGTCTCAACACAGATCGAGAAAACGAGTTACTACGAACAAGCCGCCATATCCCTTTTCCCAGCGGTGTTCAGACGCACCTTAATGCGGGTGATGGGGTAGCTTACATTCTGCCGATTTTACATTGGGGCAGCAATTATAGCACTAAAATGCGGCGCACGATTCACGGTGGCTTTTCAACTTTCACCCAGTATGAAAATCAAAGTTACATGAAGTATTTGTCAGCTTCTGCCCAAGTGACATTTGAGCACTGGATACAGCGCAGTGAGCAGATGATAACACACACCGAGTCAATGCTTCGAGCCGCTATTGAAAAGGATGCCGCTGCCTACCACACTACTCTTGAAAAACTTCATCCGGGGCGAGGAGAAAAGGGGAAAATGCTCTCGACAGTATACTTGAGCAAGATTGCCAAACGCGTGTATGATTGTAAACATCCCGACTTTGATAACCTACCACAGGAAACCCGTGACTCGATGATTCGATCACATCCAATAACGCTTCAGTGGGGCTTACCTCTTGCGAACCGATTCACTTTCGAGGAGGCGCAAATCTTGTGGAATCGGTTCAAGCCGGTTGATGCCCGCATTCAGTCGGAGGTCGAGGATGCTGCTCCCGGATATGAGAACCGTCCGTCGCGGTATCACTTCAATGAGATGCCTGTCAATTTTAGTATCGAAGACTTCATCGCTGGTTGGATGCAATCATAGTAACTACACAAATAGGCAGGCAAAGGAAATCGCGTTGCAGAAAGCCCTTGAAATTGCAATACAGGCTGCCAAAGAGGCAGGCAAAGTAGTGATGGGATATTATCAGCGCAGCTACGATATTCGCGAAAAAAGTGCCAACAATCCCGTTACAACCGCCGATCTGATGGCGAATCATCAAATTCAAGAGATCATCTGTCATGCTTTTCCCGACGATGGGTGGCTCTCGGAGGAGACAAAGGATTCTCCAGATCGGTTGGCAAAATCCCGTGTGTGGGTCATCGATCCCATTGACGGAACCGAGGAGTTCATCGCAGGCATCCCCGAATTTGCGATTTCGATTGCCCTCGTGGTTGAGGGAATACCAGTCGTCGGTGTGTTGTACAATCCGGCCACAGCGGAACTTTTTTACGCTGATACCGGTGGTGGTGCGTTTTGTAACGGTACACCGATTCACTGTTCCCCATGCCGAGACCTCAAACAAGCATCAATGCTTGTTAGCCAAACGGAACACCAAAAAGGGGTGTTAGCGGGACTAATTCCACTTGTCGCAGAAATTCAATATATCGGTAGTGTCACTTATAAACTCGCAAGGGTTGCAGCAGGGACAGGCGATCTTTATGTTACCGTGCGCCCCAAAAATGAGTGGGATTTCTGTGCCGGCGATCTCATCTTGCGTGAAACTGGCGGCGTTCTGTGGGATAAGGCGGGTAGGACAATAAGGTATAACAAAAAAAGAGTTGGGCAACCAACGGGGCTATTCGCTGGCAACCCAACTCTTGTAAAACAGATAATCGATTTTTACTCAAGCAAGCCGGTCAATGTTTAACTTTGCCGGTTAAGGTCAAGAAACGCTTGTGTTACAGGAAATATTTTTTCCTTTTCGGACTTGAAAATGCTCTGTTTTAGTGAGAACCTTTCAAAGGTGGAAAAACCTTCGGTGAGTTAAAGAAGCTCTTGAAGGTATTGCACACGCGTATGATGACGCAATTTCCGAAGCGCTTCGTCTTCAATTTGGCGGACCCTTTCCCGGCTAATGCCAAGTCGTCGTCCAATCTCGGCAAGGGTATACTCTGTGCCATCGGTCAAACCGTAACGAAGCTTGATCACCAGTGTTTCACGACCCGCTAATGTGCCGAGCACCGTTTCCAGTGACTCCTTCTCTGAATTAGAGAGTAATTCTTCTTCAGGGGTTACCTGCGAATCATCAGCCAATAAATCAGAAATTGTTGCGTCGGGTGAAGATTCACTTAATGGTGAATCCAGCGAAATCGTTCCCTTTGTGCTTTGAAGAATTTCGATTACACGGTTTTCAGGCATCCCTACTGCTTCAGCAATGTCTTTGATGCCCGGTTCACGTTCGAGATCCCTCGCGAGCTTGTTCTGTGCTTGCTTGATAGATCTCCGAGTTTCCCCAACGTAACAGGGGATTCGAATTGTCTGGCTCTGCTGATCTAATGCACGCTTAATTGCTTGCATGATCCACCACGTTGCGTAAGTGCTGAAGCGGTACCCTCTTGCGAGATCGAATTTCTCGACCGCCTTCATCAAGCCAACACTTCCTTCCTGCATCAGGTCGAGGAAGGACAGCGACGATTTGTTGAAGTTATGCTGTTTGGCAATACTTGCAACAAGCAGTAGGTTTGCTTCAACGATTTGCCGTTTCGCTTTTTGGATGATGTTAACAGCAAGGCGTAAGTCTTTCCGTAGCGTCTCAAGGCGGTCACATTCTTCAAACTGTTCGCTTGATGTCATGGTAACATCTGCCTCAACCTGCGCTTGATAAGCCTTGATTTCGTTTTGGGTCTGTTCCAGAAGTGTAGCAACGTGCATTGGACTCCACCAAATTCCGTGTGCTTCCTTCTGTTTGGCACCGCGTCGTCGACCGGTTTTTGGACGTACTTCCTCCAGAATGCAAGCTGGTAGCTGATTCAACAATGCCGTTACTTGCTGCTTTCCCTCTTCAAACTGTTGAAACAGTTCAACCTCTTCTTCAGGGGTAAGCAGAGGGGTGCGAGCAATTTCCTGTAGATAAGAAAAAGCCTCATCTCGGGTGCCATCGGCAACATCACTGCGTTGTCGAAAAGAACGAATCATGTTGTCTTCCGTAGCGTCTTCCGTAATACTGCTTTCTTCATCATCAACTTCATTGGTTCTATCGGTGGGTACTGACAGGAACTCATCGTTATCTTCAAATTCCAATTCTTCCGCTTGCTCATCGTCAGTTCCGCTGCGCGTGAATTTACGTTCTTTACTCATTTCTTGGTCATCTCCATTCTGCGAAGTTCTGTCGAACCTTTAAAAGATCAAAAATATACAAAAAATCCATAAATCTCCTGCTATTTATTTCGTCACGTTTATACAATGAACATGATGTATGAAACGTGATATGTTATAATAAGTATCAGAAAAAATTAAGTTAATCATCAAAAATAGTACCAACCTATCAGTATTCAACCTTGCAACCTAAGAAATTCTCTTCGCTTTTCACGCAAGCTGCTGATGCCATGGACACGGAATATTAACATAATTTTATTCAACGACTTACATAATCATTTATCGACTTGGAGGTTACTATGAATCAACTTACCAAAACTGATGTTCTCAGACGCCTTCAACAGGGCGAATCATTTATTGGCGAGGACTTGGCGGATATTGATCTGTCAGGGGCTTCCACTGATCTAACGGAAGCAAACTTCAACGCTGCAAATCTGTCCAATGCTAACTTTGAAAAGGCGACGATGAAAGGCGTTTTCCTCGTTGGTGCAAATTTAACCAACGCTAACTTTGAAGGGGCAGACCTTGAAGGCGCGTTTCTCAGCGGTGCGGCGCTTTCTGGCACAAATTTTCGTGGTGCAAATTTACGCAAAGCCACAATCGGTGCTCCAGATTGGATCGTTTCCGATGCGTTTGGCAGCCTAACAAGTTTTGAAAACGCCAACCTCGAAGATGCAACTTTCGGTGAAACCGTAATGAAAGGTGTAATCCTGTTTGGGGCTAATCTCAAGGGTGCCTATTTATACGAGGTGGATCTTTCAGAAGCCGTGTATAAAACTGCAGACCTCGAAGGTGCAGTTACCAAAAAGGCGTTTCAAGAGTCAATTTGGGACTGAACACCGAAAATTTTCCCAAAGAAATATATACTATCACAGCTTCCCATACTGATGTCAACCCTTAAATCTAAATTAATTTAGATTTAAGGGTTGACATCATTGAGACGTTGTTTCTTCGATTCAGTTTAAAAATAATTTACAAGAATCTTTGACACGGTTCATCCTCGAAATTGCATCTGGCACAGTTTCTGGTATAAACCTCCATTTTTTAATAATTCTTGGTGTGTACCACTTTCAACAATCTGTCCATCGTTCAGGACAAGAATTTTATCCGCGTGAACAACAGTTGAAAGCCGATGAGCGATAACGAAGGTTGTTCTACCTTTCATCAGGTTTTCAAGGGAAGCTTGGACAAGCACCTCCGATTGACTATCAAGTGCTGAAGTGGCTTCATCAAGCACAAGGATAGGAGGCCCCTTCAGAATTGCCCGCGCTATCGAGAGGCGTTGCTGCTGACCGGTAGATAACTTAGTTCCAGATTCACCAATCTGTGTTTGATATCCGTTGGGCATTTGAGTGATGAAATCATGTGCGTTTGCTCGTTTTGCAGCTTCAATTGCAGCCTCCTGTGTCGACGCCGGCGCGCCGTATATAATGTTCTCCATCACCGTTGCATCGAAGAGGACGGTATCTTGCGGCACAATGGCGATTTGACGTCGAAGGTCTTCCAATGCTATCTCAGGGGTAGGAATCCCGTCTATCAGAATTTCACCGGAATCCACCTCGTAGAAACGCGAGAGCAGATTGAGTAGCGTTGTTTTTCCTCCACCGCTCCGACCCACCAACGCAATAACCTCGCCCGGTTGAGCATGAAAGTTGATATGTTTGACGACCGGTTCACGCTCATATCCAAAAGAGACATCCCGAAATTCAACCTCACCGCGAACTGACCCTAGCTTCAACCGGCTCTTGTGCTTGTACGCCTCTTTCTCAAAATCAAGAACGTAAAAGATTCTGGCGGCGGAAGCGAGACTCTGTTGTAAAATGTTGTTGAAGAGTCCGATGGTTTTAATCGGCTTAAACATTAAACTAGCCAACCCAATGTACCAAATAAACCCACCAATTTCGAGTCGCCCTTGAGTAACTTGCCAGCAGCCAAACCCGAACACAGTTGCAACGCCGATTGCACTGATAAACTCCACAAGTGGGGGAAGCATCGCTGTGAGTCGCACACGGCGCATAGCGGCGTGATACTGTCCCTGGTTTGTTTTGAAAAAGCGAGTACGTTCCACCTCTTCCGCAGTGAAACTCTTGATAATTTTAAGTCCGAAGAGGGTCTCTTTCAGTTGCGAGGAAATGTCCCCAGTCTGTTGCTGAATTTCTGAGCTGGTGCTGCGAATGCGCCGTCCAAAACGGTTGATTAGATGGCCAAGCAGTGGAAAAACGAGCAGCGCAAGTGCTGTCATCTTTACGCTTTGGGACAACATGACTAAAACGAATACAGGGATGCATACAGCTGCACGAATGGTGTTTGCTGTCGATCCAACGGCATACTGCAATGTCCGGACATCATCTGTGACGCGTGCCATCAAATCCCCCGTCCGATTTGCTTTCAGTACACCCAAGGGCGCGAAGAGGATTCTTTCGTATAACTCGTTCCGAATTCCGGTAACCAGTTGATACCCAACGCGCGCCATTAAATAATCGTTACAATAAGTAAATCCTCCTTTTACTACCACGAGTGTGAGTATACTCGCCAAAATCCAACCGATCAGTTTGAAGGTATCACTCGCATCTGTGATAGTAATCGTGATACCATCAAGAACCCGTTCAAAATGGAAATATTGGACATGAACCGGACCGTCGTCAAAATCCTGGGCTACAATTTGCGTGAGTGCGTCAACTGTGTATCCAAAAATATGAGCGTAGCCCGCTTCGCAGAGAGAAATCACAAGTGCACAAATCACCGCCAATACAACTGAACCGAGATGCGGCGATAAATACCTTGCGAAACGCGAGGAGGTAGACATTATTAGCATTTTTCCGCAATCGTTATGAGCCGCCTCGACTCTGTCACAAACGGGCTACAGTCAAAGTCGCCGTACATCGCACGCACTTTCAAACCTGCTGACGCTAACAGCCCTTCCAATTCGGTTGGGAAGTAGAACCGAATGCGATTGACCGACTCCTGAGCTGCACCGGTGGAGAGATCTATCACCGTTCGATAGTCGGACAGCTGTCCAGATGCCGGATCGTATTCGACCTCAGCAAGCGCTAACAGCGATTCGGACATCCACCACCAATTGCGCGCTTGATCTAATTGAAGCACCGCATAAGGATTCCAGTGCTCCAGCAAAAATTTTCCTTTCGGCTTGAGAGCTGCCGCTATCGCTGCTATAACCGTTTGATTATCTCTATCTTCAAAGAAACCGAAACTGGTAAAGAGATTAATGACGGCATCACAGGCTGGCTTTAAGGGGATATGGCGTGTATCACCTTCAATGAGATGCATGTGGTTCTGGCTTAAAGACCCGTTTTTCTGTGCTTCCGTTAAGAGAAAACGGGAGCTATCTAACCCAACAACTTTAAGCCCCTTGTCTGCCAAAAGTTGACCATGCCGTCCCTGACCGCAGCAGAGATCTAAAACAGTTGCTCCTTCCAGAAGTTCAAGTGATTGACAAATAAATTCAACCTCTTCTGCTGTTTCTGCCGCCGGAGGGAGTTCGGAAAGGAGATAGGTCTGATCCCACATCATTCATCACATTCTATACCGCCCAAACTGAATGGTCTTGGTCTTAGCTGTTGTCCCTGCCTTGCATTGTATGTTCAGCTGTTTGGCGTTGAAGTCCACAGCGTCGATCACTCCAATTGAAATTGTTGTGCCTGATGTATCAAGTAACCCGACCAAGCAACGTTCAAAATATTGGGGCGTTTCAGTAACCAAATTCTTCAAACTTAAATGACTTTTTAGTCGTGCTTGGGTTAAACTTGGCAGTTTATCCGGTGTAACTAGTGTCAGTGATCGATGCCCCCATTCCGCGTAAAAAACGCGGCCATCAATAAAATTAGAGAGCATTTCTTGTTCTTTAAGATTCGCTTGTCGCCCATTGAAAAATGGGGTTCTTTGCCCCCGAATCTGATCAAAAGGCAGCATTTCTTGAACGCAATCTGAAAAGTAGCGGGCGAAGCTCGACTCACGATACTTCCTACGAAATTCATCGCCCTTGGAGCTAACACTCCTATGCGGCAAAAGACGATGTATCTGTATTGTATCGTTACCTTCAAAGGGGTGGACAATAGCGTCCAACTCGCGTGATCGATGAAGGCAAATCAGGTGCGTTGGCTTGACTAACTCGATTTTATGCTGTTTGAGAACGACCGCAGTGTCTCCTTCTATGTAGCCTGTTGTATCAACCACAATGAAATCGATGCCCATTTTCAAGGCAGCATCAACCATTAGGCGCGCCCCGGCGACACATTGCAGTAGGTGCCGTTCTGGTGAAGCCCAGCCAACGAAGTAAAGTGCATCGGGTTCGCCATCAATCTCTGCAAGTTCCGCGAACGGAATGCCCGGAACGGCACTTTCCATCGAATCGTCTGGTGCAAAGACCTTCAATCCAATTGTAGTCGGCGGTCCGATCTGCGATTGTCCTACATCCGTATCAACGAAGCCAACTCTCAGTCCGCTTGTCACACCTCGTTCAATAAGAAATCGGCAGAATGTTGATTTTCCGACATCCGTTGCACCAATAACCAGTACAATCTGTTGAGGTTGCACTACCTTTCGAGCAAGGTGATCCCAATCACGATTCGGTTGGTAGAGATCTGCCATTTACTTTATACAACCATTGAGTATTAATCCCACAACAATTTCACTGGATATGAAGTTCATACCGGAAGGTGACACCGGCACTATCAAGCAATTTATCTAAATTTTCTTTTCCTGTAGGACCTAACATCCTCTCAAGCATAGAGGGTTTGCGCTTTGTACGAACTACTTTCGGCTTCCCCGAAATACCACCAAGCTCCCCAGCGCGGTCAATCGCATCAGCTAAATTACCAAGCTGGTCCACCAACTTATGTTTCAACGCTTGCTGTCCCGAAAAGATTCGGCCATCAGCGAGTGCGACAACATCCTCACGCGTCAAATGTTCCTGACGACCCTCAAAGACGGCATCAATGAACTGATTATGAACATCATCGAGTGTTGCTTGCAGAAGTGCACGTTCTTCGTCCGTCAAATCGCGCAAAGGCGAACCTGTATCCTTGAACTTACCACTTTTTACAACCTGTTGTTCTAAGCCAATCTTTTCGTAGAGCCCTTTTAGCTTGGTAAATTGCATGATTACCCCAATGCTACCTGTCAAGGTGCCGGGATTTGCAAGAATTTCGTCAGCAATGGCAGCGATATAATATCCGCCGGACGCAGCGGTGCTGCTCATTGAGGCGACAATCGGTTTTTCCAATTTTTTTAATTCGCTGTGGATTTCTTGAACAGGAGCGACGCTACCGCCTGGCGAATTAATACGCAAAACGATTGCCTTGACTCCTTGATCATCGCGATATTGGTGGATCTGATCGATAATTGTTTCTGTGCGCGAAATAGTACCAGTGACATCAATGACCGCAACCTTGTCCCCGATGGGTGCACTCTGCACCAAGGTCCGAGCAATTAACAAAAAGAATAACAAACCAACACCAACAATCGAAATGAGGAGTAGTTTTTTTCTGCGCGTCATAAGTTGTCTGCTAAATTTCCCATCCTGTTTCTTGACTGTATACAGTTAACCAAACATTACGTTTCGTCTGTTGGCGTCTCTGCTTCGCCGATTAGCATAACTGGAATTCCACCACGGATTGGGTAACGCCGCCTGCATTGGCCGATACAAATCAGCTTCTGATTTTCCTGATTATACTCAATATCGCCCTTGCAAGCCGGGCATGCAAGGATTTCAAGTAATTCATTGCTAATTTCTTGTGCCTGTGTGCTCAAGGGAACCCCCATGATTATCTAACTCTTCATACGCTTTACGTTCTACTGGCCATGACACCTTTTGTATTTTTTGCCGCTTCCGCAGGGACAAGGAGCATTACGACCAACCTTTGGAAGTTCGCCACTCGCTTGACGAGATGCGAATTCAGCAGTATCGCTCGCTGATTGCCCATTAAGCGTTCCCGCAATGGTGCCGTGTGTGTTCACGGTGTCTGCCCGACGGGAAGCTCGCCGAGGTCGATCGCTTTGGAGGGAGGTAGTTTCAATACGTGCTTTGAATATGTATTCGCTGACCTCCTCGTCAATCCGTTGGTGCATCGCTTCAAAAATGCTGAAAGCTTCATTCTTGAAAACAACGATTGGATCTTTGCCAGCGTAACCACGCAGATAAATTCCCTCTTCGATGTAGTCAATATTGTACAGGTGATCTTTCCAGTGGTGGTCGATGCGGTCGAGCAGGATGAGTCGTTCAAGCGTACGCATCAACTCTGCCCCCATTTCAGCTTCACGCTGTTCGTAGAGCTGATGCAGTGATTTGAGGAGGTATTCCCGCAGCTCAGATTGTTCCATGTTCAACGGTTGCTGCAAATTTGTCGCATCAATCGTGAAGGTATTCGCCAGCCAAGTCTTGAAGCCTTCAATAGTGCCGTCATAGACATTTAGCTCGTCTCCCTCTTTTTTGATGACGTATGTGCTTTGATCCTCATCATCGGAGACTAACCATTCGCTGCCCTTTTTAGATGTTGAGACAGTGACATTTTCGGACAGGGCAAGCCCGTTGCTCCTAAGTTCCTGCAGCGAAGCCACCGGGATTGATTCACTACTGTCTAACTGATTTTGGAATTCTGGACGCATACTGGAAAGTCTCGCGTCGTTAATATGTTCGGGCAGATATTCCTCAAGGTAATCATCCAGCACATTTTCGATCATTTCCCAAATTGTCCCTCTGAGGTCTTCCCCTTCCAAAATACTATCGCGCAAACTGTAGATGCTTTGACGTTGTGAATTCATCACGTCGTCAAACTTGAGCCGGTTTTTTCGCATTTCGAAGAAGACCTGCTCAACCCGCTTTTGTGCTTTTTCGATCGCGTTGGTTACAGCTTTATGTTCAATCGGTATATCTTCTTCCATGCCCAACCGATCCATGATGCCAGATAAGCGTTCAGATCCGAACTTCCGCATCAAGTCATCTTCGAGCGAGAGGTAAAAGCGAGACGATCCTGGATCACCTTGACGTCCCGCACGACCACGCAACTGGTTATCGATCCGACGTGCTTCATGCCGCTCCGTAGCAATAATGTGTAAGCCGCCAGCCTTTAATACCTGTTCCCGATTTGGGGCGCAAATAGTCTCAGCTTCAGTGAGAGCCTCCTTCCAATCTGCCGATTCCTCGTCAACAGTGGACAGATCTTTTTTCTTCTTCCGAAGAAGTTCCCTCGCCAGTCCCTCCGGATTACCACCGAGCAAGATATCCACGCCGCGTCCTGCCATATTCGTTGCGATTGTCACATTGCCGGGTACACCCGCTTGGGCAATGATTGTTGCTTCATGGGCGTGCTCTTTGGCGTTCAGCACTTGATGTTTGATATCACGCCGTTTCTTACGGAGCAGTTGACTCAGTTTTTCAGAATTTTCGATTGAAATAGTACCGACAAGCACGGGGCGTCCCTGCTCATGCTGCTCGATAATGTCTTCCAATACCGCCCGGTATTTTGCGTTTTCTGTTTTATATATTACGTCCGGGTGATCTATCCGAATCATCGGTTCGTTCGTGGGGACAACGACGACATCCAATCCGTAAACGTGTGCAAATTCAGCAGCTTCAGTCTCGGCTGTACCGGTCATGCCTGCTAATTTCTCGTACATCCGGAAATAGTTTTGATAAGTAATTGACGCGCCGGTTTGGTTTTCCTGCTTAATCTGTACGCGCTCTTTCGCTTCGAGGGCTTGATGAAGCCCTTCGTTAAACCGTCTGCCCTCCTGCAATCGTCCGGTAAATTCATCAACGATGATGACTTCGCCGCCTTGCACGACATAGTCTACGTCACGTTTGTAGAGGGTGTGCGCAATCAAAGCTTGATTGACGTGGTGCACCAAGTTCATGCTTTCATGACCGTAGAGATCTTCTACCCCTAAAAGACGTTCAATTTCTTCTACCCCTTCCTCAGTGAGGGCAACGGTACCGCGTTTGCTACTTTTTTCATCGCGCTCATAATGTCTTTCACTCTGTAATCGTCGCACCGCAGTGTCAATTTTTTTATAGAGTTCGACCGGTTCTCCTTGGGGTTCAGCGATAATCAGCGGGGTACGCGCTTCATCGATTAGGATGCTATCGACTTCATCAACGATGGCATAATGGTGACCACGTTGTACCTTTTCCTCAAGCATTTGCCCCTTATTGTCCCATAGATAGTCGAAGCCGAATTCACTGTGCACACCGTAAGTAATGTCCGATTTATATCCCAATGCCTTCAAATTGTGGGGCAACCCATTGTAAGTCAGTCCTACACTCAGTCCGAGGAAGGTATAGATCTTGCCCATCCACTCCGCATCGCGTTTAGCAAGATAATCATTGACAGTCACGACGTGGACACCCTTGCCTGCCAGAGCGTTTAGATAAACGGCGAGCGTTGAAGTTAGCGTTTTCCCCTCACCCGTTTTCATTTCGGCGATTTTGCCTTGATGAAACACGATTCCGCCCATGAGTTGAACATCATAGTGGCGCTGGTTCAAAGTTCGCACACCGGCTTCGCGCACAACGGCGAACGCTTCGGGCAGAAGATCGTCGAGGGATTCACCAGCGTCCAACCTTTCTCGGAAGTGTGGCGTTTTTGATTGGAGGGCAGCATCGGATAATTGCTGCATCTCCGGCTCCAGTTGATTGATCTGATTCACGATTGGCTGGAGCAACTTCGTATCCCGGTCTTGTTTACTGCCGAAAACCTTGGTTAAAACTTTTTGAAGCATGAAACATCATCACCCTTTACAGTTTAGAAAAAATCCAAATTGTCTAATTCTATTCAAGTTTGACGTTTAGCACACGATTTAGTTACATTTCACTGAACTTTTTCTTCAGTTTCGATGCCATTGGGGTTCACAGGTGCCTCAGAGGGTGGTGCTTCCGGAGCAACAGAGTCTAAAACCTCCGCTTCCTCCTCGACCTCTAATAAATTTACCCCGTCAACTCGTTTCCTCAGTATCGTATAGATGAGGGTATTACCAGTCGAAGCAATCGAAAATAGGTAGGCGATAACCAAACCTGCGATAAATAATAGGGACAACGTCATAAAAATCGCGGCGATATTAAGCGTAATTGGCAAATTAGCGGGTTCAGAACCAATATCAAATACTCTGAAGTGCTCCATGTATGGTAGCGCATTAAGTTTCTCAATCGAGCCGCCGAGCCACCGGTCCGTCTGCCACATAATATGCTGTATGTCCGTAGGGACCAGAAAGTAGATCGGCTGCATTGCTAAGGCAAATCCTGCCAAACAAAAAATCCCCCAAATCGGGATACAGATCGCTTTTACACCAACTAAGAAAATCTCGTAGATCAAAACCCTCCACGGTTGATTCCAAAGCATTGCAAGGTGCTGGTACGCTGTTTCAAAAGCATCAGAGTCCGCAGCACCAACCACAGAGGGGGCGAAAAACAGACTTATCCCCAAACCAACAAGGAGATAAGCCATCAGTAGTCCCAGAAAGAAGGCAAAAGGGGTCAAGACCGATGCGAACATCAGGACAACACGGCCCACCATCGGAATCTTTCCCAATAGACCAACGCAAATCGGTATTAGAGCCAAAAGCACGAGAATGGCAATCAAACCCAGAAGTGTCCCGAAAACCGCCTTCCAGTGTTTCCGCACGAACCTCCAAGATGCTGTTATAGAAAAAAAGTGATCGCCCCGCAGGTCCTCTATTGTAATTTTCGATACCATCGTGCTCGCTAAAAAAAAGAATACGAACAAGGTGAATGTGCCAAGCCACATTGCACCGATTGTAATGTCCTCAAAAGCGTAGTCGACAAGAGGACAAACGGGCAGGAGCGCATAGGTATCCCAAAATTGCTTGACTCCGCTCTCACTTGTGATGAGCAAGCTCGAATATACCAATATTTCGTAGATGAGATAAGCGAGGATAAGCCCGAAAAGATGAACTGAAATCTTCTTTGGGTTGAACCCGTAACGTCCAGCGCGGAAGATATCTCGAAAATCAAAATGCAATTCAGCCATTTTTTTATCCAGTTATTCAGTTGTTGGATAATTTTCCAACACACGGTGCCAGCCAACTGTGCATCAGACTCTAACCATCTAAAACTTGTCCGTATAGTGCATCAACATATAATACATCAACTACGATCTTCTGTCAACAGCAGAGATCTTGGAATTTTGCTTGACTTTACGCAGAAATCTCAATACAATGCGATCGGGATGCGAGGATTAAAACAACTCACTTTTAGGAGACCGTGAAATGGCAATCATAAAACTAACGGACACAGAAATTAGCACTCAACTTGAGGAAATATCGGGGTGGACAGTCGAAAATGGCAAGCTGCACAAGGAATTTCAATTCGACTCGTTTGTAGAAGCCTTCGGTTTTATGGCGCGCGTTGCCCTGATTGCAGAATCAATGAATCATCACCCTGAGTGGTTTAACGTCTATAACCGCGTGAAAGTTGATCTCGCAACACACGACGTTGGAGGAATTAGCGCGTTGGATTTTGAATTGGCGAAGAAAGTCGATGCGCTTTCGTAAGGATTTTGATCGTTCACTGGCTCACTACTTTTATCATTCGTGTATTTGGCATAACCGTCCGTTGGCTTCCTCAGCGGTATGCCCTAATGCTGGGGAGCGGTCTGGGAGACTTCCTCTACTTTGTTCTAAAGAAACGCCGTCGCATTGCCTTGAAAAATTTGCAGATTGCGTTTGGCGATGAGATGTCCACCGACGAACGTGCAAAAATTTGTCGTAGAAGTTTCCAACAGGTAGGGAAAACCGCAATCGAATTTCTGCGTTTTCCCAAGTTGACTTTCGACAATGTCTGGGAAGAAGTAACCGTTGATGGGAAAGAGCACTTAATACAGGCTTTGGATAAGGGGAAAGGTGCCATCGTCTTTCTGCCCCACTTTGGGAATTGGGAGCTGCTCGCGATGGTCTATGGGGCACTCATCCCGAATCAGGCAAAGGCAATTGCGTTTCCGCTTAAAAATAGATACCTTAACGCGCTTGTCTCTCAATATCGAGAACAGCTCAGTTTAAGGTTAATCACCCGCAAGCAAGCAGTTAGGGAAACGCTCCGTGCACTTAAAGAGAATTATGCTGTCGGGTTTTTTGCGGATCAGAATGCGGGACGGGAAGGGGTCTTTGTCGACTTCTTCGGGCAACAGGCATCCGCTGTTCGCGGACCTGCAACGCTCGCGCTAAAAACGGGTGCACCGCTGCTCTTGTCGATGGCTATTCGTCTGCCCGGCGACCGGCATCATGTGCTCATCACGCCAGAGATTGACTTAGAAATATCTGACGATCTTGAACAAGACGTACAGACCAATACCGCGCGTATCCTGAAAATCCTTGAGACATATATTCGCCAATATCCAGATCAGTGGCTCTGGACACACAATCGGTGGAAAACGCAACCAGATCCACGATGGCAGATGAAGCGACAAAGCCGGAAAATCGGTGAAAGCATAGCACCTGAATAATCCTATGTCACGCCGTCGCAATCAAAAACATCCCAATAACCATCACCACCGCCGCCATAAATCGTAGTTTTGTTTGTGATTCCTTCAGCAGATAGCCACCGAGCAATACGGCGAAGATCACAGAGCACTGTCGGAGCGCGACCACATAGCTAACACTTTCGGTCATATACACGTAAAGGATAATCGTGTAAGAAAGCATTGAAAGAACGCTAGTTGCGAGAACCTTTTTCCATTCTTGGTGCCCTATATCTGTTATTCCCCGCGCCGGGAACCAAAGCATGATGTAGCTGCCATACAATACCATCGCAATTATACTCTCCGTCAAAAAGTAGCTTACGGGTTGCCAAGCGTGTCGTTGGGCAGAGTGGGCATAGAATTCGGACATCCCAGCCTTGTCAATCAGCGAGTATGCGATTACTGTGCCGAGCGTCAATAACGCCCACACGGAAGCCGGGCGCCTGATGTACACCAACAAATCCTTGAATGTCAGCCCACCACCCCGCAGCTGAAGCAGATAAATTGAGAATAATATCAGAAAAATGCCAACCAGTCCCTGCGCAGAAAGCCGCTCATCTAAAAATAGGAAGGCAAAAAAGGGGAGGAATCCGGGGGCAGATCGGGCAATCGGATAGACGTAAGAGATTTCGCCGGACGTATAGGCGCGGCTCAAGCACACCCAGTAGAAAAAATGGATAACACCCGATCCAGCGATATAGCTCCAAACCGATTTTGGGGCGATTGGCAGTTGCAGCGCAAAGGCAAGTACCGCCACACCCACTGTAAATATCCCAATCCAGAAGAAAAACAGTTGCGGCGAGCGGCTTGCTTTTCCGTAGTAGTTCCACAGCGCATGGCAGAAAGCGGATAATAAAACAAGAACAATGGAAATTGGGTTCTGCACAGTTTCTGTAGAGCGTGCTGTACGTTCTACTTTCTCCTCCATAGATTCCCAGATAAGTGCATCAAACACGGGCATTCGCACAAGTATATCATATCCCAATTTAGTTTTGACAGCACCATCCGCTTGTGATATAATGAGAATTGTAAAAAATTAGATTTTCATCACCAATACAATCTGAGAGTGTTACATTCGATTGAACAAATGAGGTGAATTGCATTGAAGTCCACAAGTCAAATTATCGAAGAAGTCAAAAAAGAAATCCCAGAAATTTCTGCTGAAGAAGCGCAGAAAGAGAAAGCGGAAGGCGGAGATAATGTTGTACTGCTTGATGTGCGTGATGAGGACGAATATCGAGCGGGGTATATCCCTGATGCGGTTCATGTCACGCGGGGAATGCTTGAATTCTCGATCGAAGACGAAGTGCCAGATCGTGACAAAAGAGTAATCGTCTATTGTGCTGCTGGGATGAGATCCTTACTCGCTGCCAAATCCCTAAAAGAGTTGGGATACGCGGATTCTGTATCCATGGCAGGTGGATATCGAGACTGGTCAGCGGCAGGACTCCCAACAGCCAAAGATAAGGAGATGACACCGGATCAGTTGGAACGGTACAGTCGCCACTTTATGCTGACCGAGGTCGGCGAAAGGGGACAATCGAAGCTGCTGGAGGCTAAAGTACTACTCGTCGGAGCGGGTGGCTTAGGCTCGCCGGCAGGGTTATACCTTGCGGCAACAGGCGTTGGTACGCTCGGCGTGGTTGATTCAGATGTTGTTGAGTTAAGCAACTTGCAGCGGCAAATCCTCCACCGCACGGAAACTGTTGGCAAACCGAAGGTAGAATCTGCTGCTGAAACAATGACTTTCCTGAACCCTGATGTCAATGTTGTTCCCTACAATATGCGACTGTCGGAAGACAACATCATCGACCTCTTTAATGAGTATGACTTGGTCGTTGATGGTTGCGATAATTTCGCGACACGCTATCTGGTCAATGATGCGGCGGTGCTGACCAATACACCTATTGTACACGGCAGTATTTTCCAGTTTGAAGGGCAGGCAACCGTCATCAAGCCACATGATGGACCGTGCTATCGGTGTATGTATCCGACACCGCCGCCGCCCGGCATGGTGCCCGGCTGAAACGAGGCTGGCGTCCTGGGCGTGCTCCCGGGCATAATTGGTCTTGTGATGGCAACTGAAGCGGTTAAACTGTTGCTTGATATTGGCGAACCTCTCATCGGTCGCTTGCTGATGTATGATGCACTCAGCATGAAGTTTCGTGAGTTGAAGGTGGGTCGGGATAAGAACTGCCCGATCTGTGGCGAGGAACCGACGATTACCGAATTAATGAGTGATTATGTCGAGTTTTGCGAATTGGATCATTCCGAACCGCTTGCAACTGCCGCCGACTAAAAAGTAATGCGTAAGTAACGTTTTTATGCTCTACAAACCCTGTATTTGAAAGGATTTAATCTATGCTCCCTTGTCCAAGTTGTAATAATCCACTCACGCAATTCCCGATCGAGCGATCGGATGTGGATCTGATGAGTTGTGATAGTTGCCAAGGTGTTTTTCTTAATCGTCCCGGTGGAGAACTGGAGAACGTAGATAACGCAACATTTGACGAACTTGTCGAAGCCTATGGCACCGAATATCCAATTGATGTGGATCCAAGTACCGTTACTCTGCCAGAGGAAGTGGAAGAAGTTCTTGAGTAAAAAATACCGATGTCCTACGGCATTGGTAATTTGGGTCAATAAGCCTTGCGAAGGTGTCAAACCTGTGTAAGGTTATACACAAATGATTCCCTAAATAAACTGTAATAGGTCAATCGCCTTGGATTAAGTACCTACCCCATCCGTAATGGATCTCATATCTAAATTTGTCCAATCTCTTCGAGAGCGTCCTGATATCCAAGGAACCATTCTTCGTTCTCCTACCCTGTTCTGGTTAATCCACTTTTTTCTCAGTCCTATTAAATCCATTTTTGTTTATAACTGTATGCAGCGTGGCGTTTATGGTAGCATGTGTGGAGTTTTGATGCTACAAAACCATCATCAATTAATCAACCGCCATATCATAGCAGGTAAAACGTAAAAACGTGCCTTCTACGCCTTGCACTCCCGAAATAAGTAGAGAGTTCAAATAATTTGCTGGCGATTTAGGAAGTATGGATGACCATTCTTGAAGCGATTGTGCTTGGTATTTTACAAGGCATAACAGAGTTTTTACCGGTGAGTAGTTCTGGGCATTTGGTTTTGATGCAGCATTTCTTGGGGATAAAGGAATCACAAATATTTTTTGATGTTATGCTCCATTTTGGGACCTTGGGGGCTGTGATTATTGTTTATTATCAGTTACTTGGGGCTTTAGTGCGAACCGGTTTTTCCACGCTCTTTCAGGCAGATTTGTACCGCCATCCCCAGCTTACAATCAGTAGCACGCCGCATCTCAGGATGCTCTGGTATCTCCTGCTCGGCTCGATTCCTACCGGACTAATTGCTATGCTGTTCAAAAATTCGCTTGAGGCAATCTTTGACAAACCGATGGTGGTTGCCGCTATGTTAATTGTCACGGGGCTAATCTTGCAACTGTCTCGCCTCGGACACAGGCGGCTACAAGCAGAAACTCCCTTACAAGCTTGGCACTCATCGCTCATCGGGATTGTTCAGGGACTCGCCATTATTCCCGGAATTTCTAGATCTGGGTCAACGATTTCCATTTCACTGCTGCTGGGTTTGTCTCCGCAGGCTGCGGCGCAATACTCTTTTCTACTTTCCATCCCCGCAATCTTGGGGGCAGTTATTCTCAAACTCAAAGATGTGAGGGAGATTACAACTGCCCCAATCGTTATCGTTGCGGGAACATTGACTTCGTTCATTGTGGGTTACATTGCATTGCGTTTTCTGCTTGCAATCCTCAATCGCGGGAAGTTTTCTATTTTCTCCTACTATTGCTTTGCATTGGGGATAATTGCAGCAATGTCAATTTGGTTGGGAGCATAACCTAAACGTAGCAGAATCAATATGAGGGACTAGCTTTTGAGGAATTAACATTATGCAAAAAAACCTGATTAAAACTTTCATTTATAGTGTTATGCTCATCTCTCTGTGCGTGACACCAAGTGCCGCCAAAACAAAAAAGATTGGATTAATTTACGACACGGGTGGTCGCGGAGATCTTTCGTTCTGTGATGCTTCCTACGCCGGTGCCAAGAAGGCGGTCGATCAGTGGAAACTTGACCTCAAAGAGATTACGCCTGGACAGAGTACCGACATCGAGTTTGCGTTGAGGCAGTTGGCTCGATTGAAATATGACCTTATCATTGGTGTCGGTTTTCTCTTTCAAGAGCCGATAGAGCGAGTGGCATCGGAATTTCCAAGCGTCAAGTTTGCAATCATTGATGCCGAAGCTAAACAAGAGAATGTTGCCTCGTTAATCTTCAAAGCACATGAAGGGACCTACCTTGTAGGGGCAATCGCCGCACTGAAAACAGAGACAAATCGGATAGGCTTCATCGGTGGGATGAACGTCCCACTGTTGCACGCTTTTGAAGCAGGCTATTACGCCGGGGCAAAGGCTATCAATCCGGAGATCGAAGTCCTCATTGATTATGCGGGCGTCACACCGAAAGCCTTCAGCGATCCTGCCAAGGGGAAGGAACTTGCGTTGGCGCAATACAACAAAGGCGTTGACGTGATCCTCGCGGCGGCGGGCGCAACGAGCCTGGGTATACTCGAAGCCGCCAAGGAAAAACAGAAGCAGCTCATCTGGGTAGATGCGAACGGGAACCATCTCGCACCGGGACTCGTCCTAACAAGCATGATCAAGGGAGTCGAACTCGCGGTCTACCAAACAATCCAAGCCGTCGTTGAGAGCAACTTCACCGGTGGAGTAAAATTATACGGTCTCAAAGAGGGCGGCATCGAATACATCGTCGATGCTAGCAATCAAGACCAACTATCAGCGGAAATGCTGAAACATGTTGAAGCGCTCAAAAATCAGATTATCGACGGAGAGATTGTTCCTCCGTCGGAGAGAGAATAGGGCGAGTGTCCTGTTGAGATGTGACTTGTTCAAACGGTGATTGATCAGTAATAGCGAAATGAGCGCACTTAAATCGGTATGGCGTAAAATGTGAGGTATAATATGAACGAACGTGAAAAATTCCTCTTCGATCTGCGGGGCTACCTTCGAGTCGAAAACTTCCTGACTTCCGAAGAAGTCCAAGTGCTCAACAAAGCGGTTGATGCTAACCGTGACAAATACACAGAGGACAGCAAAATGTACGGGCTTGGTATGGACGGTGAGTACCATCGCCGATCTATGATGGGGATGCTGACATGGGAACAACCTTGGTGCCAACCATTCCGAGATCTCATAGCCCACCAAAAACTCATTCCTTATCTCAATACCCTTTTTGGTCGTGGCTGGAGAATGGACCATGACCCTTTTTTACTGATCTCTCGGAAGGGCACCGGTGGACACGGCTTACACGGTGCGACCAGCAGACATTTCGACGGCACACAGTATTATACCTATGCAAATGGCGAGATGCGCGCGGGACTAATTGTCTGTCAATTCCAATTGGCGGACATCAATCCCGGGGATGGCGGCATAGCTGTTATTCCGGGAAGCCACAAAGCGAACTTTCTTTGTCCTGAGGATATCATGCTTTACGATGCCAACCAAGAAGTTGTGTATAACGTGGCAAGCAAAGCAGGAGATCTCGTCATCTTCATGGAAGCTACCATTCACGGTGCGTTGCCTTGGAATGCTGATCATGAAAGGCGTTCTCTGCTCTACCGCTATTGTCCAAAGTCTATGCACACCAGCGGCGGTATTTACCAAACCAGCATGCCTACATGGGTTAGCGAGTTGACAGAAACGCAGCAGGCAGCGCTTGAACCACCTTATATCTATAACCGGCCTCTTATTGAGGACGACGGAGCCAGCTTGGTACAGCCCGGTCAAGAGCCGGAGCCCCACAGACCGCGCGGCAAAGCCGAAATGAATTCTGATAAGTAAGCACCTAGCGAAAACTTTTACATATCCTGTCTTACCTATCTCTAACTCCTCAGCTTTGAGCGGCGATGGGGATGTCCAGACCAAAAGGGGCCAAAACGGAATCGAAGAAAAGTGACCATAGCAAAGTCTTGAACGGATCGGAGGAATGACTCTATGAAAGATACGATGCCAGCCTCTCCCTCTACGCTTCAACCTTCTCAGTCGCGTATTACCCTGCGCGCCGTGATATTGGGTTGCATCCTTATGCCGATTAATGCCTACTGGATCGGAATGGAGGAGATGCTCTGGCACGGATTTCATTTTTCTGCAACCTCTATCCCGATGAATGTCATTTTCATCATTTTCGTGCTGGCACTGTTAAACTACATTGCCCAACGTTTCTGGCCGACGTATGCGTTGAGCCAAGCTGAGCTCCTCGTCATCTATGTCATGTTGGCATGTGTTACAGCGGTGGTTGCCCACGATAACATGGTTGGTCTCATGGGACCCCTCTGCCACGCTTTCTGGTTTGCCACTCCCGAAAACGAATGGAAACAGATTCTCCAGCCCTACCTCCCTAACTGGCTTGTCATGGGTAATACAACCGTTGCCCGTCCTTTTTATGAGGGGGGAGCTAATTTCTTCACCGAAGGCTATCTGCGCTACTGGATCGTTCCTATCGTGAGTTGGACGGTCATCTCCTCCCTGATCTTCGCTCTCGTTGCTTTCGTAAATGTCCTGCTCCGCCGCCAATGGATTGAGCATGAAAAGCTGCCGTATCCAATTACCCAACTGCCGCTGGACATGACTGCACCCGGAATGGAGCTTTTCCGGAACCGCGGTATGTGGTTGGGATTCTCGATTGCAGCGGGCATCGAGATTATCAACGGAATCAACTTCCTTTATCCATCCTTCCCAATGATACCAATTCGCGAGGAGAGCGCGGACATCTCGCGGTGGCTTAACGAGGAACCGTGGGATGCGATTGGCCCAACCTTCTTTCACCTGCGCCTATTTTTTATCGGTCTATGTTTTCTTTTGCCGCTGGATGTGAGTTTTTCAACAGCGTTTTTCTACTGGGCCCGCAAAGCGCAATACATTGGAGGAAAGGCGGCTGGATGGTATACAATTCCTTACTATCCTTTTCAACCGAACCAAGCAATGGGCGCGGCACTAGCGATTGTTGTGATAGCAGTGTGGGCTGGCAGGCAACATTTTCGCGAGATTGGCAAACGGATCATCGGCATGAACACATCTATCGACGATTCGACGGAACCGATGCGCTATCGATCAGCAGCCTTAGGGATTATAATCTGTCTCGTTCTCCTCTATCTAATCTGTAATCAAGCAGGGATGTCTCTGTGGGTATTCGTGCTATTTTTTGGATTGTACATGATGATCACAACGTCTGTGACTCGTGTCCGTGCTGAACTTGGACCACCAGCCCACGACATGGCTGGTGTCAATCCACAAACCGCCTTAACTACAGTGGTCGGGATACGCCCGTTTGGGCGTGGTAACCTTGTGATGTTCTCGCTTTTCTCGTGGTTTAACAGCCAGAATCGCAGCCAACCTATGCCGCATCAGCTTGAAGGCTTTAAACTGGCGCAACGCACCGGTATGGATCATCGCAAACTATTGTGGGTGATGATCTTTTCGATTGTGATAGGTGTTTTCTCAGCGTTTCTGATGTACCTTTATGTCCTGTATACGCATGGGGGTAGCAAGGCAGGGATGATCTTGGGCCCCGGCTGGGGGACTTACAACCGATTGGCCGGCTGGCTACAGTTTCCACGACCGACGGATATCTACGGATCAGCAGTCATCGGTCTGTCATTTATATTTACGATCTTTCTTGGAGCCATGCGGCTCAAATTTATCTGGTGGCCCTTCCACCCGGTCGGCTATGTAATAGGCATCAACGGTGGAACGCTGGATCAATTCTGGCTTGTATTAATCCTCTCCTCAATCGCCAAGTTCGTGATACTCAAATATGGTGGGGCGCGTCTGTATCGACGTGTGTTACCTTTCTTCTTAGGGTTGGTCTTGGGCGATGTGGTGAGTGGCAGCTATTGGGCTATCCTAGGCGTCATTTTAGAGACACCGATGTATGTTGTGTGGTTCTGGACAGTACAGTGATGCCAGAGCGTTTGTCTAATCAATAATCCTGCGTTTCCGCACCTTGTTTACCGTCAAATGGCACGTCACGCAAGCCTCACTGGCTAGTATCGAAACGTATCCAATCAGAAAAAACTTGAACTTACAATCCAATTGGATGTACAATATTAAGTTGGAAGCGGATTGGAGTTGTCCTAGAACGACTCAGGCTATTAGATTCTACCCCCTAAGCGTGTATATTTTCGGTCACCTGATTGAGCGTTGATTGGATAGATTCTTAGCTTGCGAATAGATTCGCAGGTTTTTCTAAGCGCTTTATGCGAAAGGAGTTACACTATGCTAACTCAGCAACAAATCGACTTCTACCATGAAAATGGCTACATCGGTGTTGAAAGTGTGCTTTCAGAGCAAGATATCATCGACCTTCGTCGTGTGACAGATGAATTTGTCGAAAAATCCCGCGAAGTCACCGAACATACTGACGTTTTTGATCTTGAACCCGGTCATTCAGCAGAAACTCCCCGTGTACGTCGGATCAAGAACCCAGCAGCTCAACACATTGTCTATGATCAGGTGCGAACTTACGCATCCATTATCGACATCGTTGAGCAGTTAGTTGGACCCGGCGTTCGCTCTATGGGCAGCAAACTGAATATGAAATATCCCGACTTCGGTAGCCCTGTTGAATGGCATCAGGATTGGGCGTTCTACCCCCATACGAACGATGACGTGTTGGCAGTTGGTGTTGCCATTGACGATATGTCGATCGAAAATGGTGCGCTAATGGTCATTCCCGGCTCCCATAAGGGACCAATCTATGATCATCACCAGGATGGTCGTTTCGCCGGTGCAATCACTGACCCTAATTTTACACCGGATGGTGCTGTTCCCATTGAAGTTAAAGCTGGCGGCATCTCGATTCATCATGTCCGCACCCTCCACGGGTCTACGCCCAACAACTCTAGCACGCCGCGCCGTTTACTGCTCGCCGCTTACACCGCTGTCGATGCCTGGCCCTTGGGCGGCGGCGACTGGGATGCTTTAAGTGCGGGGGTCCTACGCGGCGAACTCACGAATCAGGTGCGTATGATTGATGCTCCGGTTCGCATGGCACTCCCCCGTGCGGAGCGTGGTGGTTCGATTTACGAAACTCAGACTATTCTGAAAAAACCAATCTACGGTCAGAAAACCGAGTAACTCTCCAGTTTGTGTGAAAGAGTGATGGGTGACAAATGAGTCACTCGTCACTCCTCATCTCTCACAGGGCACGTTTGATGTAGCTGCTGTCACAGTATACCCCAAATATCTAGTGATAGCACAACCATGATAGGAGGCACCCCATCATCCGTGCACCACACACCACACCAGCCAGCCAAACCGAATCTCACCGCACAAATCTTTAAGCTGCTTTTCATAGGTTTCATAGTTCTGCCGCTCAACAGTTTATGGGTCGTTGACACCGGCATCACAGGACATGGCGTGAACTTCACGCGGGTGTCGCTGTTTATGAATGCGATCTTCGTCATCTTCGTCTTGAGTCTCATCAACCCGTGGCTCAAGCGTTATGTTCCAAGATTCGCACTGGATTCGAGCGACATGGTATTAATCTATGTGATGCTATGTGTGTCCTCTGCTATCGCGGGACACGACATGATCCAGCGACTGTTCCCGCTCATTGGACACGCATTCTATTTCGCTGCACCGGAGAATGAGTGGCAGGAACTCTTTCATCGCTATGTACCGCGTTGGCTCGTTGTCACAGACAAATCGGTGTTGGCTGGTTACTACAAAGACCGCGGCACATTTTATGATAATACCTTTTACATTGCCGAGTACTTCAATGCGTGGCTAGTACCGTGTCTTGCGTGGTGTACCGTTATTATCGCGCTGTTGGTTTGTATGCTGGGTATCAACCTCCTAGTGCGCAAACACTGGACAACGCATGAGCGCCTTACCTATCCCCTCGCCCAAATACCATTAGATATTATCAATAACGGTCCTCGCCTATTCAAAACACGCCTAATATGGACTGGGTTTGCCCTATCTGTGGCATTTAATCTTATCAACGGCATTCACACCTTATTCCCTGTTGCACCAAGTATCTTTTATGGACGTTACCTGCTGAGTCAGTATTTTACAGCAAAGCCGTGGAACGCGCTCGGTTGGATTCCGATCGAGTTTCACCCATTTGCAATTGGCTTGGCGTTCTTTATGCCGCTGGATCTCTCGTTCTCCTGTTGGTTTTTCTACTGGCTTTGGCGGTTGGAGAGGGTGGTAGGAACCGTCTTCTCCGGTGGCAGCATGTTATCCGGATTCCCCTTTACATGGGAGCAGTCCATCGGCACTTGTGCAGCAATCTTATTTATGACGCTGTGGGGGTTGCGGTCTGCCGGACAGGAAATTCTACGAAGCTTTTTTAGAATGTCAATCACAGCGCAAAGCACTGGAGATCAACTACGCAAGCCGCCGGGGGACAGAGCGGAAATGCGACGCTATCGGTGGGCGGTTTTTAGCATTTTTGCGAGTATGAGTTATCTCATTGGGTTCTGCTACGTTGCTGGGATGTCTGTGTGGGTTTCGGCTGTCTTTTTCTTAATCTTCTTTGGACTTTCAACGGTTGTAACGCGCATCCGCGTCGAAGCAGGCTACCCGATGCACGATTTTGCGTTCCGCCCCGAAGACATTGTCGTGACAGGATTCGGCACGCAAGCGGTTGGACCAACGAGTCTCACACTATTCTCCTATCTCCACTTTTTCACGTACGCTCATCGTAGCAATCCGCAGCCGCATCAACTGGAAGCATTTCGGCTTGCGGATCGGATGAATCTCTCTATCAATGGGATGCTGATCGCAGGTATCTTGATTGCCACAGTAGTTGGATCGATCGCTGCTTGCTGGGCTTACTTGCACACCGCCTATCAGTACCAAGGGAGTACGTGGCCCGGTTGGCCCATCTTTAACCGTCTACAGAACTGGTTAAGCTACCCACGCGGGACGGATGTTAAATCGTTAATATTCATGGGCGGAGGATTTGGTATCGGACTGGGGTTTCTGATTATGCGGCGGCTCTTTATTTGGTGGCCCTTTCATCCGGCAGGATACGTGATTGGCGGGACATGGTCGCTTAATCTCTTATGGTTTTCGATCTTCATTAGCTGGTTAGCTAAGTTAATCGTCCTTCGATTCGGTGGCCTCAAATTGTATCGACAGACGAGCGCGTTTTTTATTGGTCTCGTTTTGGGAGAGTTTGTGACCGCAAGTTTCTGGGGTGTGATTGGGACAATTCTGGGACAGGCGACCTATCGATTTATCTGAACCCTGATTTTTTGCGGCTTGATTTATCGCTAATCACCTGTCAGTAATAATCCACCCACCATCTATAAGTTCACTAGTGGCGCAGCTCGGGCCACCATCATCGCCGGTTCCCATATATCTCGCCATAAGCACCTTATTCGGATTTTTCGACACCTTTTTTATTATCTGCCAAGTTACTTCTTCTTGGTTGAGAGATTTTGGATAGCCCGTTGAAATCCAGATCTTTGCCCTTCGACACCATTCACAATCTGGTTGACCCGCCAATTCCCCGATGTTGACATAAAAGAACCGTTTCGAGGGAGTTCCTCGCGCAAATGGCCCTGTAAAGTTGGGGGCGCCCGTGTTGCGTTGTGGTTTTACAACTGCGTGGAAATCAAACATAATATCTTCCCCAGTAGATTGGGTAACCGAAACCAACTCTCCGTTATTTTCCAAAGAGAAATTGACTCCAACCGGAGGACTCACAACAACGATGCGCATTGGGATTTTATATTCCATAATTTTATCCTTGCATTCCCTTTTGACTTTTCAATTTATGGTGAACGATATAAATATGTAGACGTTCACCAATAGTGCCACTTATCGAAGCCTCATCAAGTCTCCCTGACAAGGGGGGCGAGGGGGGGTGGGGATTTAGGGGTTGGTTGTGTATCGAGAGTGTATAAGTAATTATAGAATTCACCATAGTTGACGTTGTATCAGCGAACTGTCGCGTTCGTTGTCCTAAGTGGGTATACAGGTTTATCTGCAATGGGAAGGTGAACGATACAAGCCAGTACGCCTAGGATAATTGCGATCACCCATACAGGTGTGTACCCCCCCGTTGCGTCGTGGATTCTACCCCCGAGCCAAACCCCAAGAAAACTTCCCACTTGGTGGCTGAAAAATACAATTCCGTATAGCGTAGATAGGTAACGGGGACCGAAAATTTGTGCCACCGTGCCACTCGTCAACGGGACGGTAGCCAGCCATAAAAAACCGATCGCAGCACCGAAAACCAGTGCTGTCGTTTCGGTTACTGGAAAGAATAGAAACAAACTAATGATGACCGATCGACCAAGGTAGAGACCGCTTAGGAGATATTTCTTCCGATAGTGATCACCAAGGTAGCCAAACAGTGTAGAGCCAAATAGATTAAACAGGCCGACCAACGAGAGTGCAGTTGCGCCGGCTGCACCTGATAATCCTTTATCAGTAAGATAGGCGGGCAAGTGGGAGGCGACAAATGCAACGTGAAAACCGCAGACAAAAAAGCCGATAGTCAGCAGCCAATACCCCGAATGATGGCTTGCCTTGGCTAACACCTCTGTCAGCGAATCGGAAAGGACTTCTGTGGGTTCACTTCCCGCAACCTGTTGTTTCCGAGTTGGATATCCCACTGCCAGTAGGGCAATTAACCCCACAAACCCCGCACAAATTGCAAAAGTGGTTCGCCAACCAAACGCATTCAGGATGCGTTGTGCGATTGGCACGACAATAAACATTCCAATCGAACCGGCGGCTGTGATAAAGCCAAATGTCCTGCTGCGTCGTTCAGGTGGAACTACCTGTGCCACCGCACCCAATACAACGACATACGACACGCAACTCAGAGACACCCCAGATAACAAACCGAAACCCAGCATCAAACTGGTCCAGTGCGTCGTAACAGACATCAGATACATCGATACAGCGAATAGCAACCCACCACCTATCGCCACCCAGCGCGAGCCGTAGCGATCTGCTAGTATACCCGCAAGCGGCACCCCACCAATGATACTTTGAATAGCTATCGCCAAGCTAAACAGTTCACGCCCAATGCCAAGTTCTCCGGTAACCGGTTGCAGATAAATGCCAAATGTCTGCCGTGTTCCCATGCTAATAAGAATAATAAGGATACTATATCCTACGATGTAGTTGTCACGTCGGGCCACTAATCATC
Source organism: Candidatus Poribacteria bacterium (assembly GCA_022822005.1). Classification (GTDB taxonomy): domain Bacteria; phylum Poribacteria; class WGA-4E; order WGA-4E; family PCPOR2b; genus PCPOR2b. Next base: position 51,370 of record JAJECO010000042.1, read on the forward strand.
TCCTATCCGCTTTCCTTGATAGTCTACTTTACAGGTCTCATCGTTTAGCGACCTGCTTTAATATTACCCCAGGTGGTGGTTAATTTTGATGTGGGATCGACCAACAGGAGTAGATCCTTGGCATCCAATTCAACCTCCTTTTTGGTTAGAGCGCGGTCATAAAGTTTGAACTCATCCATAACAAAAAAGGCAGCTCGGCTCGTCGTTCCACCAATACGAAGGTGCCCCCTACCCTGAACGAAACCGCGCTGAACGTTAAAGTTACCTTTTGCTTTGCCATTAATATATATCGTCAAGTTCGCGGACTTTTTGACACCCGCAATATGATACCATTTTTTTTGATCAAAACCGCCTCCTTCGCCTTCGGGATCTATTGCATCGGGACCAATCCTACCAAATTTATACACAAGGGATAGACCGGGGTCGGTGAGAGAAATGCCCGGGGAATCCCCTTTCTCATCACCAACTAAGATGTTAGCCTTTTTCAAAACACTGTTGGGAGGACGAGGAGGCGGGGCAATCAAGGGCTCAAGGATATAGAACCAAAAAATATAGGTGTGATCGGCATACTTATCCATTCTGTCAAAGGAGTCAACGCGAAATTGTGCACTGATATTGTTGAAAATTTTTAACGCTCCCGTTCCTTTGTAAACCTCCGCGGGTTCATTGGTGATTTTGGCACCAAACCGAAGTTTACCATTGTTACCCCCGCCTGTCATGTCTTCAACCTTTCTTCCGTCGAGCTGCTCTTCAAACGTGAAATACAGGATCAAATTTGGATCTAGAGCCGCCGAAGCAGAAGGAATCGTCATGACCAGAAACGTGATGACGAAACTTACCATAATAAGCGTTCTCATTTTCAATTCTTTCCTTGATATTGAACTTTAGTTAATAAACCCACCGGCTACCTACTAAAGTCAGACTATCCCGCTCCTCAAATAAGATAGCCCCGATGGATAAAAGTCCATCGGGGCTAAAGTCGGACGCATCCAGCCTGACATATTATCAGAAGTCTATCGGTTAACGTCCCGTTTTGAGACGCCCCCAAGTGACCGTCAATTTGTGATGTGGCTCAACCGACAGGAATACACCTTGTTCCATCAACTCCACCTCTTTTGCGGTTAGAACCCGATCGAAAAGCGCGAACTCATCCATCGCGAAATAGGCAGCTCGGGTCCGCGTACCGCCGATACGGAGCCGACCTTCACCCTGAGGGAATTTTTTTGGTACGTCAAATCTCCCTTCCTCCTCGCCATTGATGTAAATAATCAGGTCTGCCCCCTTTTTGACGCCCGCGATATGATACCATCTCTCCAGCTCAAACTCTGACCCTTCACCGTCTGGACCAAGTCCATCAATTCCGCCCCCTTCTCCAACCTCATACCAGAGGGCGAAACTGTTTCCGCTAATCTGGACGGAGGGCGATTTTGAAAAGCCTGCGTTGAGCACTTGCGCTTCATCAGCGTTTTTCTTGAAGATCGATCGCGCCTCACCTTGATGAAATCCCTCGAAGAAATAGATCCAAAAGGCGACGGTGTGATCTTGATACCCACTCATACGGTCAAAGGGTTCGACGCGGAATTGCTGGCTGATGTTCCCCGAAATTTTTAAAGCACCGGCACCTTTGTAAACCTCCGCGGGTTCGTTGGTGAGTGTGGCCCCCAGTCTAAGCTTACCGTCGTTACCCCCGCCGGTCATGTCTTCGACCTTTCTTCCGTCAAGCTGCTCTTCAAACGTAAAATACAGAATCAAATTTGGATCTAGAGCCGCCGGGGCAGAGAGAGTCATCATAACGACGAACATGCTGATGCAACTTACTGCAATAAGCGTTCTCATTTTCAATTCCTCCTTTAACGACCAGTTCTGATATGGCTCCAAGTGGTTATCAATTTGTCTTGTGGCTCGACCGACAAGAATATCCCTTTAAAAACCGCCGTCACTTCTTTTTCGGTTAAAGGGCGATCATAAAGCTGAAACTCGTCCATCGCAAAGGAGGCAGCTCGGCTCGTCGTTCCGCCGATACGAAGTTGCCCCTTACCTTGGATAAAGTCTCGTCTGACCTTAAAGTTGCCTTTTTCTTCGCCGTTGATGTAGACGATAAGGTCGCTTGCCTTTTTGACGCCCACGATGTGATACCACGTCTCCAGGTCAAAACCTTTACCCTTGCCGTCGGGTCCAACTGCATTAGCTCCTTGGTCGCCAAATTTATATTCAAGCGCTAAACCGGGGTGGGTCAGAAAGATGCCTGGTGCGCTCCCTTTTTCCTCGCCAACTAAAATGTTGGCTTTTTTCAAAATACTTGATCGGGCACCCATGGGGTTGAATATATAGATCCAGAAGGCGTAGGTGTTATCTCCATACTTATCCATTCGGTCAAACTCTTCCACGCGGAGTTGTGCACTGACGTTGTTGAAGAGCTTTAGAGCGCCTACCCCCTTGTGGACCTCGGCGGGTTCGTTGGTGATTTTGGCACCAAACCGCAGCTTACCGTCGTTACCCCCGCCGGTGAGGTCTTCGACCTTTCTTCCATCGAGCTGCTCTTCAAATGTGAAGTACAGAATCAAATTTGGATCTAGAGCCGCTTGGGCAGAAAAAATCGTCATGACCAGAAACATGGTAATGAAACTTACCGCAATAAGCGTTCTCATTTTCAATTCCTCCTTTGATGTTGGACTTTAGTCAATTAAACACCGAAGATCTACTGTAGGCCTACCAAAGTCAAGGTTATTCTCATCCTCAAATGATATAGCCCCGACGGCTAAAATCCGTCGGGGCTATAGAGTGTCTCTTGCTTAATATGCTATCAGAATCTATCAGGGTTCTGTCGATTAACGTCCCGCTTTGAGACTGCCCCAGGTAGTAGTCAATTGTGTCTCAGGTTCGACCGACAGGAATAGACCCTTCGCATCCGCCTCCACCTCTTTTGCAGTTAAGGCGCGGTTATACAGCCCAAATTCATCCATAGCAAAAGAGGCAGCTCGAATTCGCGCTCCGCCGATACGAAGATGCCCCTTACCTTGGATGAAATCGCGTTTGACATTATATCTGGCTATTTCTTCACCGTCAATGTAGATTATCAGATCTGATGGCTTTTTGACCCCCGCGATGTGATACCATTTGTTTAGTTCAAACTTTTTACCCTTGCCGCCGGGACCAACCCCGTCACCCGGTACAGCCCCTTGGTCGCCAAATTTATATGTCAGTGTTAGCCCCGGATCGGTCAAAAAAATGGCTGGCGAGTTCCCTTTCACATCACCAACTAAAAGGTGGGCTTTTTGCAGAATAATTTCCTCCGGACAACACGGATCATTTCTGACACCGTAGATGTAGAGCCAAAAAGTGTAGGTGTTCTCTTTATAGTTATCCATCTCCTTAAAGGACTCGACCAGAAACTGAGCACTGATATTGTTAAAAATTTTTAACGCTCCCGTGCCCTTGTATATCTCTGCAGGGTCATTTGTGATTTTGGCACCCAACTTGAGTTTTCCATTGTTACCGCCGCCGGTGAGGTCTTCGACCATTTTTCCATCGAGCTGCTCATCAAATGCAAAATACAAAATCATGTTCGGATCGATAGCCGCCGAGGCAAAGAAAACTGTAATGAACAGAAGCATGGTGACGAAACTTAATGTAATAAGTGTTCTCATTTCAATTTCTCCTTTTATACCGATTCAGGTTGAGTGATAAGCTAACTGTTATAACATTTTCTGCTCCCCGATAAATCGGAGGAATTCCCAAAATCTGCATAGTGGTTGAAATGGCTTAAACCTTGCTGTTCAAAATGATATAGCCCTGATGGACAAAAATCCTTCAGGGCTAAAATAGGATGGGTTTCACGTAACTTGCGATCAAAGTTTTGTTGGTTAACGACCTGTCTTGAGATAGCCCCAAGTGGTAGTCAATTTTGTTTCAGGTTCAACCGACAGGAATACACCTTTGGCATCCAATGCCACCTCTTTTTCGGTTAAGGCACGGTTATAAAGCCCAAACTCATCCATCGCAAAAGAGGCTGCCCGCTGCCGAGTTCCGCCGATGCGAAGGTGCCCTTTACCCTGAACAAAATCGCGTTGGACCTTATACCTCGCTTCCTCTTTGCCATCAATGTAGATTATCAGGCTGGTTGCCTGTTTGACTCCCGCGATGTGATACCATTTTTTTAGTTCAAATTGTAGACCCTTGCCGCCGGGACCGACAGGATCCCCCTCTATCGCCCCTTGGTCTGTAAATTTATATACCAGAGATAGACCTGGATCGGTGAGAAAGACACCCGGTGCGCTCCCCTTGTCAGCAGCGTCTAAAACGTTGGCTTTTTTGAAGATGCTTTCCACTGCACAACACGGATCATTTCTGACACCGTATATGTAAATCCAGAAGGTGTAGGTGTTGTCTTTATAAGTCTCCATTTCCTTGAAAGACTCAACGAGCACCTGAGCACTGATGTTGTTGAAGATTTTTAGCGCTCCCGCTCCTTTGTACACCTCTTCAGGTTCGTTTGTGATCTTGGCACCTAATTTGAGTTTCCCATCGTTACCACCACCGGTGAGGTCTTCGACCTTCCTCCCATCCAGCTGCTCATCAAACGAGAAATACAATAGCATCTCCGGATCTATAGCCGCCGGGGCAGAATAAACCGTTACGGCAACAAAGGTAATAAGGAAGCTGAACCAAATAAAGGCTTTCACTTTTAATTCCTCCTTTTATTCCGGTTTAGGTTTAGTAGCACTCAATTTAAGCGATTTATTGTAGTGTTATCAGAAGTTCCGTCGGTTAATGGCTAATTTTAATATCGCCCCAGGTGGTTGTCACTCTCCTTTCAGGTTCAACCGATAGAAGTATGCCCTTGGCGTCCAACGCTACTTCATCGTCAGTTAAGGGACGATCGTAAAGAGAAAACTCATCCATAATGAAATTGGCAGAGCGTTCCCGTGTGCCACCAAGACGCAGTAACGCCTCACCCTGAACGAAATCTCTTGGGACATCGTATCTGCCTTGCTTCTTGCCGTTGATGTAGATTATTAACTCGTTTGCCTTTTTGACACCCGCGACGTGATACCACTTCTTGAACTCAAACACGGTGCCGTTGCCACCGGGACCGACTATGCCCTTGGCGCCTATAGCCCCTTGGACCCCGCCACCTCCTTTATCTTCAAATTGATAGATAAGGGCTAATGGTTCCTCCTGAAGCAAGATCCCCGGTGCCCAACCTTTCACATTGCCCTCTAGAACTCTCCCCTTTTCCAGAATGCTTGCTCTACCTTCCCCACAGGTCCCACCACAATGTTCCCAATTCCAAGGCTTAGCGGTGTTACCTAAGATATAGAACCAGAAGGTGTAGGTGTTATCTTTATACTCATTCATTCTCTTAAAGGGCTCGACACGGACCTGAGCACTGATGTTAGTGAATTTAACCGCGCCTGTTCCCTTGTATACTTCCTCGGGTTCGTTTGTGATCTTGGCACCTAATTTGAGTTTCCCATTGTTACCGCCGCCGGTCAGGTCTTCTATCTGCTTCCCATCGAGCTGCTCGTCAAACGAGAACCATAGAAGCATATTCGGATCTATGGCCGCCGGTGTAGAGAGGATCATTATAAACAGTAACGTGGTGATGAAGCTCGCCCCAATAAACGTTCTCATTCTCAACCCTTCCTTTCCAAAATCCGACAATCTGCGACAATTGAAACACCTAAAAAAATTAAAATCATCGTATCACATCCATTAAATATATGTCAAGAGAAAATAGAATTTTTAGTTTGACATTATTTTTCGCTAGTATTATAATAGCCTCTTAATGCAACAATCTGCAGAGATTTGCAATGAAATGGGCAGATTCGCAAGCGGATCGCCATTCGGATGGACAATGTGTCGGCCGATACAAATTTCTGTAATAACTACAAACAGGAGGATATTCAAATGCAAAGGTTGAAGAGATTTCCAATGAGCACCCTGGTCGCTATCTTTTTGATAGGCCTGTTGCCATCCTTAGGATATAGCCAGATTCAATTGGATGACCCGCTCCTCGTATTCTACTTTCCTCTCAATGAAGGCAAGGGGGATATAATAAAAGACCTCGGTCCCAATGGACTGGAGGGAGAAACTGAAGGTGCCCCAGCATGGGTAGATTCCGTAGATCCAAAATTTGGAACCTGCCTTTCATTTATAGACGGAAAAGAACAGTCGGCATTTGTAGCAGATGTGCCAGCTTTGGATCTCGGCGAATCTGATACCACCCTCGCTGCTTGGGTTAAGACTGGCAAAGAGGTGGGCCAGGGATTTGTTTATATCAAATGGGATGGCGGTGGCTGGTATATCAAGCTAAAAGATAAGTTGCTCTTCACCCGCTATCACATACCCGCACCCGTCGGCTTTGGTGGTGAGATCGGTAGTAAAACTGAGATTGCCGATGACGTATGGCATCATGTCGCCTCCATGCGGACAAACAAAGAGACAGTTTCACTCTTCATTGATGGCAAACTAGACCATAAAGATGACGCGGGTTCAGCCCCTGGTTCCGCTAATACCCCTGCCAATTTGGAAATTGGTCGGTTTAAGGAAGAGCGTTTCTGGGATGGGGAGTTCGATGAACTTTTCCTGATGAAGCGAAATTTGACAAACGCCGAACTTCAACTGTTGATGGAAGGACAGTTTTTAGCAGTTGAATCAAAGGGGAAACTTCCCCTCACTTGGGGGAGTCTCAAAGCTTCCAGGAATTGATGAGGCACCATTAGGAAGTTTGCCATTGTCCAAATTTTGTACTTAAGAAAATATGCAAATAATAGGAAAATGGGCTGAATTTGGGGCGCGTTTTCACAACAAGTTGCGGTGAGGGACCTGCCGAATTTATTCGTGCGAGTTTCTCGCCGCAATTTTTTATCTGTCAGGGGAGAAATCTGCGGATGAAAAAGACGTTGATTATGTTGACGGGGCTTGTAGCAATCAACATAGTAAGCTGGCAAATGGCTTGGTCGCAGCAAACAAAATCTGTTACCGAATCTGCCGATGAAAGTCAGATTATCTTGGCTGAATATCAGTGGAACGGCAGAAAATTCGAGATTTCACTTGCGGATTTCAAGGCGGCGATTGGAGAGTTGTCATTCTTTCAGCAGGAGAACTACGCAAGTAAAGCCGGGAAAACAGAATACCTGCCAGAGTTTATTGATAGAAAACTGAAAGTCCTCGCAGCGATAGATAAGGGTTTAGATCAAGATGAAGATATACTCAAAAAGGCGCAGGAATACAAACATACACTCTTAATCGAACGCCTGACCCTGATCGAAGTTGATGAAAAAGTCTCTCCCACAGAGGAAGATCGGCGGCAGTATTACGAGGAACACAAATCAGAATACGTGGAAGAGGCAGCAGCACGAGTAACCTGCATTAGTGTCTTGGAAAAAGCGCTTGCGCAGGAGACACTGGCACAAATCAAAGCCGGAGTAGACATCAACGAACTGGCAAAAGAGCTGTCGGAAAAAGAAAAATTGTTTGGTCCCGGGAGCAACAAGCTGGATCCGGGGAACACCGGGCTCTTCACCAAGGACGAATCCGAGGACTGGCAGGTTTTTGTTGATACCGCCTTTGATATGGAAGTCGGTGAAATCACGGAAGAAATCCTTGAACTTGAGATGGATCACGAAATATACTACCTCATTTTCCGCAAGGAGGAGCATATACCGGAGCGTATAGCGGATTTTAAGGAGGTCAGAGACTATATTGAACCCTCTGTTAAGCGTGAAAAAAAACGGCAGCGAATCATTGAATGGGTGGCAGAAGTTACTTCAGCAAGTGAACTGAAAACCTACCCAGAACGGATTCCTGAAACAGTGCTCGACCAAGAGGAACCGGTGACAAACACGGAAAATATTGTCATTGCAGAGTTTGATTGCGACGGAAAGCAGCGGATTACACTCGCTGAAATGATACAGGACATTCGCGAACTCTCGGAGTATACACCGGAACGTTATAAAGATAAAGCGCGCCTTGAAGAATACGTTACCCTGATGGCTGAAGGTCGCTTAATACTCTGTCTCGCCAAAGCGCGTAGACTTGAAGAAGAACAAGAAATCCAGAAAAAAAGTCGCAGGTATCTCCACACGCTGCTAGCCGACAGATTGTGGAAGATCGAAGTTGAGCAGAAACTCGAGGCGACAGAGGAAGACATACAAGCCAACTATGAAGCGCGTAAAAGCGAGTTTGCCGAAGAGGAACAGGTGCGGCTAACCTGTATCACGCTTAGGGATAGTGACCGCGCGAAAGCGGTTTTTGAGTCAATTCAGTCGGGCAAAGATATGGTTGAAGTGGCAAAGGAGTTGTCAGATACCGGCGAATTGACCGGTCCCGGGGCGGATCCTCTCAACCCCGGCGATACCGGTTACTTGACCCGTGACACCTTTCCGAAAGAGCAGCAAGCTTTTACTGATGCGGCCTTTGCGATGGAAGTAGGACAGACCGTTGATGGTATCATGACTGTCAGCTTTCAAGGCAGACAATACTATACAATATTCCGGAAAGAAGAACATAACTCAGCGCGCCAAAAAACACTTGACGACTCGGAGGTCCAGCGAATCGTGACGGCGGACACCCAAACGGAAATGCGCGATGCGCTTACTGCCAAGCTACACACTCAACTTCGTAATAAAGCAAAAGTCAGAATATACTTCGACCGAATTCCAGAGGGGTCAGATAAGTGATAACAACCATCCACCTTCAGCTTGGAGTACTAACTTCAAGCCAAAGTCTCAGTCCCGATTTATCGGGAGGGATTTAGCAATGCACAGCGGACAAAACTATCAAGGCTTGTGTTGTGATGCACGACTTGACAATGCTAAATTTAGGAGGATTCACAGATGATGCAATCAATCAGTAACAGTCAATGGGAGCAATTCAAGGAGGAAGGCTATCTCCTGCTCGGTAGAGTGATGGACGATGAAGAACTTGCTACTTTACAGAAGCGCATTGATGACATCATGATGGGTAATGCCAAACTCCCCTACGACCAGCTAATGATGCAACTCGATGGTAAGACCAGCGACTACAGTAAGATGGAACCAATGACCAAGGGACACAAAGGTCCGTCGTTAAACTATCGTAAGATCACCGAACTGGAGCTTGACCCATTCTTTCTGTCGTATATGCAAAAACCTGCCTTCCGAGACATTTGCGCCAGAGCCTACGGTCCCTCTACCTCGGTTGCTACCCCACGTGCAATGTTTATGAATAAGCCGGCCGACACAGGAACTCACCTGCCTTGGCATCAGGACGTATTTCGGAACCTTGACACACTTTCAGACATTATCATCTGGGCGGCACTGGATCCAGCGACTCTTGATAGTGGTTGTCTCAGAGTAATTCCCAAATCTCATCACCGCATCTATGAAGGAAATTTCCCAACGGAAGAACAGCTGGAAGCCCTCTTTGCAGTGGCAGATCCCGTCACCCTTGAATTACAACCGGGCGAGGGGGTATTATTGCACGTCAATCTGATTCACACCTCTGCGGTGAATGATACTGGTCTACCGCGGCGAGCATTCAGCGTCGCTTATATAGATGCTGCGGCCAGGACCAACGATGGTCTGCCTCTCCCCACTATTTTCGGCGAAGATGCCTTAACCCCACAATTCAACTAACCAAGCAGGTGTTCAATCCTGATGGCGTAGGTTTTCTAATAATGAAAACTTACGCCATTGTCACACTATCATTCCGTAAAGGTGGGGAGCTGCTGGCAGTGCCCGCCCGACAAAATCAGACTTCATTGCTACCCCTTGGAGTTGTGCTTATCAGTAATCGCTAGGGAGTGCAATTCCTCCCTAACATCATGATGTTTGCTCACCCCCAAGAATCGCTCGCTCTTTGTTACATTCAGGGATAGGCTTCACACCTCGACATGCCGGTCAAAACTAATTTCGCAGGAGAACAGTTTAATGCGCGAAGATTCAGGTAGAAATTCTGCATACAGCATAGGGCTACTTATCATCTTAATTGCTTCACCGTGGCTGGGGTGTGGAAGTGATGATGAGCCAGAAAGCGAAATCCCTCCCGACAGAATTGTCGGTAACGACATGGCGGAAATGGTGCTGATTCCTGCTGGGGAGTTTAAGATGGGCGACCCCTTCAACGAAGGTACTACCTACGAACGCCCCGTTCACGCCGTGTTCCTTGACGATTTTTATATTGATGTTTACGAAGTGACCAATGCAATGTACGCTGAGTTCCTCAATGCGATGGGAAGGCATGTGGGGGATACCGGTCATATCTGGTTGGATATCGGCGACGGTGATGAGATGATCGAATTGGTTGGCGAGCAATACCGACCGAAGGCAGGATTGGAAGAGTATGCCGTGGTTGAAGTGAGCTGGTACGGTGCCGCCGCGTATGCCCAGTGGGCGGGCAAGCGCCTGCCGACCGAAGCAGAGTGGGAGAAAGCCGCTCGCGGTGGGGAGGTCAGCGACCGGTATCCGTGGGGAAATGATGAGCCTGATGGGAGTCAATGCAACTACGCCGATAAGAATACAAGCTATTCTTGGTCAGATCAGGATGCTGATGACGGCTACCAAAAAACTGCTCCTGTGGGTTTATATCCGCCAAATGGCTACGGGTTATACGACATCTCTGGAAACGTATGGGAGTGGTGTGTAGACGAATTGGATGTAGAGTTTTATGAAAGCAGTCCAAAAGAGAACCCGGTATCAGGCGGAATGACACTATTGATGCCCGATAACTTCAATAGTATTAAAGAGCGTCGCATACTTCGCGGGGGGGCGTGGCACAGCACTCCTGAGATCCTGCGCGTGGCGTACCGTTACAGCAGTGAGCCGGCGGTCACGCTTAGTTACTTCGGTTTCCGTTGTGTAGTCCCTGTTGATCCTTAGTCCTATTTTAATCTTTGAACAACCCGCGTTGTGATATTCTCATGCCATTATTTGAAGGAAGGACCGAGTAATGACAGCACCCCATGCGTGGACACCTGCTGAAGGCAGTCTACGAGAAATATTACAGAAATATCCAGAGCCTCTCAATGCGTTGGCATCAGGTGAAGTGCCGGCGATCGTTCTCCGCCGAGCTTTCAATCCGGATCACTGTGTGGGTCTCATAGAAAGGCTCTATGAACGCGGCTTGGTATACGACCCTCGTCCAACTGAAGACAACGAAAAAAGTAATAGACCTGTATACGTTGGTCCCGCTTTCGTTAGGTACAGTGCTGATCCCGACAAGCTCTTCACCTACGCCGCCGACACCCACGAACTTTTCAAAAGTCTGTTCAACGGGTACGACAATCCAGTAAAGATCTTTTACGAGATGTTGTCGTGTCTAGCAGCACCGGACAAGCGGGTAATGACCGCTCGTGAGCCGGACGGGCGTCTGTATGGTCCCGCTGTTTTTCGCGCCTACTATGCCGATCGAGGACACGGACCTCACTTTGATTCTGTACCTAAACGACAGAAATTGTTCAATTATCAGGTTTCGCGATTCGAGCATCAGTTTGCTGGAGTGATGTGCTTCCAAAACTCCGAAAATAAAGGTGAAAATGGAGAGCCCTTCCTCTACAACTGTCCTTGGACCCCCGCTGTGCAAGAATATATCACCGCAGGCACGTTTAACCAATATGTCGCTGAGCAAGGCATCCCCCGGACTCAAATTCAACTTGAACCGGGCGACCTGTACTTCTTCTTTTCTGAAAACATCCATGAAGTGCCGCCGGTGGTAGGTGAGAAGCCACGCATTGTGCTTGCTGCCTTCTTTGGCATGTCCCCGGACGATGACGAAATTTTTGTCTGGTCGTGATGTTACTACCGTTATCTTGTACCATTATTAGCTACTGATATTAGCTACTGAAAGGATAAATCAATGAAAATTACGAAAATCGAAACATTCCAGATTGAAACTCCGCGCTATTATCAGAAATACCCCGTTGACATAGGTGAAGCACCATCAGGTCACGTTATCGTGAAACTCCATGTGGCTGACGGACTCGTGGGGCTAGGGGAAGCCTCGGACAGCAAGGCTGATGATCTGGGGGCACTAACAAAGCGCTACAACGATTTGCTGGTTGGACGCGACGCTACTCGGATTACCGAGATTAATGAATTGATGCGGGCGCAGGACTTTGGGAGTACAGTCTCCAACTCGCACATAACCGCTGCCATTGACATCGCGCTGTACGACCTCAACGGCAAGGCGCAGGGTGTGCCAGCCCACAATTTAATGGGCGGAAAAGTGCGAGATAGCATATACTTCTGTTATCCAATCATCGGGGTGCACCTAGCGGACGGCTTCGAGCGGAATGCTCATTACCTACAGCGGTTAGTGGATTTGGGACATCATCTGTTTCGTTACTACGTTTCAGGGGACGCCGATCGAGACAACCGATTCATCACCGAGATGAAAGATCGCTTCGGAGAAAAGATTAAACTCAAAGCCTTCGATTTCTCCGGACGTTTCCCGGATTGGGAGACTGCCTTGCGCTACGCAGACGTGCTACGTCACCATAACCCGTATAATTTTGAACAACCATCAAACAATTTGCGGGTATGTGCCGAGTTCGTCAAACGGATGGATGTGCCGGTGAGTCTCCATATTAACACATTAGAACAAGGTTACGAAGCGATTGAGCGTGGGGCGTGCACTGTCCTTAACTTGGCGTGGGTCTGGTGGGGACCGACCTACGTGCGCCGGATGTTCGCACTGGCGGAAGCCGCGGGGTTCAAAACCTTGCTTTCAACCGATCAGGATTCAACCGTAGGCACAGCCGGCGCGGTGCATCTCGGAGTTTCGGTGCCCAACTTAGATATTCCTGCCGACCCTGCAGGACCTCTACTCTATACAGTTTCGCCTGCCAAAGAGCGCATCCGAGCTGAGGCGAGCCACCTGTATCCACCAGAAGGACCTGGCTTGGGTGTCGAGTTGGACGACGACAAGATGAAGGAGCTAACAATCGCCTCCGCATGAATTTCTGAAATGCTAGTTCAGCACTTCTGGGGTTGCTGGTGATGGGCTCCATTTTAGCCATTACATAAATCGATTCTTTTAGGTGAATATGATCCCAAAAATAACTGTGAGTCAGCATCAAACAAACTCAATCGAGATTTCCTGATCAATAATTGGGAGTTTGTGTCAATTGCTATATCAAGTTGACGGGTAACCAGTCCAAGAAAGAATCACATTGAGTCCGACAGACAATCGTTTTCTCGCTTTAACCCGCCGTCCTCAGCCAGAAATTCGTTGGCGTGTAGTCTGGCTAGCAGTAGCTATCATTCCCTTCAACAACTACTGGGTCTACGCGATGCTGCGGTGGGCGCAGGGTCTCCCGACGACCATGTCGCTCTTCTTCAATGTGATTTTTATCTTTGCGATTCTACTCGCGTTGAACTATGCAATTTCCCTATATTCGCCGCGCTTGGCATTGACGCAAGGCGAGTTGTTGACATTCTACGCCATGCTCTCCGTCGCCACTGCAATTGCTGGTGCAGATTTCTTTGCCGTGATCATCACACATATCGCCGTCGGTGGCTGGATGGCGACTGAGGAGAACGAATGGGCGACGTTGTTTCATCGTTACTTCCCTGATTGGTTGGCGTTGACCGACAAAAACAGCCTCAGGACATATTTTGTCGGTGAATCCACTCTCTACCTCGACGAGCATTTACGGTTATGGTGGAGGCCTGTCCTTTCGTGGTCTGGGTTTATCGTCGTCCTCGTTTGCACGGCGTTTTGCATCAACGTCGTTATGCGGAAACAGTGGATTGAGATAGAACGACTCAGCTACCCAATTATCGAACTTCCGCAGCAGATGACAACCAAGGGCTTCTTTCGGAATCGGTTGATGTGGGCTGGGGCGATCCTCGCTGGCGGTATGGATATCGTCAACGCACTGCACTTCTTGTATCCATCCATCCCCGGACTCGGTGGCGATTTCTTTGACCTACAACCCTATTTTACCACGAAACCGTGGAACGCTATCGGCTGGACACCTGTTACGCTCTTCCCATTTGCCGTTGGGATGGCATATTTTATGCCACTCGATCTCTCTTTTACCTTTTGGTTTTTCTATATATTCTGGAAGCTTGAATTGATCATGGGGAGTATTCTCGGGTTTCAGCAGATTCCCAACTTTCCTTTTATCTTTGAGCAATCGTTTGGCGTTTGTGTAGGTGTACTGATCCTGGTGTTTTGGAGTGCGCGCCGCCATATACGAAATGTGCTGTTGGGTGCATGGCGCGGCGAGAAGGCATCTGAATCTAACGAACCGATTTCTTATCGTACGGCGGTCCTCGGAGTAATTATCGGATTCCTTCTGTTAATCGGTTTTTGGGTAGTAGCCGGGATGTCGCTCTGGGTTGCTGTCCTAGTTTTCATCATCCATTTTACAACCGTGACCGTTACGGCGCGCATCCGTGCCGAACTTGGACCGCCCCTCCATGATCTCCGCAGGATGGGACCCGATGTGTTGATTCCACAGATGTTTGGCATGCGGCGAGTAGGTCCTAGAAACCTCAGTCTATTCGCGCTTGTATTCCCTTTTAATCGTGCCTATCGGGGCAATGCCATGCCACCGCAGCTGGAAGGACTGAAACTCGCCGAGCGGACGGGCATCTCAACGCGTCGCGTCGGATTTGCAATCCTAATCGCTGTTGTCATCAGTCCCTTACCTCTGTTCTGGGGTGGACTACAACTCGGTTACGAATCCGGTGCGGTGGCGTTTTGGGGCGGTGGTGTCTTTCGACGAACCCAGAGTTGGCTCACCAATCCAACGCCTGTGGATGTCCTAGGAATCTTGGCAATGCTCTTCGGTACGCTCTTCACCTTCGCTCTCACCGCCTTACGTCATCGCTTCGTTTGGTGGCCCCTCTACCCAGTTGGATATGGCATCACAGGTACATGGGCAGTCAACTTTTTCTGGTCTTCGGTGCTCGTTGCTTGGGTGATTAAGTTATGCATCCTCCGCTTTGGAGGCATAAGGACGTTTCGCCGCCTAGCGCCGTTCTTTCTGGGAATGCTATTCGGTGAGTTTCTGCTCGGAGGTGTATGGGCACTGATTGGCGTGATTGTCCAGAGGCCGATGTATCGGTTTATTTGGTGAGAGTTAAAATCCCCATTAGCTTTATTCTTATCCGATGTGATCTCTGAATAGTACGTTCAATGGATAGTGCTGATCGACCTTAACACATCACGATTTGTCTTGGGAGTTGAACGGCGTACGCCGTTCGCAACACCCTATTGAGTTTAACGTTGTTTTCATCACCTCCATCGGAGGCTTCATACAGTGCCCGAAACGACCTTCCAAAACGGTCTGACGCTCAAATCCTTTTTTATTACACTGTGCCTCATTCCGATCAATATTTACTTCCTTATTCAACTTGAAGTTGTCCGTTATACATTTCCCACGCTCGTCCATCCTCTATCAAATGTCATTTTTATTCTGTTTTGGCTACTTCTGATTGGAGCCATCCTCAAGAAAATCTCTCCCAAGCTTGGAATTAGTCCGTCGGAACTTCTGACGATCTATGTCATGTTGGGCATCGTATCGTCGCTCTGTTCAGGTGACTCCATGCAAATCTTAATCCCCCTTTTGGGGCATCCCTTCCGTTTTGCAACACCTGAAAATCAATGGCGTGAACTGTTCTGGAAGGAACTTCCCGCTTGGCTCACCGTCCAAGATGAAAAGGCACTAACCTCCTATTACGAAGGAGGATCCAGTTTCTATATCAGACGGCACCTGTATGCTTGGCTCCGTCCCGCGCTGGCGTATATCCCATTTATCTTCGTATTGATGTTTGTGATGCTGTGCATCAATACGCTGTTACGGATTCAGTGGACGGAACGGGAACGGTTGACTTACCCAATCATTCAACTTCCACTGGAGATG
This sequence comes from Candidatus Poribacteria bacterium, assembly GCA_022822005.1. Classification (GTDB taxonomy): domain Bacteria; phylum Poribacteria; class WGA-4E; order WGA-4E; family PCPOR2b; genus PCPOR2b. The sequence goes on from JAJECO010000042.1 coordinate 67,226, forward strand.
ACGGATACCAGCAACAGGTTCTTCAAAAATAAGTTGATGTGGCTTGGGTTCAGCATCGCTGCGTTGATTAGTATAATGAATCTGCTCAATTCGATTTACCCCGCCGTTCCCTATATTCCCGTCAAGCGTCAGAATCTACATCAATATTTCACTGGTCGTCCTTGGAATTCGATGGGCTCCTTCCGGGTTTCGTTCTATCCCTTTGTTATTGGCATTGGTTTTCTCATACCATTAGACCTCCTCTTTTCATGCTGGATGTTTTACGGAGTCTATAAGATCGAACTAATGGTCGGTAACATAATGGGGTGGCGCAATCTGCCGCGTTTTCCCTATTTCAACGAACAGGCATTGGGGGTCTACGTTGCACTGCTCGGATTTGTGTTGTGGGTCGGCAGAGTCCATTTCAAAGGATTGGTGCGCCATCTGCTGGGCTCATCTTCGCTCGATGATTCTCGTGAACCGATGCCATATCGTTTGGCAGTCGCAGGCATATTCATTGGGTTGATATTCTTGATGGCATTTTCCTACAGAGCGGGGATGTCCTTGTGGGTTACTCCGATCTTTTTCGGAATTTACTTTCTGGTAGCGATAATGATCGCGAGACTCCGTGCGGAATTGGGTTTTTTAGTACACGATTTACATTACATTGACCCGCACAACACGCTCGTCACCGTATTTGGAACACGCCGCCTGGGATCGAGCACATTGACCGTTTTTTCGTTATATCAATTTTTCAATCGTGCCTATCGGGCTCACCCGATGCCACCACAACTGGAGGGCCTGAAAATCGCTGAAAGGCGAAATATCAATCCGCGTCATATAGCTGCAGCGATTCTACTTGCCACCGTAATTGGAGCAGTGAGTGTTTTTTGGGTGTTGTTAGATAGCTACTATCGACACGGTGCAGAAACCGGGTACTATGGACCATGGGCACTCGGGTACGGACGAGCCATCTATCGTCAACTCGAAACATGGCTGAACTATCCCCAAGAGACGGATTTTCCAGCTCTCGCTTTTATGGGAGGTGGGCTCAGTTTCGCAGCACTACTCATGTTCCTAAGAACACGCTTTCTGTGGTGGCCCCTCCATCCACTCGGCTACGCCATGGCAAACAGTTGGGGAATGTTCAATCTGTGGGCTTGCCTCTTTGTTGCTTGGGTAGCGAAAGCGGTCATCCTACGCCACGGTGGACTTAAAGCATACCGCCAAGCAATCCCCTTCTTTTTAGGACTCGCTCTGGGGGATTATATGTTTGGCAGCTTTTGGAGTATTATTAGTATTGCAACCAACACGACTCTGTATCAATTTTTTCCCTAACAGACAGCGCAATTCTGGTCTGCTTAATGAATATGGGAAGAATAACAAGCAATACGTAACAAGTAAGGGATCAAAAACCGACCGCGAGTCGCAGAGGACGTAGAGCAATTAAAAAATAATTTGCCTTCCTCTTCGCTGTGTCTTTTCGGTTTCTTTTACGCATTACGCATCACGGATTACGCATTCTGATGAAAAATATATCGACAAAACCTCAAAATACCCGTTTGACCCTAACAGAGAATACCCCTGTGCTCTTCCAGAGCGGTTTGACGCTGAAATCATTCGTTATCGCTTCCCTGCTGATTCCGATCACTGTTGCTTGGATCATTCAGCTTGAAGTAGTTCGCCATACCTTCCCAACGCTTGTTCATCCGCTCTCGCACGTCATTTTTACACTCTTCTGGCTCGTTCTGATCGGGTGGATATTCGGTAAAATCTCCCCTAAACTCGGTCTTTCTCAACAAGAACTCCTCACGATCTACTTCATGTTGTGCATTGTCTCCACCCTTTGTTCGTACGACTGTATGGAGATTTTTGTGCCGATCATGGCGCATGCTTTTCGGTTTGCTAGTCCCGAAAACGAATGGCGGCAACTGTTTTGGCGGCAACTTCCGGAGTGGCTCACCGTTCACGACGAAAAAGCAGTGGCGGCTCTTTATGAAGGAGGTTCAAGTCTTTACGTTGAGAGACATTTAAAGGCGTGGCTTGGTCCAGCGGTGGCGTGGATGGCGTTTATCTTTGCGTGGATGATTGTAATGCTGTGTATCAACGCGCTGCTGCGAATCCAGTGGATCGAGCGCGAACGATTGACCTATCCCTTGACCCAACTCCCATTGGAGATGACCAATCCGAGGCTAGGGTTCTTCAGGAATAGGTTGATGTGGATCGGTTTCGGCATCGCTGCCTTGATTAGTATTATAAACCTGCTCCATTCAATTAACCCCATTGTTCCCTATATTCCCGTTAAACGCCAGAGCATCAGTCACTATTTTACCACCCGCCCTTGGAACGGGATGGGTGGGGTACAAGTCGCTTTCTATCCCTTTGCAATTGGGATTGGCTTTCTTATACCGCTGGATCTTCTATTTTCATGCTGGGCATTTTTCTGGATCTACAAGATCGAACTGATGGTTGGTAGCATCATGGGTTGGCGAGGTCTGCCGCGCTTCCCTTATCCTGCTGAACAGGCCTTCGGTGTATATATGGGGTTGCTGGGCTTTGTCCTCTGGACTGGCAGATCGCATATCAAAGGGCTAGTGCGCCACCTGTTCAGGTCCCGTGCCTCCCCGTCACAACTCGATGATTCCGGCGAACCGATGCCATATCGCCTTGCTGTTGCGGGCATCATACTCGGCCTGATTTTTCTAATGGCATTTTCCTATAAGGCAGGTATGTCGCTGTGGGTAATTCCAATCTTCTTCGCAATCTACTTCTTGCTATCAGTAATGGTTACGCGACTAAGGGCAGAATTGGGATTCCTAGTACATGGTTTGAAATTCATCAGTCCACATAACATGATTGTTGCCGGTGTTGGCACATGGCGACTTAATACTAGCACACTGACGGTCTTTTCGCTATATATGTTTTTCAATCGCGCCAACTGGGCGAACCCCATGCCGGAGCAACTGGAAGCCTTGAAAATTTCGGAAAGGCGACATATTAACCCGCGTCATACAGCCGTTGCTATCCTGCTTGCAACAGTAATCGGATCGGGGGTAACTTTTTGGCTCTTGTTGGATATCTACTATCGACATGGCGCGGAATCCGGATACTTTGATCCCGCTGTATTGGGATTTGGGCGTGATGTCTATGTGCAGCTTGAGAATTGGCTGAACTCTCCCAAAGAGCCAGATCGTCCAGCGCTTGCCTTTATGGGCGGTGGGGTTGTATTTACTGTTCTGTTGATGTCTTTGCGATCGCGCTTCCTGTGGTGGCCGCTCCATCCACTCGGCTATGCCACAGCACAGAGTTGGGGGATGGCAAACCTTTGGTGTTGTCTCTTTGTCGCTTGGGTGTGCAAGGCTATCATATTACGTTATAGCGGATTCAACGCATATCGACGCGCAATCCCTTTCTTTCTCGGACTTGCCTTAGGAGACTATATCTTGGGTAGCCTCTGGAGTATTTTAGATATTCCAACAACTATCTCTTTATATCTATTTTTCCCTTAATATACGGGTGTGTATTGTTTCGAGCCAAAGCCCCTGCTCAACTGAGTCGTTTCAGATATTGTCCTACAATGTCTATCCCCACAAGATCACTATATGCCGTCTGGATGTGACCGGTAACCGGTCCCGGCACAGCGCCGTCACCGATGGTTGAACCGTTGACAGAGGACACAGTGCAGAGGCAAAAGCTGGTCGAGGTTACAAAAGCCTCGTCCGCTGTGTAGACATCATAGAGATCGATATCTGCCTCTTGCACCTCGATGTTCAGACCTTGGGCGAGTTCAATGACAGTCTCACGGCTGATGCCTGCTAAGACGTACTGCTCTTTTGGTGTAACAACCACCCCGTTTCTGACAATGAAGAAGTTGCTTCCGAGTCCCTCGGCTATATTACCGTTGATGTCCAACAAGATAGAGAAAGCGTCCGGATTCTGCGCCTTTACTTCCTGATCTGCAAGTAAAAGGTTGATGTAATTGTGCACCTTGACTCTCGGACTCATACACTCAGGTGGCGTTCGTCTTATTGAGGGGATGACGACGCTCAGACCATCACGGTAATACCGTGCCCTCGCAGCGAACGGTAAAGGATTGCACTCAATGATTACCGTTGGTTTATGTTTGCCGTCTCCTGCTGGAACCCCCCTGCTAATTCTCTGTATTACCCAATAATCATCGTCTGGTCCTAACAGGGGCTGATTTGCCGCTAACACCTGCATGGTCAGATCTGCCATCTGATTCTTCGGAATCCCCGGATCCAAGCGCATATATTTTAGCGAATCATACAACCGATCTAAGTGTTCTTGCAGTTTGAATATTACCCCGCCGAAAGTGCGAGTTGCATCGAAGACTGCATCCCCGGTCACAAATCCTTGGTCCCGGAAGGATACCTTTCCCTCGCTCTCTGGGACTATCTCTCCATTGATATATACCATACGTTCTTGAGCCATGCTGTTTACCTGCTCCTTTCAAGTTGCTGGGGCGTGTTGACATTTTGATTTTGCTACTGCGAGAAACGCTAAATCAATGGAAAAGCGTCCGGAAACCGAGTTTTTTCTTCAAAACTCGGTTTCTTTTCTCGGATTTCCCGGTCAGCGAACCGATTTATGCCGCTCTGTTATCTGGCTATGCTGAAATGTCAACAGAACCTAGGAACTCTCCGAAAAGTTCGCTGCCCTGCTGTGGAAACTTCTAAATCTCAACAAATATGTGCTAAAAGGCTTGATAGCGGGAATATTTACTCGGAAGGTTATGATATCGATTGACTGTGGTTTTCAGCTTAGAATGCACACATTTCTCACACTCTATCAGGACGTCCAGTCAAATATCACACCCAGTAGAGCCTCTGGCCTGTTCTTCATCGTCTCATAGATACGCGGTGCTTCTGTTATCGGAAGCCGATGCGTCACCAGCGGTGCGATTCGGATGGTATCCAACCTGACAAAATGTAAAAGAATCTGTAGGTCTTTGAGTGTGAAGTGAGATGAGGATTCAATTGAAGCCCTTTTGGAGTGAAGCATGCTTTGATGAAACTTCGTCTCGCCCCGACCAGCTAGCGCACCAATGGCTCCATATAGGGCAAGCAGGTCATTCCTATAAATATCCTCAAATAACGTTGGTGCCCCACAGGCATCAACGATGCGGTCATAGGGAGCTCCGTGCTTCAGTGCCCTGTCTTCAGATGGCTCTGAGACGTCTATTACCCGGTGTGCGCCAAGTGTCTTGGCAATCGCAAGCCGCCGAGGATTGACATCTGTCACGGTCACATAAGCGCCGAGAGCGCGCGAAGCCTGCGCCACAGATTGACCAATAAGCCCCAAGCCTGCCACCCACACATTATGGGCGGGTCCAACACGGATGCGCCTGGAGTGCCGCATCCCTACACCGGCTACGCCAAAGAGGGCGCAGAATTCACGCTCGACATCGTCGGGAAGTTTGATGCAGAGTCGAGCTCTTTCGTTGGTGGTTTCAACGTTTACCAAATGCCATCCTCGGTGGCCTCCGTGAACGCCGAGAAAGATGACATCACCTACCGACAACGCTTCGACCTGATTCCCTACACCGTCGACAACGCCGACGTGCTGATAGCCAGCACGAACGGGATAATTTGTTCCGCCGAAGTCATTCATCAGAGCATGCCGCTCGGTACCATTGGTCACGCCTGAATAGAGGGTGCGAATCCGTATTTCTGTTGGGGCTGGGGCTGGTGGCGGTCCCAGATCAAAAAATGCCATTTCACCCTGTGCCGGAAACTCTATGCCAATATTCTGCATCGCTTCAACCTCTTGATTGAACCGTGTCAGTTACCTCGCCCTAAAGGCTGGGGTTTCCACTGCTAAGAATTTGGTGAAGGTTTGAAACTTTCGCGGGGTTGGATGCACTTTCCTTTTGAGGATAGCTCGGCATTCAACCGTAAGAGTTATTCCTCTGAAAATTTTGCGCGTTGCCTCCTCCTTGTCCGGCGGCAATTTCTATCGCTCTGGGAGCAGCGCCGTTAATCCGCCATCAATGACGAAATTGGCACCGGTGATATTGCTCGCTCTCTCGCTGCACAAAAACAGTGCCAGTTCCGCTATTTCACCCGGTGATGTAAAACGTTGGGTTGGGTATTGTGAACGCCAGACCTCCCATTGTTCGTCTTTAGTACGGCTAAATAGCTGCGCCGCTTGGTCAACCGCGGCCTCCAATAGTGGTGTCTCGACTGAGCCGGGTGAAATAGCATTGGCGCGGATGCCGTATTTTGCTAAATCGATCGCTTCACTCCGGGTGAGCGACAGCAGTCCGGCTTTGGTCACTGAATAGACCATCGCATCTTCCTGATTCGCCAAGCCTGACACCGAAGCAATATTGAGGATAGCACCGCCCTGTTTTTTGATATGTGGCACCGAATACTTTGCCATCAGAAAAGCGGAGGTGAGATTGATGGCGATCGTAGTATCCCACATTGATAGCGAGAGTTCTTCGACATCTCCCGGACAATCGACAATGCCGACAGTATTGATCAGGCAGTCAATTGTCCCGAAAGTTTGGACAACCGTGTCGCAGAAACTACGCACCGGGACTTCGTCTGCGACATCAATAGTGCCGTTGTAGACGGTTGCCCCTGCTTGTCGGCATCTCTCGGCGACGCGTAAGAGTTCGTCGTGACGGATATCGCAAAGGGCTAACGTCGCCCCAGCGTCTGCGAACTTTTCAGCGATTACCTCCCCGATACCACCGCACGCCCCAGTGATGATGACTACCTTGTTTTTGTAGTTTTCCAATCGTTTTGCTCCGTTGCATACTTAGCTGTCCGCTTCATCGAAGTTCCTGTGCCAATAAATGGCTTCAATAGCACGATACTTCCCCTCTGTTTCAAAATTCATGTTGTGAACCTTGGGTACGCGCTGATCTGTCCGGTTGCTAATTGCTTCCGAGTCACCGATGTAAAATCCTACATGCCTACGAACACTGCCATCAGGAAATTCGGTCGGTTCCCAGACAAGGACACTGCCAACTTTCGGTTCTTCGATCTTTTTCCAACCAGACCGCTGGAGATTTACTTCCAGTCCTCTGACAGTTGTGTGTAAGTCGTCTATTAGTTTACAGTGGAAAAGCACCGATGATGCGAAATAGGCACAAGAAAGTATGCCGTCCCGTAGAATATCGGTCTCTTCCCCGTCAACGGAAGCATATAGATTTCGGAATAGATCCGAGCCAACGCTACCATGAACCATCAGCATATAGTTCTTAAAGCGGCTTAACTGAACTTTTTGCGCCAAAATACTCCTCCGAATTAAAGACTCACATGATCTCTTATTATGTGATCAGAGATTCACCAGGGGAGTCCTCACACGCCCTTTCTCTCCCTTTACCATGACTTATACCCGCCAAATAAAGCGCGACCCTCTGTCTGCCAAAAACATTCCACATCAATAAACCCGATGTTTTCAAGCCAAACAACCTGATCCTCAACCGTGCCAAAAGGATCGTGGTTGTCGCGTATGGGGTCATCCGGTTTTCGGACTAGGTCGTGGTTGACAAAGCAGCCGCCCGGTTTCAGCAATTGAAAGATTTCTTTGTATAGTGCCTGCTTACGGTCGTCAACAACATGGTGAATAGCTCGCGACGAGACCACCGCATCAAACTGTCGGTTCGCTGGCAGGGTCGCCAACCAATTTGGAGAATCAAAACTCGCTACAATGAAAGAAAGTTGATTCTCCAAATCCGCGAGTCGTGCTTTTCCATGCTTTAGCATCTCTGCTGAACCGTCAAGACACACCACCTGTGCATTCGGATAGGCGGTAAAAATCTCGCGTGTTACGATTCCGTATCCCGCACCAAGATCCAACACTTCAATGGATTCTTCAGCACTGCGTTGAATCAGACCTACGAGCGCGGTAATCTGTTCCGCCCGTTCCGGGTCTGTTTTGTCACCATCTTCTATCCACTTGCTAACATATTCGGCCGAATCCCATTCGTGTGGCATTGCGTGTCTCCTCTCAATCAGGACTGGCTAGATTAACGGATTACCTCGCCGAGCTTGATTCCTTAGCGAATCGCTGCCAGTACGTGCTTCATCAATTGGTCGATATTATCCGATTCTATCCACCGTATCACAACCACTAAGTCGTTTTCCGGCTCTATCCAAATCATGTTCCGTCCAGCCCCTAGCGCACAGAAAGTGGTTTCTGGTGCGCTTGGGAACAGTTGTCTATCCGTGTTGAGCCACCACATATAGCCATAATCTGGTTCAACCGGACACGGCGTAGTTGCTAAATCTATCCACCGCTCAGAAAGTATCTGCCGTTCACCCCAGTGCCCCTGTCGCAGAAATAGATAACCGAACCGCGCATGATCCCTGGTGCTAATCCAGAGTCCACCACCCCAATGCCCGCCACCACTGACCGACTGCATCTTCAGTCCATCAATTATCACCCACGAATTTCGATAGCCGTGCCATCGCCAACTATTGGAAGCACCAATAGGGTCCATCACGTTATCTTTTAGCACCTGCGGCAGCGGTTTATGCCAAACACGTAACAGAGAAAGCGCGAGCCGATTAACGCGGACATCATTGTAAGCAAAGACGCTACCGGGTACTTGCAGTGCGGGATCGGGACCTTCTCCACCCTGACTGTCAGCATAGTGGGGTTTGTCCCAAAGCGTTCCCTCCCACTCGCTCGTTTGTTGAAGCAGATGGTGCCAAGTAATTTGGACGTTATGTGGTGAATCGAATCCACCGTCCTCCACATAGTCGCAGACAGGTTGATGTACGTCTCGAATTAGGCCACGGTCTAGCGCCAGTCCCGCTGTCGTGGATAGATAACTCTTGGTAATACTAAACGTCATATCGGCGCGCTGCGTCTCACCCCACTCGGCGATAATATAGCCGTGTCGCAAGATAAGCCCGTTGAGTGCGGCGCGATCTTTTATCGATCCGATGACCTCGGGGTAGGATTCGTCCTTTTCGGTCTGGGTGTAGTGCAGCCGCATTTTGCGGGGCCATGCGGTTTCGACTGTCTGGGCGTAGTGGATTGCCTCGTTGAGAGCGTCAGCGTCAATACCGACATCCTCCGGTTTTCTGCGCTCCCAATCGTCGCCTCGTTCCGGATAGTATACATTTTGTGCAGATTGCATTTAAGACCTCCAATTTAATCTTGGTACTCTACGAGAAGTACTTCGTGGAGATTTACCGCCGGGACCACTACCATTGCAGCAGCGTTTTCCGATACCTCTAGATTTATCTCCTGTAGGGGTAGGCGTGCCGATTTCACCGCAACGTTATTGAAATGGATTCGAATATTGTGGATGGGATTTACTTCACGGAGCGACAAGAAAGTGGTCATCTCCGCATCGTGTTTCTCACGATTGGTAATGCGCCAAGGTAGTAGCGGGGTCGGATTATTGAGCAGATGAATCATCAGCTCATTGGTTCCTCGGTGGGCTGCGGTGACCTCAATAGCTTCCGGCATCTCAAACTGAATAGGTGGGGCTGTCCGCTGCACCAAGTTAGTGATGAGCTGTTTCAGTGGTGGATAAGGGTTGTTCATGTAGGCACCGCCGACGTCGCCGCAGATATAGATCGCCGTACCCTTCCCAAAACGGTGCATCGTAATGGCGGGTTCGGACGAATCATAGTCCATTCTTGGATCGAAATCCTTCAGCAGACGTTCCCCTTCCAAGCAGCTGCGCGTACAAAGCACATTGATCTCAGTGCTTGGCAGGACAGATACCGCCGATTCCTGACCGTAGAAACAGACGACATAGCCTAGTTCGCGTAATAACTCCGCATCGTGCGGAACGTATATGATGCTGTGATCGTTTGTGCCTCCACGTGATCCTCGGTACTCCACTCCGAAGACGTCAGAAAGGGCAAATTTACCCCGCTCGCGTCCAAGTTCGTCAAGCAGAGAGGTTTCATGGGTAGCGATGAGCGTACCACCTGCATCCACAAATCTCCTGATAGCCTCGCACTGCTCGTCGGACAGACAGGCACTGTTTGAAAGAAAAAGCAAACGATATTGTGATAACGTCTCATCGTTCAAACGCTCGTCCAAAATGAAGTCGAACAACAGATGTGATCGATTCAATATTTCGTAGGCACCATAGGCGTCTTTCTGCCCAATCTCGTGGAAATAGGTCTGTCCTGTGTTCTTGGGAATCTCTGACGGACGAAAATCCCGGTTCTGCTGTGAGTAGTGGAGTGCCACGTATTTGACTGTATCACCTTTGATGTAGTCAACCCGTTTCTTAAATTCGTTGAAGACAGACTTGACCGTGTCCTTATGTAGAATTGTTGGTCCGTCGAAAGGATTTCCGCATGGCGCACCGCCGTTCGCGATAGCGGCAAGCCCAGCGATTGCAGGTGAAAACATTTCAGGATAAGGCGCCCCTCCAAATCCCTGCAGTGATTGCGTGACGTTGCGGAAGAGACCGAAGGGTGTGCCAGTTGCCCGTAGTACCTTCCCTGTAAAGTTGGGCTCTCGCAGGGATCGAAATGTCTCCACGAAAAAATAGCCACCAACGTCTTCAAGATGAAATGGGTTGAGCGGGTGCCCGTCTGTCCAATCGGCGGTTGGTCGAATATATGAATTCATGTCGAGAATGACATCGGGATACTTTGACCTGATTCGCCGGAAAAGATGATGCATAAAATCCTTCATCTTCTCGTAGCGCCAGTTGATGAAGTGTCGGAAGTCCAAGGAACCGAAGTCGACCTTCCGGGGGATCTCTCGCCCTGTTTCTTCCCAGAACAGTTTTTCGCAGTATTCACAACAGCAGGAGGGATAAAAAGGACGTTCCTCGTGAGATCCATAATTGGTGTCGTCAAAATAGAAACCATCGAGATCAAGATTGTCCAACCATTCAATGAGATATTCCGGTAGCCAGTCCCGGTAGGGCGAGTTAAAGCAGAACCAGCCGAGATTTTCAATTTCAGGTTCCGATTTATCGGGATGCTCGCCTGCTCTCGGAGCGGAGGAACGGCATCTATCGTCGTCCAAAAACTGCATCAACCACTCCGGATGGAGTGGTTTGAGAGGCTTGGTATATATGACAGGATAATAGCTGAGGATGAGAATGCCCCGTTGGTGTGCTAATTCCAGAAATTTCGGCAGGCGGTCATTGTCGACATTGGCGTGCGGGGGAATCATCTTTGAGCGAAAGCGCGGGGTGCCCCTGTTAATCTCTCCATCGACTACCTGTACTTCGACTCCCACTTCATCAATAAAATCCACCCATTCTTCTACAGACAGACCGACATACGATTCTCCCGGTTGCACACAACTTGGGTAGCACTCTATGCGGCACACACGTTTTTCATAGGGCTTTTCTGCAAGCCTTTGGGCGGTAGAACCAATCCGATTCACCTTTGGTCGCGTATCCTCTGCTTTCACGGTCTGTTCCTTCCAATTTTCGACCCAACATAGGCTAGATGCTAATCGCATTAACCGCCCATGCTCGCTTTGGATAAAATTGTGCTCTCAATAGCGTTCAGAAAGTTAATGACTTCACTGGTTGCTGGCTGTGTCTTCTGAAATTTGGATTGATACTCTCTGAGGATATGGTTCAGTTGTATCAAATCCGTCCGATGCGCTGCGGTCGCTTCTCTGACACGATTAAACTGGAAACGGATTTCTTCGGCGGGAATGCCATCCGGTTTTCGCAGCCAATTACCGTCCGGAGTTTGTGTTAGCAGGTGCGCCTCAACAGCGTTCAAGGCACGTTCTGCCATCCAATGTCGCGCCCCTTCAGGGCCGCCCAACCTTTGATAAAGCAAAATGCTGGCCGCAGCAACGATTATTGCGATAACGAGCCCGGTCGTTACTATGCGCCGATAACAGCCCTTCCTCTGCGCCATATATCACAGTTTCCCCTCACGGATTGTCAAATCTGCTTGCAGCTTCTGGTTGGCAATAACCATTGTCCCGTGTGTGTCGAAAAGCTCGAATTCGCCCTCTATCACATCGAAAACAGCAACGTCGGCGACCGTCCCAACTTTGAGATGACCAAGTTGTTCTTCACGTCCAATCGTCCTTGCGGCAGCAATGGTCGATTTTTCAATGACCTCTTCAAGCGAAAGCCCAAGGCTCAAGAATTTTGATAACGTTGTCGGGAGATCGTAGACGGGACCGTTGATATTACCAGAGTGCAGGTCTGTACTGATAACGTCGGATATGAATCCCTGTTCCATTGCGCGTTGGGCAACCTCGAAATTAAAACTTCCGCCGCCATGTCCCACATCAAAAATAATTCCATCTTCGCGGGCTGCCCACGCATCCGGAATCACTCGTCCCTTGTCATCAACGATACAGTCACCATTTCCTTGGAAGCAGTGAGTAACGACATCACCAGGGCGCATCAATTTCAGAATATCAGGAAGCGGGATCCCAGTTCCGATATGTACCATGACTGACGTATCGGCTAATTCGGCGGCTTTAATTGCGAGCTTCAGCGGTTCAACACCATTATCACCAACTTGGAACTGGCCCTGACGTACTTTAACGCCAACGGTGATATCCCGATTCTCCATGATTGTGTCTGCGACTTTTTCCGGGTGAGCATAGTCAAGCTCGTGCATTTCGCCAACCGGTCCATAAACAAGACCGATCCCGGAGATGTGGACATAAGTTAATATGTGTGTTTGCGCCGGTTGTGCAATATATTCCCGAAAGCCGGGAAATGTTGCCCAACCTGGACTGCCAGCATCAACGATTGTCGTGACGCCAGTTGTTGTGCAGACCGGATCCGCTTTAACTCCCCATGTCGTAACACCCGCGTAGACATGTGCATGGATATCCACTAAGCCGGGGGTCACATACTTCCCGTCAACGTAAACGGTTTGCGTCGCTTCCCTTGCAGAAATATCCTCCTCAATGGCGGCAATCTTACCATCGACAACGGCGACATCGCGCTGGTCATGTAATTTCTGTGCAGGGTCAATAACGGCTCCACCTTTGAGCAGTATGTCGTATTTCATTCAGATTATCCTTCCTATACTCCCCGTTTGTCTCCCCAAATATCGACGTGGACTCGCGGTGAATAGCGGTAACCGTGGTCTTTACAAATGTCCACAAGCCACTCCTGTTTGGGTGCTAACTCTTTAGGGGTTATGCCTTGGGGCATCAGCACAATTGTTTCTGCAGGGATGGCAATTTCTGCTTGTAGTGCTTGAATCTCTTCAATATCGGCTGGCTGGTCGACAACAAACTTAACTTGGCATTCGTATCGATCAAGAAATTGCCGGATGACATCGGGGCAGATTCGTCCGCGCTCATGCCTTTGAAAGTAGCGATTTTCACTGGGTGGATTGGAGTTTCGGAGCTTAGGGCTCATGGAGATGAAGTGTGCCGCCACAGGTGCAAAAATGGTCGCGTTTGTTTCGATCGTGATGTGATGACCACGTCTATCGAGTTCTTGGCAGAGTTGGGACAACCCCTTAACTTGGATAAACGGCTCGCCCCCTGTGATAACGACATGCTTGCAATTATATTTCGTGATCGCTTCAACCGCTTCCGCGAGGGTGATGTCCTTGTTCTCTGGATTCCATGAGGTGTAAGCCGAATCGCACCACACGCATCTTAGATTGCAGTAGCTGGTGCGAAAGAAAACGGAGGGAACACCAACCAGTTTGCCTTCGCCCTGAATTGTATGGAAAAATTCACTGTACTTCATAGTCAGAAAGACAAAGCCAATTTGAGTTGTTGGGGCGGAGTTGGGTATCCGACCTGATACCCCTTCTGAAGCTTATCGCGGCGAAGTTTGCTCCATTCTTTTTTAGCGGCTTCAAGGTTGGAGTCAAACACCTTCTCTGTTTGTTGAATACCTCCGTCACGACGACCGTAGCGGCTTATAACAGAGTAAAGATTGTCCGTCAGTGATTGGGTAAGGTAAAGATGATAAACCTTGTCCGATGTGCCTTCTCGGTAGTAGAGGTGAGCAACCCGCCTCGAAAGCAATTTTTCATCAAAAGGGAGGAAAATTGCTTCCTTTGAAGGGAAATAGAGGGAGACATTCCAGTCTTGATCCATGCGTGACCGGTAATTTGTATAAGCGAAGGTACCCAACTGCTCCACATCTGCCGAATGAAATTCAACACGCTGTTCAGGGATTGAACAGAGTTCATCCAAAACGACACGCAGCTTTCCTCTAAGAACTTCCGGTGCCTCTCTAATCGGCGAGTGTACTACTTCCAGTCCTGCTGCAAGTGCGTCTGCCGAGAGTCGTGATCCCCAATTCAAGAGGCTTGCCTGAGAAACACCAGCGGTGTACAACTCCAATCTCATTGGCTACTCTCCTTGTATCAGGAAAACTCACTACTATCCATCGGGATCCTCAAGGCAATCTACTCACTGGCAGAGCTCAAGAGGGGTGGAGGGAAAGGCAAACTCCTGCATGTCAAGAATTTGCCTTCCGGACGGTTCTCGTCCTATAATTTGCAAAAGCTAGACTGTTCCCTCAATGAGTTCAATCTGCACATTATCCGGTCCCTTGACAAAGGCGATTGGCAAGCCGGACGGTTTAGCGTCTTCAATCTCTGCGCCCTTGGCTTCCATCTCTGCAAGGGTGGCATCAAGATCTTCTACGCCAAACGCCAGTTGATAAACGCCCCAGCGTGGATTGCCACTAGTCGGTTCCACTTCCATATCGCCAAATTTCGGTGAAAGAAAAATTTTCTCTCCACCTATATCCATCCGAACAATTGGTAAACCGCGGACCTCTACTCGCTCCGTAACTTCGCCATCAAGCATTTTTTCGTAGTAAGCAACGGCCGCTTCAACATCTTCGCAGCGCAGATGAACGTGATGAAATGTGTATCCCATTATTGTTTCCTCCTAAAAAAGAAATGTTGTTTTGGTCGAGGACTGTATCTCGACCTGATACAAAAATTATTATAGACCAAAGACAGGACGGATGTAAATAGAAATCGCTTGACTCCCAGAAATTCTTGCCAGTGGATTTAAGATCACGGTTTATCAGGGTCGCTCTTAAATTTCAATGGGAGTCGGATTAAAACAGAGGGTGTGCATGTTGCAGATAACCTCGAATCCAAGGACGCGTCCGCTCATTCATCCCGGCAAAATGGTACAGATCCAACCAGAGTGTGATCCCGCGTAGGAAGGCGATTCTTAGGTGGGCGGGGAGCATTGCTCTTTCGGTTTTGGACAGAGGACAGATACTCTCGTAGGCATATAAAAATATGGATTGCTGCTCCGAGGTCGGGGCGGTGACTTGATAAACGGCGGGAAAAAACACCAGTGCGTATGCCAAGTCATACAGACGAGGGGCGGGACAAGCTGTATCCAAATCCAGAATCGCGCGAATGTCATCACCATCAAACTTGAGATTTTGGGCGCGGTAATCGCCATGTATAAGCCAGTCCTGCTCATATTGTGTGTCGTGTAGTGCACTGACTGAATCCTTGAGGACCTCAACCTCATGAATCCATGAGTCGATTTGGGTTGGTGACACCAGATCTCTTTCTACGACGGGTTGAAGACGCGACAAACGCTCCTGCAATTCTACAAAGATCTCGGTTTCTAAGGAAGGCCCTACAAGCTGAATTTGGGGTTGAAATTGACGAAGGCCCTGATGAAAGTGTCCAAGCATTTCGCCGGATGCATGTAACTGCTCCGAATTCGCAACATCGTAGTCGGATCCCTCAATGAACTCAGAAAGGGCATACACCTCTCCTGTTTCCAAAGGGATGTCGCACACGCTGAACGTGTTGCCATTGTTATTCGGCAGTAAGCGGGGAACAGGAAAACCCTCCTGATACAGAAAGGTTTGGACAGCGTGTGTGAAGGCGATTCTCTGGAGGTTGGGCTGGGCAGAAGTGCTCTGATTTCGTGCCGACTTATATATTTTCAGAAACAATATCCCCCGGTTGGTTGCAAGTCGCATCGTTGTGCTCATTGCGCCCGTACCGATTGGTATTGTGGACTTGATGGTGAGGTTATAGCTTTGGTGAATAGATGTCTGAACACCAGCGGCAAGATCAGAAAGCATAATGGGAGTTCGCTATGACACTTGCGGCATCATCACGCCCTGCTTTTCGTAGATTGTCCGGAGTTGGCCACAGGCAGCGGCGATGTCTCTGCCCTTACTGAATCGGATCGGTGCGACATGGTGACCATCTGCGACGATGCGCCGGAATCGTTCGATTTGATTGAGTTCAGGTCGTCGGAAATTGGCACCTTCGATCTCGTTGAACGGGATGAGGTTTAACTTGCACGGCAGCCGTCCCATCAGTTTGCGGAGGCGTCTGGCGTCCGTAACGCTATCATTCACGCCACGGATCAGGACATATTCAAGTGTGGCGGGGCGTTGGGTTGCAAGTGCCCATTCCCGTGTGGCATCCAGGACTTCATCGATTGGATATTTGGCGTTGATCGGCATCAGGCGTGTTCGAGTTTCGTCTGTTGTGCCGTTTAATGAGAGAGCAAGATTGCATCTGAGGCGTTCACTGGTAAATTGCCGCATACGTCGAGCTAAACCGGAGGTAGAAACGGTAATCTTTGCCTCTGGTATTCCTAACCCATTTGCGTCTGTCATCAAACGGATTGCCTTCACAGTCTGGTCATAGTTTGCTAAGGGTTCCCCCATTCCCATAAACACAACATGTGTTACGCTCTTTTCAGTGTCCAACTCACGTTCTATTGTTATCAACTGGTCCAAAATCTCTGCTGCGGTTAAATTGCGGAAAAATCCCATCTTCGCGGTCGCACAAAAATCACACGCCATTGCACATCCCACCTGTGACGAGACACAAACCGTGATACGATCTTGGTCATACATCAGGACGCTTTCGACCCGGCTGCCATCAGTGAGTTCAAACAGATATTTGACTGCTGTATCGGCGTTGGATGGTGTGCGTGTGAGGACGTGTGTCCCGCTGACGTAAGCGATATCTGTCAGCTTCTGCCTTAGATTACGGGGCAGGTTCGTCATTGCCTCGAATGTTTCCGCCTGCCTGTGATACATCCATGACATCAGTTGCTTCGCGCGATATTCCGGTTCGTCCCACTGTGTCACCAGTTTTTCTAGCTCGAACAGTGTCAATCCCTTCAAGTTAATTTTGTCTGTCTGCGGATGTTGTAGGGTCATGGTATTAATGACTTGTGACTGGTAACTCGATTACATATTCTGATGAGACCTGATAGTGTTCCACACTACGAACTATACCAGCCACAGCACCTTGGTGAAAGGTGTCTTGGATTGTTATAACTGCTTTGCGCTTGGTTTGATTAAGCAAAGCAGTTGTTGGTCTCTTAACCACTAAGTTTCTGTTGCAACAGTTGGTTGACCATCTGTGGATTGGCTTTGCCTCTGGTAGCTTTCATCACTTGACCGACGAGGAAACCGATTGCTTTCTGTGTGCCATCCCGATAGTCTTGTGCAGGTCCCGGATTTTCCTTGATGACCTGATCGACGATTGATTCGATTGCAGATGCGTCGGAAATTTGCGAAAGCCCTTTCTCATCGACGATTTGCTTTGGGGGGTTGCCGGTTTCAAAGACATCGGGTAGGACGGATTTAGCAATTTTTCCGCTGATTATTTGATCGTTAATCAGTTGAATTAGTTCGCTGAGATGATCGGGTGTTACCTGAGTATCTTGGATCTCTATTCCAGCATTGTTCAACAGCCCTGACAGGTCCCCCATGATCCAGTTACTGCTTGCTTTTGGATCACCACTAAGATGTGCGGTTTCGTCGAAGAAGTCCGCCATCTGGCGTGTAGCGGTCAGGAATTCTGCATCATAGGCTGGAATACCGTATTCTGCAACAAAACGCTGTCGGCGCTCGGCGGGTAGTTCCGGTAGTGATGCTCGGATGCGTTCAACTTCGGCTGCATCTACCTCAAAAGGAACGAGGTCCGGTTCAGGAAAGTAGCGATAATCGTGGGCTTCCTCTTTGCTACGCATGGAAGCTGTTCTGCCTGTGTTTATGTCAAACAGCACAGTTTCTTGGATCACTTCACCGCCCTCATCAAGAATACGTGCTTGACGTTTCTCCTCGTATTCTAAAGCGGTCAATACATGCTGAAATGAATTTTTGTTTTTCAGTTCTGTCCGGGTTCCCAGTTCTTTGCTTCCAACCGGACGCAGGGAGATGTTCGCATCACAGCGGAAACTTCCCTCCTCCATATTACAATCGCTGATTTCAACATACTCTAAGATTTCCTTGACAGCGCGCCAGTAGGCGATTGCTTCTTCAGGGGAGCGTAGGTCCGGCTCACTGACAATTTCTAACAGCGGCACACATGAACGGTTGAAGTCTACATAGCTCTGATTTGGGTTTCCGGTCACATCTGCATGGACTAACTTTCCTGCATCTTCTTCTAAGTGGATACGATTAATGCGAACTCGCTTCGTTTCGCCATCCAGCTCATAATCGACATAACCGTCGTAGGCAAGGGGAAGGTCATATTGTGAGATTTGGTAACCTTTGGGCAAATCTGGATAGAAGTAATTTTTCCGATCGAACTTGCTGTAAGACGCAATTTTGCAATTTAGCCCTAAAGCGGCGCGAGTTGAGTACTCGACTGCCCGCTGATTCATCACAGGCAGCACGCCGGGCATCCCCAAACAGATGGGGCAGGTTTGCGTATTCGCCGCGGATCCAAATTTAACTTCACAGTTGCAAAAGAGTTTGCTATTTGTCGACAGTTCCGCGTGAATCTCCAAACCGATAACGGTTTCGTATTTGGATGCCATATTTTGCTCCCCACTCGGGATGTCGATTGAAAAATCGACTAACATCATTTCATTTTTCTTGTGAGCCACCTTCGTGTATTCAAAGGTTCCTGGTTTTTCCAAAGTTCAAGATAAAGTACTGGTCCAATCAGTGATCCAGTTTCTCCAAGGGTTCCAATCACTTGCTTTGCTTGAATAGTATCGCCCCGTGTCACAGATATACTCGACAAATGTGCATAAACAGAGATATATCCATCTCCATGCATAACGAAAACTGTGTTACCATAACCAAAAACTGGTCCTGTGTTCGCCACGACACCCTTCGCTATACATCGCACGGGGGTTCCCTTCTTTGCTTGAATAGTGATGCCACGGCCAGTGGGTGTCTGGTTTGGAACAACCTTTCCGACGACAGCCCACGGGAGTTTGCCAAACCGAGCGGTCCTAATGCTTTTAATTGTATTCGCTTGTTCTTTCAGACGTGCTTCGCTGATGATTCCGAGACGGTCCCCTAACTGTGCAACGGCAGCGTTTAACTCCCTTATTGCTTGGTTATGAACCCCTTTCTCTGTTCGGTATTTATGTAGGAGTTGTTGACGTTTCTGTTCCTGAGCAAGGAGGTTTGAGCGTTCAGTTTGCGCAGCTTCCGATGCCGCCTTCGCTAGCTGGATTTGCTGCCGAATCTCAACAGATTTTTCTGCAATTTCTGCCTGCCGAAGTTGTATGTCCTTTAGCAGATTCTGATCCGCTTCGGCAATAACACCCATATACTTATACTTTTCCACCAGGTCTTGCATGTCCTGCGCCCCGAGCAATATCTTCAGGAGATGTTCAGCCTCCTCATTATAGCCTAGTTTATAAATTGCACGAATTCGCTTAACAGCCAGTTTCTTTTGTCTCTTGTCTTGAGATAGCAACTCTCCCAATTCTCTCTGGAGTTCCTCAGCCTCAAAGGTATGGCTTTCAATTTCTTGATGATACCGGGCGAGTTCTTTTTCGTTGGCAGCTAACTTGGATTCAATCTCCTGTAGTTTTTGTAGGATCCCTTGTTCCTTTTGGATAATCGTGTTTCTTTGCTCTTCCAGGTTACGCTTTTCTTCCCTTTTCCGTTCATGTTCCTGCTGCCACTGTTCTGTCTGGTCCGTAGCTTGCGCTAAGAGGACTAAGGGAGCCTGAAGAAAAATCGCAGCAATAATACAAACGAAGCAACCTAAAATCCTCAAATCAAATAGCCTCATCAAGGTATGACTCCTTTAATTAGGGAACGAAGCCTCCAAAATGTCAGAGGAGAGATTCACTCTGTTGAATTCCGTATATAAGGTCGAAATCCATAGATTGCGAATTGCAAAAGATTATGAGTCCATGCAATGGATGCGCTGCCACCTACATAAGAAAAACATCTGGGGATAGGCGGGGCGTGTTGACATTTTGCCGTCGACTTTTCGACAAACGCCCCAACTGTTGAACAATCTGCCAAGGATTGAGGCGATTGCCCCAAATTGCCTCAAGGCGCATCCGGTTGGTTCAATTTGTCAAAATCTAACACTTTTTATAAAATTTTATAGGATCTCAGAGGTGGGCTGTTGTAGTCGATTGAAGTTATCACATGTCAACAGGGCTTAGCGACTTGAGTTAATCAGTAAGCTCATTGACAATTGCGACGTTTTCTTCGACTTCATGCCGGCTCGTCATACCAATTGTCATTGCGTGAACGCACGGCAGCCCCATGACAAACTCAATGCCTTGCCTCGGGCCGTCTTCCTCAGCTAACTTACTTTGTCCGAGTACCTTCATGCCGTAGATGCCTTTGCCAAACGCAGCCATCTGTTCCATGGTTCGGATCACGTCGGCCGGTGATGCGTCCATGTGGACTCCGGTGTAATTAATGCGGGCTAACACAACTTCGACCCACTTGGTCATAGCAGACGTTTGAAAAGCGGCATAGTCGTGGCACGAAACACCGTGTGCGCGTATGAGTCCCTGTTCTTTACATCGCGTTAGCGCTTCCATCGCGTCCGGATAGCGCGCGGGCCAATCGACTTCGGTGAGGCAGTGTAGTAGCACAATATCTACATAGTCCGATCCGATTTCCTTCAAGAATCGTTTGATATCGTCTTCAACCGCTTTCCTAGTGCGAGAAGTCGTTTTTGTTGTGATGACGACTGAAGAGCGATCTAATTCCTTCAGTGCTTCCTTGATATAGGAGTGGCTGCCATATTGATCTGCGGAATCCCAAAACGTCACACCTTGATCATGGGAAAAATGGAGTAGATCCACCAATCCTTTTAATCCGAGTGCCGTCTGATCCGATTTTCCGCCCCAGCCGTGCGTACCTGTTCCAATCGAAAGCCGCGAAACTCGCAGCCCTGTTCTACCAAGATCTACAACTTGCATTGAATGACTCCTTTGGGTTAAAGATGATTATGCCATCCTGTGATCGATTTGCCTTAATGGACAGTATATCACAAGGCATTGGCAAGGTCAACCCTATTCACAGACAACCGCAATGGTCCTACTGAGGCATTAACGTTGTTAGAGCTGAATCGATACGGAATTGCGCCCCTTCATCTGTTCAGCCGAAACGTAGTACCTACTACCTGCCTTTTTTAGCGAAAAACCTCTTGACAAATGTTGTCTATGGGTTTATAATCTTTTCAAATCCCGAATTGAAAATGAGTCTCAATTTCAGAAGGAGAAAGCAATGAGTCAAGATAATTCGACTGCCGAGATACGCTCCATGCCAACCGATCAATTCCCTGTTACAGAGGCGATTCGATCTCGCCGAACGATTTTTCAGTTTAAGCCGGGTCCAGTGCCCCGAGATGTTCTTGAGGGGATTCTTGAGGCGGGTATCTGGAGTCCCAACCACCATCTGACCGAACCGTGGCGATTCACCGTCATCGGTGAAGAAACAAAACTGATTCTCGCGGAACGGTATCGTGAGATTCAGATTGAAAAAATTACCTCTAACCCGACAGCGGCTGCAGCTGCAGATGAGGAAACCCTTGCTAAGGTTGGAGAACAAGGCTTCAAGAAGTTCACGTCCAAACCGACAATTGTGGCCGTTTCGTGTGTTCAGGACGGAGATGAACAGCGGAAACGTGAAGACTATGCGGCGACCTGCTGCGCTATGCTGAACATTCAACTTGCCGGGTGGGAGCGCGGGGTTGGGATGCAGTGGAGCACCGGTGCCATCACGCTGGAGCAGAATACTTACGAGCTACTCGGCATTGATCCTGATCAGGAATATATCATCGGATTTTATTATATGGGCTATCCGGCGGAAGTGCCCACGCTTGAGCGAAAGCCCTTGAGTGAGCAAGTCCGATGGACAGATTAAATTAAAGAGCCGACGACCTCACCTGCAATAGCCTATCGGCGAATCCTAACACTACTCGCCTGCATTGCGTTTTCAGCTTCTTCAGCAGTTGCCCAGTTGAAATCGCCGGGGAAGGTATGTGCAAGTGCGGAATAACCGCCACCGAAATCAACTGCTTCTTGGAGTGATTTGCCATTGAGCAGACTATAGATCAAACCGGCGGAGAAGCTGTCGCCACCACCGACGCGATCAACCAGTTCGAGATTTTCGTAGATGCGCGACAGATAGAAGTCCGATCCGTCAAACAGAAGTGTGCGCCAATCGTTTAGCCAACCGGTTTTTGCGTCGCGCAAGGTGGTGCCTATCATTTCAACGTTAGGGAATGCTTCGGAAACTCGTTGTGCGACCTCTTTATAACTTTCTGGGTCAAGTTGGCTGAAGTTTTCAGTTGTGCCTTCCGCTTTGAAGCCGAGTGCCATCTCGAAATCTTCTTCGTTTCCGATGAGCACGCAGACATGCTCCACCATTTCGCGATTTGCAGCCTGTGCCTGTTCTGCGCTCCACAGTTTTGAGCGGAAATTTAGGTCGTAACTCGTTGTTACGTTTGCGGCACGCGCTGCCTGAAGTGCTTCTTTCGCTACTGCTGCTGCGGAGTCGGAGAGTGCGGGTGTAATGCCGCTCAGATGGAACCATCGGGCGCCGTCGAAAATCTGCGACCAATTAATTTCGCCGGGTTGGATATTTGATATTGCTGAATAGCCCCGGTCATAGGCGACGCTGCTTGCGCGGGGACCTGCGCCCAATTCGACGTGATAGAAACCGTTCCGTTCTAAGCCCACACCATCAAACGGGACCCATGCAATCTGGGAGGTATCGACGCCTAACTCTCGTCCTTTGTTAGCAATAAATTTTCCTGACCAGTTATCGACCAAGCGAGAGACCCATGCGGTGCGCAGTCCCAACTGAGCCCCATTGACTGCGACATTCAATTCCGCCCCACCGGCGTCCATCAATAGCGTTGACGACTGCTCGAGTCGCTTAAATTCAGGCGAAGTGAGCCGTATCATCGCTTCGCCAAATGTAACTAAATCGTACATATCAACCTCCTTTGTATTGTGCGATGTGTCCAGTAAAATAGATTGGGTTCAGGCGCCACCCACACTCAACTTACAAGTTCGCAGGTTCACTGATTGTCTTATTCTCCTCATCTCTGTGTTCTACCTTTGCTTGATATTCGAGATGCAGTTGCTCGATGCAGTCGCCACAAAAGCAGTAGACCCTGCTATATCCCCCGACCTCCTTCTCAAGCAGTGCCTCCATTGGAAACTCTTCATGGCAAATCGCGCATTCCTCAAGCTGAACGCCCGGCTCGGCTTCTCCGGCTGCCCTCCTTTTGGAAACGATCTGTAGAACAATCCAGATAACCAGCGGTATACAAATGATCCAGATGATGAAAAATATCATAACCAGTTAGCCTGTCCCAGATTTAACACGTTATTGGTATCGCCCGGCATCGCCCGGCTCAACGGCGTCTTCGCTCATCGAAACACCCAGCTTCTCTGCGCACTCCGAAATCTGCTGACGGATAGTGTCCGGAATCTCGATGCCATCAGCCAGACGTTGGACGCGATTCTGATGCTCAAAGTCACCGGGAACGAGCACCTTATCAAAACCTGGTGCGGGTGGAATTGACTTAATACCGTCCAAGAAGGCGCGCACACCCTGTTGATATTCCGCCAGCGGCGTCATGGCATCGACGTTTATCACCTGCATAAAGCAGCCGCCCATTGAGCCCTTTTCAATATCGAAGGTGCCAGCCAATCCTCCAAGCAGACAGACCAACAAGCCAATTGAGTAGCCTTTGTGCAAGCCAAACGGCAGGAGGAATCCGCCATCATAAAAGTCCGCGGGTTTGACGCTCGGATTTCCATTCTTATCTACTATATGGCCTTCAGGTAGATCTTCGCCCTTGCTACGCGCGACTTGGATTTTGCCCTCGGCAATCATGCTTGTTGCGATGTCAATGACAAAGGGAGCATCGTCACCGGTTGGGACACCGACAGCAATTGGGTTGGTGCCTGTTGCACCGCCGGCACCGCCAAAGGGAACTGTGATTCCCTGCATTTGCCCACCGCCACCGGTCGTAATAATTCCGATACAGCCGGCAGCTGCTGCAGCTTCTGCATAGTCACCCAGTCTGCCGATGTGACCGGTATTGATAATACTGACGCTACACATATCTGCTGCTTTTGCTTTCTCAATTGCGCGGTTCATCGCTTGTCGAGCGATGTAGTGACCGAAACAATTTTTCCCGTCGAAGATCATGGTATTAGCAGTTTCGCTCGTGACTTCGGGTTCTACGTTAGGAATCAATCCGCCACCTTCGATGGTGCGCAGATATGCAGGGATGCGGAGTACTCCGTGTGAGTCGTGTCCGGCGAGGTTGGCGTTGACCAGAATTTCTGCCACATCGTCAGCGATGTGGCGAGTCGCGCCTGCTGCGACAAATATCCGCCGCGTGATTGAATGCAGGTGGCTTGCTTGAAAGTTATGTGTTTCTGCCATAGTTGATATTCCTTTCATAAGTTGATAACTGAAAAATGTTGTTTAGCCTAACTTGTTGAACTGGTTACTGCTATTCTCTGATTCCGATAATTTCAGAGGTCTGTTGTTGCAACTCTACAAGGTCGTAAAACACACCCTTCCTATCCATCAATTCGCTGTGTGTGCCGATCTCTACAATCCGCCCGCCGTCGAGGACAACCAACCGATCGGCATTCCGAAGGGTTGACAGTCGATGTGCAATAGCGAAGGTGGTCCGATTTTTGATTAGCCGTGCGACTGCCTCCTGAATCTCTTTTTCAGTCTCTACATCCACCGACGAGGTTGCTTCATCTAAAATAAGGATCCTAGGGTCGTGGAGGATAGCCCGTGCGATGGAAATTCGCTGCTTCTCTCCACCCGATAGGTTATTTCCCCGTTCTCCTACATTTGTGTCGTAACCATCCGCCTTTGCTACGATAAAATTGTGGGCATTCGCCGCCTGTGCGGCCTCCATAACCTCCTCAAGGGTAGCACCGGGGCTGCCATATCCGATATTCTCGGCGATTGTTCCGCTAAAGAGGAACGGCTCTTGTAAGACAATACCGATTTGGCTGCGCAGATCTTCAAGGCGGATGTTGCGTACATCCACACCGTCGATTTCAATCGCGCCGCGGTCTACATCATAAAACCGGGCGATTAGATTCACGGTAGTTGTCTTACCCACTCCTGATTTGCCCACAAGTCCAATCATCTCCCCGGGGGGAACATTAAGCGCTACTTCGTGAAGAACCGGTTTACTTTTGTCGTAGCCGAAGGTCACATCCTTGAACGCAACCTGCCCCTTCATTTCTGTTAGTGAGGTCGCCTCCGGATCGTTGTACGCTTCGGGTGCAGCGTCAATGACTTCGAAGATGCGTTCTGCACCGGCAAAAGCCCGTGTCATCCAGCTATTAACCCTGCCGAGCCACTCTAAGGGACCGTAAATAAGCCACATATAACTGGAAAATGCCGTGAGGGTGCCTAAGGTTAAGTTGCCTCCGAGAACCTCCAATCCCCCAGCCAGCCAGATGATTACGCCACCACACCCAGTCAGGAAACTCATTACCGCGAAGAATACAAGCCAGTGCCGTGCAGTCCTCTTGGAAATCCGCATTAGATCGGTGTTCTTCTTCTCAAATTCCTTTATCTCCCGATCTTCTTGAGCGAAAGCCTTTACGACATGGATGCCAGCGAGTGCTTCGTTTAATCGTGCACTGAGGTGCGCCCAACCTTGGCCGTGCTTGTTGAAGATCCGTCGCATACGTCGCCAGAAAATTCTTCCCCAGATTATAACGAGTGGGACGGGGATTAGCATGCAGAGAGTAAGCTGCCAGTGCATCGAAAACTGGACGCAGAGTATGCCAACGATCATCAGGGTGTTGATCACCAGATAGGGCAGTCCATCGACCAAAAATTCCCGAAGCATGTCACTGTCCCGCGTCACACGCGACATCAGTGCGCCCACCCGACGTTGATCGTAAAATTGTATTGAGAGCATCTCCAATCGTCGATAGAGATGACTTCGAATATCCGCTGTCACTCGCGCACTCAACCAACTGACTATCCAGCCGTGCACCAATTCCATACCCCAGCGCAGCACGCGAAGACCAATCAATCCAAGTATACACCAGCCCAGAATTGTCGCTCTTTGCGCAACGGTGCCAGCCGTTTCGTCTGGTGGCAGGAAGACATTATCAACAATGTACCGCGATACCTGCGGTGGGGCAAGTTCCGAACTGATAGTTACCAACGAAACGAGCGCCATCAGGATAGCGCGCCACTTATACGGTTTCAAATAACTGGCAATTCGTCCTAATGTTGCCAGCCGACGAATGCAAGCTGTACAGATTCCGTTTTTCTCAGGCAGCAGCCTGCCACATTTGGAGCAACGCGTCTGGTCAAGTTCTGTTTTTATAAAAAATTCGTCTTGCTGGCGAAGTTGCTCAAGCCCCCGTGCGACCTCAGAGAATTTTTCCGCGAGTGAACTGGAGTAAGGAACGAAGAGGGTTGCCTGGTTTTTCCGCTCGATTTCTAAGCGCCCTCCTCCGACCAGCGGTTCGGTTTGGACAGCAGCTAATTCCCTGATAGGTACGTCAACAACGCCGTCGACTCCTTCCACTGGTGCCACAATTACTCGTTTATCTGTGACGACGACCCACTGTTCCCCAAAGTTCCCATCAGAATCCAGATCAGTGGACACACGGATAAACTCTTCTTCTTCGGGAGTCAGCACATTCTGAATTTTCTGACTGACGGCGTCAGGCGTCTGTTCGAGCAGTTTCATGGTAGTCTCATCTAATCCGTCCTAACAGCAGCGACCCTTTCCGATTTAGATGGCGGATTCTTAGGGTGTTATTCGCACGGTGGAAACATTGGTCGATGTTTCGCGGGCGGCGACATTGCGATAATCTGGTCGCCCCGCCAATCAATGGTGTAGTTTTCAAAGCATATACTCTCTACCGTTCGTTTTTCGTGCATCGGGAAAGTAATGATACTTGATGAAGGGATCTCATTTCCAGTAATAAGTAGATATGACTGGATGAATATTTTTTGAGTTGCCGCACCGTTCACTTTAAGACAAACCTCTTTCTTATCTACCCAAGACGGGATGCGCACCAGTAGAGGGCTGCCACTTCGGTTTTCAATTTCAAGGCGTCCTGTTTGGGAGAGATGACTGGTAACGCGTACCCCCTCTGCTTCGTGGCTGAACAGCAGATTGATACGGATACCAGCATCGTCTGAAGTGATGATGGACGAGAAAGCTTCACACAACCCATCGACAGCACCGGAGGTGATATCATACGTCGTAATAGTTGCATCTGGATTCAGTAGATAATCGTTGGGTGTTGGAAAGCTAAAACCCCCGCGCAGACGGGAGGCGCGACAGTGGAGACTATCATCTGTTTGATTGGGTTCGTCGGGCAAGTCATCTACATCAATAACCTGCGAAGGCAGGAGATGTCCGCGAAGTATCCGCTCTGCGTCCTCAAAGTAGCTAGCCCAGCCGGCGTGCCCCAAAAGAAGCGCAGCACGCAGCAGGTCGCCGGTGTTGTTAGATTCGCCACGGGGATGAAATTTATGCAGCGATTCCATTGACCAACCGAAACTACTGTTGTAACGTGGACAACCGACATCGTAGATAGCTTTGACTCTGTTCAACAGATCTGCATCATTGGTGAGGAGCGCAAGGTCAAGCATTCCGGCAACTATAGCGTTGAGGGAGTGCCCGTGTGTCCCCGCTTCCTCCTTGAGTGCGCCTTCGGGTGTAAAACAGTGTTCCAGCGCATAGGAGGTCATAAGTCCTGCCAATTCCAAGGCAACTTCATCACCTGTGATGCGATAGTTCCGAACCAACGCATCGACAGCGCGACCCTCCTGCGATGGCTGATGGTTATACTCTGAGACGTAAGAGGGAAGGCGATCAAGTTGGAGGGTGCCGTCGTCTGCCAGCGCAGCACGAACAGTGCGAATCATCCGCTGACTCCACATTCGTGCTCGCTTGTCGCCGCGATGGATGAGAGCGTTCAACGCGTGTGTGGACTCGCGTATGTTATGGAGATGGACGAAACGATCGCCTGTATCGTTATCCGCTGTGCCGGGCAGGTTGTCTGCTTCATCGAACAGGGCAATCTGGAGATCAGCGAGGTCCCTCCAAATAGCTTCATCCACACATTCTCCGGTGGCGCGCTCCGCCATGCCAATAGCGTGAATAGCTCTGGCGACATCGTGGCACCAGTCCCATGCGCCAGAGTGACGAAATGCCTTTAACTGCCCCTCAGCAAAGCCGATACACCAGTACGGCATATGCTTATTTGTCGGGTCAAGTCCCTTTACAAGCGAATTCAATCCCAGTCGAATATGACTTAGCATATCCACCGGTTCAAAGTGCTGCATCTAATATTCTCTCCCTTCAGACCATAACCTAAGTTGCTAGGGCGTGTTAACTTATGTGAGCCATATCCAATCGTAGGGGCACGGTTTCCTCCCCCGCCTCCTGCTACTTGAGAATAACCATCTTCCGTGTGGCGGAAAAATCGCTCCGGTGAGGCACCGAGAGTCCAGAGCGACCTGTGGATAGGGTATAAAAGTACACGCCGCTTGCCACCGGTTCGCCAAGATCGTTTTTCCCATCCCAATAGATTGCTTTTGACTGACTCTCGTAGGCGGAGGCAATCCGATGTCCAACGTCGAGGGTACGAACAACCTGACCGCTTGGATTGTAGATGGTCAAGGTGACAAAACCATCCTCCGCTAACCGATACGGAATCCATGTCTCCGGGTTAAACGGATTCGGGTAGTTTGCCAACAACCCCGTCTCTTTTGGGGTGAGGGAGACCAAGAGCTGTTCAAGCACCATAATCCCTCGTTTCATGATGGGATCTCTAACTTCAAGTGCCCTGGCGTCGGTCAGCCAACCCTGAACCTCTACCGCCGTGAGGGTCTCAGGTACTTCTGGCTGCGCTGAAGGCGCGGCAGCTACACCATCAAACATACCCGCAGCCAATACCAAGTCCAGAGTACTGACAACCCCATCTCGGTTGACATCTGCATCATTCTGTCCAGCTTGTCCGAGATTGGACACAATCAAGACGAGGTCTAGGACATTCACGTTTCCGTCTTTGTTGATATCTGCTCCGATCAATGGTGCTTCCGTATCGAAGACAGCATGGAAGGTTGCTGGCACCTCAATGCCAGCGGCAGAGACCTGTACGATGTTTGTACCCAGATTTGGGCCTAGCGTGAGTGTAGTCTCTGCCCTGCCGTTAGGATCGGTGGTTGTGCTTGTAACACTGAGCGTGCCATCGCCCGCAGTGACGGAAAACGTCACCGAAATCCCCTCAAGTGCAGAACCATTTTCATCCCGCACTTCAATAACAAAGGGGTTCGCCAAAGCTGCACCTGACTTACCTTTCTGGTCATCACCTGATATTTTCAGCAGTGCCTTATGTGCCTGGTTGTCAAATTCTACTGAGATTCCCCGACTCTGGAGGATTGGGATATGCGTGTGGATAGATCGATAGCTCAAGGGATTTCCCTTTACAGCCAAGTATATTAGGCGGTCTAAACCTGTCAAAGGGGAGAGATCCGATATCGAATTGTTAGAAAGATACAAGATTTGCAAGTTAGTCAAACCCGCCAAAGGGGAGATGTCTGATATCGAATTGTTAGAAAAATTCAAGTCTTTCAGGTTAGTCAAATCTACCAAAGGGGAGAGATCCGATATCGAATTGTTAGGAAGATACAAGATTTGCAAGTTAGTCAAACCTGCCAAAGGGGAGAGGTCCAATATAGAATTGTCTTCAAGCCGTAGGTATCCTAGGTTAATTGCACTATCAATCCCAGTAAGGTCTAATGAGCCACTTGGCTTGAGGCCGCCCAAGTATAATTCCCAGAATGATAGCATCCCATGTGATGTGATTGGATCGCCGGGAGCCAGGTCTAACTCCCTCCGCAATGCGTCTGCTAAATAGGCATCCGGTACTGACACAACATAGGGTGGCGGTATTATAGAGGCAACATCAATTGGGGAGAGCATAGTGGAGAAATCCCCATGCACATCAATAACGGAAAACAACACCTCCGTGTCTTTTGGTTGTAAGGCAGTTGTGACAAACTCAACGGTGCTATGTGTGCCAGTTAATCGCTTACAAGCAACGACCCAGCCTCCCGTAGTATACGGGTCTTTCATTAATTGTGCTTGACGGAGACCATCATTATCCTCGACCTCAAAACGGAGGCGAATGGTATTCGGTGGAGAGACAAGACTTGGGGGCAACATGCGAATCTGTGGGTAGGAGACGTCGTCACTACGCTGTGTTGGGTTTAGGTAACGATGGACATCCAACCATTCAGTGCGACACGCTGAGTCCCATTCGCTAACCCTACCTCCGTCGTACAAGGACCTAATGTCGTACAAGAACCTAATATGGTATAGTCCAAACGCATGGTTAAGCTCGTGGGCAACCAGGTCCGTGGGAAAATTCGCAGACCGGTAGGAGTGTATAACTGCACGTCCGCTCAAGGAACCACCGCTTCCAAGACCACTGCTGACACTACCATCTATCAAGCAAACATAAAGGGTGCGTTGTGAACCAAACTGTTCGTCAATTTCGTCCCAGACCTTCCATTTAGCATATCGATCAGATTGACCATCTTGATCATATAAGTAATACGCTTCGTTGAATTTGCCGTTTACATGGTGCACAACTGCCTTGCCAGTGGCATCGGCTTGAAAGGTAAAGGTCTTTCTGCCAAATCCGTAGGCTTCCATCGAATATGCGAGAGATTGCTGTATCTCCTTTATCAAGGCATCGATCTGTACCTCTACATTCGGACGCGGGTGACTGTCGTTGGGTAAGAAGTAAATCAGTCCCACTGTGTACGGTTCGGCATCTTCATCCGGAACAACTCGGACCCCTCTACTCCGGAGCGCTGGGATATAGTCGTTAAGGGATAGACTATTGAGGGGATTCCCCCACAAATGCACATGATCCTCAGTCCCCAGTCCCGTATTTCCCACCAGGGGTGAGATGTCAGATATGTTGTTGTCATTCAGAGACAGGTATGTGAGGTTCGTTGCACTTTCAAGTCCGGTCAAATCATTTATGTCGATATTTCTGGCGTGAAGATGGGTTAAGTTTGCCATGTCCGCTGTGGTGATTATTGCCCCCGATGCTTTGCCAAGCAGGGTCTCAACCACAGCGCGGAGGTTAGGATCCGGGAGTTTTACTTCTGGTACTACCGTGTCGCTAAGGATTATCGCCAGTGTCGTCCCAGTAACAGATGCCTCGACGCTGTTCTGCTCCCCGTCCCCCAGCGTGAGAATACTCTGAGCCCTGCCCTGTTCATCTGTGGTTGTGTTCGTTGCACTCAGTGTGCCGCCACCGGAGACGACAGTAAATGTCACCGGAACCCCTGCAAACGCCCGTCCCCAACTATCCCTCACTTCAATGGTAAGCGTGTTATTTGACGCCGTTATCACGCCTGAAATGTTCAAAAGATCTGCAACGGATCGGGAATCAAACTCAACCCTAACCCCTCTGCGTTGGAGGGTTGGGATATGTGTGTAAATAGATTGATAGCTCAGGGGATTTCCCTTTACCTTCAGGTTTATTAGGCCATCTAAACCTTCCAAAAAAGAGAGGTCAGATATGTTGTTTTCATTCAGATACAGGTAATTTAGCCGCGTCAAACCCGCCAAAGGGGACAGGTCCGATACGTTGCGATTGCCACCCAACTGTAGGTGATTCAGCTGAGTTAAACCCGCCAAAGGAGACAGGTCCGATACAGAGGTGTAACTAAGAGACAGGTGATTCAGCTGCGTCAAACCCGCCAAAGGAGACAGGTCCGATAGGTTGTTATTGCGAGACAACTGTAGGTGATTCAGCTGAGTTAAACCTGCCAAAGGGGACAGGTCCGATACAGAGGCGTAACTAAGAGACAGGTGATTCAGCTGCGTCAAACCCGCCAAAGGGGACAGGTCCGATGCAGAGGTGTGATTAAGCTCCAGGTGATTCAGCTGAGTTAAACCCACCAAAGGGGACAGGTCCGATACGTTGGGAGTGGTCAAATCTAGGCTATTCAGCTGCGTCAAACCCGCTAGAGGGGACAGGTCCGATACGTTGCCATAAATCCGCAGCGTAGTCAGGTTAGTTGCACTTTCAAGTCCGGTCAAATCGTGCACACCCTGGTGGGCTTCAAGACTAGTTAAGTTCGCCATGTCCGCTGTGGTGATTATTGCCCCCGATGCTTTGCCGAGTTGTTCCTCTATCGCAGCGCGGAGGATGAGATCCGGGATGTCTACCACTTGTGCTGCCACACTCGGCGGAACAATCAGGCACATCAACAGAAAAAAGTAAAACGAAAAAGCTGTTGCTTTATACATTCTGCATCGCCTGTCGTTGAAAAGATAATTTGAAAGATGGATTAGTACTGCCCTAACACGTTGCGCTATCTTAACGCAAGTTGCTAGTCGCCCAACCCGCTCGGCTTGGATAGGCATATCCAAACCCTCTTTGTACCTGTGCAGTGGATTTGTCAATCCACTGCGAGCAGGTAAATGGGTTTTATTCAGTTCCCATTCTCCCATTTTACAACGTCAAATAAATTGTGACGAGCCACTCACCGCTCGGCTCCGTTCCGAGAGTCCGAGACTTGGATAGACGTATCGAAGCCATGCGGACTATAGCGCAATGTGCTAGGTATCTGTGTAGTGGATTTGTCAATCCACAACGGGCATGACCATTAGCATTTATCTGACAATGCACTACCAGCAACTTACGTTAGACTAT